>NZ_JAHYSR010000005.1 GCF_019431455.1 Paracoccus bogoriensis
CGCGCTTGACATGGCCCTTCACGCAGGTGGGCGGCATGAGCCGGACATCATGCCCGAACTTGATCACTTCCCGCCCCCGGTCGTGCGCGCTGGCGCAGGCTTCCATACCGAACAGGCAGGGCGGCGGGCGCCGGAAGAATTCAAGCATCTGGCTGTGCCGCGTGACCAGCGCCTGGACCTGCGCCGGGATCACATCGAGCCGCGCAAGGATCTCCTCTCCGATCCGGGCCATCTCGCCGCAGCCATAAGGGCAGAGCGTGCGGCCGGGCTCGATCACGCGCTCGACCACGCGCTCGACCCGGGCCAGGTGCGCGGGCAGATGGCCACGGTTGCGCGCGGGCTTGCGAGGTTCTTCCCCGCGCGCCCGGGCAGGCGCGGGCTCGGCCTTCTCCTGTGCGGCCTCAAGCACGCCCTGGGCCAGTGGCGTCCTCAAGCGGCAAATTGAACTGGCCGGGCGACAGTTTCCCGGAACTCTTGCCGAAGCGCTCGCGCTGCGAGGCGCGCAAGATGTCCTCCAGCCGGCGGTTGGCCTCCTGCAGCCCGAGCAGCGCCGCCTCGACCTCGCTGAGCCCTGCCGTCAGATGAGCGTTCTCGCGGCTGAGGGCATCGGCATCCATGCCTCGGAGCGAACCACGCTGACGCGGTCCTGGCCAGCAAGAACAGGCGCTTCCCCTGCGTCCGCCCGCTCATCCTGCGACCAGCGGGCGCCGCGCCCGTTCCGGCCGCACCAGCCGCCAGTCCAACCCCTGGAACAGAGCCGCCAGCTGCGCAGAGGACATTCGCATCACCCCATCCCGCACCGGGGACCAGACGAACGCGGCCCCCTCCTGGCATTTGTGAACGAGCACCATCCCGGTCTGGTCCCGGACCAGCAGCTTGATCCGGTCGGCCCGCTTCGCACGGGACACGAAGACCGCACCGCAGAACGGGTCCAGCCCGACCATCTCCTGCACGGCCAGCGCAAGGCCGTCGATCCCCTTGCGGAGGTCCACCGGGCGCGTCGCCACGCAAACCTTCACTGCCCCACCCTGGCCGAGCATCACTGCCGCCCGCACCGCCCGGATCGACCGCGTCAGCAGGGCCTCATCCGCATCGGCGTCGAGGCGGATCACGACATCGCCGACAACGATCTCCACGCCGGTGGCGAGCCCCGTCTCTGCCGGCATCGCCGCGGCGGGGGCCTCCACGACCAGCTCCGCAAGCATCGGCAGGGCCGCCACGCTCTCGGGCACGACAAGCTGACCCGTCCGCATCTTCTTGCGCCAGTCGCAGGCCTGCCAGCGCGTCCTCCCGTGCCGCCGCGCGATATCCGCCATCGAAGCCCCCGGGACAGCTCTCCGCCGCGATCCGCGCCCGCGCCGCCTTCCTGCGCCGCCGCCGGTCGGCCCCTCGAGCCCCTCCAGCCGCGAAACCCCGCTGCCCACCGAGCCGTCCAGATGGACGCCCACTTTGCCGTCTCGTTCCAAGCCAACACATCCGACACTCATGCGCACAGAGAATGGCCCGGTCAGATCACCAGCGGCAAAAGGGGGACTGCGTCGCGCTTGCTGACGAACTGTTTCTGACCCTGCAATCGACCAACCTCGCCGTTGCGGCGGCGCGGCTGGTCCTGGCGATGGCGCCTGGTGCAGCCCTTGCCTTGGGAATGCGAGCGCAGCGCTCAAGCGCCGGGCATAGGGGTGCGGATGGCGGTATCCCTCCAGGCGCCCCCCGCGGGACGCAAGCGAAGGTTCCCCCGCTGAATCCCGGGCTCAGTAGAGCCCGCCCGACGACATCGTTCCGAAATCGGTGCGGCTGGGGATGACACGCCTCTCACCGGTGGAAGTGACAATCGAGGTCGATGCCCGCGACTCGGCGCCCGCCTCCCAGGGCAGGATCACCGGGCCGTCGCCGAAGCCGGTCACGACAAGGGGCGCGCCCCAGTTCGGGTCCGAGCCCTGGCGGAAATATTCCGCGATGACGTTCGGACCCGTCGCATCATCCGGCAGGCGCTGGCCCGTCACCCGGTCGATCTTGACCCAGTAGCCGCCCGGCGGCACGCGGAAGGCCGTGCCGCCATATTCCGCCACCGCCGCCCGCATGAAGGCGTTGAAGACCGGAACGCAGAGCGTGCCGCCGAAGGCATTGCTGCCAAGCGTGCGCGGCTGGTCGAAGCCCAGATAGCAGCCCGCCACGATATTGCTGGAATAGCCGATGAACCACACGTCCTTGGCGTCGTTGGTGGTCCCGGTCTTGCCTGCAATGGGGACGGGCAGGTTTACCCCCGAACCCGAACCGCGCGTCACTGCCCCTTCCAGCATCGAGGTCAGCTGATAGGCGGTAATCGCGTCCATCACCCGCTCGCGATTGCTTTCGATCACCGGAGCGGCTCCGGCCGGAAGGGCCTGCAGGCCGCAGGTCTGGCAGACGCGGCGGTCATGGCGATAGATCGTGCGTCCGCGCCGGTCCTGTACGCGGTCCACCAGCGTCGGCTCGACCCGCTCGCCGCCATTGGCGAACATCGCATAGGCCGCAACCATGCGAAACAGCGTCGTTTCCTGTGCGCCAAGAGCATTCGCCAGGAAAGGCTGCATCCGGTCATAGACGCCGAAGCGCTCGGCATATTCGGCCACTGTCTCCATGCCGATATTGTCGGCGATACGGATCGTCATCAGGTTGCGCGACTGCTCGATCCCGGTTCTGAGCGGGGTCGGCCCGTAATGTCGCCCCGAAGCGTTCTTGGGTTCCCACAGGCCTTGGGGCGTGTTGATGCGGATCGGCTCGTCCACGACGATCGTGGCGGGGGTGTAGTTGTTGTCCAGAGCCGCCGCATAGACGAAGGGCTTGAAACTGGAACCCGGCTGACGCAGCGCCTGCGTCGCCCGGTTGAAAACCGAGGACTGATACGAAAACCCGCCCTGCATCGCAAGAACACGCCCGGTATTGACATCCATCGCCATGAAACCGCCCTGGATCTCGGGAACCTGTCGCAGAGACCAGCGCAGGAAGCTGCCATCGCTGTCGCGCGTGAGGGCGCGCACCAGCACGACCTCGCCCACACGAACCAGGTCGCCCGCCCCCTGCGCGCGCGGCCCCAGACTGCCCGTCTGGCGGTCCCGGCGGCGCGCCCAGGTCACATCCTCGGCCGGAATCCAGTGGCCTTCGGGCTCTTCGGCAATGCCCTCGATCCCGATGCGGGCGCGGCTGCCTTCGATGGCCAGCACGACGGCCGGGCGCCAGCCGGGAATGTCGCGCGGCAGGCGCAAATCCCACAGCGCGCCACGCCACGCCGCCTCGTCGCGCAGCAGCGACGGGTCGATTTCTTCGCCTGTGCCGCGCCAGACGCCGCGGCCCCGGTCGTAATCCTCCAGCGCCTGTTGCAAGGCCGCCGCAGCCTGGGCTTGCAGGTCGGGATCGACGGTGGCGCGGATCGTCAGGCCGCCGCCGAAGAACTCTTCGCGGCCGAATTCGCGGCTGAGCTGGCGGCGGATTTCGTCGGTAAAATAGTCGCGGGGTGGCAGGCTGTTCTGAAAGCCGGGGAAATCGCCGTTCTGGACGCTGCGCAGCGGCTTGGCCGCTTCGGCCCGAAAGGTGGCCTCGTCCAGATAGCCGTTATGCCACATCTCGCGCAGCACGTAATTGCGCCGGTCGGTCAGGCGCCCCTTGGCGCGCACCGGATGCAGCCGGCCCGGAGCCTGCGGCAAGGCGGCCAGCATCGCGGCCTCGTGGGGCGCCAGTTCGGACAGCGACTTGTTGAAATAGGTCTGTGCGGCGGCGGCCACGCCGAAGCTGTTCTGGCCCAGGAAGATCTCGTTCAGATAGAGTTCCAGGATCTGATCCTTGGTCAACGTGTTTTCCAGCCGGGCGGCCAGGATCAGCTCCTTTACCTTGCGTTCGATGCTGCGGTCGCTGGACAGAAGGAAGTTCTTCATCACCTGCTGCGTGATGGTCGAGGCGCCGCGCACGCTGCTGCCGCGCGAGGCGACCGCCTCGTAGGCTGCCGACAGGATCCCCCGCAGGTCATAGCCCGGATGATGAAAGAAGTTCTTGTCCTCGGCGCTGATGAAGGCCTGCACGATCAGGTCCGGCACCTCGTCGATGGGCACGAAGATTCGCCGCTCTTCGGCGAATTCGTCGATCAGTCGGCCCTCGGAGGAATAGATGCGGCTGATGGTCTTTGGCGTGTATTGTGCCAGCGTCTCGTGGCTGGGCAGGTCGCGGGAATAGATCCAGAAAACCGCGCCCAGGGTCAGTGCGACGAAGATGATCGCAGTCACGAACCACGAAAAGATCGCGCCAAAAAAGGAAAGGATGCTGCGAACCACGACAGAAGAGGCCTTTCAGGAGATTGTCCCGTCTATAGACCCGCGCGGGCTGCGGGTCAAAACACGATTACCCCGCCTTCAGCGTCGCAACAGACCCGCCCGCGCAGTCTCGTCGGTCCACCATCCGGTGACGGCATCGGCCACCGCCTCGACCATGCGCGCCCGCCACAACGGGTCGGTCAGATTGGCGCGGTCGGTCTCGTCCGACAGGAAGCCCAGTTCCAGCAGCGCCGAGGGAATGTCGGGCGATTTCAGCACCGAGAATGCGGCGCCCTGCACCGGGCGGCCATGCAGGCCGATCCCCAGCAGCGCCATGCGCGAGGTCAGGATGCGCGCGAAGGCCTCGGAACGGGGCTGCGTGTCGGTGCGGGCGAAATCCATCATCACGGCGGCCAGTTGGTCGTCCTGCCCGGTCAGGTCCAGCCCCCGCAGCATGTCATCGCGTTCATGGCGCAGCGCCAATTGCGCCGCCGCCCGGTCATCGGCCGAGGGGTTCCAGACATAGACCGTTGCCCCCGCCGCATGGCCCTGGGGCAGCGCATCGGCATGAAGCGACAGGAACAGGTCCGCCCCCGCCTGACGCGCCATTGTCAGCCGCGCCTGAAGCCCGACATAGACATCCCGATCCCGCGTCATCTGCACGTTCACACCGCGCCGTTGCAATTCCTCGCGCAGTTCCAGACCGAAGGCCAGAACCAGCGCCGCCTCGGATTCGCCGTCCACCTGCGCGCCGGGATCAAAGCCGCCGTGGCCGGGGTCCAGCATGACGGTCAGCATTTCCGGCCGGGTCCGGGCGGGCGGCAGATCGGCAGGGTCGGGCAGATCGCGCAAGGCCGCCGCAGCCGAGGGGCGGGGTGCAAAATCGGCCTTGGAAACGGGATGCAGCAGGATGGCGATGCGCGGCTGCGCCCCGCCCGAGACCTTTCCTGCCTGCGCGATCCGGTATGGTCCGGGCAGTTCGATCACCACCCGAGACCAGCCCGGTTGAAAGATACCCCACCGCAAGGCAGGGACCAGATCATGCCCGAACAGATCCGACGGGCTCAGCCCCGACAGATCGACGCCTTTCAGATCGACCACCAGTCGCGCGGGATCGCCCACCAGAAAGACCCGATAGGGCACCGCATGATCCAGAGCCAGCGTAAGCTCCAGCGAGGGCTCGCCGAAAAGCCTCTGCCACCAGCCGCGCTCGGTCCGTGTCAGCGAGGATGCGCCCAGGTCCAGCCGCACCGCCGGTTCGGCGGCCAGGGGCAGCGCCAGGGCCAGCGCAAGCCAGAGGGCCATCAGCAGGGCGCGGAAAGGCGGCACCAGGCGGCTCATCGCGTGGCCATGAACCTTTCCAGCCGCGCAAGCCCTTCGACGATGTCGGCTGTCGCGCGGGCATAGCTGAAGCGCAGTGTGCGGCGCCCACGCTCGGGGTCGAAATCAAGACCCGGCGTGACCGCGACGCCTGCGCGTTCAAGGATCTCGGCGGCAAAGGCCAGCGAGTCATCGGTCAGGTCCGACACATCGGCATAGATATAGAATGCCCCTTGGGGCGGGGCGATCCTGCGAAAGCCGGCCCGCGGCAGGCCCTCCAGCATCAGGCGCCGATTTTCCGCATAGACGGAAAGGTTTGCCTCGGCTTCCTCGATACAATCCAGGGCCGCCAGCGCCGCAACCTGGCTGGCATGGGGCGGGCAGATGAACAGGTTCTGGGCCAGACGCTCGAGCGTGCGGATCATCGGCTCGGGCACGACCATCCAGCCGATCCGCCAGCCGGTCATCGAGAAATACTTGCTGAACGAGTTGATGACGACGACCTCATCCGTCACCTCCAGCGCCGAGACGCAGCGCCCGTCATAGGACAGGCCGTGATAGATCTCGTCCGAGATCAGCGCCATGCCGCAAGCTTCTGCCGCCTGTGACAGCGCGGCCAGTTCCGGTGCGGTCAGCACCGTCCCCGAGGGATTGCCGGGCGAGGCCAGGATCAGCCCCTCGGCCTGCGGCAGATCCTCGGGGCGGGGCTGATAGCGGTCCTCGGGGCGGGTCGGGATGCCGACGGGTTCCAGCGACAGGGCGCGCAGGATCTGGCGATAGCTGGGATAGCCCGGAAAGCCCATCGCCACCCGGTCGCCTGCATCGAACAGCGCCGAGAAGGCCAGGATGAAGGCCCCGCTGCTGCCCGGCGTCACCACGACCCGCGCCGGGTCCAGATCGACCCCATACCAGCGCCGGTAAAGATCCGCGATGCCCTGCCGCAAGGCAGGCAGGCCAAGCGCGACCGTGTAGCCAAGCGGCGCGTCCAGCGCCTGCGCCAGCGCGCGGCGGGCGCCTTCGGGGGCGGGGGTGCCGGGTTGGCCGACCTCCATATGGATGACATGGCGGCCCGCAGCCTCGGCGCGTGCGGCTTTCTCCATCACGTCCATCACGATAAAGGGGTCCACCTGCCCCCGCCTCGAATGCCTCATTGCCTGTCCCCTTGCCTTTTGCAGCGGTTTAGCGCGCCCCTCTCCGCCAGACCAGTTCCTTTCGGCGGACCTCGCCTTGCCTTTGGACGCCCGAAGGCGCAAGTTGAGCGCCAGAAAAACAGGGGAAGAACCACCATGAAACGCCTGATCGCCGCGTTGCTTCTGGCTGCGGCCCCCGCCTTGTCGCTGGATCTGTCCGCCATGACCGAAACCGAGCGCGAGGCCTTCGGCGCGGCCGTGCGCGACTACCTGATGGAGAACCCGCAGGTTCTGGTCGAGGCGATCAATGTCCTCGAGGCGCGGCAGGCCGAGATGGGCGCGCAGAACGACCGCGCGCTGGTCGCCGCCAACCGCGACGCCATCTTCGCCGATGGCCATAGCTGGGTGGGCGGCAATCCCGAGGGCGACCTGACCGTGGTCGAGTTCATCGACTATCGCTGCGGTGTCTGCCGCCAAGCCGCCGCGGATATCATGGCCGCAATCGAGCAGGACGGCAATACACGCTTGATTCTGAAGGAATTCCCGATTCTCGGGCCGGAAAGCGAACTGGCGTCGCGCTTTGCCATCTCGGTGCATCAGATCGCGGGCGATGACGCCTATCGGGCCGCCCATGACGCGCTGATGGAGATGCGTGGCAGCATCACCGCCGACAGCCTCTCCGCATTGGCCGCCCGTATCGGGGTCGAAGCCGAGCCGGTCCTGAACCGCATGAATACCGAACCCGTGACCCAGGTTCTGCGCGCCAACCGGCAACTGGCCGAAATCATGGCCATTCAGGGCACGCCGACTTTCATCATCGGCGACGAGATGCTGCGCGGCCTGCCCCGTGCAGGGCTTGCCGCCACGATCCAGGCGATCCGCCAGGATTCGTGAGCAGCTTGGCGCGCCCGCGGCAGGCGGGCGCGGAGCGGCCTATTGCGCCGCCAGCGGCTGGTCGGGATCGGCCAGCGCAACGCGGCCCAAAATCAGATCGGCCGCCTTTTCGCCGGTCATGATCGAAGGCGCGTTCAGGTTGCCGTTCGTGATGCGCGGAAAGATCGAACTGTCCGCGACCCTGAGCCCCTTGACCCCGATCACGCGCAGTTCCGGATCGACCACCGCCATCGGATCGGTGGCCGCCCCCATCCGCGCACTGCCGCAGGGGTGATAGGCCGATTCGGCGTGGTCCCGAATGAAGGCGTCGATCTGGTCATCGGTCTGAACCCCGTCGCCGGGCTGGATCTCGTCGCCGCGATATTCGGCAAAGGCGGGCTGGCTGAAGATCTTGCGGGTATGGCGCACACAGGCCCGGAACTCGATCCAGTCATCAGGGTGGGACATGTAGTTGAAGCGGATCTCGGGCGCGACACGGGGGTCGGCCGATGCCAGGCGGATCGTGCCGCGCGACTTGGACCGCATCGGGCCGACATGCGCCTGAAAGCCGTGCCCCTTGGCCGCCGCCTTTCCGTCATAGCGCACGGCCAGCGGCAGGAAGTGATACTGGATGTCCGGATAATCCACCGCATCCGAAGAGCGGATGAAGCCGCAGCTTTCGAACTGGTTCGACGCACCAAGCCCGGTTTTTTGCAGCAGCCACTCGACCCCCACCCGGCTTTTGCCCAGCAGGTTGTAATAGGTGTAAAGCGTCACCGGCTTCAGCGACTTGTATTGCATGTAGATTTCAAGATGGTCCTGAAGATTGGCGCCGACGCCGGGCCGATCCGCGACCGGCATGATGCCGTGCTGGCGCAGATGGTCGGCAGGACCGATCCCTGACAGCATCAGAAGCTTGGGTGTGTTGATGGAACTGGCCGAAAGGATCACCTCGCGCGTGGCCATGGCGACCTGGACGCGGCCCTTGCGGTCCAGCTCGACCCCCACGGCGCGACCATCGGCGATCAGCACGCGCCGCGCAAGGCCGCGCAGGATGGTCAGCAGGCCGCTGCGCCTGGCCGGGCGCAGATAGGCGTTGGCGGCGGACCAGCGACGGCCCTTCCAGATCGTGGCCTCCATCGGGCCGAAGCCTTCCTGCTGCGCGCCATTGTAATCGTCGGTGCGGGGCCATCCGGCCTGCTGGCCTGCCTCGATGAAGGCGTTGAACAGCGGGTTCTTGCGCTTGCCGCGCGTGACGTGCAGCGGCCCGTCGGTCCCACGCCAGGGCGAGGTCTGCACCCCGTTCGGATCGCCGTGCCAGGTCTCCATCCGCTTGAAATATGGCAGAACGCCCGCGTAATCCCAGCCGATCGCGCCCGATTCGGCCCAATGGTCGAAATCGGCGGGGTTGCCGCGCACGAAGACCATCCCGTTGATCGAGGACGACCCGCCCAGCACCTTGCCGCGCGGCGTGGCCAGTCGGCGCCCGCCCAGATGCGGTTCGGGCTGGGTGGAAAAGCCCCAGTCGTAGCGGCTCATGTTCATCGGATAGGACAGCGCGCCCGGCATCTGGATGAAGGGCCCCATATCGCTGCCGCCATATTCGATCAGCGTGACGCGGCGCCCGGCCTCGGTCAGACGATAGGCCAGTGCGCAGCCGGCGCTGCCCGCGCCGACGATGACATAGTCCGCGTCTGCGGCGGCCTTGGACAGATCAATAGGGAGCATCGACGCCTCCCATCCCGACATAGACGGATTTCAGCTGCGAATAATGTTCGATGGCGGCGGCGGAATTTTCACGGCCCAGACCCGACAGCTTGACGCCGCCAAAGGGCATTTCCACAGGCGTGAGATTGTAGGCGTTGATCCAGCAGGTTCCGGCCTCAAGCGCCGCGATGACGCGGTGCGCGCGGGTCAGATCCCGGGTAAAGACCCCGGCGGCCAGACCGAAACCGGTGCTGTTGGCGCGCGTAATGACTTCGGATTCGTCATGAAAGGTCAACGCGGTCAGGACCGGGCCGAAGATCTCGTCGCGGGCGATGGCCATGTCATCGCTGGCATCGGCGAATACGGTGGGCGGGATGAAGGCCCCCTCGCCCGCCCCCCCGCAGACCAGCCGCGCGCCTGCGGCGATGCCGCCTGCGATGGCCTCGCGGATCCTGGCGGCCTGGGTCGGGTTGATGATCGGGCCGTGATTCGTCGCAGGGTCCAGCGGATCGCCCATCTGCACCCGGCGGACACGCTCGGCCAGACGGTCGAGAAAGGCGTCGCGGATGCCCGTCTGCAGAAAGACCCGCGTCCCGTTCGAACAGATCTGCCCCGAGGAATAGAAATTCGCCAGGATCGCGGCACTGACGGCGTGTTCCAGATTGGCGTCGTCGAAAACGATCAGGGGCGACTTGCCGCCCAGTTCCATCGTGACATGACGCATCCCTTCGGCGGCGGCGGCATAGACGCGCCGCCCCGTGGGAACCGATCCGGTCAGCGAGACCTTCGCGACATGAGGATCCGCGACCAGCGCCGCGCCGACCTGACCGCCACCCTGCACGACGTTGAAAATGCCTGCGGGCAGCCCTGCTTCGGCAAGGATTTCCGCCAGTTTCAAGGCCCCTAGCGGCGTTTCCTCGGACGGCTTGAACACCATCGCATTGCCCATCACCAGCGCAGGCGCGGCCTTCCAGCAAGCGATCTGGCTGGGATAGTTCCAGGCCCCGATGCCCGCGCAGACGCCAAGAGGCTCACGCCGCGTATAGGCCCAATCAGTCCCCAGTGGTATCATATGACCCGTCAGCGTCGCCGCCAGACCCGCGAAATATTCCAGCGCGGCCGCCCCCGAGGGCCAGTCGGCGACCAGTGTTTCCTGGATGGGCTTGCCAGTATCCAGCGTCTCGAGCCGCGCGAGTTCTTCGTTTCGCTCCAGGATGATGGCGGCGGCGCGCGCCAGGATGCGACCGCGTTCGACGGGCGCCAGCGCAGCCCAAGCGGGCTGGGCGGCGCGGGCGCGCGCGCAGGCCGTGGCCACCTGCGCGGGGCTGGCCTCGCGCAGTTCGGCGATGGGCTGGCCGGTAAAGGGATAACGCACCGTCAGCGCCGCGCCTTCGCCCTCGACGAATTGGCCGTCGATGAACAGGCTTGCCGCAGGCTGGGCTTGGGGGCGGCTCACGCAAGGGCCTCGTTCAGATAGGTTTCGATGACCTGCTGCGCGGCGGCGGCGTCGGTCGGGCCGGGCGTCAGAACCGCACGCAGATAGACCCCGTCGATCAGAGCGCCGAGGGTGTCGGCCACGCGGCCCGGGTCATCCGTCAGCCCCCGCAGCGCGACCAGCAGATTCGAGCGAAGGCGTCGGTGATAGACCCGCAGCAGGCGCGCGGCCTCGGGGCTGGTCAGGGCCAGCGCATAGAAGTTCAGCCAGGCGCTGACTGTCTCGCGCTGAAAGTTCACGGGCGCGAAACTGGCGCGGATGATCGCGTTCAGCCGCCCGCGCGTGCCGCGCCCGGGCAGCGATTCGCGCACGCTGTCGCCATAGATGCGCAGGATATAGCGCATCGCCGCCAGGAACATCTGGTCCTTTGATCCGAAATAGTGATGCGCCAGCGCCGGAGACATTCCCGCACGCCGCGCGATCTGCGCAACCGTCACGTCCAGAGAGCCCGCCCGCCCCACCTCGAAAATGGTGGCGTTGATCAACGCGGCTTTTCGGATAGGCTCTGCCCCAAGTTTCGGCATGTCGCTTTTGCGCCCCATGTTTCCTGTTGCCATGTCGGAACCACTTATCGTTAATTGATCAACCAATCAAGAACAGGGAAGTTTCGATGACATATCGCCGCATCGCACCCGCGCTCACCGCCCTTGCCCTTCTGGCGCAGCCGACGATGGCTTTGGCCGACGATCATTGCAGCCGCGTCGTGTTCTCGGATGTCGGCTGGTCGGACATCACGGCGACGACGGCGCTGGCCACGACCGTGCTGGAGGCGCTGGGCTATCAGACCGAGACGCGCATCCTGTCGGTTCCCGTCACCTATACGGCTCTGTCCACCGGCGATGTTGACGTGTTCCTGGGCAACTGGATGCCCACGATGGAGGCCGATATCGCCCCCTATGCCGAGGCCGGCACCGTTGATACCGTCCGCACCAACCTGACCGGCGCGAAATACACCCTGGCCACGAATCGCGCGGGTGCCGATCTTGGGATCACCGATTTCGCCAACATCGCCGAACACAAGGAGGCGCTGGAAGGCCGCATCTACGGGATCGAACCGGGCAATGACGGCAATCGTCTGCTGCTTGAGATGATCGCGATGGACAAGTTCGGCCTTGGCACCTTCGAGGTGGTGGAATCCAGCGAGCAGGGTATGCTGGCGCAGGTCCAGCGGGCCAGCAATGCGAACCGTCCAATCGTCTTCCTGGGATGGGAGCCGCATCCGATGAATGCGCAGTTCGACATGACCTATCTGACCGGGGGCGATGACGTGTTCGGCCCCGATCTGGGCGGCGCCGAGGTCCGCACCAATACCCGCGCAGGTTATGTCGAGGATTGCCCGAATGTCGGCCGTTTCCTTCAGAACCTCGAATTCACGCTGGAGATGGAGAACGAGTTGATGGGCATGATCCTCAATGACGGGCAGGAGCCCTCGGCGGCCGCGCGCGCCTGGCTGGCGGCCAATCCCGAGGCTGCGCTGCCCTGGCTGGATGGCGTGACCACGATCGACGGCAATGATGCCGTGACCGCCCTGAACGAGGCTCTGGCGGGATAGGCTCTGCCGCCCGGCGCGCCCGCTTGGGTCGCCGGGCAAGGCTGCAGGCAAGGACGCGCGCATGGATTTCCTGGACCCGCCCCTGGGCTGGATTACCGACAACAAGATCCCCGTCGGCCGGATGGCGCGTTCGGCCTTTGACTGGCTGAACGCGCATGGCGCGGCGGTATTCGACGCGATCTCGAATGCGATGAACGCGCTGATCGCGGCCGTGCTGGCCGCGCTTCAGGCGCCGCATCCGCTGCTTTTCACCGCGCTGGCCATGGCGCTGACCTACGGCCTGCAGCGCCGGATCGCGCCGGTCCTGCTGGTCGGAGCGGGGCTATTGTTCATCCTCAACCAGGGCTACTGGACCGAGACGCTGCAATCGCTGACACTGGTCCTGTCGGCCTGCATCATCTGCATGGCGATCGGGGTGCCCATCGGCATCGCTGCCGCACACAGGCCCCGGCTTTACGCCTGGATGCGCCCGGTTCTCGACCTGATGCAGACGCTGCCGACCTTCGTCTATCTGATCCCGGCCATCGTCTTTTTCGGCATCGGCATGGTGCCCGGCCTTCTGGCGACGGTCATCTTCGTGTTGCCCGCGCCGATCCGGCTGACGCAGCTGGGCATCGCCTCGACCCCGCCTGCGCTGATCGAGGCCGCAACCGCCTTCGGCGCGACCCGCCGCCAGCTTCTGTGGAAGGTCGAACTGCCAAGCGCCTTGCCCCAGATCATGGCCGGGCTGAACCAGACAATCATGTTGTCGCTGTCCATGGTCGTGATCGCGGCGCTGGTCGGCGCTTCGGGGCTTGGCGTGCCGGTGGTGCGCGCGCTCAACAGCGTGAACACCGCGCTCGGCTTCGAGGCCGGGTTCGTGATCGTCGTCGTCGCCATCCTTCTGGACCGGATGCTGCGCATGGAGAACCGCAAATGAGCCGTATCGCCGTCGCGTTCGACCGCGTGAACATCGTCTTCGGCGATCATCCCGAACGCGCCCTGCCCCTGATGGACGAGGGGCTGGAGCGCGGCCTGATCAAGGCAGAAACCGGCCAGGTTCTGGGCGTCCATGATTGCAGCCTCGATGTCGCCGAGGGCGAGATCCTTGTCCTGATGGGGCTGTCTGGCTCTGGCAAATCGACGCTGCTGCGGGCGGTGAACGCGCTGAACCCGGTCTGCCGGGGAGAGGTGCGGCTGCGCGTGGGCGACGAGATGGTCAGCGTGACCGCCGCCCGCGGCCGCGCCCTGCGCGAGATCCGATTGCGCCAGGTCGCGATGGTCTTCCAGCAATTCGGCCTGCTGCCCTGGCGGACCGTGCGTGAGAATGTCGGCCTGGGTCTTGAACTGGCAGGCGTTCCGGCGGCGGAACGGCGCGCGGTGGTGGACCGGCATCTGGCGGTCGTCAACCTGTCCGACTGGGCCGACCGCAAGGTGGGCGATCTGTCGGGCGGCATGCAGCAGCGGGTGGGCCTGGCCCGCGCCTTTGCGACCGAGGCGCCGATCCTGCTGATGGACGAGCCCTTCAGCGCGCTGGACCCGCTGATCCGCGCGCGGCTTCAGGACGAGTTGCTGGAGCTTCAGGCCCGCACCAAGCGCACGATCATCTTCGTCAGCCACGACCTGGACGAGGCCTTCAAGCTGGGCAACCGCATCGCGCTGATGGAGGGGGGGCGCATCGTGCAGGTCGGCACCGCGCGCCAGATCATCGCCGCGCCGGCGAATGGCTATGTGGCGGATTTCGTGGCCCATATGAACCCGCTCGGCGTGCTGACCGCCGAGGATGTCGCCCAGGAGGGCACGCTTGCTGACGCACGCAGCCTGCCCCGCAACCTGCCTCTGCGCGAGGTCATGCGCCACCTGGCCGAGACGCCCGCCCTCGCGCTGGAAGGCGGCGGCGTGGTGCGGCGCGAGGCGGTTCTGGCCCGGCTGGCCGAGCGAGGGTGATCCCCGATCAGCTGTGCTGAAGGTCGCGGTGATAGCGCACAAGCAGCGTCAGCCCCAGGGCGATCAATCCCAGCCCCAACCCGAACACATAGACATGGCTGACGTAATCGCCACTATAGCTTGGATAGAAGGCCTTGCGCATCTGGCCGACGACATGAACCAGCGGGTTCCACCACAGCCATTCGCGATAGGGAAGCGGGATCGTGTCGAACAGAAAGAAGATGCAGGAGACCAGGAACAGGGGCCGCATCAGGATGCTCCAGACCGGTTGCCACCAGGCGAAGGCCGCGAAGAGAAAGCAGTTCATCACCCCCACCGCCGTTGCGATCAGGATCGTCATCGCAAAGGCCAGCGCAATCTGCAGGATCTGCGGATCGGTGCGCGTGTCCAGCATCAGCAGGATACCCGAAAAGATCAGCACCGCCACCATGGCCTGGGTGATGACGCTGAACAGGATGCGCGCAATCAGCGCGTCCATGAAGGTTACCGCCGGATAGGTCAGCAGCGGCTTGGAGTAGCGGATCGAGCCCGCGACCTTGTTCGACATGTCCAGATAGGCCATGAACGGGACCACCCCGGTCGCGTAGAAGATCGCGAAATTCGTCCCGAGCGGCGGCGCCCGGAAGCCCACCGAAAAGATCAGCGTCAAGAGGACGATCCCGCCCACGGGTTCGGCGATGGCCCAGAGATAGCCGCCTGCGGACCGGCCATGGCTTGTGGCCATTTCGCGCAGCATCAATGCACCGATCGCGCGCAGCGAGGCAAAGCGGCGATGCTTGCGGACCTCTTGCAGGCGGCGCGTTTCACCCCGGCCCGCCTTGCGCTGCGGCAACGGCACAGCCGGGCGAATGGTGGATTGGTCTGACGGCTGGCGGGCGGGGCTGTCTGACATCGCGGGGGCTCCGGGCTTTTCCGGCTCACGGTCCTTTGCCCGGTCCGGGCGGGGATCGCGCTGGAAGTGTCCATCCGGCTTATGTATGAGGGCCGGGCAGAGATCAACAAGCCAAGGCGGCAAAACGCGCATGTCGGTTCCCTCGAACAGCCCCGCACCGGTCACGCCTGCGGGCAAGAACACGGTCTCCGCGCCGCGGGCACCGAAATCCGCCGGCCCCAAGCCAGCCGCAGCCGCCCAACCGGCCCGACCGACGGCCAGCCCCGCCACGATGAAGCCCCGCCATTACGGCCTGGCGGTCAGCTTCGTCCTTGTGGTGATGCTGCCGCTTCTGGTCAGCGCGTGGTATCTGCACTTCCGCGCGGCCGATCAATACGCCTCTTATGTCGGCTTCTCGGTCCGCAGCGAAAGCGCGCCGGGCGCCACCGATATTCTGGGCGGGCTGGGCTCGCTGGTCGGCGTTACCAACAGTTCGTCCAGCGATACCGACATCCTCTACAAGTTCATCCAGAGCCGTGACCTGGTCGAACGGGTCAATGCCCGGATCGACCTGCGCGAGGTCTGGTCCAAAGCGCCCGACGATCCGGTCTTCCGCTTCCGCGGCGGCAGCAGTCTCGAGGATCTGGCGCGGGAATGGGACCGCAAGGTCCGCATCCACTTCGACAGCGGCATGATCGACCTGCGTATCCTGGCCTTTACCCCCGAGGACGCACAAGCCATCGCCAAGGCCATCCTTGAGGAAGGCGGCCTGCTGATCAACGAACTGAACGATGTCGCGCGCGAGGATGCCTTGCGTTATGCTCGCCAGGAACTGGACCGCGCCGAAACCCGGCTGAGCGAGGCGCGCACCCGGATGACAGAATTCCGCAACCGCTATCAGCTGGTCGATCCGGCAGCGGATGTGCAGGGACAGGTCGGCGTGGTCAGCTCGCTTCAACAGCAACTGGCCGAACAGCTGGTCGCACTTGGCCTGCTGCGCGCCAACGCCCAGGAAAACGATCCGCGTATCGCGCAGACCGAATTGCGCATCGAGGTGATCCGGGAACAGATCGAGGCCGAACGCATGAAGATCGGCAGCCTCAACGGCGAACGCGCCCTGTCCGATCTGGTGGGCGAATTCGAGACCCTCGCCGTCGAACGCCAATTCGCCGAGACCAGCTATACGGCCGCGCTGGCCAGCTACGAGGCCGCCCGCGCCGAGGCCGCCCGCCAGTCGCGCTATCTGGCGCCCTATATCCGCCCGACCCTGGCTCAGGACGCCGAATTTCCCGAACGCATGACGCTTCTGGCGATGATCTTCGGATTCCTGTCGCTGCTCTGGATCATCGGGACTCTGGTCTTCTACAGCCTGCGCGACCGGCGATGATCCATCTGGACGACCTGTGCAAGACCTACACGTTGAACGGCCGCCACAAGGTCGTGGCCGACCATATCACGATGACCTTTCCCAGCTTCGCCTCGGTCGCGCTGCTGGGGCGCAACGGAGCGGGAAAATCCTCGTTGCTGCGGATGATCTCGGGGGCGATGCTGCCCAGTTCGGGGCGCATCCTCTCGACCGGCACGATCAGCTGGCCGGTCGGCTTCTCGGGTAATTTCAGCAGCGAGCTGACGGGCGAACAGAACACCCGCTTCGTTGCGCGGATCTACGGTATCGACACCGACGAAATGGTCGATTTCGTGGCCGATTTCGCGGAATTGGGCCAGCATTTCAGAATGCCGGTCCGAACCTATTCCTCGGGGATGAAATCGCGCCTGGCCTTCGGGATCTCGATGGCGGTTCCCTTCGACACCTACCTGGTGGACGAAGTCTCGGCGGTCGGCGACGCGGCCTTCAAGGCAAAGTCGAACCGCGTCTTCAACGACCGCCTGGCCCAGGCCGGGGCGGTCGTTGTCAGTCACTCGATGGGCCTTCTGCGTGAGATCTGCGACTGCGGCGCCGTGCTAGAAGCGGGGCGGCTGACCTGGTATGACGACATCGACGAGGCGATCGAGGCCCACCTGGCCAACATGAAACGCCCTCGCCCGGCCTGACGCCTACCGCACCCTGACCCAGGTCTGGCTCTTGCACAAAAGCCCGCCCGCGACGCAGCCCGACAGGCTCATCCGGTCGCCCGAGACGCTGGCCTTGCCGGCATAGATGCGGTCATTGGCCGGGCGCCAGACACGGCCCTGGTAATTGCCGCCGCCTTGGGGCGCCATGTCGATGACGATCTGCCGCCCGATATTGGGCGAAGCATATTCGGCCCGATCCTTGAAGGCCTTGGTGATCGTGCCGCAAAAGGCGTTGCCGCAAGGCGCGATGGTGACATGGGCAAAGGCGCCCTCGTCGGGTTGGGTCTGCCAGACCCCCTCGATCGGGTCGGCAGCAGCCGCACCCGCGGCAAGCGCCAGCCCAACGGCCAGAATCATGTGACGCATGGTCCCTCCTCCTCAGGAATGGGACCAGATTGTCGCGCAGCCCGGGCTTCTGGCAAGCATGACGTGAGGTCCGGCCCTTGCCGCCAGACCTTGCCTCATGCCAAAGACGCGCCAGACCGACAGCATCACCGAAGGGCGCGCCATGATCCTCTATCCCGCCATCGACCTGAAAGACGGCCATTGCGTGCGCCTTCTGCGCGGCGATATGGAAGCAGCAACCGTCTTCGGCACCGATCCCGCAGCCCAGGCCCGCGCCTTCCAGAATGCGGGCGCGCGCTATCTGCATCTGGTTGACCTGAACGGCGCCTTCGCAGGGCGTCCCGTCAACGCCGCGGCGGTCGAGGCCATCCTTGCCGCCATCGACATCCCCGCCCAGCTGGGCGGCGGCATCCGCGACATGGCCACGATCGAGACCTGGCTTTCGCGCGGGCTCGACCGGGTGATCCTGGGCACCGTCGCGGTCGAGAACCCCGATCTGGTGCACCAGGCCGCAGCCGCCTTTCCCGGCCGCATCGCGGTCGGCATCGACGCAAGGGCGGGCCGGGTTGCCACGCGAGGCTGGGCGACCGAGACCGATATCGAGGCGACCGACCTCGCGCGCCGCTTCCAGGATGCGGGCGTCGCCGCCATCATCTACACCGATATCGACCGTGACGGCGCCATGGGCGGCCCCAATATCGCGGCGACAGAGGCGCTGGCCCGCGCCGTCCAGATCCCCGTCATCGCCTCGGGCGGCGTCTCTTCGCTGGCCGATCTCAAGGCGCTGGCCGCGACGGGCGTGATCGCGGGCGCAATCTCGGGCCGGGCGCTCTACGACGGTGCCTTAGATCTGGCCGAAGCGCTCGCCGCGCTCGGCTGATCCTTTGTCTTGGCCCCAATATCCCGGGGGAAATCGCGCTTGCGTGATGGGCGGCAGCGCCCCCTTGCCCGCTCTGGCCCCTCGGGCCCGCCTGCGCTAGAAGCACCCTGACAGCGACAGCCCAAGGCCCTGCCCGATGCTCAAGACCCGCATCATCCCCTGCCTCGACGTGGCCGATGGCCGCGTGGTCAAGGGCGTGAACTTCGTCGATCTGGTCGATGCCGGAGACCCGGTCGAGGCGGCCCGCGCCTATGACGCCGCCGGCGCCGACGAGATCTGTTTTCTCGACATCCACGCCACGCATGAAAACCGCGGCACGATGTTCGATCTGGTGACGCGCACGGCGGAACAATGCTTCGTGCCGTTGACGGTCGGCGGCGGCGTGCGGACTCACCAGGATGTGCGCGCGCTGCTTCTGGCGGGGGCGGACAAGGTCAGCTTCAACTCGGCCGCCGTGGCCGACCCCGATGTCGTGGCCCAGGCCGCGGACCGATTCGGCAGCCAGTGCATCGTCGTGGCCATCGACGCCAAGACCGTGGCGCCGGGCAAATGGCAGATCTTCACCCATGGCGGCCGAAAGCCCACCGGCATCGACGCGGTCGAATTCGCTCGCCTGGTGGAATCGAAGGGCGCGGGCGAAATCCTTCTGACCTCGATGGACCGCGACGGCACGCGGGCGGGCTTCAACCTGCCGCTGACCCGGGCCATCGCCGATGCTGTGACTATCCCCGTCATCGCCTCGGGCGGTGTCGGCACGCTGGATCACCTGGTCGAGGGCGTGACAGAGGGCCGCGCCAGTGCGGTCCTGGCCGCCTCGATCTTCCATTTCGGCACCCACACCATCGCCGAGGCCAAGGCCCACATGGCCGCGGCCGGCATCCCGGTGAGGCTGACATGAGCGCGCTTCACCGCCTTGCCGCCACGATCGAGGCCCGCAAAGGCGCCGATCCGGAGGCCTCCTGGACCGCGAAGCTGCTGGCCAAAGGCCCCGAGAAATGCGCCGAGAAATTCGGCGAAGAGGCCGTCGAGGCGATCATCGAGGCCGTCCGGGGCGACCGCGAGCGCCTGACCGCCGAGGCGGCGGATGTGATCTTTCACCTGCTTGTCATGCTGGCCGCGCGCGGCATCACGCTGGCCGAGATCGAAGCCGAACTGACCCGGCGCGAAGGTCTCTCGGGTCTGGCCGAAAAGGCGGCGCGGCAGGGCTGAAGGCATTGAATTCCCGCCCCCCGCCGCTGATGGGCGCCAGACCCTTCCCCTTGGGCAGTCAGAAAGGCTATAAGCCCCTCAATCGCCGCGCAGGAACGCGGCCCGACCAGAACATGGCAGAGGATGGCATGAGCAACGATTCCAAAACGGGCAAGCATCACGAGGGCGATGTTGCCTTCATCCGGTCGCTGGCCGAACTGCTGAACGAAAGCGAACTGAACGAAATTTCCGTCAAGCGCGAATATGGCGAACATGACCGCCTGACCGTCAGCCTGACCAAGCAGGTCAAGCAGGTCGTCCAGGCGCAGGCCCCCGTCGCAGCCCCGGTCGCCGCATCCGCGCCCGCCTCTTCTGCTCCCGCCGCGCCCGCGGCTCTGGCTGCCCCCGCTGTCGGCGAGGATCCGGCCAGCCATCCCGGCGCCGTTGTTTCGCCCATGGTCGGCACCGCTTACCTGGCGCCGGAACCGGGTGCCGCGCCCTTCGTCACCCTGGGCCAGACCGTCGCCGAGGGCGACACGCTGATGATCGTCGAGGCGATGAAGACCATGAACCATATCCCCTCGCCCCGTGCGGGCACCGTCAAGCGCATTCTGGTCGATGACGGCATTCCGGTCGAGTTCGGCACGCCCCTGATGATCGTCGAGTGACGCGCATGTTCGACAAGATCCTCATCGCCAACCGGGGCGAGATCGCGCTGCGCGTGATCCGCGCCTGCCGCGAGATGGGCATTGCCTCGGTCGCGGTCCATTCCACTGCCGATGCGGATGCGATGCATGTCCGCATGGCCGACGAATCGGTCTGCATCGGCCCCCCTCCATCAAGCCAGAGCTACCTGTCGATGCCCGCGCTGATCTCTGCCTGCGAGATCACCGGCGCTCAGGCAATCCATCCGGGCTACGGCTTCCTTTCGGAGAATGCCGGCTTCGTCCAGATGGTCGAGGATCACGATCTGGTCTTTATCGGTCCACGCGCGGAACATATCCGCATCATGGGCGACAAGATCACCGCCAAGGACACGATGAAGGCGCTTGGCGTGCCCTGTGTTCCAGGCAGCGATGGCGGCGTGAACAGCGTGGATGAGGCCAAGCGGGTCGCGGCGCAGATCGGCTATCCGGTCATCATCAAGGCCACGGCCGGCGGCGGCGGCCGGGGCATGAAGGTTGCCCAGGACGAATCCAGCCTGGAAGTCGCCTTCCGCACCGCCCGGTCCGAAGCCAAGGCCGCCTTCGGCAATCCCGATGTCTATATCGAGAAATACCTTCAGAAGCCCCGCCACATCGAGATCCAGATCTTTGGCGATGGCAAGGGCCGCGCGGTCCATCTGGGCGAACGCGACTGCTCGCTGCAACGCCGCCACCAGAAGGTGCTGGAGGAAGCCCCCGGCCCCGCCATCACCCCCGAGGAACGTGCCCGGATCGGCAAGATCTGCGCCGATGCCGTGGCCAGGATCGGCTATTCCGGCGCGGGCACGATCGAGTTCCTCTACGAGGATGGCCAGTTCTATTTCATCGAGATGAACACCCGCCTTCAGGTCGAACATCCCGTCACCGAGGCGATCTTTGGCGTGGACCTTGTTCGCCAGCAGATCCGCGTTGCCGCCGGCCTGCCGATGGAATTCGAGCAGGACAAACTGGCCATCAACGGTCATGCCATCGAGGTGCGAATCAATGCCGAAAAGGTGCCGGGCTTCACGCCCTGCCCGGGTCGGATCACGCAATACCACGCGCCCGGCGGGCTTGGCGTGCGGATGGATTCGGCGCTCTATCAAGGCTATTCGATCCCGCCCTATTATGACAGCCTGATCGGCAAGCTGATCGTCCATGGCCGCGACCGCGACGAGGCGCTGGCGCGCCTGTCGCGCGCCCTGGGCGAACTGATCGTGGATGGTGTCGATACGACCGTGCCGCTGTTCCGCGACCTTTTGAAAGAGCCTGACATCCAGTCCGGCGATTACTCGATCCACTGGCTCGAGCGCTGGCTGGAACGGCATTACGGCTGACCCGATGATCGGCCCCGCGCGTCTGCTGGAAAGCTATGCGCGGGGCGTCTTTCCCATGGCAGACAGTGCCGAGGATGATCGCCTGTTCTGGGTTGACCCTCCGATGCGCGGGGTGCTGCCGATCGGAGGGATTCATGCCTCGCGCTCTCTGCTGCGGGACTTGAGGCGGGGTGGATGGACGGCGCATCTCGATTGCGATTTCGACGCGGTCGTCGAAGCCTGTGCCGCCCGCGAAACGACCTGGATCAACGGGCCGCTGCGTCAGCTCTATCACCAGCTGCATCGCGCCGGGCACGCCCATGCGATCGAGATCCGACACGACGGCGCGCGGGCGGGCGGTCTTTTCGGCGTCACGATCGGCGGCGCATTCTTCGGCGAGTCGATGTTCTCAACGCGGCGGAGTGGATCACGCATGGCGCTTCTCTGGACCTCGTCGCACCTGAAACGCTGCGGCTTCCGCCTGTTCGACACGCAGTTCCTGACACCGCATCTGGCCAGCATGGGCGGCTACGAAATCCCGCGCCCGCAATATCACGCCTTGCTGCGCGAGGCGATCGCCCTGCCCGCCGATTTCCGTCTGCATCCTCTGCCCGAGGCCGATCAGCTCTGGCAGGAGATCACCCAGACATCATAGCGCGCATCGTCCAGCGCCGAAAGGGCAGGCGCACTGGCCAACATCCAGCCCGCAAAGACCTGCGCGTTCTGGCGCAGGTCAATGATCGTCAACTGGGCGTAGGCATCCGAACTGGGATCGGCCGCCGGATAGCGGCACTCGCCCAGCCGGATCTCGAGCCGGCCGTAGCGGATCGCTTCGCCCACCTGGATGGGCAGATCGGTAACTCGTCCCGACACCTTGTCGAGCCCGCGCAGGATGGCACCACCGGCACGCTGAGTCTCGCCCCGATCCTGTGCCAGCGCGCCGGTGGCGAGCAACAGGGCCAGCGCCGCGGCCAGTCGCGTCATGGCGTGGCCTCGCCGGCTTGGCTGTCCACGAATTTCATCATCAGCTGAAACAGGCTGACCGCGCCCTGGACATCCTCGATCTCGTCGCCGGGGGCCAGATTATCCATGCTTCCGCCGGGCTGGATCTGAATATAGGCGCCACCAAGAAGCCCGTCCGACTGGATGATCGCGGCGCTGTCGGATGGCAGCAGCACATCCTGCGGCAGCCGCAACACCGCATCGGCCATGTAGGTTTGCCGGTTGAGCGTGATCGCAGAAACGCGACCGACCGGCACACCGGCCAGCCTGACCTCGGTGCCCACCGTCACCCCATCGACATCGGGAAAAGAGGCCCTGACTTCATAGCCTCTGCCGGGAATGATCCGCCCGCTGGCGGCCCAGCCCAGAAAGCTCAGCGCCACCGCCAGCACGATGCCTCCGGCGATCAGCTCGGCCCGAGCTTCGGACGCGCTACTGCTCATCTATTCCGGCTGCCAGGCATCGTAGTCGCGGCGCCGGGCGGGCTGGACGCGCATCAGCGAACCTTCGGGCACATGGGCCGCTGGCGTACCGGTCAGATTCGGCTTGTGCGGCTTTTCCCAGGCCTTGCGCGGCAGGGGCTGTTCGGTCGGAGGCTCGTTCCAGGTGTGGTGCAGCCAGCCATGCCACTCGGGGCTGATGCGGCTGGCCTCGGATTCGCCATTATAGATGACCCATCGACGCTTTCCATCGCGGCTTTTGTAAAAGACGTTTCCTTCGGCATCTTCGCCGACCTTGACCCCGTTGCGCCAAGTCCAGAACTGGGTGTTGAGCGTCTGGCTGTTCCACCAGGTCAGGAAACGCAGCAGAAAGGACATCGGGTCCACCGTGTTGAAGCTCTGTCAGAGGTCATATGCCGCAGATCGGCGGCAAGGTCCAGCGCAACGACATGCCCAAAGGGCGTGCCTCAGCCGACCGAGGCGCTTTCCTTCTTGGCATCCGTATGGATCAGCAGCGGCTTCACGCCGGGATTTTCGACTGCGTCCTCGTTGACGACCACCTCGACCACGCTGTCCATGCCGGGCAGTTCGAACATCGTGTCCAGCAGGATCTCTTCCATGATCGAGCGGAGGCCGCGCGCACCGGTCTTGCGCTTGATGGCGCGCTTGGCGATGGCGGTCAATGCGTCGTCGGTGAAGGTCAGCTGCACGCCTTCCAGATCGAACAGGCGCTGATATTGCTTGACCAGCGCGTTCTTGGGCTTGGTCAGGATGGTGATGAGCGCCTCCTCGTCCAGATCGGTCAGGGTGGCAATGACCGGCAGACGACCGACGAACTCCGGAATCAGGCCGAATTTCAGCAGATCCTCGGGTTCCAGTTCCTTGAACAACTCGCCCACGCCGCGATCGTCGTTTTCCTTGACCGAGGCACCGAAGCCCATCGCCGTGCCCTTGTTGCGCTGCGCGATGATGCGATCCAGCCCCGCAAAGGCACCGCCGCAGATGAAGAGGATGTTGGTCGTGTCCACCTGCAGGAATTCCTGCTGCGGATGCTTGCGCCCCCCCTGGGGCGGAACGCTGGCCACCGTGCCCTCCATGATCTTCAGCAGCGCCTGCTGCACACCTTCGCCCGAGACATCGCGGGTGATCGAAGGATTGTCGGATTTGCGCGTGATCTTGTCCACTTCGTCGATATAGACGATGCCGCGCTGCGCGCGTTCCACGTTGTATTCGCTGGCCTGCAGCAGCTTGAGGATGATGTTCTCGACATCCTCACCGACATAACCGGCTTCGGTCAGCGTGGTCGCATCCGCCATGGTGAAGGGAACGTCCAGGATGCGGGCCAACGTCTGCGCCAGAAGCGTCTTGCCGCAGCCCGTCGGGCCGATCAGCAGGATGTTCGACTTGGCCAGTTCGATATCGCCCTTGCCGCCATGATTGAGCCGCTTGTAATGGTTGTGCACCGCCACCGACAGGACGCGCTTGGCATGTTCCTGGCCGATCACGTAATCGTCCAGCACATTGCAGATCTCGCGCGGGGTGGGCACGCCGTTGCCGGTCTTGAGCCCCGTCGATTTCGTCTCTTCGCGGATGATGTCCATGCACAACTCGACGCATTCATCGCAGATGAACACCGTCGGCCCTGCGATGAGCTTTCGCACCTCGTGCTGGCTCTTGCCGCAGAAACTGCAATAGAGCGTGTTCTTGCCGTCGCCGCCGGACTGGTTCGCCATCGTCCACTTCCTTCAATTCCGCAGCCGGTCAGGCGGTCTGCGGGCAGCCCCGGCTTTTGCCTTCGGCCGCGTGTCCTGTTCTGCCGCCCCGCTATCAGGCGGAACGGGCTTGTCGTCATGTTAAGGACGGACCGAGCCCGTCACAATCCCCAACACGGCTATTTCTTGTCCGGGTCCGCTTTGCCGCGGGGTGTCACGACCTCGTCGATCAGGCCCCATTCCTTCGCCTCTTCGGGGGACATGAAGCGGTCGCGCTCCAACGCTTCCTCGACCTCGGCGAGGGTCTTTCCGGTATGCTTCACATAGATCTCGTTCAGGCGACGCTTCAGCTTTTCGGTCTCGCGGGCATGGATCAGGATATCGGTCGCCTGCCCCTGGAAGCCGCCCGAGGGCTGATGGACCATCACCCGGCTGTTGGGCAGCGAATAGCGCAGCCCCGGTTCACCCGCGGCAAGCAGCAAAGAGCCCATCGAGGCCGCCTGACCCACGACAAGCGTCGAGACGCGGGGGCGGATGTATTGCATCGTGTCATAGATCGACAGGCCCGAAGTCACGACGCCGCCGGGGCTGTTGATATACATGCTGATGTCCTTGGACGGGTTCTCCGCCTCGAGGAACAGAAGCTGCGCGCAGATCAGCGTGGACATGCCGTCATGGACCGGACCCGAGACAAAGATGATCCGTTCCTTGAGCAACCGCGAGAAGATGTCATAGGCCCGTTCGCCGCGCGAAGTCTGTTCGACCACCATGGGAACGAGGGTGTTCATGTAGAATTCTGCCGGATCGCTCATCTTCTGTCCTTGCCTGTTCTTCCCTGTTCCCGCGATTCGTGAGGGCATTCCACCCTGTCCTAGCCGCGAAAGGTTGACAGAGTCTTAGTAACCGGCAAGGTCCGCCGCAAGGGACGCAAATCAGAAATGCCCTCTGCCAGGGCAGCACAAGGGATGGAGGCGCCTGATGAAACTGATTGTCGGTCTGGGCAATCCCGGCGCGAAATATGCCGCCAATCGCCATAATATCGGCTTCATGGCGCTGGACCGTATCGCCGCGGATCACGGCCTGGGGCCGTGGAAGGCCCGTTTTCAGGGCCTGACCGCCGAGGGCCGGATCGGCGCCGCGCGGGTCGTCTTGCTGAAGCCGCAGACCTTCATGAACCTGTCGGGGCAATCCGTTGGCGAGGCGATGCGCTATCTGAAACTCGACCCCGCCGAGGTGATCGTCCTTCACGACGAACTGGACCTGGCGCCGGGCAAGTGCCGTCTGAAGCACGGCGGCGGCCATGCAGGCCATAATGGGCTGCGTTCGATCCATCAGCATATCGGCGAGGCTTATGGTCGCGTCCGGCTGGGGATCGGCCATCCGGGCCACAAGGACAAGGTCGCCCCCTATGTGCTGTCGGATTTTGCCAAGGCCGATCAGGACTGGCTCGATGATCTGCTGCGCGGGATCTCGGACGGGGCCGAAGCGCTGGCCTCGGGCGACGGGCCGCGCTTTCTGAACGCCGTCGCCGCGCGGACCGTCACGCCGCGCAAGCCGGGGCGGGCCGGCCAGGACACCGATATCCCTGCGCCACAGCCCGCCGGGCGCGACACCGCTGCCGAAACGACGCCTGCGGACCAGCCGCAGAGCCTTGCCGACCGGCTGCGCGCCCTGACGCAGCGGTTCCGCTAAGCCGCAGATGCCTCACATCTTGGCGGCCAGTTCGCTCGACAGGTCGAAATTGCCGGTGACGTTCTGCACGTCATCGTCATCTTCCAGCATGTCGATCAGCTTCATCAGCTTCTGCGCGGTCTCGAGATCGGTAATCTCGGTCGGAGAGCGTGGCTTCCAGATCAGCTTGGCCATCTCGGATTCGCCAAGCGTGTTCTCGAGCGCGGTCGAGACATCGTTCAGCGCGGTGTCGGCGCAATAGATCCAGTGGCCTTCGTCATCGGTCGAGACATCGTCAGCGCCTGCCTCGATCGCGGCCATCATCACGGTATCGGCGTCGCCGACCGACAGCGGATACATGATCTCGCCGACGCGGTCGAACATGAAGCTGACCGAACCGGTCTGGCCCAGATCGCCGCCCGCCTTGGTGAAGTAGCTGCGCACGTTCGAGGCGGTGCGGTTGCGATTGTCGGTCATCGCCTCGACGACCAGCGCGATGCCATTGGGGCCATAGCCCTCATAGCGGATTTCCTCGTAATTCTCGGCATCGCCGCCTTGCGACTTCCTGATCGCGCGCTCGATCACCTCCTTGGGGACGGATTTCGACTTGGCCTCCTTGACAGCCAGACGCAGGCGGGGGTTCTTTTCAGGATCGGGGTCGCCCATCTTCGCCGCCACGGTGATTTCCTTGGCGAGCTTGGAAAACAGCTTCGACCGCGCGGCGTCCTGCCGGCCCTTGCGGTGCTGGATATTGGCCCATTTGGAATGACCTGCCATGTGGGGTCGTCCTTCGCAGTTCGGATGAAAACTGTGCCGCTTCTAGTCCAGCCCAAGGCGCAGCCGCAAGACGAACCCGAAACCGCCTGATACGTTGGCAACGGCAAGCCCGCCGCAACCGGGTGATGGGGAACAGGAATGACTTATCCGCAAATGGTGCTGTTCACGCTGCTGGCGGTGATGATGGCGCTGATGTTCTGGGGCCGCTGGCGGTATGATCTGGTGGCCTTCGCCGGCCTGATGGCCGCGGTGCTGCTGGGCGTCGTCCCGGCCGAGCACGCCTTCGATGGCTTTGGCAATCCCACCACGCTGATCGTGGCGCTTGTGCTGATCGCCACGGCCGGACTGGTGCGCAGCGGGGCAGTGGCACGGCTGACACAAGTGATCGCGGGGCGCGAGCGGGGAACGACCGGGCATATTCTCACCTTTGGCATGGTGGGCGGCGTCCTGTCGGGCTTCATGAACAACATCGCGGCGCTGGCCATGCTGATGCCCGTCGATCTGCATGCGGCGCGCAAGGCCAGGCGAGCGGCGGGGCTGACGCTGATGCCCCTGGCCTTTGCGACGATTCTCGGCGGAATGCTGACGCTGATCGGGACGCCGCCCAACCTGATCGTGTCCGGCTTTCGCGCGGATGTCCTGGGCGAGCCCTACCGGATGTTCGATTTCCTGCCGGTCGGAGGCGCGGTGGCGGCGACCGGGATCGCCTTCATCGCGCTGATCGGCTGGCGGCTTCTGCCTGCGCGCCTGGCCGAGACGGGCCCGGGACAGGACGGTCCGCAGCGGCGCTATCTGGGAACGCTGGTGGTGACGCCGGCCAGTCTTGACGGGCTGCGGGTGCTGTCCGATGCGCGGGCCGAGGCGCTCAAGCAGGGCGTTCGCATCATCGCCATACAGCGCCACGGGCAGGACGTGCCGGGCAAGCTGGACGACCAGAGAATCGAGGATGGCGATGCACTGGTCCTGCGCGCAGATCCTGCGGCGCTGGATGCGTTCCGCTCGACCCAGAAACTGGCCTTTCCGGACGGGCGCAACGAGCCCCGCGCCCGCCCCGATGCCGAGGAACAGCATCTGGTGGAATGTCTCGTTCCTGCCGCCTCGGAACTGATCGGCCGCAGCGTGCAATCCTTCGGCTTGATGAACCGCCATGACAGCGTGCTGATCGGGCTGCGGCGCAGGGGCGTGGCATTGCGCGACGCGCTGCCGCGCCAGGTGCTGGAATCGGGGGATATGGTGCTGCTGCTGGTTCCCGACAGCCGCGCCGAGGAATTGCTGCAGGCGACCGGCCTTCTGAGGATCGACGGCGGCATCCTGCCGGTGAACCGCGAACGCCACATGCGCCGGGCCATCGCACTGTTCGCGCTGGCGGTGCTGGCGACCAGCCTGGGCTCGGTCTCGTTGCCGATCGCGCTCGGCTGCGTGATCGTGGCCTATGTCCTGTCGGGCGTGCTGTCGGTCAGCGAACTCTACAATCACGTGGATTGGCCGGTCATCGTGCTTCTGGGCGCAATGATCCCGCTTGGCCTGGCGCTGGACCAGACAGGGGGAACGGCGCTGATCGCATCGGGGCTTGCGGCGCTGACACAGGGTTATCCGGCCTGGCTGGCGCTGATCCTGCTGATGGGGGCCACAATGATGCTGTCGGACGTGCTGAACAACAATGCGACGACGATAATCGCGGCACCGGTCAGCATTCGCCTGGCCGAGCAATTGCAGGTTCAGCCCGATGCGTTCCTGATGGGGGTGGCGGTGGCGGCCTCCTGTGCGTTCCTGACGCCGATCGGGCACCAGAACAACACCGTGATCCTTGGGCCGGGAAATTACCGCTTTTCCGACTACTGGCGGATGGGCCTGCCCCTTGAACTGATCGTGCTGGCCGTATCGGTGCCGCTGCTGCTGATCGTCTGGCCGCTCTGAGGGCCGAAACGCAAGACGCGGCCCGAAACCGGACCGCGGATGCGTGCTGGCGGATGCTGCGCGATCAGAGCGCGGCGGTGCCGCCCAAGATGCGGCGGATCTCGCCGTCGCGGGTCAGGCCCTTGGCGGCCAGTTCCTCGTCAGAAATCTCGCTGAGACGGCTCAGCGCGCGCATTTGCGGGCTGGCTTCGGCCAGCATGACCAAGAATCGACCGACAGCGCGGAAGGGCGCCAGAAGAACCGAGGCCGAGAAACCCTGCCCACGGGCATTGGTGGTGATGGTTGCCATTTCGGAAACTCCTTGCAGGTGACAAGCCGTTTCCTCCCCTGCGACCTAGATCGTGCGTCGCAGGGGGAATCGCAACCGCCGATGCTGCATGGCAGCATTGACCGACATGCAAGCCGCTCAGGGCGTCAACGGCCAGATGACGGGGATCAGAACCGCCGCGACCACCGCCATGATCAGGTTCAGCGGCACGCCGACCCGCAGGAAGTCGGCAAAGCGGTAGCCGCCCGGGCCATAGACCAGCGTGTTCGTCTGATAGCCGATCGGGGTGGCGAAACTGGCCGAAGCGCCCAGCATCACCGCCACGACCAGCGGTCGCGGATCAAGGCCGAGCGTATGACCAAGCGTGATCGCCAGCGGCGTCAGGATCACCGCGACGGCGTTGTTCGTCACCGTCTCGGTCAGGATCGAGGCCAGCAGATAGACCGCCAGCACCAGCGCCCATGGTGGAAGCGTCTGCAGCCAGGGCGCGACGCTATCCACGATCAGCGTGACGGCGCCGCTGTTTTCCAGCCCCGCGCCCACGGCCAGCATGGCAAAGATCAGCGCCATCAGACGGCCATCCACAAAGGACAGGGCCTCGTCGGCGTCGATGCAGCGCGTGCCCAAAACGATCCCCACCCCAATGAAGGCCAGAAGCAGGATCGGCGCGACCTCTAGCGCCGAAAGAAGCACCACCCCCAGCAGCACCGCCACCACGATGGGCGCGTGCTTGCGGCGATAGGCCCGGTCCGAGGGGGCGTTCACCTCGACCATATCCATGTCGGCGGCCAGGCGCTGGATGTCGGCAGGCGCGCCTTCCAGCAGCAGCGTGTCGCCCACGCGCACGACCAGATCGTCAAGCTGGCGGCCGATATTCTGGTTCTTGCGATGCGCGGCCAGCACATAGACGCCGTAGCGGCGGCGCAGGCGCATCGAGCCGAGGCTGCGGCCCACCATCCGGCAGCCCGGCGTGATCAGCACCTCGACCGTCGAGGTCTGGACCGAGCTGAGCTTGTCCACCATGCGCAATTCCTTGTGCGCCTGAAGGCCCAGAACCTCGGACATGGGGGTGCGCAGGACGACGCGGTCGCCCTCTTGCAGTCGAACCCCCGCCAGGTCACGGCGTAGCGAGGCATCGCCGCGCAGAACGTCGATCACCCGGGCGCTGTCGCGGCTGAAGATGTCCACCTCGTCGATCCCCTTGCCGATCAGGCTGGACCCTTCGGGAATGGCGACTTCGGTGAAGAACTTCATCTTGCTGCGGCCCGACAGAAGCTGCGACATGGAATCGCGGTCGGGCAGCAGGCGGGGCGCGAAGATCATCAGATAGAGCACGCCCACGATGGTCATGGGCAGCCCGACCCATGTGATCTCGAAAATCGAGAAATGCTGCATCCCCTGTGCGCGCGCCACGCCATCCACAAGCAGGTTGGTCGAGGTTCCGATCAGCGTCATCGTGCCGCCCAGGATCGACAGATAGGATAGCGGAATCAGCAGCTTCGAGGGCGACTTGCCCATTTCCTTCGCCAGCTGCATGAAGATGGGCATCATCACGACGACCAGCGGCGTGTTGTTCACGAAGGCCGACAACAGGCAGACCACGCAAGAGACAAGCGCCAGCGTCAGGACAGGATGATCGCCCGCATGGGCGGCCGCGCGCTGGCCGATCCAGTCCAGCGCGCCGGTCCGCACCAGCCCGCCCACGATGATGAACATGAAGGCGATGGTCCAGGGCGCGGAATTCGACAGAACCCCCGCGATCTGAGAAGGTTGCAGGATACCCAGGACCAGCAGCACCACGGCGCCGATGATGGCGGTGACTTCGGGCGGATAGGTTTCGCGGATGAACAGGACCAGCATCGCAAAGATGATGGCAATGGTCAGCAGCGCACCGGCAGTTCCGCCCAATTCAAATCCGAACATTCACGACCCATTATTGCAGACACAGCGCAACGGCCGGCCCCGACGGCGGCATCCTGCGCCAAGTGACCTTGCCGCCGCAAGCACCCAAATCATGCGGCGCAAGCCTTCATCCAGGCAGGCTTGGCGCCAGCCGGCCACCCTCGCGAATGGGCAGGATGCTGCGGGCAAGCCCGCTGCGATCATCTGTCTCGACCAGCACGCCCGCAAGCGTCGCCGCGCCTTCGGCCGGGGTGAAGCGGTCGCGCGCCATGCCGGTGACGAAGCGGCGCAAGGGCTCGGATTTTTCCATGCCGATGACGCTGTCGTAATCGCCGCACATGCCCGCATCCGACAGATAGGCCGTGCCGCCCGGCAGGATCTGGGCGTCGGCGGTCGGCACATGAGTATGGGTGCCCACCACAAGGCTGGCACGCCCGTCGCAGAAATGGCCGATGGCCATCTTCTCGCTGGTGGCCTCGGCATGGATATCGATCAGCGCTGCCTGGACCATTCCGCCCGGCGGGTGCGCCCTCAGCACCCCATCCAATGCCGAGAACGGATCATCATAGGGCCGCGACATGAAGACCTGGCCAAGCGCCTGCACGACCAGCGCCTTGCGCCCGCGGGCATCGCTGATGATCGCGTGGCCACGGCCCGGCGCCTCGCGTGCGAAATTCAGCGGCCGGACGATGCGCGGCTCGCGGTCGATGAAGGCGATCATGTCCTTCTGGTCGAAGGCGTGGTCGCCAAGCGTCAGGCAATCGGCCCCCGATTCCAGCAGAAGCTGCGCGTGGCCGGCCGTCACGCCGCGCCCGCCGCTGGCGTTTTCGGCATTCACCACCACCAGATCGGCCTTGAGCCGCGCCCTGAGGCCCGCCAGCCGCTCGGAAATCGCCCGGCGGCCCGATCGGCCCATCACATCGCCAAGAAAGAGAATACGCATCCCGCCCTGCTAAGCCAAAGCCGGCCGCGCCTCAAGGTCGCTTCTAGTCGGCCGCCCAGGCATGGCTGCCTGGCCCCGTCAGCAAGACCTGCGCCTCCATGATGTCGCGCGGGGACATGCCCGCGCTTTGGGCCACATCCAGAAGACGCGCATCTTCCTCGGCCAGGAAATCCAGCAGCGCAAGCTGTGCCGACCCGTCGCGCGCCATTCTGCGCAGATCGCCCGGCTGCAGACCGCTTGCGGCCAGAAAGGCCGACAGGATCTCGGGGCGTTCGGTAATGTGCAGAAGCAGCGCGGTGGCCCTGTCGCGGGCCTGGGATGCAGAAATCGGCATGATTTTTCCACTTTTTCGTGAGAGCGGCGCGGGGGCGCCCGCCCGGAAACACTTTGTTAAGGATTTCACCCGAGAATGACAGTCACATGTCATGCTGGCGAGGCCAAAAGGATGACCGCACGAATTCTGGTCGCAGATGGAGTCGCGACGACACGCATCACCCTCAAGGTGCGGCTGTCGGCGGCCTGCTATGACGTGGTCACGGCCACAGCGATCGACCAGATCGCGGGCCTTGTCGATGAGGTGCGTCCCGATCTGCTGATCCTGGGCAATGGCTTTCCCGAAAGCGAAGCGCTGCACATCTGCGAACTTCTTTCGCAAGCGGGGGCACATGCCACGATCCCGGTCCTGATGCTGGTGCCCTCCCGGTTGCGGCTGGCCGCCCTGCAGGCAGGTGCTGCCGCGGCGCTGGATCCCGACATCGACGACCGGATGTTGCTGGCCCGCGTGCGCGGCCTTCTGCGCGACAGCGAACCCGCCCTGCCCGTGGGGCCGGGGCTGAGCGAAAGTGCGCCACCGTTCGAGGGGCGGCAGTCCCCGCGCATCGTGCTTGTGACCGACAACCCGTCGCGTTCGCAACGCTGGCGGCAATTGCTGTCCGACCGGATCGAGGCGCGATTCGACATCCGCAACCCTGAAGAGACTCTGTCCGCGGTGCGACAGGGGCGGCCTGCGGATCTCTACCTCATCTGCGCCGATCTGGAGCAGCGCGGCGATGGGCTGCAATTGCTGTCCGAATTGCGCTCGCGTCATGGATCTCGGAATGCGGGATTCGTCGTCGCCATCGCCCCCGACCGGGGCGAGCTGGCGGCGATCGCGCTGGACCTGGGGGCGGGCGACGTGCTTCCCGACACCCTCGCGGGCCCCCACGAAATCGACGCCGCCGCCATGACCTTGCGGATGCAGCTGGCGCGCAAGACGCGCGGGGACCGCCAGCGCGCCGAAGTGCACCGCCACATGATCTGGGCGATGACCGATCCCCTGACCGGCCTCTACAATCGCCGCTACGCCCTGCCCCGCCTGTCCGAGATCGCGCGCGATGCGATCATGCGCGATCGTCCCTTTTCGATCCTGGTCATGGACCTCGATCACTTCAAGTCGATCAACGACCGCTTCGGCCATGCGGCAGGCGACGCGGTCCTGGTGGCGGTTTCGCAGCGCATCACTGACGCGCTCGGCGCCGAGGGCATGGCCGCACGCATGGGGGGCGAGGAATTTCTGGCCGTTCTTTGTTCCTGCGACGGCCCTGCGGCCGAGGCAATTGCCGAACGGCTGCGCCGTGACGTGCAGGACAGACCGATTGCGCTGCCCAGCCTGTCGGGCGGAGGTCAGGCGCAGGTCACGGTCTCGATTGGCGTGGCGACGGCCCGGCACTCGGATCGCTACGACTGGCCCGAACGGCTTGCGCGCGAGACGCTGGAGCGCGCCGACCGCGCCTTGCTTGCCGCGAAGGCTGCCGGGCGGAACAGGATCGTCATGTTCGAACCCGCCCATGCGGCCTGAAGGACTGCGACACAAGGAGGGCTGGCATCGCCGCTTCGCACGTCCTAACCTTCCGCGCAGCACGATCAGGGGATGAAGGCAATGACGAACGGCGCTTTGCGTGAGATGGCCGCAAGCGGAGATGACCGAGCGACCGGGCTTGCGATGCGGCGCGGCGCGCTCGGCCGCTGCCCGGCCTGTGGCCAGGGAAGGCTCTTCAGCAACTTTCTCAAGGTGGCCGATCATTGCCCCGTCTGTAACGAAGCGCTGCACCATCAGCGCGCCGATGACGGACCGGCTTATCTGACGATCCTGATCGTTTCGCACCTGGGCGCTCCGATCCTGCTGGCCGCCTACATGGCGTGGCGGCCAAGCGCGATGACGATGATCCTGTCCTTCGGCGCCGGCGCGATCATCCTGTCCCTGGCCTTGCTGCCCGTGATCAAGGGCGGCATGGTCGGCCTGCAATGGGCGCGCCGGATGCATGGATTCGGGTCCGAGCCCGATCGGGCAGCGCGATGACCGAGGGTGATCCCCCGATCCGCGACGCGGCCAGCATCCTCGTGCTGCGGCGCGGCCCAAAGGGCGCGCATGTGCTGATGGGAATGCGCGGCCAGGCCGCGGCGTTCATGCCGTCGAAATTCGTCTTTCCGGGCGGCGCGGTGGACCCGGACGACGCCGCGATCCCTTTGGCCCGGCCCCTGGCGCAGCCCCATCGCGACCGCCTGCTGGCCGAGCCGCGTGATGGAACGCCCAGCCCGGATGCCATCGCCGCAGCCGCCCTGCGCGAACTGGCCGAAGAAACGGGGTTGCTGATCGGCCGATCCGGCAGCGGCGGACCAGCGGGCTTTGCCCAGGCAGGGCTGGTCCCCGATGCGGGGGCCCTGTCCTATCTGTTCCGCGCGATCACGCCGCCCGGCCGGCCGCGCCGGTTCGACGCGCATTTCTTTGTGGCCGACGCTGCCGACATCGCGGGTGATCCCGACGACTTCAGTGCCGCCTGCGACGAGCTTTCGCATCTGCACTGGGTCGCCCTGGCCGAAGCCCGGTCGCTGGACCTGCCCTTCATCACCGAAGTTGTTCTGGCTGAACTGGCAGAACTGGCCGGTCGGGCGCGGTGGGACGAGCCTCTGCCCCTGCCCGCCAGCGTGCCCTTCTTCGACAATCGCGGCCACGCGCCGCGCCTTGTCCAGATCGCCTGATCAGCGGCCCTGAAAACGCGGCGCCCGCTTTTCCAGAAAGGCGGTCACGCCCTCGACGAAATCGGCGCTGCGACCGGCCTGGCCCTGGAGCCGCGCCTCAAGCTCAAGCTGCGCCGACAGCTCGTTCTGGGTCGAGGCCGCCAGCGCCTCGCGGATCGCGCGATAGGCCCCGGTCGGCCCCGAGGCCAGATGCCGCGCACGGGCCGTCACCCCGGCCTCGAAATCGGCATCGGGCAGGCATTCCCAGATCATGCCCCAATCGGCGGCCTGACGGGCGGTGATTGTCTCGGCGAAAAGCATGGCCCCCGCCGCACGCGCCAGGCCGATCAGGCGCGGCATCATCCAGGTGCCGCCCGCATCGGGCACCAGCCCGATCCGCGTGAAGGCCTGCACGAAAGAGGCGCTTTCGCTGGCGATGACCACATCCGCAACCAGCGCCAGATTGGCACCCGCCCCCGCCGCCACCCCGTTGACCGCCGCGATCACCGGCACCGGGCAGGCCCGGACCGCGTGCAGCATCGGTTCGTATTCGCGCCGCAGCGTCTGCTCCAGATCGTGCGCCGCCGAGGCGTCTGTCAGATCCTGGCCCGAGCAGAAGCCACGCCCCGCCCCCGTCATCACCACGCAGCGCGTGCCTTGGGGCAAATCGCTCAGGGCTGCGGTGATCTCGGCCCGCATGGCGCTGTTCAGCGCGTTCATCACCTGCGGCCGGTTCAGCACCAGCCGGGTCACGCCCGCATCGTGGCTCAGCGCGATCGTCTCTTGGGTCATGCGGTCCTCCGTTCGTCATGTCTGGCGATCATGCGCGAAACGAAGCCCGGGAAAAGCGCGACCCCGCGTCAGTTGCCGCGCATGATCTCGTCAAGGCGGCGACGTTCGGCCTCGGAGAGGCGGGCAGGCTCTTCGGGCCGGGCCTGGGCGCGGCTGGCCAGAAAGCGCCAGGCGACGATTATCGCGATCATCCCCATCAGGGGCGCCGACAGCCAGAGCAGCCAGTTGATCCCCTCGGCGCGCGGCTCGAACAGGACATATTCGCCAAAGCGGTCGGCGACATTGTCCAGAACCTCGGCGTCGTTGTCACCCGCGACCAGCCTTTCGCGGACATAAAGCCGCAGGTCACGGCTGATCGGCGCGTTCGATTCGTCGATGGTCTCGCCCGCACAGACCGGACAGCGCAGCTTCTGCGACAAGGCGCGGGCGCGGCTTTCCAGATCGGCATCCTCCAGCACCTCGTCGGGCTGGACCGCCATGACGGGCGCGGCGGGCGCCAGAGCCAGCGCCAGCGCCAAGGCCAGCGTATGAAGGACCGCGCGCCTCATTCCGCCGGCACCGCGCCACGAGGGCGCGCATCGCGCGCAGCCCCCGCCGCGACCCGATGGCGGCGGTCGGTCAGGCTGATCAGCCCGCCGAGCGCCATCAACATCGAACCCGCCCAGATCCAGCTTGCAAAAGGCCGGATATAGCCGCGCACCGCCCAACCGCCATCGGGCTGCTGGTCGCCCAGGACCAGATAGATATCGCGAAAGAAGCCGTAATGGATCGAGGCCTCGGTCGTCGGCATGTTCTGCACCGTATAGACGCGCTTTTCCGGGTTCAGCATGGCAACCGGGCGCCCGTCACGCGTGACTTCCAGCCTGCCCATGGCCGAGATGTAATTCGGCCCGTCCACGCGATCCACCGAGCGCAGCACGATCTCGTAGGGGCCAAGCGGATAGGGTTCGTCGATCTGGGCGACGCGGATGTCCTCGACCTGCCAGGCGGTGATCAGGGCGATGGCGATGAAGGTGACGCCCAAACCCGCGTGAGACACGGCCTTGCCCCAATCGGCGCGTGGCAGGCGCCTCAGCCGCGACAGGCCGGAACTGCCTGTGCGGTGGACCAGTTCGGCGATCGCGCCAAAGACCAGCCAGGCCCCCAGCCCCGCCCCGATCACAGCCAGCGCCGAACGCCCGGTCGAGACCGCGAAGACCAGCGCCATCACGGCCGCCGTCAGCACCAGCGCGCCGCGCAGCGGCCGCAGGCTGCGGCCGAGGTTGCCGCGTTTCCACGGCATGATCGAGCCGATGGGCAGCACCAGCGCCAGCACCACCATGAAGGGCGTGAAGGCCTGATTGAAGAAAGGCGGCCCAACCGAGAGGATGCGCCCCCAGAGCATCTCTGCGATCAAGGGCCACATCGTGCCGACAAAGACCACGAAAGCCGACACGGACAGCAGCACGTTGTTCAGCACCAACGCGCCCTCTCGCGAGATGGGCGCAAAGACGCCCTTGGCCGTCATCCCGGGCGCGCGGATCGCATAAAGCGTCAGCGCGCCGCCCACGAAAAAGACCAGGATCGCCAGGATCACGATGCCGCGCTCGGGGTCGTTGGCGAAGCTGTGGACCGAGGTGATCAGCCCGGACCGCACGATGAACGTGCCGATCAGCGAGAATCCGAAGGCCATGATCGCCAGCAGGATCGTCCAGCTTTTCAGCGCCTCGCGCTTTTCGACGACGATGGCGGAATGCAGCAATGCGGCGGCCAGCAGCCAAGGCATGAAGCTGGCGTTTTCCACCGGATCCCAGAACCAGAACCCGCCCCAGCCCAGCTCGTAATAGGCCCACCATGACCCAAGCGCGATGCCGATGGTCAGGAACACCCAGGCCGCCAGAGTCCAAGGTCGCACCCATCGCGCCCAGGCAGCGTCCACCCGCCCCTCGATCAGGGCGGCGACGGCAAAGCTGAATGCCATCGAAAGGCCAACATAGCCGAGGTAAAGAAAAGGCGGATGGAAGGCGAGGCCCGGATCTTGCAGCAGCGGGTTCAGGTCGCGCCCGTCAAAGGGCGGGTTGCCCATTCGCCAGAACGGGTTCGACGTGAAGATGATGAAGGCGTAGAAGGCCGCCGTGACCGAGGCCTGCACCGCCAGAACCCGCGCCCGCAAAGTGGGCGGCAGGTTGTTGCCGAACAGGGCCGCCGCCGCACCGAACAGGGCAAGGATCAGCACCCACAGCAACATGCTGCCCTCGTGATTGCCCCAGACACCGCTGATCTTGTAGATCAGCGGCTTCGACGTGTGCGAATTCGCGTGGACCAGCCTGACCGAGAAATCCGAGGTCACGAATGCCATGGTCAGTGCGCCGAAGGAAATCAGCATCAGCATCAACTGCGCCAGCGCCGCGGGCCGGGCGCTGTCCATCCAGCCGTGCCAGCCTTTTGCCGCCCCGACCATCGGCACCGTCATCTGGAACAGCGACAGCATGAAGGCCAGGATAAGGGCCAGGTGGCCGAATTCAGCAATCATGGGGGCAACCTCTGTGAATGCCGGGCAGCATAGCCGCCCGGCAAGGGAGGCGAAAGTCCTCCCATGGTCGCCCTGTCGCGGAAATGAAGCGCGGGGCTGCGTCCTAACGGCGCAGCGAGGCCGCCCAGTCCCGCAGCGCGGCATTGTCGGCGAAATCGTCTGTTGGCCGCCCCGCGACCGTGTGATCCGCTGCCAGAGCGCCAGCGGCAGGCGCTTCGGTTCGGTCGGGCTGGCGGACTGGCCAGACACGGTTCCGCAGGTAATGCGCCTCGCGCGCGCCGAAGTAGAAGCCGACGATCGCCCCCAGAAGCCACCAGAGCGGTTCGGGCACCATCTGAAGCCCCTGCATCCGCAGGCCGAAGCCATCAGGCTCGACCATCGCATAGATGAACAACCCCATCGTCCCAAGCGCCAGCAGCGGACGCGGCAGCCGGTTCAGGCCGTTCACGAAGGCATCGAAACGTCCTTCGCGCTGGATCAGGAATTCCTGGCCGTGCTGGGTCAGGGCACGAGCATGGGCTTCCTCGTCCAGCTCCATGCGGCGAGTGGCGTTGCGGGTAAAAACCTCGGCCATGCCGGTTGCGGCGTGGCCAAGCGCTGTGACGGTGGGCGCTGCGCCCAGGATACGGCCCATCACCCCCATGCGGCGACCCTCGCACGATGCTGCGCCGCCGTCAGGTGATAGCGGGGCGAGATGAATTCCTCGGCGCGGGTAATCCAGCCGCCCTTGCCCCCGGATTTGGTGCGCGCGAATTTGCGACTGGCCGGGCGCTGATCGGCCAGCGCGTAGTAATAGTTGCGCCGCGCGATCCCGTAGGCATCCGCCAGATGGTCAGGCGCGGCCTCGGCGGCGGCGCGGGCTGCCGCGATGGTCAGAGGGCCCACGATCCCGTCATCTTTCGCGGCGAACCCCATCCGGGTAATCAGGCGCTGCAGGATCTTCACCGCGTTGGTGCCGGCATTCACATACATGTCGAACAGGCTTGGCTGCAGCGCGACCGGCAATTCGCCAAGCCTGGGGCGGCGGAAGTAATGTTCGACAAGGATCTGCTCGGCCTGGGCGCGGGTCAGGGCGCGCACGTCCTGCACATCGATCCGCCCGTCCTTGTTCAGATCCAGCCCGAGCGAGCGCATCGTGCCGATGGTGACGCCGAAATTCGTGGCTCCGCCCGGATCATCCGGATCATTGACGAAGCCCCCCTCGCGACGCACGATTTCTCGCGCGATCTCTTCCACGCTTTTCATGGCAATCCCCGTGAAACCCGCCGCGCGCAATCGCGGCATCGAGGGATGCTGCCGGGAAGGGCTTAACCCTTTCTTAACCCGCCGCGCGTTGCCTCAGCTTTCGGGATCCTTGTAATGGCCCGTCGCCTTGAGCGTTTCGATCACCTCGCGCGGCATGTAGGTCTCGTCATGCTTGGCCAGGATCTCGCGTGCCTCGAAGCGTCCGTCGCGATACCAGCCCTTGGCGATGGTGCCCTGCCCCTCGCCGAAGAGGTCCGGGCGCGGAGTCTGCCCCACGTAAGAAACCGGGATCTCGACCGCGCCATCGGTCAGCACGAAGTCAAAGGCAACGCCGGTGCCGTTCACGATCGAACCTTCGACCACCAGCCCGCCAAGCTGGAAGAACTCGTCCGGGTCGGGCGGGGCCTCGCTGACCTGGCTGGGCGAGCGGTAGAGGTTGATGCCGTCGCTGAACCCGTATCCGATCAGCCCCGTGGCAACGATCAGCGCGGCGGTCGCCGCGAAGATCACCTGGATCCGGCGCTGTTTCTTCAGGGATTTCATGCCCGCCATACGGCCCTCCGTTTCGTCACGCCGCCTCGAAGCGGATCGGTCGGCGCATGAATTGCGTGGCTTTGCCCGACACGCGCACCGGGTCGCCGGTCGTCAGATATTTGCTTTCGCGCCCCTCGCCCAGGAATTCCGGGCGGCGCCGAAGGTAATCGGCCAGGCTCTCCGCCACCAGCCCGGCCTGACTGTAAACGGTCACGTTTTCGCCAAGAGCGCGCTGGAAGGCGGCTTCCATCAGCGGGTAATGCGTGCAGCCCAGAATGGCCGCCTGCGGATGGGGCATACGACGCAGAAGCGATTCGACATGGCTTGTGACCAGCGCCTCGGCCAGAATCTCGTCGCCCAATTCGATCGCGTCCACGATCCCGGCGCAGGGCTGAGCCTCGACATCGACGCCGACCGCGCGAAAGGCCAGTTCACGCTGGAACGCGCGGCTGGCCACCGTCGCAGGCGTGGCGAACAGGGCCACATGCTTGACGGCAACCTCGCGCGGGGGGGAATTGTCGCCCCAACGGCGCTCGGTCAGAGCCTCGATCATCGGCACGAAGACGCCCAGAACGCGCTTGTCCTCGGGCAGCCAGGTCTCCTGAATGCGCCTCAGGGCTGCGGCGCTGGCCGTATTGCAGGCCAGGATCACCAGATCGCAGCCTTCGGCCCACAGCCGCTCGACGCCGCGGCAGGTCAGATGGAAGATGTCGTCGGCTGTCCGCACGCCATAGGGCGCGTTGGCGTTATCGCCCAGATAGACCAGGGGCAGGTCCGGCAGACGTGCGGCGATGGCCTGATGGACCGTCAGCCCGCCCAGACCGCTGTCGAAAACCCCCACTGCCATGTTCCGTCCCCTTGCTGTCGCGTGACGCCTTCATAAGCCGCCACACGCGCTTTGCAAATGATCTGGATCATTCGGCAGCCTGCCGAAACGGTGCACCCCCTGCCCTGAACTGCGCCAACAGCGCCTCGCGCCGGGCCGAGGCCTCTTGCGCGGCCTTTTCCTTGACCGGACCATAGCCGCGCACCGACAGGGGCAGTTCCGCCAGTTCCAGCGCGACGGGCATCGTCGCCTCGGTCACATGGGCGAAGATTTCGGCCATATCGGCCTCGTATTCACGGATCATCCGACGCTCCATCCGCCGCTCGGCCGTGTAGCCGAACGGGTCGAAGGGCGTGCCGCGCAGCCCCTTCATCGCCGCCAGAACGCGGAAGACATGCAGCATCCAGGGCCCGAATTCGCGCTTCTTCGGCCGCCCCTCGGCATCCTTGCCGCCCAGCATCGGCGGGGCCAGATGAAAGGACAGGCGCAGATCGCCCTCCCACTGGCGGGCGACGGCGTCGGCGGTGCTCAGATGCAGGCGGGCGACCTCGTATTCGTCCTTGTAGGCCAGAAGCTTGTAGTAGCTTTTCGCGACCGCCTCGCGCAGGGGCGCCGGGGCGGCATCGACCAGCTTCAGGAACCGCCGCTTCAGCCGCTTGCCCTGATAGGCGACCAGCCGCTCGGCGCGGTAGGCCACCGGATCGGCGGGCAAGGCCGCCACCTCGGCCGGGCGCTGCGCCTGGTCGGGGAAGGCCATCGCCCAACGCCCGATCTGGAAGGCGCGCTGGTTCTCGGCCACCTTGGCGCCGTTCAGCTCGATCGCTTTCAGGATCGCCGCTTCGGTCAGCGGGATCAGCCCCTGCTGCCAGGCCGCGCCCAGGACCAGCATGTTGGAATAGATCGAGTCCCCCAGCATCCGCAGCGCCAGATCGCTGGCATCGAAGAACGCCACCCGCTCGCGCAGGCGCGCCTGAAGCGACAGTTTCAGCCGGTCGGACGGCACCTGGAAATCGCGGTTGCGGGTGAAATCGCCGGTGATGATCTCGTGATCGTTCACCACGGCGCCGGTGCGCCCCTGGGTCATCAGACCGACGGTCTTGGCGCCCGCCGTCACGACCAGATCGCCGCCGATGACGCAATCCGCCTCGCCGGTGGCCACGCGGATGGCGCTGATATCTTCGGGGCGGTTGGCCAGACGCAGGTGGATATGCACCGCGCCACCCTTCTGGGCCAGACCCGCCATCTCGATCATCCCCGCACCCTTGCCGTCGATATGGGCGGCCTGCGCCAGCACCGCGCCGATGGTCACGACGCCCGTGCCGCCCACGCCAGTGATGACGATGTTGTGTGTGCCGCTGATCGCAGGCAGCGCAGGCGCAGGCAGCGGCGGCAGGTCCAGGGCCTCGGCCTTGGGCCGGCGCAGCTTGCCGCCCCTGACCGAAACAAAACTGGGGCAGAATCCCTTGACGCAACTGAAATCCTTGTTGCAGCTCGACTGGTCGATCTGGCGCTTGCGGCCCAGTGCCGTGTCCAGCGGCACGACCGAGACGCAATTCGACTGGACCGAGCAATCGCCGCAGCCTTCGCAGATTTCGGGGTTGATCCAGACGCGGCGGTCGGGGTCGGGGAATTGCCCCTTCTTGCGGCGGCGGCGTTTTTCGGCGGCGCAGGTCTGGATATAGAGGATCGCACTGACGCCCTTGACAGCCTCCAGTTCGCGCTGGACGGCCAGGATCTGCGCACGCTCTTCGAAACGCAGGCCCTGCGGGAACTGCGCACGGTCGATGTCTTCCTTTTCGTCATAGACGACGACCAGCGGGCGGACACCCATTGCAATCAGCTCGCGCGCGATCTGAGGGGCGGAAAGCCCGCCCTCGTTGGGCTGGCCGCCGGTCATCGCCACCGCGTCATTGTAGAGGATCTTGTAGGTGATATTCGTCCCCGCGGCCAGAGCCGCCCGGATCGCCAATATCCCCGAATGATTGTAGGTTCCGTCTCCAAGATTCTGAAATACATGTTTTCTTTTACTGAATGGCGCCTCGCCGATCCAATTTGCGCCCTCGCCGCCCATATGGGTGAAGCCCTCGGTGTCGCGGCCCATCCACTGCACCATGTAGTGACAACCGATCCCGGCATAGGCGCGGCTGCCCTCGGGCAGGCGGGTCGAACTGTTGTGCGGACAACCAGAACAGAACCAGGGCGTTCTGGTCGCAATCTCGGGGGCATTGTCGGCTCGGCACGCGGCTTCCAGCCGCGCCAGCCCCGCCCGGATCGCCTCGGTGCCGCGACCTTCCTCGACAAGGATCGCACCGATCTTCTGCGCGATCATGACCGGGTCGAGCGCATAGCGCGTGGGAAACAGTTCCTCGCCCGTGCGATCATGACGCCAGCCGTGGACACGGCGGCCGCGGCGATTGTCGAAGATCGCCTCTTTCAGCTGCACTTCGATCAGCTTGCGCTTTTCCTCGACGCAGACGATAAGTTCAAGATTTTCAGACCATTCCTGAATAGACTTCATATCCATGGGCCAGGTCTGTCCGACCTTGTAGGTGGTCAGGCCAAGCCGCTCGGCCTCATGCTCGTCGATGCCCAGCAGCGACAGGGCATGGACCAGGTCCAGCCAGTTCTTGCCCGCCGCGACAAAGCCGATCCGCGCGCCGGGCTTGCCCCAGACCCGCCGGTCGATGCGGTTGGCGCGCGAGAACGCCTCGGCCGCCCAACGCTTGTGGTCGATCATCCGGGCCTCTTGCGCGACGGGCGTGTCGCCCAGGCGGATGTTCAGCCCGCCTTCGGGCATGGCGAAATCTTCGGGAACGACGAAGCGCATCCGGTGCGGGTCGCCATTGACCACGGCGGTCGCCTCGACCGTATCCTTCATGGTCTTGAGCCCGGTCCAGACGCCCGCATAGCGCGACAGCGCAAAACCATAGAGCCCGAAATCCAGGATCTCCTGCACGCCGGCGGGCGACAGGACAGGGATATAGGCATCCACCATGGCCCAGTCGGACTGGTGCAGCACGGTCGAGCTTTCGCCCGTATGGTCGTCGCCCATCGCCATGACGACCCCGCCATGACGCGACGACCCGGCCATGTTCGCATGGCGCATCACGTCGCCCGAACGATCAACGCCCGGCCCCTTGCCATACCACAGCGCAAAGACACCGTCATAGCGCCCCTCGCCGCGCAGTTCGGCCTGCTGGCTGCCCCAGATCGCGGTCGCGGCCAGATCCTCGTTGAGTCCTGGCTGAAAGCGCAGCCCGGCCTCGGCCAGCCGCTTGCCCTCGCGCATCATCGCCAGATCGACCCCGCCAAGCGGACTGCCGCGATAGCCCGTGATCAGACCCGCCGTGTTCAGCCCCGCCGCCTTGTCGCGTGCCGCCTGCATCAGCATCAGCCGCACCAATGCCTGCGTTCCGTTCAACAGGACAAATTCCCTTGACAGGTCGAAACGGTCGGCTAGCGAAAATTCCTGCTTGCTCATCCTGCACTCCTCCAATGCCTGATGCCCCATGCACGAGTATAGGTCAGAAAAGCTGACCGACAAAGACATAAATTCTTGACTTGACGCGAGAGGGTTCCGACTTCAGTGAGAAGCAAGACCTGCAAAGAACGCATGGCAGGCATGACAGGATCGTAACGCGCATGGACTGGGACAAGCTAAGAATATTTCACGCCGTGGCCGATGCCGGCAGTCTGACCCATGCGGGGGATGTCCTGCATCTGTCGCAATCGGCCGTCAGCCGTCAGATCCGCGCGCTGGAAGAGTCGATCGGCGCGACCCTGTTTCACCGCCATGCAAGAGGGCTGATCCTGACCGAACAGGGCGAATTGCTGTTCGAGGCGACCTCGGCCATGGCGCGCAAGCTGGACAGCGCCGCTGCGCGCATTCGCGACAGCGAACAGAACGTCCTGGGCGAGCTGAAAGTCACCACGACGGTCGGCTTCGGCACGCTGTGGCTGGCACCGCGACTGGTCAAGCTCTACGAGAAATATCCCGATCTGCGCATCGACCTGATGCTTGAGGAGCGCGTGCTGGACCTGCCCATGCGCGAGGCCGACGTGGCCATCCGCATGAAGGAACCCAGCCAGTCCGATCTGATCCGCAGGCGTCTGCTGAACATCCGGATGCGTCTTTATGCCAGCCCCGAATATCTGGCCGCCCGCGGTATGCCCGCGACGCTGGACGAACTGGCCGGGCATCGGCTGATCAGCCAAAGACCCGATCAGCCGCAGGTCGCGGCAGGTGCGCGGCTGGTCCAGCAGCTCCTGTCGCAGGATGTCGGCTCGACGCTGACGGTCAACAACTATTTCGGCGTGCTTCAGGCGGTTCTGGCCAATCTGGGGATCGGGGTTCTGCCCGATTACCTGACCGCCGACCATGATCGGCTTGTGCGGGTTTTTCCCGATCTGGAGTCCGGCGAAGTGCCCGTTTTCCTGGCCTACCCCGAAGAACTGCGCCAGACGCGCCGTGTCGCGGCCTTCCGAGACTTCGTGCTGGAGGAAATCCAGGCCTATCGCCGCGCCCAGTCCGAGGCCGGGCTGGATTAGACCGCATCCGGCCCGACGATCCGGCTTTCCCGCAGCTATTCGGTAAGTGCATGGCGGCTATGTTGCACTTGCAGCATGATCGAACTTGAACGATTCACAAACTGCACATAAATCCGGCTCAGAAGGCGATCATCAGCGTATTCGCTCATCACCTTCTACCTCCCTGTTGGACTTGGGCCGGGCCTTGTGCCCGGCTTTTTTTCTGCGTGAAGGCGCGCGGGCGGCCTTCCCCTGTCTGCCTTCTGCGCCTAAAAGGCGGCAAAATTCTCGCGCAGGAAGGGCAGGATATGCAGGAACCGACGATCACCCCGGAACTGATCGCCGCGCATGGGCTCAAACCCGACGAATATGACCGCATCCTGCAGATCATCGGGCGTGAGCCCAGTTTCACCGAACTGGGCATCTTCAGCGCCATGTGGAACGAGCATTGTTCCTACAAGTCGTCGAAGAAATGGCTGCGCACTCTTCCGACCGAGGGCCCTCAGGTCATCTGCGGCCCGGGCGAGAATGCGGGCGTCGTCGATATCGGCGATGGTCAGGCCGTGGTCTTCAAGATGGAGAGCCACAACCACCCCTCCTATATCGAGCCGCATCAGGGCGCCGCGACCGGCGTCGGCGGCATCCTGCGCGACGTGTTCACCATGGGCGCGCGGCCCATCGCGGCGATGGATGCGCTGTCCTTCGGCCTGCCCGACCATCCCAAGACCGCGCATCTGGTCAAGGGCGTGGTCGAGGGCATCGGCGCCTATGGCAATGCCTTCGGCGTCCCGAATGTCGGCGGCGAGGTGCGGTTTCACGCAAGCTATAACGGCAACTGTCTGGTCAATGCCTTTGCGGCGGGTCTCGCAGATGCGGACAAGATCTTCTATTCGGCGGCCTCGGGCGTCGGGATGCCGGTGGTTTACCTTGGCGCCAAGACCGGCCGCGACGGCGTCGGCGGCGCGACCATGGCCAGCGCCGAGTTCGACGACACGATCGAGGACAAGCGCCCCACCGTGCAGGTCGGCGACCCCTTCACCGAAAAGAAGCTGCTGGAAGCCTGTCTGGAACTGATGGCCTCGGGCAGCGTCATTTCCATTCAGGACATGGGGGCAGCGGGTCTGACCTGCTCGGCGGTCGAGATGGGCGACAAGGGCGGCCTCGGGATCAAGCTGATCCTCGATCACGTTCCGCAGCGCGAAACGAACATGTCCGCCTATGAGATGATGCTGTCGGAATCCCAGGAACGGATGCTGATGGTGCTGAAGCCCGAGAAAGAAGCCGAGGCCCGCGCCATCTTCGAGAAATGGGATCTGGATTTCGCGATCATCGGCGAGACGATCCCCGAAGACCGCTTTCTCATCATCCACGGCAATGAAATCAAGGCCGACCTGCCGCTGTCGAAACTCTCGTCATCGGCGCCGGAATATGACCGCCCCTGGGTGGAGACGCCTGCTGCGGGTCCGGCCCCCGCGCTGCCCCAGATTGCCCCCATCGCCGCACTGCGCGCCCTGATCGCCAGCCCGAACCACGCCCACAAGGCCTGGGTCTGGGAACAATACGACACGCAGGTGGGCGCCGACACGATCCGCCGTCCTGGCCTGGGCGCAGGCGTCGTGCGCGTCCACGGCACTCGCAAGGCGCTGGCCTTCACCAGCGACGTCACCCCGCGCTATGTCCGCGCCAACCCCTATGAAGGCGGCAAGCAGGCCGTGGCCGAGGCCTGGCGCAACCTGATCGCCGTTGGCGCGCGGCCCCTGGCCACAACCGACAACCTGAACTTCGGCAATCCCGAGAAGCCCGAAATCATGGGCCAGTTCGTCGGCGCGATCAAGGGGATAGGCGAGGCTTGCCGCGCGCTGGACTTTCCCATCGTGTCGGGCAACGTCTCGCTTTATAATGAAACCGACGGCAAGGCCATCATGCCGACCCCCACGATCGGCGGGGTCGGCCTGATCGGGGATCTCGACGACATGATCTCGGGCCTGCCGCAGGCGGGCGATGTCGCGCTGGTCATCGGCGCCACGCAGGGCCATCTGGGTCAGTCGGCACTGGCCTACGAGGCTTTCGGCATCGAGGCGGGCGACGCCCCCCCTGTAGATCTGACCGCCGAGCGCAAACATGGCGAATTCCTGCATGCGCAGCGCGACCATCTGACGGCGGCGAATGACCTGTCGGATGGCGGTCTGGCACTGGCGGCCTTTGAAATGGCAGAGGCCGCGGGTCTTGGCCTCACGTTGGACGCATCCGACATGGGACAGCTTTTCGGCGAAGACCAGGCCCGCTATCTGGTCGCCTGCCGGCCCGACAGGGTCGAGGCCCTGCGCCGCGCCGCAGATGAAGCCGGCGTTCCCTTGGAAAAAGTCGGACATTTCGGCGGTGACAGCGTCACCCTCGGCGGTGACAGCGCGCCCCTGGCCGAGCTTTCGATGCTCTATCGCACGGCCTTTGCTGCGGCGATCAAGGGCGACATGCCCGACCACGCATGATCCGCGCACCCGAAGGCTTTGCCGCGCTGATCACGGCGGCCGGTCGCGGAGCCCGCGCAGGCGACGGGCCACCGAAGCAATGGCGTGACCTGGGCGGACAGCCGGTCCTGGACCGGACGCTGGCCGCCTTCGCAGGCTTTTCACGCATCGTTCTGGTCGTTCACCCCGATGACATGGCGCAGGCGCTGAACCGCTATGCAGGCCGCGTCACACTGGTCGAGGGGGCGGCGACGCGCGCCGCCAGCGTCCGCGCGGGGCTCATGGCGCTCAGCGGTCAGGCGAGCCATGTCCTCATCCATGATGGTGCACGCCCTCTGGTCCCCGATACGGTGATCCAGGGCGTGATCGACGCGCTCATGCAGGGCGCCCCCGCGGCCGCGCCGGCCCTGCCGGTTTCGGATGCGCTCTGGCGCGGTGCCAAGGGTCGCGTGACCGCCACCGCCTCCCGCGACGGGCTTTTTCGTGCACAGACTCCGCAGGGCTTTGTCCTCGACCGTATTATCGCCGCCCATCGCGCCTACCCACAGGACGCCGCCGACGATGTCGAACTGGCTCTGAAATCGGGGATCGAGGTTGCCATCACCCCCGGTTCCGAGGACAATCTCAAGATCACATTTCCCGCCGATTTCGCGCGGGCCGAACGCAACCTGGGAGGTGCCATGGATATCCGCCTCGGAAATGGCTACGACGTTCATGCCTTCGGGCCGGGCGATCACGTGACGCTCTGCGGCATCCGCATCCCGCATGACGCAGGCCTTGTCGGCCATTCCGATGCCGATGTCGGGATGCACGCCCTGACCGACGCCATCTATGGCGCGCTGGCCGAAGGCGATATCGGGCAGCACTTCCCGCCTTCGGAGCCACAATGGAGGGGCGCCGACAGCGCGATCTTCCTGACCCATGCGGCAGGCATGGCCCGCAACAAGGGCTTTCGCATCGGCAATGCCGACGTGACCCTGATTTGCGAAGCGCCCAGGATCGGCCCCCATGCGCCGGAAATGGCGCAGCGATTGGCCGCGATCCTCGGCATCGACGCCGCCCGCATCAGCGTCAAGGCCACGACCAGCGAAGGCCTGGGCTTCACCGGCCGACGCGAGGGGATCGCGGCCATCGCCACCGCCACCCTGATCAAGGAATGACCATGGCGCGAATCCTCTGCATCTGGTTCGGCGCGGGCCTTCTGCGCCCGGCTCCGGGAACCTGGGGCTCGGCGGTTGCATTGGCGCTTGGCCTCCTGATCCACCGCATCGGGCATTTCCCGCTGCTCGCTCTTGCGACGGCCGCGGTCACGCTGACGGGGTTCTGGGCAGTGCGCGCCTACACCGCCGGCATGGCCGACCCCGACCGGCCCGAGATCGTAATCGACGAGGTCGCAGGCCAGTGGCTGGCGCTCCTCTTTCCCTCCTTCGGCTTCTGGCTGATGGGCCTGCCGGCCGAGACCTTCCCCTGGCCCGGCTGGACCGCGGCCTTCCTGTTCTTCCGCCTCTTCGACATCTGGAAACCCTGGCTCGTCGGCCGCGCCGACCGCCGACACGACGCCCGCGGCGTGATGGAGGACGACCTCTGGGCGGGCCTCTTTGCCGGCATCGCCACCATGATCGCCGCCGCGGCCTTTCACATTCCGATGATGACATGACCCTCGCCGCCGAGATCCTCAAGGCCGCCCGCGCGCGCGGCGTGACCATCGCCACTGCCGAAAGCTGCACCGGAGGGCTGATCGCTGGCGCCCTGACCGACGTGCCCGGCTCGTCCGACGCCTTTGATCGGGGCTTCGTGACCTATTCCAACACGGCCAAGCAGCAGATGCTGGGCGTCCGTCCCGAAACCCTTTCGGCCCATGGCGCCGTCAGCGAAGAGGTCGCCTCGGAAATGGCCATCGGCGCGCTGCGTCATTCGACGGCAGGCATCGCCGTCTCGGTCACTGGCATCGCTGGCCCGGGCGGCTCAGAGCACAAGCCCGAAGGACGCGTCTGCTTCGGCATCGCGCAGGCCTTCGGCACGCGCACGGAAACGGTCGAATTCGGCGCCATCGGCCGCCACCGCGTCCGCGCAGCAAGCGTCGAACACGCGCTTCGCCTCCTGCTTGACGCCCTGCGCGCCTGACGCTTCTTCGTTGCCGAAATACCCCGGGGGGGCCGCGCGGCACGCGCGGCGGGGGCAGCGCCCCCTGCCCGGCCCGCCTCAGGCGCAGCCCCCTCGCAGCAGCATCTCCAGCACCGCCACATCACGATCAGGCATGTCCCAGGAACAGACCAGGCGCACCGGAACGGGCGCGCCCTCGGTCAGGGGGGTGTCGCCCCACAGATGATACAGAATGCCCGCCGCCTGCGCCCGCTCATGGGTCAAGGCCGGGATCGCGGCAAAGACCGCGTTCGACTCGGTGGGCGCCAGCAGCGTCCCGCCGCCCTCCAGCACCGCCTCGGCCAGCCGGGCAGCCTTGGCATTGGCCTGTTTCGCCAGGTCCAGCCACAATCCGCCCGTCAAAAGCGCCAGCATCTGCGCCGCCAGAAAACGGCTCTTCGACCAGACCTGCCCGGCCTGCTTGCGGCGATAGTCGAAATCCTCGGCCAGAGCCGGGTCGAAAAAGATCACCGCCTCGGCGGCAACGGCCCCGTTCTTCGTGCCGCCGAAGCACAGCGCATCGACGCCCGCGCGCCAAGTCATCTCCGCCGCCGAGCAGCCTGCGAAAGCCACCGCATTGGCAAACCGGGCCCCGTCCATATGCAGAGGCAGCCCCGCATCATGCGCCACTTGCGCCAGGGCCGCGACTTCTCTGGGGTGGTAAACCCTGCCCCATTCGGTCGCATTGGTGATCGAGACCAAGGCGTTCCGGCCGCCGTTCAGCCCTGCGCGCGCCCCGGCCGCGACCGCGCGCGCCAGCGCGTCGGGGGCGATCTTGCCACCCTCGCCCGCGACAGTCACCAGCTTGGCGCCATGGGCATGGAACTCGGGCGCGCCGCATTCGCTGGTCTCGATATGCGCGTCCTCGTGGCAGTAGATCCGCCCGAAAGACGGTGCCAATTGCGCGCAGACCAGTGCATTGGCCGCCGTGCCGGTCGCCACGAAACGCACCACCGCCCGCGGAGCCTCAAGCACCTCGCGCAGCATCGCCTCGGCGCGAGCCGTAACCGGATCGGCCCCATAGGCCATCACCGCCCCGTCATTCACCTGCGCCAGAGCCGCCAGAACGGCCGGATGTGCGCCCCAGGAATTGTCCGAGGCGAAGTTCACGACAGATCCTCGATGATGTAATCCTCCCAATCATCCTCGGTCACCGCGACCTCGCTGACGGTCCAGCCACGCACGCTGGCGCCCGCACGATGCACAGCATCGGGATCGCCCGAGACCAGATGATGCCAGTCGTAAAGCGGTTTGCCCTCGGCCCGCAGACGATAGGCGCAAGTCGCGGGCAGCCACCAGGCGATCTGGCTCAGCTTTTCAGGGGTCAGGACCACGCAATCGGGCACGAATTGGTGGCGATCGGGATAGTTGGTACAGCGGCAGGTCTGTCCGTCCAGCAGCTTGCAGGCCACGCGGGTAAAGGCCAGCTCGTCCGTATCCTCGAACTCGATCTTGTTCAGGCAGCACTTGCCGCAGCCGTCGCAAAGCGCCTCCCATTCAGGGTGGGTCAGTTCATCCAGCGGCAATTCCCAGAACCTCGGACGCATCAACCGCCCGCCAGCACGCGCCGCGCCTGATCGGCGTCGCGGGCGATCTGGTCGATCAGCGCGGGCAAAGTGTCAAAGCGCATCTCGTCGCGCAGGAACTCGACCAGCGCGACCGACAGGTGCTGGCCGTAAAGATCGCCCGAGAAATCGAACAGATGCACCTCCAGATTGGGCGCGTTATCGCCGAACATCGGACGCACTCCGAGCGAGGCGACCCCCTGGCAGGACAGCCGGTCCGGCCCGGTCAGCACATCGACCAGAACCGCATAGACGCCAAGGCGCGGCAGATGCAGCCTCTCCATCGCCATGTTCGCGGTGGGCCAGCCCAGTTCGCGCCCGCGTTTGGCACCATGCAGGACTTCGCCCTCGATGCGGTGCCAATGGCCCAACATGCGCTCGGCGTCACGGGTCCGGCCCTCGGTCAGCGCCTGACGGATCGCGGTCGAGCTGTATTCGGCCCCCGCATCGCCCACCAGCGGCAGGGTCGTGACGCCGAAGCCAAGCGCCTGGCCCAGATCAGCCAGCAGGCGGGCATCACCGGCGCGGTCCTTGCCAAAGCGGAAATCGGCACCGACGGTGACATGATCAGCGCCCAGCCCCTCAACCAGAACCTCGCGGGCAAAGGCCTCGGGCGTCAGCCCTGCCAAAACCGCACCAAAGGGCAATTCGTAAAGATGCTCGACCCCAAGACGTGCCAGCCGGTTCGCCCGCGCCTCGGCATTCATCAGCCGGAAGGGGGGCGCGTCGGGGACAAGAAATTCGCGGGGATGAGGCTCGAAGGTCAGCACGCCAAGCGGCGCATCCGAGGCCGCACGCGCGGCCTCGATCACCGCGCGATGCCCCCGATGAACGCCGTCGAAATTGCCCATGGCCAGACTGGCCCCGCGGGCCGAGGCGGTCAATCCGGTCCAGTCGCGATGGATCTGCAAGGCCAGTCCTCATCTGATGGCCGCACGCGGCCTGTTCCGGCTTTGCGTATCGCGCAGGGCGGACCCGGTTGCAAGAGATCGGTCCGCCGCAGTCTGTCAGCGCAGCCGCCCGATCGCGTAGCGCGGCGCCTGTTCGTGAACCGACAGCCATTCCGCCAGCGCGACCGGATCGGGGTTCTCGACATCCGGGCCGAAGGCGTCGGCCGCCAGACCGCCGGTCACGAAAAGCGCGTCGATCCCTTCCTGCGCCGCGCCCTTGATGTCGGTGGCGATCCCGTCGCCGACGGCCAGGATGCGGGCATCTTCGGGCAGGTCCATCAGGCGGCGTGCACGGTCGTAGATCGGCGGGTGAGGTTTGCCGAAATAAAATGCCTTGCCGCCCAGGCTTTCGTAGAACTCGGCCAGCGCGCCAGCGCAATAGATCCGCGTCTCGCCCAGATCGACCACGATATCGGGATTGGCGCAAAGCATCGGCAGGCCGCGTTCGCGCGCCAGCAGGAACCGGGCGCGGTAATCTTCGGGCGTCTCGGTCTCCTCATCGAAGGGGCCCGAAACAACGATGCCCTCGGCCTCTGACAGCGGGACGCGCGTGATCGGGGGCGCATCGGCGAATTCAGGCGGGATGTCGGTGAAGAAGCCCTCATCCTTGTCCGGGCCGATATGCCAAATCTTGCGGCCCACCGCGCCCGCAAACATCGCCTCTTGCGCGGCATCGCCCGAGCTGACGACCAGATCCCAAGCGTCGCGCGGAACGCCCATGCGATCAAGCTGCTCGATCACATGGCGGTTTGGGCGCGGCGCATTGGTCATCAGGCAGACCTGGCCACCCCGCTTGCGGAAGGATTGCAGCGCCGCCACGGCCTCGGGCCAGGGTTGCCTGCCATCATGCAGGCAGCCCCAGAGGTCGCAGAAAAGCGCGTCGTAGCTGTCCGCGATCTCGGACAGCGCGCCGATGATCTGCGTCATCAGACCGCCAGCGCCGGCAGGATCTGCTTCTTGCGGCTCATGATGCCGGGCAAAACGACGCTGTCGCCGGTGACGGTCACGGCGAAGCTGCGCTCGGCCACGGATTTGACGAAGTCGTTCGGCACCAGCAGCGTGGCTTCTTCGCGCAGGATGTCCACGATGAACAGCAGCACCTCGTCGGCGCCGTCATCGGCCGCAACCTTGGGCATCGCGGCCAAGAGCGCCGCCTTGCGGCCCAGCAGGACCTGAGGCGCAGTCGTTTCCAGAACCGAGACGCGCAGCTTCTTGCCGCCCAGTTCGTATTCCTTGCTGTCCATCCGCAGCAGGGCCTCTTCCGAGAAGGCGCTGACATCGGATTTCGCCGCGAACATCTCGGCGGCGTAATCGGCGATGGTGATGCCCAGATCGGCAGCCAGCTTCTCGGCCACGGCGCGGTCATGGGGCGTGGTCGTCGGGCTGCGGAATTCCAGCGTGTCCGACAGGATGCAGGTCAGCATCGCACCCTTGATGGATTGGGGCGCGCGTGCCATGTCCTCGCCAATGAGGTCATGCATGATCGTGGCGGTGCAGGCCAACGGGCGCACGGTGATGTTGATCGGGTTGCGCGTCCTGATGCCGCCCGCCAGCAGATGGTGGTCGATGATCTCGATCACGTCCGCTTCGTTGATCGAGGCGGGCAGTTCGGCCGGGTTGTTCGTGTCCACGACGACGCATTGATCGCCCTTGGCGACATCCTGGATGATGCGCGGCTTGGGCAGATCCCAGCGGTTCAGCATCCAGACGGCTTCGGTGTTCGGCTCGCCCTGCAGGACGGGTTCGGCCGGCTGCTTGCGGACTTCGTTCAGATACCAGGCCCAGATGATGGGCGAGCCGGTGGAGTCGGTGTCAGGGGCGGTGTGGCCGAAGACCTTGATCATGGAAAAGCGCCTCTTGCTTCATGCGTCACTTGACCGCGCTTATAGGTAAGCGCGCGCGGCTTGTCCACGACCGCACAGGAGCGCCCCGACCCTGCCACGCGACCGTGGCCCGGCCCCCGTGATCCGAGCCACGCAAAAGAGGCGCCCGGTCGGGGCGCCCCTTGCAAGGATTGCGCAGACATCAGGCGGCGCGCGAGGTCAGCACCTCTTCGACGCGCTTCTGGGCGCCACCCTCGTCCAGACCGCCGACGGCGGCGACTTCGCGGGTCAGGCGATCCAGCGCGGCTTCGTAAAGCTGGCGCTCGGAATAGGATTGCTCGCGCTGATCGTCGCTGCGGTGCAGGTCGCGCACGACCTCGGCGATGGCCATCAGGTCGCCGGAATTGATCTTCTGTTCGTATTCCTGCGCGCGGCGCGACCACATGGCGCGCTTGACGCGGGCCTTGCCCTTCAGCGTCTCCAACGCGCGCTCGATCAGGTCCGGCGAGGACAGGCTGCGCATCCCGATCTCGCTGGCGCGGGCGGTCGGCACGCGCAGGGTCATCTTGTCCTTGTCGAACGAAATGACGAACATTTCAAGCCGCAGCCCCGCGACTTCCTGCTCTTCGATCGAGACGATCCGGCCGACACCATGGGCAGGATAGACGACGAAATCATCGGGGCGGAATTCGTTCTTCTTGGTTTTCGACATCTGGCTTCCTCTGTATGCGCCCCGTCAGGAGCACAAAGAAACCGCAAGCGGCGGATGGCCGCCTTCGGTCCGTTTTCCTGTCTGTCTGTCAACCCGGCCCGGCAGAGGGCCCGGATAAGGCAGCTTTCCAGCGCGAACCGGGCCAGCCCTGACAAACGGTCAGCAGCCTGGCGATCAGCAGCGCGATAGTCGCCAACATAACACAAAAATGACGCACAAGAAAGCGTCCGTTTGTGCGCATTGCGCAAGGCTGGCCTGCGCCTTTCGCCAGATCGGCAAGGACCGGGCCAGGGCGGCACATCGTCAGGCCCGGCCCTGAGCAAGCCGTCCGATCGCCTCGGCTCGCCCTCAGTCGCCAGCGCCGGGCGCTTCCGAGAAATACTTTTCCAGCTTGCCTTCGACCCCATCCATCTCCGCCGCGGTGGGCAGGGGATCCTTCTTGCGCGTAATGACCGGCCAGAGTTCGGAATACTTGCGGTTGAACTCGACCCATTTCTCCATGTCAGGTTCCGTATCCGGGCGGATCGCATCGGCCGGACATTCGGGTTCGCAGACACCGCAATCAATGCATTCGTCGGGATGGATGACCAGCGTGTTCTCGCCCTCGTAGAAGCAATCAACGGGGCAGACCTCGACACAGTCGGTATATTTGCACATGATGCAGTTGTCAGTCACGACATAGGTCATCTGGCGCGCTCTTTCCGTGCATGGCTGTTCAGGGGCTTCACTTAGTCCCTCCGGACGGATCAATCAACCCGTCGGAAAGATCGCGGTAGAGGCCCTGTGCCTCGCCGGCGGGACCGCGGCGATGACCCAATTCAATCACCTGCAGAACCCGCACCCGGCCATGGGCCGAGATCACCACCTCGTCGCCCGGCCTGACGGTGCGGTGGGGTTTGAAGCAGGGCTGGCCGTTCACGCGGATGCCGCCGCCCGCAATGCGATCGGCGGCGAGGGCGCGGGACTTGAAGACCCGCGCCTGAAACAGCCACTTGTCCAGGCGCAGGCCCGGATTGGCGGCCTGCTGCACCTATTTGCGGTCCTTCAGCGCCGCAAGGATCGCAAAGGGGCTATCGGGATCGGCCTTCTTCTCGGGGCGCGCGGTAAAGGTTCTGGGCCCCTGAGGGGCCAACTTGCCAGCGGATTTCGCACCGCCCGGCTTGCCCTTGCGTTCCGGGCGCTGTCCATCGCCGCGCCCAGCCTGGGCCTGATCGCCACCGTCGCGGCCCCGCCCAGGCTTGCCCTGCGCCCGGCGCTGCGCGTCGCGAGCCTCGCGCGGTTGGCCGCCGGCAGAATCGTCACGCGACTGGCGGCCGCGCGGGGCGCCGCCGTCACGTCTTGCCTCGCCGCGCGGATGGCGCGGGCCACGAGGCCGAGGTGCCCAGCGGAACGTGTAGTAGGTCTCAAGCTCCTCGGTCGCGGTTTCGGTGGTCGCGGCGGCTTCGGCATTCGCCTCGGCCTCGGCGCGGCGTTTCTCGGCCTGCTCGGCCTCCCAGCGGGCGCGAGTCTCGGCGGCCAGCACCGATTCCTCTTCGGTCAGTGGCGCGTCGGATGCCTCGCCCTGTGGCGCCGGAACGACAGGCACAGGCCCGACGGCCTTGACCTTGGGCCGCTCGGCCTTTTCGGCGACATAGCCCAGTCCCTGCATCAGGCCCGCGAACTGCTCCAGCGTCATGCCGGTGATGGACAGCATGTCGGGATTGGCCTCGAACCCGCCGCGCGTGTCCTGAACGCGCAGCAGGTCGGCCAGACGTTCCAGCATGTCGATGCGGATCGCGCGCTCGCCCGCCGGACGATAGCCCGACAGGGTGTAATAACCTTCGGGGACACCGGGAATGTTCGGGATCGTCACCAGACCGGGAGGCGGGCTTTCGGGGAATTCGTCCAGCCCCTCGGCCAGAGACCACAGGACAAGCCGCAGGCGCGTCGGAGCAGGTTTCAGCAGCGTGGGCAGGAAGATCGTGAACTGGCCGAAACGCACGCCATGCTTGCGCAGCGCGGCGCGGGCATCCTGGTCCAGTTCCTTGACCTCGGCGGCGACGCCGTCGCGCGGCAGCACGCCCAGATGTTCGACCAGACGAAAGGCGAAACCGCGCGCAAGGCCGGTCAGGGTCTCGTCCCGGCTCATGGTCAGAAGCGGCTCGAAGAGGGCAGCGACCTTGCGGTCGATGAAGTGCTGAAGGCGGCGACGCACCTTGTCGGCGATCTCGGTCCCGGCTTCTTCGTCAACGAAGGGCTCGACGCCGGGATGCAGCGCGTCCGCGCCCTTGACCAGCTTGCCCACCGCCTGATCGCCCCACATGAGGCCACCCTGTTCGGTAAAGTCCATCTCGGTGTCCGGCGCGTTGTAGAAGCGGTCGGCGCGCAGGTGGAATTCGGGCCGCAGCGCCTCGTAGCTGGCGCGGTTCAGCATCTTCGCCTCGTCGGCCGATCCGGTCTGGTCGGGGCGAAAGCGGAAGCCCTCCAGACGGCCGGCGAACTCGCCCTCGACCATCACTTCGCCCTTGTCGTTCACTTCGGCCACGAGGCTCTCCTTCTGCTTGAGCCGGCGCAAAAGCACGGATGTGCGCCGGTCCACAAATCTCTGGGTCAGGGCCGCGTGCAACGCGTCCGACAGGCGGTCTTCTACAGCGCGCGTTTCCTCGCGCCAATGCTTTTCGTCCTGAACCCAGCCGGTTCTTTGCGCCACATAGGTCCAGGTGCGGATATAGGCCAGCCGCTTCGAGATCGCGTCGATATCGCCGTGCAGCCGGTCGATGCGCCTGACGGCACGGTCAAGCCATTCGGCCGGGATCGTTCCTTCCTGAAGAAACCCGAAGATCCGCGCCAGAAGCGTCGCATGTTCCATCGCGGAAATGCCCCTGAAATCGGGCACGCGGCAAACCTCCCACAAGAGCCGCACGTCCTTGCCGCTCTGCACGCGGTCGCGGATCTCAGGCAGGTCACGCAGGATCTTCAGCGCGGCCACGTCGTCAGCCTCGCGCCCGCGGGTCAGCCATTCATGGCCCGGCGCGGCCTCGAGGCTTTGGATCAGACGGTCCATCGTGCCGAATTCCAGGGCACGGTTGCGCCACATCAGGCGGCTGATCGGTGCGAAACGGTGGTTTTCCAGCGCCTCGATCAGGCCCGCGTCAAGGATCTGCGCCTCGCCGGTCACGCCGAATGTGCCGGATTCGGTGTGCCGCCCGGCCCGGCCCGCAATCTGTCCCATCTCGTGAGGAAAAAGCGGCCGGACGCGGCGGCCGTCGAATTTGTGCACCGCCGAAAAGGCGACATGGCGGATATCGAGATTCAACCCCATCCCGATCGCGTCGGTGGCGACCAGGTAATCGACCTCGCCGGCCTGATACATCTCGACCTGGGCGTTGCGGGTGCGGGGCGACAGCGCGCCCATGACCACCGCACAGCCGCCCTTCTGACGGCGGATCAGCTCGGCCATCGCATAGACATCGTCCACGCTGAAACCGACAATGGCGCTGCGCGCAGGCATCCGCGACAGCTTCCTGGATCCCGCCCAGGACAGGGTGGATAGCCTTTCGCGGCGGATGAACTGCGTCTCGGGGACCAGCGCCGCGATGGCCGGGCGCATCGTGTCGCTGCCCAGGAACACGGTCTCTTGCAGGCCGCGCATATGCAGCAGGCGATCCGTGAAAATATGGCCGCGCTCAGGATCGGCGCAAAGCTGGATCTCGTCGATGGCGACGAAATCGGCGCCGATCTCGGGCATGGCCTCGGTCGTGGCGACCCAGTATTGCACCCGGTCGGGCACAATCCGTTCCTCGCCCGTGACCAGCGCCACGACCGAGGGGCCGCGCGCCGCCACGATCCGGTCATAGACCTCGCGCGCCAGCAGCCGCAGCGGCAGGCCGATGACGCCCGTGCGATGGGCCAGCATCCGCATGATGGCGTGATGAGTCTTGCCCGTATTGGTCGGGCCAAGAATGGCGGTGATCCGCCCGCGCGTGGTCATGGTCATTCCTCAGATATCGGTGCCGCGCAGGCGACGTTCCAGACGGGCGGCGGCGTCCAGCGCCTCTTGCTGATGAGGATGGACCTTCAGGCTTTCGCGATAGGCCGCCAGCGCCCGTTCCGGCTGGTCGATTTCCTCAAGCATGGCGCCAAGCTGGGTCATGGCGGCAAAATGACGCGGCTCCAGCACCAGGGTCCGGGCCAGATCCTCGATGGCGGGACCGAACTGGCCCGCCATGGCCAAGGCCGCCGCGCGGGTCTGCCAGCCCGCCGCAAAATCCGGCGCATGGTCGGTCAGCGCGCTGAGATGGCCGATCGCCTCGTCCAGATCGCCCCGATCCAGCGCATCCTCGCCCCGGCGCAGCAGCAGGTCCATCGCGGGCGAACCCGACCGCGACCAGGCCCGCAGGATGTCGCTTTCCGCGATACGCCAGCCCTCGCCCTCGGGGTTGGCCAGGCGCCGGAAGGCATCCTCAAGGTCGATCGGCTGGGCAGGTGCCGCGAAAGCTGTTGCCGCGACAATCAGGATTGTCACCAATCCGGTCTTGAATGCCGCGACGACATCATGGAATTGGTTGCGAAGCGCGCTCATAATGCCTGATGTAACCCAGCCCGTATGCCGGGCGCCAGCCAAAGCGCAAGAGAGGACATGAAATGAGCGAAGTCGTGAAAGCCGCCGTCGAGAAACTGGGAGAGAAGATCGACAGCTTCGACTCGACGGCAAAATTCGTCATCACCGGCGAAGGCGCCATCATCATCGACGAAAACGGTGTGCGCGCCGCCGACGAGGGCGAAGAGGCCGAGGTGACGCTGACCGCCAGCCGCGAAACCTTCGAGGGCATCATGACCGGCGACGTGAACCCCACCACCGCCTTCATGATGGGCAAGCTCAAGGTTGACGGCTCGATGGGGGTCGCCATGCAACTTGGTCAGAAACTGTCCTGACGGATGCAGCGCGCGCCGTTCCACCAGCTGGCCGATGATCCGCTGGAACCTGCCCAGGCCTATTGGCTGCGGGCCGAGGACGGCGTCCGCCTGCGGGTGGCCTGTTGGGAAACGGCGCACGCCGCCTCTCAGGGCAGCGTGCTGCTTTTCCCCGGCCGCACCGAATATGTCGAGAAATACGCGCCGATCGCGCGCCGCCTGAACGCGGCCGGCTATCACGTCCTGGCCATAGACTGGCGCGGTCAGGGCCTGTCGGACCGTTTGCAGGCCGATCCGCGCCCCGGCCATGTGGGCGCCTTCAGCGATTATCAGCGCGACGTGGTCGAGATGCTCGTCGCCGCCGAGGATCTCGGCCTGCCCCGGCCCTGGCATCTGCTGGCCCATTCCATGGGCGGCTGCATCGGGCTGGCAGCGCTGGAATCCGGCCTGCCGGTGGCCAGCGCGGTCTTTTCGGCGCCGATGTGGGGAATCAACCTGCGCAGGATTCAACACGGTGTCGCGCTTGGCATCGCCTATCTGGCGGGCCGGTTGGGGCGCGGCGGCGTGGCTGCCCCGGGCAGCGGCGGGACGCGAAGCACTTATGTCCTGGACGAAGCCTTCTCGGCCAACCTGCTTACCCGGAACGCCGATGAATGGGCCAGATTGGTCCGCGAGGCTGCAGCCTGGCCCGACCTGACCATTGGCGGGGCCAGCTTCGACTGGGTGGCCAAGGCGCTGAACGAATGCACACGCCTGTCACAGATCCCCTCGCCCGACTTGCCGATGCTGGTCTCGGTCGGCAGCGACGAACGTGTCGTCTCGGGTCAGGCGATCCGCGACCGAGCGGCGCGCTGGCCCGGCGGCACCCTGCTGGAAGTGCCCGGCGCGCGGCACGAGGTCATGATGGAAACCCCGCCCCTGCGCGATCTTTTCCTGCAGGCCATGCTGGATCGCTTCGCCGACAGCTAGTCGGCCCGGGCGCCATTCCCGCCTGCGGCCTTGTCGGTCGCCGAACCCAGGCGCGGCATCCTCAGGCGCAAACGCTTGATCCGGCGGAGGTCCGCCTCGACCACCTCGAATTCCGCGCCCGAGGGATGAGCGATGACCTCGCCCCGCAGGGGCACGCGCCCGGTCAGCATGAAGATCAGACCGCCAAGCGTGTCGATATCCTCAGCCTCGTCCTCGGGTGCAAGACGCAGGCCCGTCTCGGCCTCGACCTCATCAAGCGGTGCACGCGCCTGGATCAGCCACTGGCCAGGCTTTTCGCTGACCCACAGATGGCCTTCGTCCTCGTCATGCTCGTCCTCGATCTCGCCGATGACCTGTTCGATCAGATCCTCGATCGTCACCAGCCCGTCAACGCCGCCATATTCGTCGATGACCAGTGCCATATGGATGCGCTTTTGCTGCATCTGCTGCAGCAGCACGCCAATGGGCATCGAGGGCGGCACATAAAGCAGTGGGCGCAGCATCGGGCGCAGGGTGAACTTGCCGCCCGCGCCGAACCCGTGTTTCAGCGCCAGATCCTTGAGGTGGATCAGCCCGAGCGGGCTGTCCAGCGTGCCCCGAAAGACCGGAATCCGCGAAAAGCCGTGTTCGCGAAACATCGTCACCAGATCGTCGAGCGTGATCGTCAGCGGCGCGGCTATGATTTCGGCCTTGGGAATCGCCACGTCATCGACGCGCAGGCGACGCAAGTTCAGCATCCCCGGTGCAGGCTGATTCTCACGGCGTGGGACGGCATCGCCGTGCGTGTCGGGCTCGGGTTCGCCCCCCTTCAGCGCGTCAAAGACACGGCCGAAGAAACTGCGCTGACGATCCTGCTCGCCCTCGTCTTCGGCCAGATCGCCCGCCTCTCGGGCAGAAACCGATAATCGACTACCGGAATTCATCTTTCGCTGGTCTCCTCATAGGGATCGGGGATGTTCAGACCGGCCAGAATCTGACGCTCTGTCTGTTCCATCACGTCGGCATCGGCGTCGTTCTCGTGATCGTAGCCCAGCAGATGCAGGCAGGCATGGACCAGAAGATGCGTGACGTGATGCGCAAAGGGTTTGCCCTGCGCCAACGCCTCGGCCGCGCAGGTGTCATAGGCGATGGCGATGTCGCCGAATTCGTCCGTGTCGGGCATGGCCGGGGCTGCGCCCGGCGCGCGGGGCACGGGTTCGACCGATGGCCAGGACAGGACATTCGTCGCGCGATCCTTGCCCCGGAAATCGGCGTTCAGGGCCGCGATGCGGGCATCGTCGCAGCCCATGACCACGACCTCGCCGCCGATGCGGTGCCATTCCAGCGTCGCGGTGACGGCGCGGGCCGCCAGATCTTCAAGTCCGGCAGCCTCCCATCGGTCATCCTCGATGACGCAATCGGTGGTGATGTCCTCAGGCATCATTTCGCATCGCCCGCCGCAGAGCATGTTGGCCGCGCGGCTCGTTGCTGTCGCCGCGCGCGATCGCGGCGGCCTCGTCGGCATCATATGCCTTGATGATGCGCGCAACAAGCGGGTGGCGCACGACATCTTCGGCGCTGAAATAGCTGAAGCTGATCCCCTTGACCCCGCCGAGGATCCGTTCGGCATCGACCAGACCCGATTGCACCCCGCGCGGCAGGTCGATCTGGGTGCGGTCTCCGGTGACGACCATGCGAGACCCCTCGCCCAGCCGGGTCAGGAACATCTTCATCTGCATCGAGGTCGCGTTCTGCGCCTCGTCCAGCACCACGAAGGCGCGCGACAGCGTCCGCCCGCGCATGAAGGCCAGCGGCGCGATCTCGATGCGCTTTTCCTCGACCAGCTTCTGCATCTGCTTGGCAGGCAGGAAATCGTTCAGCGCGTCATAAAGCGGCTGCATGTAGGGATCGACCTTTTCCTTCATGTCGCCGGGCAGAAAACCAAGGCGCTCGCCCGCCTCGACGGCGGGGCGCGACAGGATGATCTTGTCCACATGACCGCCGATCAGCATGGTCACGCCCACCGCGACGGCCAGATAGGTCTTGCCCGTCCCCGCAGGCCCGATCCCGAAGGCCAGTTCATGTTCGAACAGCGACCGCACATAGGCCTTCTGCGCGTCGGTGCGCGGCTCGACCGATTTCTTGCGGGTGCGCAGTTCATAAACACCCCTCGAGAACATTTCGAGCTGATCGGCAGGGGTCGGATCGCCCGCCGGGTCGATGCCCATGCGAAGCGCCGCGTCAACTTCGCCCAAGGATACCGGGCGCTGTTTTTCAAGGCGGTCATAGAGGCCACGCAGGACGTTGCTGGCCTCGGACTGGGCCTCGGGGCCGCCGACCACGGCCAAGAGGTTGCCGCGTCGCAGGATATGCACGCCCAGGGCTTCCTCGATCCGGGCCAGGTGGCGGTCATTCGCCCCGCACAGGTCGATCAGCAGCCGGTTATCGGGGAATTCCAGCACGGTCTCATTCGGAGGGGTGGTGACGGGGGGCGTTGGCGAAAGGCCCAAATCGTTCTCCTGCTCAGGCGTCCTTGGGGGTCATGGTGGCAAGATTGCGAGATTCGCACAAGGAGGGGTTGTCTGCCAGGGTGGCATCCCTGCCCGCCTGCGGCGCATAACGCGCGCCAGCCGATGCGGGTTGCATCAGCGGTGGACAAGAGTCGCCCTGCCCATAAAGGCCGCCAAGGCCGGTTCGCTGTCCATCTCTGCAACCGGGCCGATATGGGCGATCCTGCCGTTTTGCAGCAGTGCCACCCGGTCCCCGATCAACGCGACCGAGCGCATGTCATGCGTGATCGTGATGGCCGTCGCGCCGGTCTCGGTCACGATGCTGCGGATCAGCGCGTCGATGGCGCGGGCGCGGATCGGGTCAAGGCCGGTCGTCGGCTCGTCGAAGAAGATCACCGCCGGATCGTCGGCGATGGCGCGGGCCAAGCCCACCCGCTTGGCCATGCCCCCCGACAATTCGGCGGGCATCAGATCGGCGGTCTCGGGCGGCAGGCCCACGCGCGCCAGCTTGTCCAGCGCGATGGCGCGGGCCTCGCGGTCGGGCATCCGCTGACGCAGGCGAAAGGCGACATTCTGCCAGACGTTGAGGCTGTCGAACAGCGCCCCGCCCTGAAACAGCATCCCGAAGCGCGTCAGGAATTGCGGCAGGCGCGCCGCGTCCAGCGGCTGGCCCTGCCACAGAACCTGCCCGCCATCGGGTGGCACAAGGCCAAGGATAGATTTCAGCAGCACCGACTTGCCGGTGCCAGACTGGCCGATGACGCAGAGGCTCTCGCCCGGGGCGACGGCCAGATCGACACCCGCCAGGACACGCTTGGCGCCGAAGCTGCGCGTCAGATCGCGCGTCTCGATCATCGGCGCGCTCATCGGAAGAACAGCCCCGTCAGCACGAAGTTCGCCGCCAGGATGCCCACCGCCGCCGCCACCACGGCCGAAGTCGTGGCCCGGCCCACCCCCGCCGCGCCGCGCGCACAGCGCATCCCGAACCAGCAGCCCGACAGCGCGACAACCAGTCCGAAAACCGCGCCCTTGATCAGGCCCGACAGCACGTCCCAGCCTTCCAGATAGGCCCAGCTGTCGGCGATGTAACGCGCCGAGGTAAAGCCCAGCGAGGTCGTCCCGACCAGCCAGCCGCCCATGATTCCGATGATGTCGCCCACCGCGACCAGGATCGGCAGCGACAGGATCGCGGCCCAGAGACGCGGCGTCACCAGCCAGCGCAGCGGATCGGTGGACAGCGTGACCAGCGCGTCGATCTGTTCGGTGACTCGCATCGTGCCGATCTCGGCGGCGATGGAACTGGCCACGCGGGCAGCCACCATCAGGCCGCCCAGAACCGGCCCCAGTTCGCGCACCATGCCGATGGCGACGATGGCGGGCACGACATCGCTGGCCTGAAATCGCGCGCCGCCCGAATGGATCTGCAAGGCCAGCGCCGCGCCGGTGAACAGCGCCGTCAATCCCACGACCGGCAGCGACAGCCAGCCGATCTGGATGATCTGCTGCGCCAGGGCGCGTCCGGGGAAGGGGCGCAGTCGTGTCAGGCCGCGCGCGGCAAACAGCGCCACCGCCCCAATCCCGCGCAGCATCGCCAGCGCCGGGCGGCCAAGACTGCGCAAGACGGTCAAGACCATGAGCGGGCGTAACGCTGACGCAGGGCGGTCAGGATCTCGTATCCGATGGTGCCTGCCAGATCGGCCAGCCGGTCGATGGGCTGATGGGCGCAGATCAGGTCCAACGTCTCGGGCACGTTCTCCAGCGCCGTCACATCGACGGTGATGAGGTCCATCGAGACGCGCCCCACGATCGGGCAGCCGATATCGCCCGCATAGAGCATCGCCCCCTTGCCGGACAGCGAGCGCAGCACGCCATCCGCATAGCCCGCATCGACGGTGGCGATGCGGCAGGGCCGGTCGGCGATATAGGAGGCGCCGTAGCCGACCATCTCGCCCTGGGCCACGGAGCGGGTCTGGATCACACGCAGCGACAGGCGGACAGTCGGCCGCGCCTCGGCAAAGGGCAGGCCGCCATAAAGCCCGATGCCAGGGCGCACGAGGTCGAAATGATAATCCGGTCCCAGAAGAATGCCGCCGGTCGCGGCCAGCGACAGGGGCACGCCCTCGCAGCCCTGCGTCATGTCGCGGAAGGCGGCCAGTTGCGCCGGATTGGCCGGATGCTCCGGCTCGTCCGCGCAGGCCAGGTGGGACATGATGAAATCGGGCCCCGCGGCCAAGGCCTCGGCGCGGATCGCGGCCCATTCGGGCGCCTCCATCCCCAGCCGGTTCATGCCGCTGTCAAGCTGAATGGCAAAGGGCTTGCCGGGGCGCAGGGCGCGGTCGCGAAAGAACTGCTCGGGCGAGTTCAGCACCGGGACAAGGCCGGTCAGATCCTCGCCCGGCATATGACCGGAAAGGACGTTGATGCGCGCATCCTCGGGCAGATGCGGGCGCAGGGCGCGCCCTTCGGCGGCCAGCGCCACGAAGAAGTCACGCGCCCCCGCCGCATAGAGTGCAGGCGCAACCCGCGCAGCCCCCAGCCCGTAGGCGTCCGCCTTGACGACAGCCGCGCAACGCGCGCCCGGCGCACGCGCGGCCAGCGCCCTCCAATTGGCCGTGACGGCCGCGATGTCGATCCGCAATCCCATGCCGGCTGAGTGCCCTTGCAGGTGGCGCGCGTCAAGCGAAACTGGCGGGAGAGGTCGCGCCGGGCCGGCCATCGAGGCCGCCCCGGCGCGGCGGCCGACCCTTTGGGGTCGCCCGCGCGCACCCCGACAGGTTTGCACTTTTTCAGTTAGCTAGCGATCAATGCTACATAGTTTGCAAATTTTCTCGATATTTCTTTCCAGCGCGCCATGCGGCGTCTAGGTTCGCAGCACGGCTGAGAGGAGGAAGGCTTGCGATGACGGACATCCTTGCGGAATTGCAACGGCGGCGTGACCAGGCCCGGATGGGCGGCGGCCAGAGGCGCATCGACGCACAGCACGCCCGCGGCAAGCTGACCGCGCGCGAACGGCTGGACCTGCTGCTGGACGAGGGCAGTTTCGAGGAATTCGACATGTTCGTGGCCCACCGCTCGACCGATTTCGGGATGGAAACCGACCGCCCCTATGGCGACGGCGTCGTGACGGGATGGGGCACGATCAACGGTCGCATGGTCTATGTCTTTTCGCAGGATTTCACCGTCTTTGGCGGCTCTCTGTCCGAAACCCACGCCCAGAAGATCTGCAAGATCATGGACATGGCGATGCAGAATGGTGCGCCTGTCATCGGGCTGAACGATTCGGGCGGCGCCCGCATCCAGGAGGGTGTTGCCTCGCTTGCCGGTTATGCCGAGGTGTTCCAGCGCAATATCATGGCCTCGGGCGTGGTGCCGCAGATCAGCGTCATCATGGGCCCCTGCGCGGGGGGCGCGGTCTATTCGCCGGCCATGACCGACTTCATCTTCATGGTGCGCGACACGTCCTACATGTTCGTGACCGGCCCCGATGTGGTCAAGACCGTTACCAATGAGGTCGTCACTGCCGAGGAACTGGGGGGCGCCTCGACCCATACGCGCAAATCCTCGGTCGCGGATGGTGCCTTCGAGAATGATGTCGAGGCGCTGAGCGAGATCCGGCGCCTGTTCGACTTCCTGCCGCTGAACAACCGCGAGAAGGCGCCGACCCGGCCCTTCTTCGACGATCCGGCGCGAATCGAGCCCAGTCTCGACACGCTGATCCCCGACAATCCGAACCAGCCCTATGACATGAAGGAACTGATACAGAAGGTCGCGGATGAGGGCGATTTCTACGAGCTGCAAAAGGATTTCGCGGCCAACATCATCATCGGCTTCATCCGGCTGGAGGGGCAGACCGTCGGCGTCGTTGCCAATCAGCCGATGGTGCTGGCCGGATGCCTGGATATCGACAGTTCGCGCAAGGCGGCGCGCTTTGTGCGTTTCTGCGATGCCTTCGAGATCCCGATCCTGACGCTGGTCGATGTGCCGGGCTTCCTGCCGGGAACGAGCCAGGAATATGGCGGCGTCATCAAGCACGGGGCCAAGCTGCTGTTCGCCTATGGCGAGGCGACGGTGCCCAAGGTCACGGTCATCACCCGCAAGGCCTATGGCGGGGCCTATGACGTGATGGCCTCGAAACACCTGCGCGGCGATTTCAACTATGCCTGGCCCACGGCGGAAATCGCCGTGATGGGCGCCAAGGGCGCGGTCGAGATCCTTTATCGCAGCGAATTGGGCGACCCCGAGAAGATCGCGGCCCGCACCCGGGATTACGAGAACCGCTTTGCCAACCCCTTCGTGGCGGCCGAAAGGGGTTTCATCGACGAGGTCATCCAGCCGCGCTCCACGCGCAAGCGGGTGGCGCGGGCCTTTGCCTCTCTCAGGGGCAAGCGGCTGAGCAATCCCTGGAAGAAGCACGACAACATTCCGCTCTGAGCGAACCGACCATGCGGCCCGAAGCCAAGCACAAATGCGTGAATGATGCAGCCGCGCCACAGCCCCGGCGGGGTGACCGGTCCTGCGATGGCGGCGTCTGTCTGAAATCGGGGCGCGCCGCTATCATGGCGGCCGGGCCGGTTCGACGCGAAAACGGCCTCAACCCGAGCAGCAGGGCGCCAAGCCGCCCGTATTACAGGAGCATATGTTCATGTCGAAGAAAATCATCCTCGGCCTCGTTCTGGTTTCGGCCTTTGCCGCCTGCCAGCGCCAGCAACCGGATGTCTTCGTGCCCACCGCGCCCGCAGCGCCCGTGGCCAACCCGGTCACGACCGAGCCCGTCTTCCGCGGCAAGTTCTGATACGATCTGCCCGACCAGACCGTGCGGGCGGCCCGTCTGCCCGCACGCAGAAAAAGCCCCCGCAACACCTGTTACAGGGGGTTTTTCATGCTGAAACATCGAGGTTTTCCGGGCCGCCTGCCCGGCACCGACTTTCAGTTCGTGATCCGGCGCGAGAATCGCAAGGACGGACCCACGCCCATCACACGCCGCGAGCGGTTCAAGGACCGCAGGCCCGCCGACAAGCGCGCCGACGAGGCTTTCCTGGCCGCGCTTATCGACCATTTCGGTGATCAGCCCTTTGAACGCGGCAATCTGGATGCCGGGCGGCTGTCCTGGCTGATCGGCCGCGAGGTCAAGCCCGTGGGCGCCTTCGATCCGGCCGATTACGACCAGCTTCTGCGGGTGGACTTGGCTGTCGCAAGGGCAACCTTTCCTCAGTTGTTCCAGAGCGACGAGCCCCGTGACGGGGAGGACGGCGACCGGCCTGACACGGATGCGGATGCGGATGACGGGGACGCGGATGACGGGGATGAGGGCCATCGCTGATGCGCGAAAGACTGCTGGAAGGAACCGCGTCACGGGCATGTCAGTTTGACCTTTGCAAAGGTCATGCGATAACGCATGTCCATCGACAACCGGTCCCGCAGCGGATCTCAACAACAGGCAGACTATCATGCAAAAAACCGTTCTCTTCCGCATCGGCGGTGTCTCGGCCCTGGTGCTTGGCCTTGCGGCTTGCGACCCCAACATGCAGACCGGCCTGTCGCCCGATGCGCAGCGCGCTGCCGGTGGCGCTGTCGCCGGTGCCGTTGTCGCCCGCGCGCTCAACGAGAACGTGGCGACCGGTGCGGCCGTCGGCGCGACCGCCGGTGCGCTCTGCGACGATTTCGGCGTCTGCCAGCGTCGCTACTGATCGACATGCAGTCGCGCGGCAGACCCTTGCGTCAGCCTCGCATCAGACAGGATTGAACAAATGTCCAAGTTTCTCGCCATCGCTGCCGTCATCAGCGCGACCGCTGTCGCCGGCTGCACCCAGAACATCAACCCGACGGATGCCGACCGCGCCATCATCGGCGCCGCGACCGGCTACACCGTGCAGACCGTTCGCGGACGCGGCGGCAGCGACCGCCTGCGCGGCGCGGCCATCGGCGGTGCTGCCGGCGCGCTGTGCGACGATTTCCGTCTCTGCCAGTGATGATGTGACGCGCGGCGCAGGCCGCCGCGCCCTGCACAACAACAGAACCGTCCCCGGCCCGCGGCCAGGGGCGGTTTTTTTCATGCCGATCGGTCGGGAGGGGCCATGTTCAAGAAGATTCTGATCGCCAACCGGGGCGAGATCGCCTGCCGCGTCATCAAGACGGCGCGCCGCATGGGCATTGCGACCGTCGCTGTCTATTCGGATGCCGACCGCAATGCCCTGCATGTCAGGATGGCGGATGAGGCTGTCCATATCGGCCCTTCTCCTGCGAACCAGTCCTATATCGTGATCGACAGGATCATGGAGGCGATCCGCCAGACGGGCGCGGAAGCCGTGCATCCGGGCTATGGCTTTCTCTCCGAGAACATGAAATTCGCCGAGGCGCTCGAAGCGGAAGGCGTTGTCTTCATCGGCCCGCCCTCGGGCGCGATCGAGGCGATGGGCGACAAGATCACTTCGAAGAAGATTGCCGCCGAGGCCGGTGTCAATACCGTGCCGGGCCATATGGGCCTGATCGCCGATGCGGATGAGGCCGCGCGCATCAGCACCCGGATCGGCTATCCGGTGATGATCAAGGCCAGTGCGGGCGGCGGCGGCAAGGGCATGAGGATCGCCTGGAACGACGACGAGGCGCGCGAGGGATTCCAGTCCTCGAAGAACGAGGCCGCCAGCAGCTTCGGCGACGACCGCATCTTCATCGAGAAATTCGTCACCCAGCCCCGCCATATCGAGATCCAGGTCCTGGCCGACCAGCACGGCAACGCGGTCTATCTGCACGAACGCGAATGCTCGATCCAGCGGCGGAACCAGAAGGTCATCGAAGAGGCCCCCTCGCCCTTTCTCGACGAGGCGACGCGGGCGGCGATGGGCGCCCAGGCCGTCGCGCTGGCCAAGGCCGTCGGCTATTGCAGCGCCGGCACGGTGGAATTCATCGTGGATGGCGACCGCAATTTCTATTTCCTCGAAATGAATACCCGGCTTCAGGTCGAACACCCCGTGACCGAACTGATCACCGGCGTCGATCTGGTGGAACAGATGATTCGGGTCGCGGCGGGCGAGCCCCTGCCCTTTGCACAAACGGACCTGACGATCACGGGCTGGGCGATCGAAAGCCGCCTTTACGCCGAAGACCCCTATCGCAATTTCCTGCCTTCGATCGGGCGGCTGACGCGCTACCGCCCCCCGGCCGAGGTGGCGGCGGGTCCGATGCTGGCCAAGGGCAAATGGCTGGAACAGGCGCGCCGGGGCGATCGGGCGGTCCGCAATGATACCGGGGTGCATGAGGGCGGCGAGATCAGCATGTTCTACGACCCGATGATCGCCAAGCTCTGCACCTGGGCGCCCTCGCGCCCTGAGGCCATCGAGGCAATGCGTCTGGCGCTGGACGAGTTCGAAGTCGAGGGGATCGGCCACAACCTGCCCTTCCTGTCGGCAGTGATGGACCATCCGCGCTTTGTCTCGGGCGAGATCACAACCGCCTTCATCGCCGAGGAATATCCCGAAGGCTTCCAGGGCACCACCCTGCCCGATGCCGACCTGCACCGCATTGCCGCCGCTGCCGCCGCCATGCATCGCGTGGCCGAGATCCGGCGCACGCGGATCAGCGGGCGACTGGACAATCACGAACGCCATGTCGGCGAAAACTGGGTCGTGTTCATCGGCGATCAGGAATACCCCGTTCGCATCCGTGCCGACCGCGACGGCTCGACCGTCAGCATCGCGGGGCAGGATCTGCGCGTCGAAAGCGACTGGAAGCCGGGGCAGAGCCTTGCGCGGCTGATGGTCGATGACCGTCCGCTGGTGCTGAAGGTCGATCGCATCCCCGCGGGCTATCGGCTGCGGACGCGCGGCGCCGATCTGCGCGTCCATGTGCGCCGCCCCCGCGCGGCCGAACTGGCGCGGCTGATGCCGGTCAAGCAGGCGCCCGACACATCGAAACTGCTGCTCTGCCCGATGCCGGGGCTGGTGGTCAGGATCAATGTAGCCCCCGGGGACGAGGTGCAGGAGGGTCAGGCGCTGGCCACGATCGAGGCCATGAAGATGGAAAACATCCTGCGCGCCGAGCGCAAGGGCGTCGTCAAGTCCGTGAACGCCGAGCCGGGCCAGAGCCTCAAGGTCGATGAGATCATCATGGAGTTCGAATGAACGGCCTGCTGCCACCCCTGTTTCTTGCGGCGCTGCCCGCGCTGGCGGTGGGCGCGGGCGTGCTGGTGGTGCTGGGGGGAGAGACCTTCCCCATCGGCCCGACGCGCCTGCCGATGGTCTATCTTGTGACGCCTCTGGCGGTCCTGGCCGTGTTCCAGATCGTGTTCGGCGGCCTCACCGGGCGCTGGCGGGGCTGGCGCTTCTGGGCGCTGGCGCTGCCGGTCAGCGCAATCCTCTGGGGGACGGGGCTGATCCTGTTCCTTGACGGTCGCGCCGCGCCTGTCCCGCTGCTGCTGGCCGAGGCTGCGGCGCATCTGCTGGTCGCCGCTCTTGCGTTGGAGGCGCTGGAACGGATGCGGCGGCCATGAGGGGTCAGCGCTGCGCCTCGTTCTGCCGCATCGGCATCTGGTCGATCAGCGCGATGATCTCGGCGGGCGTCACGGGTTGGCTGCGCGAAAGCTTGACCCCGCCATCCTTGCCGATCAGCAGCAGCGCGAAATCGCCGCCAGCGGGCAGAGGCAGATCGCTTGTTCCGGGCGCGGCGGTCAGGATCACCACGTCGCGTTCGGACAGAGCGTCGGCTTCCTGCATCAGGGCGGTCAACTGCGTCTCGATCGCGGGGCCATCCGCGACGATGACCAATGGCCGGGCCTGCCAGCGCAGCTTGTCCAGCACGCCCTGGGCCAGCGGATGGGGCGACAGATCGCCGGGCGTCGGCACGTTCGAGGCGGCAATAGCGGGCGGTGCCATGGCCAGCAGCGCAAGCGCAACAGGCACGGAAATTCGGTTCATGGGCATTTTCTCCTCGCTGGAGAAAGGACGCACGCGCCGGGCGTTCGGTTCCCCCTATCGCTGCGCGGCGCGGCCGGTTTCCTGCCGCCTCAGCGGAAAGCGGTCGATGGCGCGGGAAATCTCGCGCACGCTCCACGGAAAAGGCTTGCGCTGCTTGACCTGCCCGTCCTTGTCCATGACCACCAGCGAAAAGCCCGAGGGGCGCAATTGCTGGCGCCAGATGCTGTTGGCGCGCGGATCGGTATCGACAATCACGATCACGTCGCGCTGGACCAGCAGCGCCGCACCTTCGTTCAGCATCCGCATCTGGTCGGTCACCGCCGGATCGCCGGGTGTGTCGGCAAAGACCACGATGGGCCGCCGCGTCCATAACAGCTCGTCGGGCGTGACCTCGTCGAAGCCCACGACCTCCAGCGCACCGGGTTCCTGCGACGACATGTCCCGGTCCTGGGCCTGGATTTCGGGCGCTTCGCGCTCGGCAACGGGCGGCAGGCGGGCGGGATTGCGTGGCTGGCCCCGCTCGGAGGCTGTGCTTTCGGCCTGCGGCAGCGCGGCCGGATCGGGCGGCGGCGCGTCGCGTCCCGGCCCCATCGCCGCCAGAACCGTAGCGAATATCAGGAATTTCAACTTCATCGGCACCTCATCCTGGTCTGAATATAGGGCAGGACGTGCGGTGGGAAAGGACGGATCATGACAAAACCCACGCTTCAGGATTGGCGCAAGCTGGCCGAGAAGGAGCTGAAAGGCCGCGATCCCGACAGCCTGACCTGGCAGACGCTGGAGGGAATTGCGGTCAAGCCGCTTTATACCGAGGCCGATACCGAGGGCCTGAGCCATCTGGGCAGCCTGCCCGGCCTGGCTCCCTATACGCGCGGCCCCCGCGCCACGATGTATGCAGGCCGGCCCTGGACGATCCGCCAATATGCGGGTTTCTCGACCGCCGAGGAATCGAACGCCTTCTATCGCAAGGCATTGGCGGCGGGACAGCAGGGCGTGTCGGTCGCCTTCGACCTGGCCACCCATCGCGGTTATGACAGCGACCATCCGCGCGTCGTCGGCGATGTCGGCAAGGCCGGGGTCGCCATCGACAGTGTCGAGGACATGAAGATCCTGTTCGACGGCATCCCGCTGGACAAGGTATCGGTCTCGATGACCATGAATGGTGCGGTCATTCCGATCCTTGCGAATTTCATCGTGACCGGCGAGGAGCAGGGCCATGACCGCGCCGTTCTGTCCGGCACGATCCAGAACGACATCCTCAAGGAGTTCATGGTCCGCAACACCTATATCTATCCGCCCGAGCCCTCGATGCGGATCGTCGCGGACATCATCGAATACACCAGCCGCGAGATGCCCAGGTTCAACAGCATCTCGATCTCGGGCTATCACATGCAGGAGGCCGGCGCGAACCTAGTGCAGGAACTGGCCTATACGCTGGCCGACGGGCGCGAATATGTCCGCGCCGCCATCGCTGCGGGCATGGATGTGGACGCCTTCGCCGGGCGGCTCTCGTTCTTCTTTGCCATCGGCATGAACTTCTTCATGGAAATCGCCAAGCTGCGCGCCGCGCGCCTGTTGTGGCACCGCATCATGACCGAATTCAATCCGAAGAAGCCCGGCAGCCTGATGCTGCGGACGCATTGCCAGACCTCGGGCGTCAGCCTGCAGGAACAGGATCCCTACAACAACATCATCCGCACCGCCTACGAAGCAATGTCGGCCGCGCTTGGCGGCACGCAATCGCTGCATACCAACGCGCTGGACGAAGCGATCGCCCTGCCGACCGAGTTCAGCGCCCGCATCGCCCGCAACACTCAGCTCATCCTGCAAGAGGAAACCGGCATCACCCATGTCGTCGATCCGCTCGCCGGATCCTACTACGTCGAAAGCCTGACGGCGGAACTGGCCGAAAAGGCCTGGGCGCTGATCGAGGAAGTCGAGGCGATGGGCGGCATGACCAAGGCGGTCGCCTCGGGGATGCCCAAACTTCGGATCGAAGAGACCGCAGCGCGGCGTCAGGCCATGATCGACAGGGGCCAGGAAGTGATCGTGGGCGTCAACAAGTATCGCAAGGAGCGCGAGGATCCGATCGACATTCTGGACATCGACAACGTCGCCGTGCGCGAGGCCCAGATCGCCCGGCTGTCGCGCATCCGCGCCAGCCGCGACGAGGCTGCGGCGCGCGCGGCGCTGACCGAGATCACCCGCCGCGCTCGCGAGGGCGGCAACCTGCTGGAGGCCGCCGTCGAGGCCGCCCGCGCCCGTGCAACCGTCGGAGAGATCAGCATGGCCATGGAAGAGGTGTTCGGCCGCCATCGCGCCGAGGTGCGCACCTTGGCGGGGGTGTATGGCGCCGCCTATGAAGGCGACGAGGGCTTCGCCCGGATCCAGCGCGACGTCGAGGCCTTCGCCGAAGAGGAAGGCCGCCGCCCGCGGATGCTGGTCGTCAAGATGGGCCAGGACGGGCATGACCGTGGGGCCAAGGTGATCGCCACGGCCTTTGCCGATATCGGCTTTGACGTGGATGTGGGCCCGCTGTTCCAGACGCCCGAGGAAGCCGCGCAGGACGCCATCGACAATGACGTGCATGTGGTCGGCATCAGCTCTCTGGCGGCGGGCCACAAGACGCTGGCGCCCAAGCTGATCGAGGCCTTGCGGGCGCAGGGCGCGGGCGAGATCCTGGTAATCTGCGGCGGTGTCATCCCGCAGCAGGATTACGGTTTCCTGCGACGGGCCGGAGTCAAGGCGATCTTCGGCCCCGGCACCAACATCCCCCAGGCCGCGGCCGAGATCCTGGCCCTGATCCGCGAGGCGCGCCGCAACTGACGGCGCGGACTGCGCCCCGCGGTGCCCTGGAAGACCTTCGGCGGTCCCCCGAACCCCAGCCCGGCACCGGCGTGGGCCGGGACGCCCGATGATGCGCGCCGGGGTCGGGGCGAAGGCGCGGATGAATGGGCGCTGCCCCGCTCACCGGGCCATTCCCGTTCTGCCATCCCGAAGGTGGCGACGGAAAGCCACAGCCTCGCGCGCTTTGCCGCATCGCGCGTTGCATGGGGCCACAAGCCGCGCTAACACCCGCGAAATCTGGAAGCGAGGAAGCTCATGTCGTCCCCTCTCCGCCTGGGTATCGCCGGGCTTGGCACCGTCGGGATCGGTGTCGTCAAGATCGTGCAGAAACATGCCGACCTGCTGGCGCTGCGGGCGGGACGGCCCATCACCATCACTGCCGTTTCGGCCCGTGATCCGCTGAAGAACCGCAGCGCCGACATCTCGGCCTACCGCTTCCAGACCGACCCCGTCGCCGTCGCCACCGCCGATGACGTGGATGTCTATGTCGAGCTGATCGGCGGCGAAAACGGCGCGGCGCGCGACAGCATCGAGGCCGCGTTGCGCGCAGGCAAGGACGTGATCACCGCCAACAAGGCGCTGCTGGCCGTGCATGGCGCCGAACTGGCCGCCCTGGCCGAAAGCCTGGGCCGCGTGATCCGCTTCGAGGCGGCCGTGGCGGGCGGCATCCCGGTCATCAAGGCGATGACGGAATCGCTGGCGGGCAATGCCATCACCCGCGTCATGGGGGTGATGAACGGCACCTGCAACTATATCCTTACGCGGATGGAAAGCGCGGGCCTGCCCTACGAGGCCGTGTTTGAAGAGGCGCGCCAGCTGGGCTATCTGGAGGCCGATCCGACGCTGGACGTGGGCGGCATCGACGCCAGCCACAAGCTGGCCATCCTGTCCTCGATCGCCTTCGGCACAAGGATCGACTTCGGCTCGGTCGAGATCGAGGGGATCGAGCGTGTCAGCATCGACGACATCCGCCGCGCCCGCGATCTGGGCTATCGCATCAAGCTGCTGGGTGTGGCGCAGATGACCGCGCGCGGGCTTGAACAGCGTATGTCGCCTTGCCTTGTCCCGGCGGACAGCCCGCTGGGCCAGCTGGTCGGCGGCACGAACATGGTCGTGATCGAGGGCGACAGCGTGGGCCAGGTCGTGCTGCGCGGCGCGGGCGCGGGCGAAGGCCCGACTGCCAGCGCGGTCATGTCGGATGTGGTCGAGATCGCACGCGGCGTGCGCCTGCCGGTCTTCGGCCAACCCGCCGAAACGCTGGTCGCGGCCCAGCCTGCCCGAACCGCCGTGCCCGCCGCCTATTACATCCGGCTGGAATTGCAGGACAAGCCCGGCGCGCTGGCCAAGGTGGCCACGGTTCTGGGCGATGCGGGCATCTCGATCGACCGGATGCGCCAATACGGGCAGCACAGCCCCGCCAGCGTCCCGGTTCTGGTCGTCACCCACAAGACCACGCCTGACGCGATCGACTATGCGGTCGAGGCCCTGCCCAGGACCGGTGTTCTGGTCAGCGATCCGGTCGAGTTGCGGATCGAGGAGGTCTGAGGCCGTCAGGCCCCGGCTGTCGTCGGATATGCGAAAGGCGCCGGAATTTCCCCTCCGGCGCCTTTACCGTGCCATGACACTCAGCCCATACGGTAATTCGGACTTTCGCGGGTGATCTGCACGTCATGGACGTGGCTTTCCTTGAGGCCCGCGCCGGTGATGCGCACGAACTGGCAGTTGCGGCGCATTTCGGGGATGGTGGCGCAGCCGGTATAGCCCATCGCCGCACGCAGGCCGCCGACCAGCTGATGAATGACGTTGCCAGCCGGTCCCTTGTAGGGCACCTGCCCCTCGATCCCTTCGGGGACCAGCTTGTCGGTGGCGGCATCCTTCTGGAAGTAGCGGTCGGCCGAGCCACGCGCCATCGCGCCAAGGCTGCCCATGCCACGATAGGACTTGAAGCTGCGGCCCTGATAGAGGATCACCTCGCCGGGGCTTTCATCCGTGCCGGCGATGGCGCTGCCCACCATCGCGCAGCTTGCGCCCGCCGCGATGGCCTTGGCGAAATCGCCCGAGAACTTGATGCCGCCATCCGCGATGATTGGCACCTCGCCTGCGGCCCCCGCCGCATCCATGATCGCGGTCAGCTGCGGCACGCCGACGCCCGCCACGATGCGCGTGGTGCAGATGCTGCCCGGCCCGATGCCGACCTTGACCGCGTCGGCCCCGGCCTCGATCAGGGCACGGGTCGCCTCGGCGGTGGCGACATTGCCCGCAACGACCTGAACATCGGGGGCGAATTCCTTGACGCGCTCGACGGCGCGGGCGACGCCCGCAGAATGGCCATGGGCGGTGTCGATCACGACCATGTCCACCCCGGCCTCGATCAAGGCTTGCGAGCGCGCAAAGCCCTCGTCCCCCACGGTCGAGGCGGCGGCGACGCGCAGGCGGCCCAGTTCATCCTTGCACGCCAGCGGGTTCAGCACAGCCTTCTCGGTATCTTTCAGGGTCAGAAGGCCCGTCAGCTTGCCCGAGGCGTCCGTGACCAGAAGCTTCTCGATCCGGCGCGCCTTCATCAGGCTGATCGCCTCGGCCCGGTCGGCGGGTTCGTGCAGGATCGCGAGGTTTTCGGCGGTCATCATCGCGCGGACGGGGGTGCGATCATCGCTGGCAAAGCGCATGTCGCGGTTCGTCACGATGCCCAGCACGCGGCCATCCTCGTCAACGACCGGAAAACCGGTGACGTTGTAGCGTTCCTGAAAGGCCTTGGCATCGGCCAGGGTCTGATCGGGGGTCAGGGTGATCGGGCTGTAAACGATGCCGCTTTCAAACCGCTTGACGCGGCGCACCTCGGCGGCCTGCTGGTCGATGGTCAGGTTGCGGTGGATCACGCCCATCCCGCCCGCCTGCGCCATGGCGATGGCCATGCGGCTTTCGGTCACCGTATCCATGGCCGAGGACAGAAGCGGGATGTTCATGCGGATCTTCCGCGTGACATGCGTGGTCACATCCGCCGTGGACGGCAGCACTGTCGAGGCGGCCGGAACCAGAAGCACGTCGTCGAAGGTCAGGGCCTCACGAATCTGCATGGGCGTTCATCCTTGCGGCAATGTCGTTTGGCAGTTTCCCCTTTCATGGGCGGGCGTATTTGTCCAGCCCGGCCGAGGCCGTTGCGACGACGACACGACAACGCTCTGACGATTACGTGAACGTCACGTCATGTGCTGTCGGGAATTGATTGTCGGTCTGGCGCTGCTAGGCTGATGCCGGGGCCAGTTGGCTTGCCAAGGGAGGATGACATGAAAAAAACCATCGGCGGCCTTGCCGCACTGATGCTGACCACCGCGCCCGCTCTCGCCGGTGGGATCGAGCGCGCGCCGCAATCGCTGGCCGTGCTGTTCGAGCCGGGCAATTACGTCGAGCTGAGCTTTGGTGGGGCCGACCCGACGGTCAGCGGCCGCGATGCCGCGGGCTTTCGGACCGGCGATGTGGCGCAGGGCTACGGCTTCGTCGGCCTGGGATACAAGCAGCAGATCAACGAGAACCTGTCGGCGGGCCTGATCATCGAACAGCCTTTCGGCGCAGATGTGCGCTATCCGACGCAGCCAAACCCTCTTGCGCCGAACCCGGCCGTCGATGGCTCGGTCGTGCTGGGGGGAACCTTCGCCACGGTGAATTCGACCACGGTGACGGCACTGGCACGCTACAAGCTGGACAACAACATCTCGTTCCATGGCGGCATCCGCGCCTCGCGCGCCGATGCCGAGGTGGGGCTGAACGGCCTGGGCTATGGCGCGATCTCGGGCTACAGCGTCCGCATGGATCCGGCCTGGGGCGCGGGCTACGTGATCGGCGCCGCCTACGAGATCCCCGAGATCGCAGGCCGCGTCTCGTTGACCTACAACAGCAAGGTCACGCATGATTTCGACACGCGCGAGAACATCAATCCCGGCGCCGTGACGACAACCTCGGTGGACACGCCGCGCTCGGTCACGCTGGAGGGACAGACCGGCGTCGCCGCCGACACACTGGTCTTCGGCTCGATCCGGTGGGTGAAGTGGTCGGAATTCCTGGTGGAACCCGCAGCTTTCACCGCCGCGACGGGCGGCGGCCTCGTCTCGCTGGAGGATACGACGACCTACACGCTTGGCGTGGGCCGCCGCTTCACCGAAAACTGGTCGGGCTCGGTCTCGTTTGTCTATGAGCCCACGGGCGACGATCTGGTCTCGCCGCTGGCGCCGACCAACGGGCGCAAGGGGGTCACGCTGGCCGCCGTCTATACAATGGACAATCTCAAGGTCACGACCGGCATCAACTATTCGAAGCTGGGCAATGCCCGTCCGCAGACCGCCGGCCAGCCGCGTGCGGACATGCAGGACAACGACCTCTGGGGCATCGGCATCCGCGTCGGCTACAGCTTCTGATCGCCCGCGCCCGATTTTCGAACGGCCCCGTCCTCGCGGCGGGGCCGTTCTTCGTGGCGGGCGGCAGACCTTGCCGGGGCGCTGGAATGGGAAGTTCGCTCCCCCCCGCCTCCCCTGCGCGGGCGCGCCCTTCGACCATGCGTGCTGCAGAGGGGGGTCCGGGGGGCTGGCCCCCCGGCGGTCGCGGGACGCAAGGCCCCGGCCGCAGAGCCGCCGCCCCCCCCCCCCTTTTCTTGGCCCGCCCGCGCGTTTAGCTAGTGCTCAGGCGACGAAAGGGGCGGCGGATGATCTATGGCAGCGCGGATGAGTGGCACCTGGCCGCCTCGAAGCGGGTCGTTCTGTTCGGCATGTCGGGGCTGGGCAAAACCTATCTGGCGACCATGCTGCGTGCGACGGGCGACTGGTTCCATTACAGTGTCGATTACCGCATCGGCACCCGCTACATGGGCGAATATATCGCCGACAACTTCAAGCGCGAGGCGATGAAGGTTCCTTTCCTGCGCGACTTGCTGATGTCGGACAGCGTCTATATCGCCTCGAACATCACTTTCGACAATCTGGCGCCGCTTTCGACCTATCTGGGCAAGCCCGGGAGCCCCTCGCGCGGAGGCCTGCCCTTCGATCAGTATTGCCTGCGCCAGGACCAGCATCGCCGGGCCGAGATCGCCGCGCTTCTGGACACACGCCACTTCATGGACCGCGCCGCCGAGATCTACGCCATTCCGCATTTCGTCTGCGACAGCGGCGGTTCGATCTGCGAGGTCGTGGACCCCGAAGACCCCGACGATCCGGTCCTGGCCGCGCTTGAACGTGACCTTCTGATGGTCTGGATCAAGGGCAGCGACACGCATACGGCCGAGCTGGTGCGCCGCTTCGACCGCGCGCCCAAGCCCATGTATTACCAGCCGCAATTCCTGGAACGCGCCTGGATCGCCTATCGCGTCGAGAAGGGCCTGACCGAGGACGAGGTCAATCCCGACGATTTCATCCGCTGGACCTATGCCCGCGCGCTTGCCCACCGCCAGCCTCGATACGAGGCGATGGCCCGCCGCGGCGTCACCATCCTGGCCGAGGAAGTGGCCGAGATCCGCAGCCCGGCCGATTTCGACGACCTGATCGCCCGCGCCATCGCGCGCAAGAAAGACTGACCCATGCCGATCACCCTGAACGAGAACCTGCCCGCCTATCGCATCCTGTCCGAGGAAGGCGTCATGGTCATGTCGCCGGGCCGCGCGGCGACCCAGGACATCCGCCCGCTGCGCATCGGCCTTCTGAACCTGATGCCCCGGAAGATCCAGACGGAAAACCAGTTCGCCCGCCTGATCGGCGCCACGCCCCTGCAGATCGACTTTCAACTGATCCGCATGTCCGATCACGAAAGCCGCAACACGGCGGCAGAGCATCTGGAAAGCTTTTACCGCCCCTTCCGCGAGGTCGAGGCCACGGGCGAGAAATTCGACGGGCTGATCATCACCGGCGCGCCCGTCGAGCATCTGCCCTTTGATCAGGTCACTTACTGGGACGAACTGACCCGCGTCTTTGCCTGGACGCAGACCCATGTCCATTCGACCTTCGGCGTCTGCTGGGGCGGCATGGCAATGGCCTGGCACTTTCACCGACTGCCCAAGCATATCCTGCCTGCCAAGGCATTCGGCTGTTTCCGCCACCAGAACCTGGCCCCCGCCTCACCCTATCTGCGCGGCTTCTCGGATGATGTGCTGGTCCCGGTCAGCCGCTGGACCGAGGTGCGCCAGGAAGATGTCGATGCCCGCCCCGCCCTGACGACGCTGCTGGCCAGCCCCGAGGTGGGGCCCTGCCTGCTGGCCGATCCGGGGCATCGCGCGCTTTATGTCTTCAACCATTTCGAATATGACAGCACCACGCTCAAGGACGAATACGAACGCGACCTGGCGGCCGGAAAGCCCATCAACCTGCCCGCAAACTACTACCCCGATGACGACCCGTCGCGCAGGCCCGCAAACCGCTGGCGCAGCCATGCCCATCTGCTCTACGGTAACTGGATCAACGAGATCTACCAGACGACATGGTATGACATGTCCCGCATCGGAGAGACTCCGCCGTGACCCGCCCTGCCCCCATCGCGGAATTGCCGTTGGTCGGGCGGATCTCGGATTATCTGGACCATGACGCGCCCGATGCGCTGCGACGGGCCGTGACCGAGGGCACCCGGCGCGAGATCCTCGACACCTCGTTCCCCTATCAGCGGATGATGGACAAGGCCGAATACGAGACGGCGATGGAGCGGTTGCAGCTTCAGCTTGTCCGCATGATGCATGACGTGATCGCGACGAAAAAGCGTGTCGTGGTCCTGTTCGAGGGACGCGACGCGGCCGGCAAGGGCGGCGCCATAGACCGGGTGCGCGCCAATCTGAATCCGCGTTCGGCCTATGTCGTGGCCCTGCCCAAACCGACCGAGCGCGAGGCCGGGCAATGGTATTTCCAGCGCTATGTGGACTGGCTGCCCGGCCCGGGCGAGATGGCGCTGTTCGACCGCAGCTGGTATAATCGCGGCGTGGTCGAACGGGTTTTCGGCTTCTCGACCGATGCGCAGCGCGAGGCGTTCTTTCGCCAGCTGCCCGACTTCGAACAGATGCTGGTCGATGACGGCATCATACTGGTCAAGCTGTGGCTGAACGTCGGTCGCGCCGAACAGCTGCGCCGCTTCCTCGACCGCGAATGCGACCCGCTCAAGCAATGGAAGCTGAGTTCCATCGACGTGGACGGGCTGGCGAAATGGGATGATTATACCAGGGCCATTCGCGACACGCTGGCGCGGTCTCATTCGCCCATCGCGCCCTGGACGGTGATCCGGGCCGATGACAAGCGCCGGGCACGAATCGAAGCGATCCGGGCGATCCTGCAGGCAGTCGATTTCGCACACCGCGACCTTGCCGCCATCGGCGCGCCCGATGCCGCGATCGTGGGCGGCCCCGAGATGCTGCGCGGCTAGCCCCTCTTGGCGAGTCCACGCGCGCATGGCAGAACGGGACCGTTGAGCCAAGGGGGGGAAGAACATGCAACTCGCACAAGGCCGCGCCATTGTCACCGGGGGTGCCTCGGGTCTGGGTCTGGCCACCGCGCGCCATTTCCGCAAGGCGGGCGCCGAGGTGGTGATCCTCGACCTTGCCCCGTCCGGACAGGCCGAGGCCGAACGCATCGGCGCAGGCTTCCATCGCACCGATGTGACCGACGAAGCCAGCGCCGAGGCCGCCATCGCAGCCTCGGTCGCGCGGATGGGCGGCATCGACATCTGCGTGAACTGCGCGGGCATCGCCACAGGCGAGCGGGTCCTGGGCCGCGAAGGGCCGCACCGGCTGGACAGCTTCCGCCGCACCATCGAGATCAACCTGATCGGCAGCTTCAACATCATGCGCCTGGCCGCCGCCGAAATGGCCCGCAACGGGCGCGACGAAAATGGCGTGATCGTCAACACGGCCTCGGTTGCGGCCTTCGATGGACAGAAGGGGCAGGCGGCTTACGCGGCGTCAAAGGCCGCCATCGCGGGGATGACGCTGCCGCTTGCGCGCGACCTGGCCAGCCAGCGCATCCGCGTCTGCGCCATCGCGCCCGGCATCTTCGGCACGCCGATGCTGCGCGGCCTGCCGCAAGAGGTGCAGGACAGCCTGGCCCAGGACGTGACCTTTCCCAAACGGCTTGGCGAGCCCGAGGAATATGCGCAGCTTGCCGCCTTCATCGTCACCAGCGGCTATCTGAACGGCGAGGTCATCCGCCTGGATGGCGCCCTGCGGATGCGCTGAACACGGGCGCGCGAGCCGCTTGCACCCCCCTGCCGACGGGGCTAGCCTGAGGCAAAATCCAACAGGAAGGTCCGTCCTCATGCGCCTGCTATCTTGCACCATTCTGGCCGTCTCGGCCATGCCCGCCCTTGCCGCCGATCCCGAACTGACCGTGTTCGACTGGGCGGGCTTCGAGGTTCCCGAGATCTTTCAGGCCTATATCGACAAGCACGGCCAACCGCCCACCTTCGCCTTTTTCGGCGATGACGACGAGGCGTTCCAGAAGGTCTCGTCCGGGTTCCGCGCCGATGTGGTCCATCCCTGCAGCCAGATGGTCGGCAAATACCGCGACGCGGGCCTGATCGAGCCCTGGGATACCAGCCGCATTCCCAATTTCGACAAGATCGACGAACGTTTCCTGGACAGCGAGGTGTTCCGCGACGAAACCGGCGTCTGGTTCATCCCGACCGATTGGGGCGCGACCGCCATCGCCTACAATACCGAGACCGTCCCGGCCGAGGACGTGGCCAGCCTCCAGATCTTCGTCGATCCGAGATATCAGGGCCGCACCTCGTTGCCCGACAGCGCGGATGATGTCTGGGCGCTCGCCTATCTGGCGACGGGCACGACCGATTGGGACGACGTGACCGAGGAGCAGTTCCAGGCCGCCGCGGACTGGCTGCGTCAGGCTCATCAGAATGTCGCGGCCTATTGGTCCGACCCCTCCGAGCAGGCGCAGCTCATGGCCTCGGGGCTGGTCGATGTCGCCTGGTCCTGGAATGATGGCGTGGTTTATCTGCAGGGCGACAATTACCCCGTGGGCTTCCAGCGCGCGCCGGTCGAGGGATCTTCGACCTTCTTCTGCGGCTTCGTGAATGTGAAAAACGGGCCGGGCAACGAGGACAAGGTCTATGATTTCATCAACGCCTGGCTGGAACCTTCGGCAGGCCGCGCGCTGCTGGACGCGATCGGCTACGGCCATAGCTCGGTCGAAGCGATGGCGACCATCGCGGATGATCCGGCGGTGATCGAGGGTCTGGGCGAACTGGATGTGCCGGTTCTGGCGCAGACCCCGAACGATCCGCAACAGCGTGTCCGCCAGCTGGCCGAGTTCGAGCGGATCAAGGCCGGCTTCTGACTTCTGATCTGACGGCCTGCTGTCATGGGCGGGAACGCCAAGCCCCGCCCTCTTCAAGACATCTTGCAGACAACTCATGATCTTCTGCAAAATTATGAATTTGCGGGCAGGTTCGCGGATCGCTATATCACGGACTTCAAACACGAGGTTCGTCCATGTCCCTGCCCGTATCCCCCGTCCTGAAGGCGCTGAACGACATCGCGCGCGACCGTATCCTGATCCTCGACGGGGCGATGGGAACGCAGATCCAGAACCTCGGCCTGACCGAAGAGGATTATACCGGCCATGCCTCGGGCCATCCCTGCCCCCACCACACAGATCACCCGCAGAAGGGCAATAACGACCTGCTGATTCTGACCCAGCCCGAGGCGGTCGAGGATATCCATTACCGCTACGCCATCGCGGGCGCCGATATCGTCGAGACGAACACCTTTTCGGCGACCACCATCGCGCAGGCGGATTACGGTCTGCAAGAGGCTGTGACCGACCTGAACGTCGAAGGTGCCCGCATTGCGCGCCGCGCGCTGGACCGCGCAACAGCCCGGGACGGGCGCCCCCGCTTCGTTGCGGGTGCCATCGGGCCGACGAACCGCACGGCCTCGATCAGCCCCGACGTGAACAATCCCGGTTTTCGCGCGACCAGTTTCGAGGAATTGCGCGTGGCCTATCTGCAACAGGCGCGCGGCCTGATCGCGGGCGGCGCCGACATCCTGCTGATCGAGACGATTTTTGACACGCTGAACGCCAAGGCCGCGATCTTCGCCTGCAATCAGGCGATGGAGGAACACGGCCTTGCCTTGCCGCTGATGATCTCGGGAACGATCACGGATGCTTCGGGGCGCACCCTGTCGGGGCAGACGCCCACGGCCTTCTGGTATTCGGTGCGCCATGCCCGGCCCTGGACAATCGGCCTGAATTGCGCGCTTGGCGCCGAGGCGATGCGCCCGCATCTGGCCGAGCTTTCGGGCGTCGCCGAGACGCTGATCTGCGCCTATCCGAATGCCGGCCTGCCCAATGCCTTCGGCCAGTATGACGAGGGCCCGCAGGACACCGCCCGGCAGGTCGCCGAATTCGCTCGCGAAGGTCTTGTCAACGTCGTGGGCGGCTGCTGCGGCACCACGCCCGACCATATCCGCGCCATAGCCGAAGCCGTTGCGGGCTTCACCCCCAGGAAGGTGCCCGCCTATGCCTGAGCGTCTTTTGCGTCTTTCGGGTCTGGAACCCTTCACGCTGACCCCCGACATTCCCTTCGTGAATGTGGGCGAGCGCACGAACGTCACCGGCAGCGCGCGTTTCCGCAAGCTGATCAAGGAACGCGACTACGCCGCCGCGCTGGAAGTTGCCCGCGAGCAGGTCGAGAACGGCGCCCAGATCATCGACATCAACATGGATGAGGGGTTGATCGACAGCCGCGCGGCCATGGTCGAGTTCCTGAATCTCGTCGCGGCCGAACCAGACATCGCGCGCGTGCCGATCATGATCGACAGCTCCAGGTGGGAGGTGATCGAGGCGGGCCTGCAATGCGTTCAGGGCAAGCCGGTGGTCAACTCCATCAGCCTGAAGGAGGGCGAAGAGCAATTCCGCCATCAGGCGCGGCTGTGCCTGGCCTATGGCGCCGCCGTCGTGGTCATGGCCTTCGACGAACAGGGCCAGGCCGACACTGCCGCCCGCAAGATCGAGATCTGCCAGCGTGCCTACAACATCCTGGTCACCGAGGTCGGCTTTCCGCCCGAGGATATCATCTTCGACCCCAACATCTTTGCCGTAGCGACCGGGATCGAGGAGCACGACAATTACGGCGTCGATTTCATCGAGGCGACACGCTGGATCCGCCAGAACCTGCCTCATGCCCATGTCTCGGGGGGCGTCTCGAATCTCAGCTTCAGCTTTCGCGGCAACGAACCCGTGCGCGAGGCCATGCACGCGGTGTTTCTCTACCACGCCATTCAGGCGGGGATGGATATGGGCATCGTCAATGCGGGCCAATTGGCGGTCTATGACCAGATCGACCCCGAACTGCGCGAAGCCTGCGAGGATGTCATCCTGAACCGCAAGCCTCGCACGGGCGGTAGCGCGACCGAACGCCTGCTGGAGATTGCCGAGCGCTTCCGCGGGGACGGTGGCGGCGCCAGACGCGAAAAGGATCTGTCCTGGCGCGAATGGCCGATCGAGAAGCGCCTGGAACATGCCTTGGTCAACGGTATCACCGAATATATCGAGGCCGATACCGAGGAGGCCCGGCGACAGTCCGAACGCCCGCTGCACGTCATCGAAGGGCCGCTGATGGCTGGCATGAACGTCGTCGGCGACCTCTTCGGCGCGGGCAAGATGTTCCTGCCGCAGGTGGTGAAATCCGCCCGCGTGATGAAACAGGCCGTCGCAGTCCTGCTGCCCTATATGGAGGAGGAAAAGCGCCTTTCGGGTGGCGAGGGCCGCGAATCCGCCGGCAAGGTTCTGATGGCCACGGTCAAGGGCGACGTTCACGACATCGGCAAGAACATCGTGGGCGTCGTGCTGGCCTGCAACAATTTCGAGGTGATCGACCTTGGCGTGATGGTCCCCCCCCAGAAGATCCTGCAGGTCGCGCGCGAGGAAAATGTGGACATCATCGGCCTTTCGGGCCTCATCACGCCCTCGCTGGACGAAATGGTGCATCTGGCCTCGGAGATGGAGCGCGAGGGTTTCGACATCCCGCTGCTGATCGGCGGCGCGACCACCTCCAAGATTCACACCGCGGTCAAGATCGCGCCCCGCTACACGCGCGGGCAGGTGGTCTATGTGACCGATGCCAGCCGCGCGGTCGGTGTCGCCTCGGCGCTGATGTCGCCGACGCAGCGGGCCGATTACGTCGCGGGGATCCGCGCGGAATATGCCGAGGTGGCCGAACGCCATGAACGATCCGAGGCCGCGAAAAGCCGCCTGCCTCTGGCCGCGGCCCGCGCCAATGCCCTCTGCCTGGACTGGGCGTCCTACAAGCCGGTTGCGCCTTCGTTCACGGGAGCCCGCGTGATCGAGGACTGGGATCTGGCTCGGATTGCCCAGTATATCGACTGGACGCCCTTTTTCCAGACCTGGGAACTGAAAGGCGTTTATCCCCGCATCCTCGAAGACGAGGCGCAGGGCCCCGCCGCCCGGCAGCTTTTCGCCGAGGCGCAGGAGATGCTGTCGCGCCTCATCGCGGGCAAATGGTTCCGCCCCCGCGCCGTGCTGGGTTTCTGGCCCGCCAATGCCGAAGGCGACGATATCCGCTTGTGGACCGATGCCCAGCGCAGGACACCCCTGGCCACGCTACACACGCTGCGCCAGCAGGTGACCAAGCGCAATGGCCGCCCGAATGTGGCCCTGTCGGATTTCGTGGCGCCCGAGGGCATCCCCGACCACGTCGGCGGCTTCGTCGTCACCGCCGGCCCCGAAGAGGCCGAGATCGCCGCCCGCTACGAGCGCGCGAATGACGATTACGGGGCGATCATGGTCAAGGCCCTGGCCGACCGCATCGCCGAGGCCATGGCCGAGATGCTGCACGAACGCGTCAGGCGAGAATTCTGGGGCTACGCTGCGGACGAGGCCTTCACCCCCGAGGAGCTGATCGCCGAACCCTACAAGGGCATCCGTCCCGCGCCGGGCTATCCGGCCCAGCCCGACCATACCGAAAAGCGGACGCTGTTCCGGCTGCTGGATGCCGAACAGGCGACCGGCGTGACGCTGACGGAAAGCATGGCGATGTGGCCCGGCTCATCGGTCTCGGGCCTCTATATCGCCCATCCCGACAGCTATTATTTCGGCGTCGCCAGGATCGAGGAGGACCAGGCCCGCGACTATGCCGCCCGCAAGGGCTGGACGCTTGAAGAGGCCGAACGCTGGCTGGCGCCAATCCTCAATTACGACCCGGCTCGACGCACGGCCGATGCGGCGGCCTGACAACCGGCTGCGCGGCCGGATCATCGTCCGCGCGCCGGAAGCGGTTGGAGGCCGAGGGGCAAAAGCCCCCCGCCCCTGGCGCCTGTTCAATCGGTGCTGCTGCGCGAATAGACATCTTCGTAGCGGATGATGTCATCCTCACCCAGATAGGCGCCGGTCTGCACCTCGATCAGGACCATCGGCACCTTGCCGGGGTTCTCCATGCGATGGATGGCGCCAAGCGGCACATAGATCGACTGATTCTCGGTCACCAGCGTCACCGTCTCGTCCACCGTGACCCGTGCCGTGCCCGACACCACGATCCAGTGTTCGGACCGGTGCACATGGCTTTGCAGCGACAGCGCCGCACCCGGTTTCACGACGATTCGCTTGACCTGGAAACGGTCGGCCAGGGCCAAAGTCTCGAACCAGCCCCAGGGGCGATGGTCGCGCGGAAAGGCGGTAGCCTGCCTGACGCCCCGCGCCTTGAGCACATCGACCGCTTGGCGCACATCCTGCGCGCGGCCCTTGTCGGCCACCAGGACCGCATCCGAGGTCGCCACCACCATCACGTCGCGCAGCCCGATGCCTACGATTTCGACATCTTCGCTGTCCGAGCGCAGCAGCACGTTCTCGCAGTCGATGGCGGTCGCGTTGTGCCCGGCCAGAACGCCGTTTTCCGAAGGGTTGCCCAAGAGACCCTCGCGCCAGACGGCATCCCAGCCCCCCAGATCCGACCAGCGGCCCGAATAGCGCACTACGCTGAGATTGTCGGCCTTTTCCATCACGGCATAGTCGATGGAATTGTCCTCGACCTGCTCCCAGGGGCCTCGTGCCAGGCGCAGGAAGCCCAGATCATGCGTGGCGCCATCCACCGCCGTCTGGACCGGCTCAAGATAGGACGGTGCATGGCTGCGGAAGGCCTCGATCATCACGTCGGCGCGAAAGAGGAAAATCCCCGCATTCCACAGGAACCTCCCCTCTTGCAGCATCGCTGCCGCGCGCGCGGCATCGGGCTTTTCGACGAAGCGCGCCAGGGGCTGCGGGCCGTCGCCATCCGAGGCCAGTTCCAGATAGCCGTAACCGGTTTCAGGGCGGTCGGGTGTGATGCCGAAGGTCACGATCCGCCCCTCGCGCGCCGCAGCTGCGCCCTGCATCACCGCGGCCCGGAAGGTGGCCGCATCGGGGATCACGTGATCCGAGGGTGCAACCAGCACCAGCCCCGAGGGGGTTCTGGCCGCCACCATCAGCGCAGCGGCCAGGATTGCCGGAGCGGTATTGCGGCCCGCAGGCTCGATCACGATGCTGCTCGGCTCGATCCCGGCCTGTTCAAGCTGTTCGGCCACGATGAAACGGAAATCGGAATTGGTCATCACCATGGGCGCGGCGAAATCCTCGCCGCAGAGCCGCCGGGCCGACGCCTGAAACAAGGTCTCGTCGCCGACAAGCTGCGCGAACTGCTTGGGAAAGGCCTTGCGCGAAACAGGCCACAGGCGCGTGCCTGACCCGCCCGCCATCAAGACCGGAGTAATCTGAGCCATATCAATCCCCTTGGCGCGCAGCGCCCCTGTTCGTCCCGTCGCAGAAAGCACCCTCTGCCGCGGCCAGTCAAATGACGAACGGCGACCAGCGTCAAGCCGCAGGCTTTGCCGCGTGCCGCCCTGGCTGCAGATTTGCAGCATTCACGCGGTTTTCATCGGCCGACCGGCAACATAGGTCTGCACCACCGCACGGTCGTCGCCCATGATCTGCAGGATGAACAATTCCTCGGCCAGGGTGGCCGCGCGTTCGGCGCGCAACGCCATGGCAGGTGTCGCGCGCGGGTCCAGAACGACCAGATCGGCGGCACTGCCCGGCGCAAGGGTGCCGATCTCGGCCTCGAGTCCGAGAGCCAGCGCATTGCCGCGCGTCGCCCAGTGGAAGGCCGCCAGCGGATGCAGTTTCTGGCCGCGCATCTGCAGAACCTTGTAGCCCTCGTTAAGGGTCTGCAACATCGACCAGCTGGTGCCGCCGCCGATATCGGTCGCGATCCCGCTGACGATCCCCGCCGCCCGCAACCTCCGTTCGTCGAAGAGGCCCGAGCCCAGAAACAGGTTCGAGGTCGGGCAGAAGACGGCGCGGCTGCCTGTCTCGGCCATGCGCGCGATCTCTCGCGTTTCCAGATGGATCGAATGGCCCAGCAGGGTTTTCCGGCCCAGAAGGCCGTGCGTCTCGTAGATGTCGAGGTAATCGCGCGCCTGAGGATGGAGGCTTAGCGTATAGGCGATCTCGTCGCGGTTTTCGGAAAGATGTGTCTGGACATGACAATCGGGATGCTCGGCGGCCAGCGCGCCCGCCGCGGCCAGTTGTTCGGGCGTCGAGGTGATGGCAAAGCGCGGCGTGATCGCGTAGCGCTGTCGGCCTTGGCCGTGCCAGGTCTCGATCAGCGCCTTGCTGTCGTCATAGGCGGATTGCGCCGTGTCATGGATCGCGGGAATGGCGTTGCGGTCCATCATCACCTTGCCCGCGATCATGGCCATGTCACGGGCATGGGCAGCGGCAAAGAGCGCCTCGGCGCTGGTCCTGTGGCTGGAGCAGAAGGCGACGGCGGTCGTTGTGCCATGTGCCAGCAGCTGGCCGAGGAAGAGGTCCGCCATGCGGGCGGCATGGGAGGGGTCGCCGAATTCGGCCTCGGCCGGAAAGGTGTAGGTGTTCAGCCAGTCCAGAAGCTGGGCGCCCCAGCTGGCGATGACCTGAAGCTGGGGGAAATGGATATGCGGATCGATGAAGCCCGGCAGGATCAGATGCGGGCGGTGGTCGATCTGGGACAGGCCGTCGCGGGCCAGATCGGTGTGATCCCCGACCGCGAGGATGCGGCCATCCTGAACCAGGATCGCGCCATCTTCATGGTAGCGGTGGCTGAGGTCGGTTTCGGACGGGTCGGCGAAGAAGTCGAGGACGCGGCCCCGGATCAATTGTTGCATGGGTATTTGTTCAACGGAGAAGAGGTGAGGCGCGCCATCAATTCGGCGGCGGTGAAGGTGGCGATGATCGCGGGGCGCTTGTCGCGCGAGAAGCCGGCGCCGATCGGGCAGGTCAGGGGCGCGGGGTCGAGGCCGCGGTCGCGGGCGAAGCGGGTGAATTGCGCGCGTTTCGTGGCGCTGCCGATCATGCCGATATAGGTGAGGTCGGGACGGGCCAGCGCCTCGGCGGCCAGCAGGAAGTCCAGCGCGTGGTCATGGGTCAGGATGATGACGGCCGTGCCGGGGCGGGCGGCGCGGATTTGCACCTCGGGTAGCGGTGTCAGCAGTGTGGGGCCGACGGCGCGAGCCAGCTCCTCGGCGCGGCTGTCGATCAGCAGCGCGTTGACCGGCAGATGCTGGAGGAGCGCCGAGAGCGCGCGCCCGACATGGCCCGCGCCGAAGATCAGCACGTCGGGATGATCCGGCGGGCTCGCCGCCTGGCGGTCGAGGGACAGGACCACGCGGCCGCCGCAGCATTGTCCGATCTCGGGGCCGAGGGAGATCTCCATGCGGGCCATCTGTTCGCCGCGCGCCAGCATCTGGCGGGCGCGGTCGATGGCCATGTATTCCAGCTGGCCGCCGCCGATGGTGCCCTGCGTGGCGTGGGAGGTCACGATCATCTCGGCCCCCGCCTCGCGCGGGGTGGACCCGCGCGCGGATATGACCCGGACGCGGATCATCCGCGCAGCCGCTCTACCGCCATCAGCACGCGTTCGGGCGTGGCGGGGGCGTCCAGGCGGGCGGGTTCGCGGTAATCCGCGACCGAGGCCACGGCCATGTTGATCGCCTCGAAGACACTGATGCCCAGGACGAAGGGCGGCTCTCCGACGGCCTTCGAGCGTTTGATGGTCCGCTCGGTCGCTTCGGACCAGTCGGCCAGCGCGACGTTGAAGATGCGCGGCCGGTCCGAGGCCAGCGGCACCTTGTAGGTCGAGGGCGCATGGGTCCGCAGCCGGCCCTTGTCGTCCCACCACAGTTCCTCGGTGGTCAGCCAGCCGGCGCCCTGCACGAAGGCGCCCTCGACCTGGCCCCGGTCCAGCGCAGGGTTCAGGCTGCGGCCCACGTCATGCAGGATGTCGGCGCGGTCGATGACATATTCGCCGGTCAGCGTGTCCACCGAGACCTCGGACACCGCCGCGCCATAGGCAAAGTAATAGAACGGCCGCCCCTGCCCCGTGGTCCGGTCCCAATGGATCTTGGGCGTCTTGTAGAAGCCCGCCGCCGACAAATGGATGCGCGCCATATAGGCCGCCCGGATCACCTGATCGAAGACGATCATCTGGTCGCCCGCCCGCACATGGCCCGGAACGAAGGCCACCTGATCCTCGGCGACCTTCCAGTTTTCCGCGACGAAAGCCGTCAGACGCGCCTTGATCTGATTGGCCGCGTCCAGCGCCGCCATGCCGTTCAGGTCGGTCCCGGACGACGCCGCCGTGGCCGAGGTGTTCGGCACTTTCTCGGTCGTCGTCTTCGTGATCCTGATACGGCTGATGTCGCATTGGAACGCCTCGGCCACGATCTGGGCGACCTTGGTGTTCAGGCCCTGCCCCATCTCGGTCCCGCCATGGTTCAGGTGGATCGAGCCGTCAGAATAGATGTGGATAAGCGCGCCCGCCTGATTGAACCAGGTTGCGGTGAAGCTGATGCCGAACTTCACCGGCGTCAGGGCGATGCCCTTGCGGATCACGCCGCCGCGCGCGTTCCAGTCCAGCACCGCCTGCCTGCGGGCCTGATAGTAGCTGCTCTGCTCCAGCTCCGCGATCAGGCGCGGCAGGATCTGGTCCTGCACCTCCTGGTGATAGGGGGTCAGCTGGCCATTCTGATAGAGGTTGCGCTTGCGCACCTCCAACGGGTCGAGGCCCAGGGCATAGGCGATCTCTTCGACCATCCGTTCGGCCATGATCGCGCCCTGCGGCCCGCCGAAGCCCCGAAAGGCCGTGTTGCTGACCGTGTTCGTGCGCATCGGATGCGAGGACAGCCGCACATCGGGATAGAAATAGGCGTTGTCGGCGTGAAACAGCGCCCGGTCCGTGACGGGGCCGCTGAGATCCGCCGAAAACCCGCAGCGGGCATAGAGATCGCCCTCCACCGCCCGGATGCGGCCTTCGTCGTCGAAGCCCACGGCATAGTCGATCACGAAGTCATGCCGCTTGCCGGTGGCGGTCATGTCGTCGTCGCGGTCGGGGCGGATCTTGACCGCGCGGTGCCAGCGCTTGGCCGCCACGGCGGCCACGCAGGCAAAGAGGTTCATCTGCGTCTCCTTGCCGCCGAAGCCCCCGCCCATGCGGCGCACATTCACCACGACCGCGCTGCTGGGCACGCCCAGGACATGGGCGACCATGTGCTGCACCTCGGACGGGTGCTGGGTCGAGACATGCAGCGCGACCTCGTCATCCTCGCCCGGAATGGCCAGGGCGATCTGCCCCTCCAGATAGAAGTGATCCTGCCCGCCCACGGCAAAGCGCCCGGTGATCCGGCGCGGCGCATCGGCCATGGCCACCGCCGCATCGCCGCGACGCAGGGTCAGCGGATCGGTCACATAGCCCATCCCCGCATCCCGCGCCGCGATCGGGTCCAGAACATGGGGCAGCGCGTCATAGTCGATCCGCGCCTTATGCGCCGCGCGCCGCGCCTGGTCGCGGGTTTCCGCGATGACGGCAAAGACCGGCTGCCCCCAGAAATGCACCACCCCATCGGCCAGGATCGGGTCATCATTCATGCCATTGGGCGACACATCGTTGACGCCAGGCAGGTCATCGGCGGTCAGCACACCCAGCACGCCGGGCTGGGCCAGCGTGTCGGTGAAATCCATCCCCGTGATGCGCCCATGCGCGCAGGTGGACAGGCCCAGATAGGCGTGGATCGTGCCGGTCGGCTCTACCAGATCGTCGGTATAGTCCGCACGGCCCGTGACATGCTTGATGGCGCTGTCGTGGATGGTGTCCTGATGGGCCTGGCCGGCGATGGGGGCGGCGTCGTCCTTCATGGCTCAGGCTCTTTCGGTCAGGCGCAGCCGCACGGGCAGGCCAGGTTCGGATTGCTCCAGCCAGAAGCGGCGGATCAGGTTCCGCGCGACCGTGGCGCGGTATTCGGCGCTGGCGCGCATGTCGGTCATCGGCTGAAAGTCACCCGCGATGGCGCGGGCGGCAGCATCGAAAGCAGCCTCGGCGAAGGGCTGGCCGCGCAGCGCGGCCTCGGCCGCGCGGGCGCGTTTGGGAATGCCTGCCATGCCGCCAAAGGCCAGCCGCGCATCGGTGATGATGCCCTCCGCCACATCGACGCGGATGCCCGCCGCGACCGCGGTGATGTCGCTGTCGCGGCGCTTGCTGACCTTGTAGGCGGCGGTGCGGGCCGCACGGTGGATGGGGATCACGATCTCCTCGACGAATTCGCCGGGCTGGCGGTCCTGCTTGCCATAGTCGATGAAGAAATCCTCCAGCGGCATCTCGCGGCGGTCCGCGCCCCGGCGCAGCACGATCCGCGCATCCAGCGCGATCAGCAGGGGCGGCGTGTCCCCGATGGGCGAGCCGTTGGCGATGTTCGCGCCGATGGTGCCCACATTCCGGACCTGCCAGCCGCCGATGCGCTGCCAGTATTCCGCCGCCTGCGGGATGTGGCGGGCGATCACCGGCGCAGCCTCGGAATAGGTGACGCCCGCGCCGAGGCGGATCAGGTCACCCTCGACGGTAATGTCTTTCATCAGATGGCCGATGAAGATGGCGGGGCTGATGTCGCGCATGAATTTCGTGACCCACAGGCCCACATCGGTCGCGCCCGCGACCAGCGTTGAGTCCGGTTCCTTCAGAAGTGCCGCAGCCAGATCGTCCGTGTCGGTGGGGATCAGCGCCCGGTCTGCGCCGCGCGCAAGCGATACGCGCGCGCCCCGCATCCCGGCCAGGCGCGCGGCCACCGCCTCGCGTTCGCGCGCCAGCGCGTCCTGGGCCTGCCCTCCGGCCGCGCCTGCGGCCTGGGCCGCGCGGATGATCGGCGCATAGCCCGTGCAGCGGCAGATATTGCCCTGCAGCGCAGTCTCGATCTCGGCTTCGCCCGCCTTCGGGTCTGTCATCCACAACCCATAAAGCGCCATGACGATGCCCGGCGTGCAGAAGCCGCATTGGCTGCCGTGATGCGCGACCATCGCGGCCTGGATCGGGTGCAGCCCGCCATCCGGGCCGCGCAGGTGCTCGATCGTCACGATATGGGTCGCGTGACAGGATGCCATCAGCCGGATACAGGCATTGATCGGCTCGTAGACCAATCCATCCGGCGTCAGCCGCCCCGAAAGGACCGTGCAGGCACCGCAATCGCCCTCGGCGCAGCCCTCCTTGGTGCCGGTCAGCCGCCGCGTCAGCCGCAAATGGTCCAGCAGCGTGTCAGACGCTGCGACCTCGGTCAGGGCCACCTCGGTATCATTGAGCAGAAAACGCAGCTGGGTCATCTGGGTCTTTCCTCGGGTGACGCGATGCTAGGCCCGAACTTGCGGGTGGGAAATCGCTCGTGGCATAGAAGACTTTACACGAAACGTTGAAAGCGGGCCAATCTCATGTCCTATCTGGAAAGCCTGCGCGTCTTTGTGCGGGTGGTCGAACTGGGCTCGATCACCGCCGGAGGCAGGGATCTGCGGCTTTCCCCGGCAGTTGCCTCGAATCGCATCAAGGATCTTGAAAATCGCTTCGGGCTGCGGCTGCTGAACCGCACCACCCGCAAGCTGACCCCGACCGAGATCGGGCGCGCCTTCTACGACCATGCGCGGCGCGTCATCGACACGCTGGACGAGGCCGAGGCGCTGGTCAGCAGCTTTTCGGGCAAGCCGCAGGGGGTGATCCGGCTGACCGCACCCCTGGGTCTGGGGCGGCGGCTGATCGCGCCGTTGATCCCGATCTTCTGCGCCGACAATCCCGGCGTCGAGATCCGGCTGCGATTGTCGGATCGCAACGTCAACATCGTCGAGGATGCGATCGACTTGGCCTTCTTTCTGGGCGAACCTGCCGATTCCGCCTTGAAATGGCGCAAGATCGCGGATTGCCCGCGCGTGCTGGTCGCCGCGCCGGATTACCTGGCGCGCGCGGGGATGCCCGAAGGACCGGACGATCTGGCGGGGCATAACTGCCTGCTGCTGCGCTATCCACGCAGCCCGGAATATTTCTGGGTTCTCCAGACCGAGGGCGGCCCCCGCAAGCTGAGCCTGCAAGGGCGGTTCGACACGGATGACGGCGATGTGCTGCGCGATTGGGCGCTTGGCGGGCATGGCATCGCCAACCGCCCGCTTTATGAAGTGGCCGGGGATCTCGCTGCGGGCCGTCTGGTCGAGGTGCTGCCGCAGAACCGGCCGCTGCCCGCGCAATTCGGCTGTCTGACGCCGCATCGTCGCTTGCAGGATCCCAAGATCCGCATGTTTGCCGATTACGCGGCACGCGAATTGCGCCCCCTGTTCCAGGAGTGATCCCGGCGGACCTTGCCGGGGGCGCGGCGGCGCCGCCTTCCCCCATCGAGGGGGAAGGCGGCGCCCGGGGGCCTGGCGGCCCCCGCAGCCCCGATCATGCGCCCGCGTTCAGGTCAGAACGCGCCTGAGAGCAGGCAGGCGGGACAGGATCAGCCAATCGACCAGCAGCACCGCCGCAAAGGTCAGGCCCGCCAAAGGAAAGGCCACGCCGATCACCAGGCCTGCCACGACCGCGCCTTTCCAGAAGGGCATTTCGCGCGGCATGGGTGGCGCCGACAGCCGCCACGCACCCGACGGTCTGCGCTTCCACCAGAGCACCGCCCCCGACAGGCAGAGAAAAATGACCGCCAGGCAAAAGACCGTGTTGGCCAGCACGCTCCAGAGGCCAAGCGTTCCCATATGCAGCGCGATCCCCACGGCCATCGCCTTGCCCGCCAGCGAGTAATCCTCGAACCGCACATCGGCAAGGATGCGGCCGCTGTAGCGGTCCACATGCACCGTCCGGTCGCTGGTCGGGTCAAGACTGTCGGTGCTCATGCTGTCGCGACTGATCGTCCAGACGCCGGTCTCGCCGCGCGGCAAGGCCAGCTGATAGCGGCCCTCGAAACCGATCGAGCGGGCCAGCGCATCGACGCTGTCGATCGTCACCGGCTCGCCTGCCGGTATGCCCGCCTGCCCGACCGGACCGCCGGAGGCGGGCATGAGCGTCTGCTCCAGCGCCCAGGGCACCTCTTTCGGGCCATCATTCAGGCTGGCATGGGTCACGTCGGACAGGGGCACCTCATCCCATTTCGCCGCCGGAAAGGTGGACCAGGCCTGCATCATCTGCCCGCCCCAGATGCCCGCCCAGCTGAGGCCGGACACCAGAAAGAACAGCAGCCCGACCGAGATCCAGACGCCGATGCTCATGTGAAGCGACCGCCAGAGGGCGCGGCCCCTGGCGCGCAGGTCCGGCACCAGCGCCGCGCGCAGGCTTGTCCCCCGCGGCCACCAGAGAAACAGCCCCGAGACCAGCAGCATGATCCCGAGCGAGGCCGAGACCTCCAGCATCCGGTCGCCGACCACCCCCAGGCGCAGGTCGCTGTGGATGCTGTCTGCCCAGTCATACCAGCCGCTGCGGCGGGGGAAACTGTCGATCACCTGTGCCTTGAAGGGATCGACGGCGACCATGACCGGGCCGTCCGGGCCGTCGATGCGGAACAGCGCCGCCTGATCCGGCGCGCGCGGGGCGATGTAGAGGCGCGGCTCGCCGCCTGGCACGGCGGTCAGGGCGACCGCGGCCTGAAGGGTCAGGCTTGCAGGGCTGGACTGCGGCTCGACCGGGATACGTTCGCCGTCGCGCCCGTCGATATGGGCGATCCACAGCATCATCAGCCCGGTGACGGCCAGCACCAGAAAGAAGGGGATCACGAAAAGCCCGGCATAGAAGTGCCAGCGCCAGGCTGCCCGGTAGAGGCGCCGCGCGGTGTCGCCGCGGGTGATGTCATGGGATGCGTCGATGCTGGTCATGATTGCACCCATGCAAGCGGGGCCGCCGGAGCGGTCGTAAAAAAACAAGTCATTGGTCATGCCTCTTGCGCATGGCAGGCGCCATGCGATTGTCGGAAAGGACGGAAGGAAGGGTTCTTGCGTCAGATCCGAGGTGGCGCGCGGGCATCACCCGTGTGGAAGGCATGAGCCGGCCGCCAGAGGTGATGATCGGCGACCGGGGCGCTGGTCGCGGCCAGTTCCAGCCACAGGGGCGGGATGGCGGGCGTAGCACATCCATCCAGCGCATGGGCTAGAAGACAGGGCAAATCGTGCCGGTCGCGCGGGGGCTGCGGCGTATCGCCGGGTATGGAGAGGGTGATTTCGGTCAGGCCGTGGCCGGTGCAGATCAGCACCGTGCGGCTGTCAACGACACCCATGCCCGCCAGCACCACCGAGGTTTTCGGCAGCACCACGCCAAGGATTACCCCCAGCAACAGGACAAGGCGCATGGCAGAGATCATCACCGCGCCATAACGCGACGTGGCGCCTTCCTGTCAAGGGCGATCAGAGGCCCGCCAGCCCGAAGGCGCCCACCTCACGGAACCAGCGAATGATCCGGGCGCGTTCCTCGGGTTGCATGTCGGTCAGGTTGGCGGGTGGCATGGCACCGGTCAGACCCGATTGCACATAGATCTCGCGCGCGGCGCGGGCGATGTCGGCGGGCGTTTCCAGCACAACACCCTTGGGCGGGACGCGGATACCGTCCCAGACGGGCTCGCGCGCGTGACACATCGAACAGCGCCCGATCACGGTCTGCGTCACCTCGTCAAAGCCGGGGGCCTCGGCAAAGCGTGCCTCGACCGGGGTCAGGGGACGGGCCATCGCGTCGTCATAGCGGTCCTGGTTCACGCCAAGCGCCGAGAGCCACATCACCCCGATGAACAACATCACCGTCACCGCCCAGGTCCACCATCGATAGCCTTTGCCGGCGTGCATCGTGTTGAAGAAGTGCCGGATCGTCACGCCCATCAGGAAGATCAGCGCCGCGATCAGCCAGTTGTATTCGCTGGCAAAGGCCAGCGGATAATGGTTCGACAGCATCAGGAAGATGACGGGCAGCGTCAGGTAGTTGTTATGCGTCGAACGCAGCTTGGCGATCCGGCCGTATTTCGGATCGGGCGCGCGCCCGGCCTTGAGGTCGGCCACCACGATGCGCTGGTTCGGCATGATGATCAGGAACACGTTCGCGGTCATGATCGTCGCGGTGAAGGCGCCCAGATGCAGCAAGGCCGCGCGCCCCGTGAAGACCTGGTCATAGGCCCAGCCCATCGCCACCAGCGCGGCGAACAGAAGCAGCATCAGCACCGTCGGCCGGTTGCCCAGGGGCGACTTGCACAGCCCGTCATAGATCAGCCAGCCAAGCGCCAGCGAGCCCGCCGAGATCGCGACCGCCTGCCATGTCGCCAGGTCCGCCTTGGCCGGGTCGATCAGATAGAGGTTCGCCCCCGCCCAATAGGTCACCATCAGAAGCGCCGCGCCCGACAGCCAGGTCGAATAGCTTTCCCATTTGAACCAGGTCAGATGCTCGGGCATCCGCTCGGGCGCGACCAGGTATTTCTGGATATGGTAGAAGCCGCCGCCATGGACCTGCCATTCCTCGCCATGCGCGCCCCTGGGCAGATGCGGGGCCTTGCGCAGGCCCAGATCCAGCGCGATGAAATAGAAGCTGCTGCCGATCCAGGCGATGGCGGTGATGACATGGATCCAGCGGATCGCAAAGGCCAGCCATTCCCACAGGATGATGGTTTCCGGGATCATCTCAGCTGCCCCGATAGGTCGAATAGCCAAACGGCGAGACCAGCAGCGGGACGTGATAATGATCGTCCTGCGACATGCCGAATCGGATCGGGATCACGTCCAGGAAACGCGGCTCCTCGGGCGGAATACCGGTCGCGTCCATCCAGGCGCCGGCGTGAAACTCCAGCTCGTAGCGGCCGGTCGCGAAATCCTCGGCGGGCAGGATCTGGCGGTCGGTCCGGCCGTCGGCATTCGTGACCAGCCGCGCAAGTTCGGTTCGGGTCGCACCGTCGAGACGGTAGAGCACCACCTCCATCCCCTCGGCCGGGCGGCCGCGAGCGGTGTCCAGAACATGGGTCGTCAGATAGCCCGGCATCCATTCCTCCGTCGGCAGATCCTGCCCCTTGATACCCCATGACCTCTGCCATTCGAGCGTCAGCATAGGCAAGGCAGTCTTAACATCCCGTGTAAAATCGCCCGCAAGTCCCGACGGTTTTCGATGCCACCCGTTCGCGGGACAGGATCAGGTGCCGAACGATGGCGGCCAGCGCGGCCGGCAGAATGCCCGAGGCGCCCAGGATCAGCAGCATCTTGGGCAGGCGATCCAGCGCATTGACGCCGCCGCGCGCCAAGCGGTCAGAGCAATGGCTTGACCTTGGTCGCCAAGGCACCGAGACTGTAGCCGCCTCGGCTGGACGGCAGAAATCCCGGCCGCGCGCAGCCAAGATGGCACATTCTTGTGGAATATCTTTCCAATTCGTGCCATGAGTTTGTCAAATCCCGTCCTTTCAACGCTTTGACACGTGCCAAAGGCGATTTTCTGCCGCTTGGCCATGTCATCTCAACGGAGTGACAAAAATGGCCGAAGCCATTCGCCGCCGGGGGCGCCCGCGCAAGGCCGCACCCGAGACCCCCGCCACCGTCCAGGCGCTGGAGCGGGCACTGGACATGCTGGACCTGCTGGCGGCGCGGCCGAACCTGACACTGAGCCAGGTGGCCGAAGCCACAGGCCAGCCCCCCTCGACCACGCATCGGATCCTGCACACGCTGGCCACGCGCGGCATGGTCGAAAGCGACCCGGCAACGCAGGGCTGGAATATCGGTCCCGCCAGCTTTCGGCTCGGCTCGGCCTTCATGCGCCGCTCGGGGCTGGTGGAACGCGCCCGTCCGATCCTGCGCGGTCTGATGGAACATACCGGCGAGACGGCCAATCTGGGTATCCTCAACGGCGATGCGGTCCTGTTCATCAGCCAGGTCGAGACCACCGAAACGATCCGCGCCTTCTTTCCGCCCGGCACCCGTTCGCCCCTGCACGCATCGGGGATCGGCAAGGCACTGCTGGCCTTCGGCCGTCCCGCAATCCTGGAGACGATTCTGTCGGGTCCGGGGTTGCAGCGATTCACCGAGCAGACGCTGACCGACCCCGAGGCGCTGCGCGCCGATCTGGCCCGCATCCGTCATCGCGGCTTCTCGCTGGATGACCAGGAAAAGACCAGAGGTATGCGCTGCATCGCCGCCCCTGTTTTCGATCTCAGCGGAGAGGCGGTCGCGGGCATCTCGGTCAGCGGCCCGGCGCACCGCATCCAGCCCGAACATGTCAAGACCCTCGGCGCGGCCGTCACTGCTGCCGCCGCAGCCCTGACCGAGGCGATGGGCGGCCAGCCCCCCGAGCCGCAGACCTGACCATCTGCCCGCCCGGCGGGCCGCGCGATTGTCGCCGTTTTCTTGATATTGAATTCCGCCCCTGCCCGCTTGCCCCTGCGGGCATCGCGCGCTTTTCTGGGGCGGCCAGGACCGACCGGAGAAAGAGATGCGCTACAGCCGCGACCTGAGAGGCTACGGCCCGACGCCCCCCGACCCCCAATGGCCCGGCAAGGCGCGAATCGCGATCCAGATCGTGGTGAATTACGAAGAGGGCGGCGAGAACAGCATCGAACATGGCGATGCCGCCTCCGAGGCGTTCCTGTCCGAGATCATCGGCGCCCAGCCCTGGCCCGGCCAGCGGCACTGGAACATGGAATCGATCTACGATTACGGCGCCCGCGCGGGCTTCTGGCGGCTCCTGCGTCTGCTCGAGGGCATTCCCGTCACCTGCTTTGGGGTTGCAACGGCGCTGGAACGCAGCCCCGAACAGGTCGCGGCCATGCAGGCGGCCGGCTGGGAAATGGCGACCCACGGCCTGAAATGGATCGACTACCGCAACGTCCCGCGCGAGATCGAGGCCGACCATATCGCCCAGGCCATCGCCCTGCACACTGCCATCTGTGGAGAGCGCCCGCGCGGCTTCTATCAGGGCCGCTGCTCGATGAACACCGTGGCGCTTGGCTGCGAGGAAGGCGGGTTCGACTATCTCGCCGACACGATCGCGGACGAACTGCCCTACTGGCATGTCCACAATGGGCGCCCGCAGCTGATGGTGCCCTACACGATGGACGCCAACGACATGCGGTTTTCCTCTGGTCAGGGCTTCGGGACGGGAACGGATTTCTTCGACTATCTGCGCGACAGCTTCGACATGCTCTATGCCGAGGGCGCCGCGGGCGCGCCCCGGATGATGTCGGTGGGGCTGCATTGCCGCCTTGCAGGCAGGCCGGGCCGGGCCATGGCGCTGAAGCGCTTTCTGGACCATGCGCGCGGCCATGACGGCGTGTGGTTCGCCACCCGCCTCGACATCGCGCGTCACTGGGCACGGGTGCATCCCTTCCGGCCGCGCCTGCGCCCTTCCCGGATGCAGCGCGACGATTTCCTGTCCCGCTTCGGCGGCGTCTATGAACATTCCCCCTTCATCGCCGAACGTGTCTTTGCCGCCGAAATGGGCGCCGTCCATGACAGCGCCCAGGGCCTTGCTGCGCGGATGGCGCAGATCTTCCGCCAGGCCTCGGACGAGGAGCGCTTGGGCATCCTGCGCGCCCATCCCGACCTGGCGGGCAAGCTGGCACAGGCCCGCCGCCTGACGGCTGACAGTGCCGCCGAACAGGCCAGCGCGGGGCTCGATGCCCTGACCGATGCGGAACGGGCGGAATTCACGCGACTCAACCAGGCCTACATGGCCCGCCACGGCTTCCCCTTCATCATCGCGGTGCGCGACCACGACAAGGCCGGCATCCTCGCCGCGATGCAGACACGCCTCGACACCGACACCGCCACCGAACGCGCCACCGCCGAGGCACAGGTCATCCGCATCGCCAGCCTGCGCATCGCCCAGATCCTCAACGAGACCCGGACATGACCCCCTCCCTCTATGCCAATCCGGTCGCAGGTCTGCCCCCCCAGACCGACCTGACCACCGACACGGCGATCTTTACCCAGGCCTATGCCGTCATCCCCCGCAGCGCGATGCGCGACATCGTCACCAGCGCCCTTCCCGGCTGGACGGGGATGCGCATGTGGATTCTCGCCCGTCCGCTGACCGGCTTTGCCGAAACCTTCAGCCAGTATATCGTCGAACTGGCTCCGGACGGCCGCACCGAGAACCCGGACGACGACCCCGAGGTGCAACACGCGATCTTCGTGACCCAAGGCCGCACAGCATTGCAGATCGAGGGCCAGAGCCACGACCTCGAACCGGGCAGCTTCGCCTATATTCCACCCGGCACGTCGTGGCGCATCGCCAATCCCGGCCCCGGCACCACCCGCTTCCACTGGTGGCGCAAGCGCTGGCAGCCCGCCCGCGGCCTCTCTCGCCCCGACCCGATCGTCGCCCGCGAACAGGACATCGCGCCCGCGATGATGCCCGGCACGAACGGCGCCTGGGGCACGACCCGGTTCATGGACCCGGCCGATCTGCGCCACGACATGCACATCACGCTGGTGACCTTCGAACCCGGCGGCTCGATCCCCTTCGCCGAGACCCATGTGATGGAACACGGCCTCTTCGTCCTTGAGGGCAAGGCGGTCTATCGCCTCAACCGCGACTGGGTCGAGGTCGGCCCGGGCGATTTCATGTGGCTGCGCGCCTTCTGCCCGCAGGCCTGCTATGCCGGCGGTCCGGGCCGCTTCCGCTACCTGCTCTACAAGGACGTGAACCGGCACGCCCCGCTCTGGCCCAATCGCTGACGCACCTGCCTTTGCCTTGGAATAAATATGCCGCGGGGGGGGGCGGCCGGGGGACGCGAAGCCCCCCGGCGGTCGGGGGACGCAATCAGACCGTCAGATCTTCGTCGCCCCCACCGGCGGCGTCTTCAGCGCCGCCCGCAGCCGCGCCTCGCGCCAGGTGATGTAGCTGATCGCGGCGATCATCATCGCTCCGCCCAGGATCACCCAGCCATCCAGCGGCTCGTGAAAGACGAGGATCCCGACCAGGCTCGCCCAGATCAGCTGCAGGAATGTGACCGGCTGCGTTACCGTCAGCGGCGCGGCCGAAAAGGCCCGCGTCATCGTGTAATGGCCGAGCGTGGCAAAAAAGGCGACCAGACCCAGCCACAGAACCTGTGACAGCGTCGGGGGCACCCAGACCAGCCAGGCCAGCGGCGCCAGCCCGATGGCGACGCTCACCGACATCATCGCCACCACGACCGAGGCCGCAACCCGTTCGGACAGACGCTTGGCGACCAGGTAGGACGCCCCGAAGGCGACCGAGGCAAGGATCTGCGACAGATGGCCCGGGTCCAGCGCGCGCAGGCCCGGCCGCAGCACGACCAGCGCGCCCAGAAGCGCAATGCCGACTGCGGCGATGCGCCGCGCGGCCAGTCGTTCGCCCAGGAAGAGCGCCGCGCCAAGCGTCACGACGATGGGATTGAGAAAGCCGATCGCCGTCACCTCGGCCACCGTGATGCGCGACATCGCATGAAACCATGCGATCACCGCCACGACGTGCAAGGCCCCGCGCAGCCCGAACATGCGCCAGACCACCGGATCGAACCCCTGACGCAAGGCGGGCAGGATGACGGGGATCAGCACGACCAGCCCGATCGCGAAGCGGATGAAGGCCGCCTGCGCCGCGGGCAGCGCGCCCTCCAGCCCCCGAACGATGGCGTTCACCGCGACAAAGCACAGCCCCGTCGCAACCATCCAGCCGATGCCGACCAGATCGCGGCGAGTCGTGGCGTCGATTTGCATATGCTGCACATGACGCCTTTGCCTCTCCTGCACAAGGGGGCAAGAGGGGGGCAAGAGGGGGGCAAGGCGGGTGGCCGGTCCCTCAGCGATTGCCGGGCAGGAACCGGGCCGCGCCTTCGGCCGCGCGTTGCAGCGCGCGGGCCTTGTTCACCGTTTCCATGAACTCGGCCTCGGGATCGCTGTCATAGACCACACCGCCCCCGGCCTGGATGTAAAGCGTGCCGTCCTTGACCACGCCCGTTCGCAGCGCGATGCACATGTCCATTTCGCCGTTTGCCGCGAAATAGCCCACCGCCCCGCCATAGACTCCGCGCTTTTCGGGCTCCAGCTCGTCGATGATCTGCATGGCGCGAACCTTGGGCGCCCCCGAGACGGTGCCCGCCGGCAGGCCGGCCAGCAGCGCCGACAGCGCGTCCTCGCCCTCCCGCAGCTTGCCCACCACATTCGAGACGATATGCATGACGTGGCTGTAGCGTTCGATCACGAATTGCTCGGTCGGTCGCACGGTGCCGGGGCGCGCCACGCGGCCCACGTCGTTACGCCCCAGATCCAGCAGCATCAGGTGTTCGGCCAACTCCTTCTGGTCGGACAGCAGATCGGCCTCCAGCGCGCGGTCCTGGGCCTCGTCGCGCCCGCGCGGGCGGGTGCCCGCGATGGGCCGGATCGTCACTTCGCCATCACGCAGGCGCACCAGGATCTCGGGCGAGGCCCCGACGATCTGGAAGCCGCCCATGTTCAGAAAGAACATGAAAGGCGAAGGATTGGTGCGCCGCAGACTGCGATAGAGCGCAAAGGGCGGCAGCGGAAAATCCATGCGCCAGCGCTGGCTGGGAACAACCTGAAAGATATCGCCCGCGCGGATGTAATCCTTGGCCTTCTCGATTGCGGCGAGATAATCGGCCTTGGCGAAGTTCGAGACCGGCTCGCCGATGCGGGCCTTGTCGCCCAGGGCACGCGGCTCTTGCGGGACGCGGTCCAGCGATTTCAACGCGTCCATCACGCGCTCGGCGGCGCGGGCATAGGCGGCGCGGGCATTGTCGCTACCGTCATGCCATGCAGGCGCGCAGAGCGTCACCTCGCCCTTGACGCCGTCCAGCACCGCGACCACCGAAGGACGCATCAGGATCGCGTCGGGCAGGTCCAGCGGATCGGGGTTCACGTCGGGCAGATGCTCGACCAGACGGATCATGTCATAGCCCAGATAGCCGAACAGCCCCGCCGCGACAGGCGGCACGCCCTCGGGCATGGTCTCGATCCGGCTTTCGGCGATCAGCGCCCGCAGGCTGTCCAGCGCCGGGCGGTCGTCATCCTGCCAGGCATCGGAAAAGCGCGCCTCGCGGTTCAGCCGGGCCCGGCCGTCGCGGCATTCCCAGATCAGGTCGGGCTTCATGCCAACGATGGAGTAACGCCCGCGCAGCTCGCCGCCCGTGACCGATTCCAGCATGAAGCTGTGGGGCGCGGCCTCGGCCAGTTTCAGCATCAGGCTGACCGGCGTGTCCAGATCCGCCGCCAGCCGGATCGTGACAAGCTGGTTGCGCCCCGCCTGCCATTCGCGCTGGAAGGCGTCGAAATCGGGGGAAAGCTGCATCACTGAACCTGTGTGTTGATGGCATTGATCGCGGCCTGATTGACCTCGATCCGGTGCTGGCGCTGAACATATCGCGCGTAATAGTCGAAGATGTCGTCCTGCAGCGATTGCCCGATCCGCGCGGCGACACGTTCCCGAACCGCCTGCCCGTCGGTGCTGGAGAGATCCGCATCGGCCACCGCATCCAGACGGACCAGGATCACCCGGTCGCCGACATCGACGATTTCGACCTCGCCGGGTTCGTCCAGGGCGAAGGCGGTCTGGATCGCCGCTTGCGGCAGGGTCGGCAGCCAGGAATTGCGCAACATCTGCGTTTCGGAAATCCAGGCATCACCAGGGGCCTCGCTGGCACCGCCGCTGGCGTCGGATGCGCCCTCGGCGGGCAGGGTAGCCGAACCGTCGGGGGTGGGTTGAAGGGCGCGCATCGGCTCAAGGACGGCATCGGCCAGCGCCGCGACCTGAAGGTTCTGAGCCAGTTCCAGAAGCTGCCGCTGCAATTCGGCCTGACGCCAATCGGCCAGGACATCGGCGCGCGCCTCGGCAAAGGGGATCAGCGCGGGGGGGATCACCTCATCCAGACGCAGCGTATAGACGCCGCCATCGGCCAGTTCGAACAATTCGGGAAAGTCGCGTTCGGTGATGCTTTCGGCGCGCTCGCGGAAATCGGCATAGCCCGCAATACTGTCCTCGGGCGCCCCGAGATCGCGATGCCATTCGATCCGGCCGGCCTCCATTTCGGTCTCGGCGGCCAGATCCTCGATTGTCGCACCGCCGGCCAGCATATCCTCGAACTCCGCAGCGCGGTCCTGAATCAGGCGCGCGGCGCGGCTGAGCGCGGCTTCGGCGCGCAGGCCCTCGCGGGCTTCTTCAAAGGGCACATCGACCGGATCGAGGATCGCGTTCACGGAAAACAGCGCCCAGCCCAGATCGGTCTGGACGGGGCCCACGACCTGATTGCCTGGCGCGGCAAAGACCTCGGCCCCGGCGGCGCCCAGTTCGTCCTGGGTGACCGCGCCCAGATCGACATCATCCAGCGTCAGGCCACGTTGCAGCACAAGGCCCTCGAACGACTGTTCGCCCGCCTCGATCGCGGCGGCGGCCTCGGCGGCCTGTTCCTGCGAGCCGAAGATCAGGCGACTCAGCAGGCGGCGTTCGGGTTGCTGGAATTCGGCGATGTTCTGGTCATAGGCCGCACGCAGGGCGGCCTCGTCCAGCTCGACTTCGGGCGCCAGCATCTGGGGCGTGACCCAGGCATAGGAAATCACGCGCCGCTCGGGCGCGGTGAAGCGGTCGGCATTGGCGGCGTGCCAGGCCTCCAGCGTCGCTTCGTCGGGTTCGGCGATCGGGGCGGGCAGGTCGGCCTCGGTCAGTTCGCGCCAGCTGAAATCGCGGGTCTCCAGGATCCACCGCGCGGTCTGCTCGACCATCGGTTCGGGCGCGACGACACCTCCGGCCACGGCGCGTTGCAGCAAAAGCCGCGCTTCGTCGAGGCGGATCGCGGCCTCGAACTCGGCCTCGGTCAGGCGCTCACGGCGCAGCACTTCGGCATAGGCGGCGCGGTCAAAGCGCCCGTTCGGCCCGCGGAAGGCATCGGCGGCCAGGATCGTCTGGGCCACACGCTCGTCCCCGACCGAGACACCCATCACGCGGGCCTGTTCGGCCAAGGCTGCGGCGGTGAACAGGTTGGCCTGCACGGCCTGCGGCAGGCCCATCGCCTGCGCCTCGGCCATGCTCAGCGGGCGGCCGGTCTGGCGGGTGATGGCCATCATCTCGCCGCGCAGCGCGCGGGCATATTCGTCGGCGGTCACGCGGGTCTCGCCCACCCGGCCCACGGCGGTTGACCCGCCCGAAAAGCTGGTCACGCCAAAACCCCCGAGCCCCAGGACCATCAGACCCATCAGGATCCAGACGATCGTCGATTTGCCCTTTGCGCGCAGGTTGGCCATGGCTTGTCCTTGTGCTTGTCGTCGCTGCCGTCTTTAGGACGGCACGGCCCTCGCGACAAGCCGTCAGCCGCGCAAGAGGCCAAGCCTTTCGGCAAGTTGACCGATCCCGGCCGCATCGACATTGGCGAAGGCGATCCGCAGATGGCGCGCGCCCGACGGGTCGTCATCGGGGGTGAACATCGTGCCGGGCAGCGCCAGAACGCCGATCTCGGCCACCATGCGCCGCGCCAGATCGGCCGAGCTTTCGGCAAAGGGATGTTCAATCCAGGCGAAATAGGCGCCCACGCTTTTCAGCCGCCAGCCCGGCAGGGCCGACAGCGCCTTGTCCGCCGCCGCCCGCCGCGCCAGGATCTCGGCCCGCTCGCCGGCCAGCCAAGGCCCAAGGTTGCGCATCCCCCAGACCGCGCCGATCTGGCCCGGCTGGCTGGGCGAGATGGCGACGGTGTCGAGGAACTTCTCGATCTGGGCCAGCCGCGCGGGGTTCGCGATCAGCGCGCCGACGCGGTGTCCGGTCAGGCGATAGGCCTTGGAAAAGCTGTAGAGCTGGATCGCCGTCTCGTCCCAGCCGGGCCGGGTCAGCAAGTCATGAGGCGCGCCCTCGCGGCTGTCGAAATCGCGATAGGTCTCGTCGAGGACCAGCGCGATGCCGTGGCGGCGCGCCAGATCGTGGAAGCGCCCGACCAGCGCGGCCGGATATTCCGCCCCCGAGGGATTGTTGGGCGTGACCAGCACAATGGCGCGGGTCCGGGGTGTGATCAGTGCTTCGGCCCGCTCGGGATCGGGCAGCATGTCGTCGCCGCAGGCCAAAGGCACGGTTTCGACGCCCGCCATATCAAGCCACATCTTGTGGTTGAAATACCACGGCGTCGGCAGGATCACCTGATCCCCCGGCCCCGCAAGGCTGGCCATGACCGCGCAGAAGGCCTGATTGCAGCCCTGCGTGATCGCCACCTGTTCCGCCTCGACCGATCCGCCATATCCCGCCGAGAACGCCCGCGCCAATTCCGCGCGCAGATCCGCATTGCCCAGAACGGGCCCGTAAAGATGCGCCTCGGGTCGGGTCAGCAGCGCATCCGCCATCGCACGGCGCAGCCCTTCGGGCGGTGGATCGACGGGCGCGGCCTGGCTGACATTCAGCAAGGGGCGGTCGGGGGCGAAGGTCACGCCGTCCAGCCAGCGGCGAGCCTCCATCACGGGCGGCGCGAAAGTGGCGGCGAGCAGGGGATTGGTGGGGGTCATTCAGTCACGTTCCAGTCGGCGCAGGTCGCTGAGATCGGGCGGCAGGGACAGATCCAGCGTGGGCGCATACAGGCGCGGGATTGCCACGGGTTCGGCAAGGGGTCCGGCGGTCGGAGGGGAAACAGGCGCCGGGTCGGCGGGGGCGGGCGCCACGGGCGCCTCGTCGCGCGGGGCGCGCGAGGTGGATTGCGGCGCGGCGGGGCGGTCGGGCGGCGACGCGCCCTCGGCGCCGGGCAGGTCCAGCGCGGGGCCGTCGGCCACCGGCACAGGCTGGCCGTGCAAGGGCGCGTCGGGATCGGGCGCGGCCTCGGGGCGCGCGGACCCGCCGGTCGCGGCGACGGGGGCGGTCTCGGAGACGGGCGGCGCGATGGCGGGCGCGGGCGCAGGCAGGGCGGCCGTGCCGCTGACAGGCGCGGGCAGGCGCGGCGGCAGATCGCCCGACCGCCCGAATTCGGACCCGACCGGCACATCCAGCGTCCCGAGGGCGGGGCCGCCCTCGGCCAGAGCGGGGGCAGATATGGCGGGCTGTGCCTCGGGCGCGGTCGGGTGCGGGTCGGGAAGCGCATCCGCCGGCGGCTCGGACAGCGGCCGGACAAGCCAGCCCGCCACGATCATCACCACAGCCGCAGCTGCGCCATGGACCAACCCCCGAAAGAAACCGCCTGCCATCTGCTCTTCTTCCCGCGCCGAATCGTTCCGACTCGACGCTGCCTGCTCCTGCCGCCGAAGGGACAAGGCAAATGCCGCTCTTGACCCTTGGTCGCGCTTTGCCCCATCTATAGCCGACGCTTTCGCGGGGGGAAACCGCCCCCATGCCAAGGCCCCGAACTGCCTGAGACGGGTGCATCATGATCCTTCTGATCGACAATTACGACAGCTTCACCTGGAATCTCGTCCATTACATGGGCGAAGCCGGAGCCGAGGTCATCGTGCGCCGCAACGACCAGATCACCGTGGACGAGGCGCTGGACATGGCGCCCGAAGGCATCGTGATCTCGCCCGGCCCCTGCGATCCGGCGCAGGCAGGGATCTGCCTCGACCTGATCCGGGCGGCGGCAGAACGCGCCGTTCCGCTGTTCGGCGTCTGCCTGGGCCACCAGGCCATCGGCGAGGCCTTCGGCGGCCATGTCGTGCGCGCCAACCGCATCCTGCACGGCAAGGTCGATGCGATAAGCCATGACGGCACGGGGGTCTTCTCCGGCCTGCCCTCGCCCCTGAAGGCGACGCGCTATCATTCGCTGACCGTCCAGCCCGAGACGCTGCCCAATTGCCTGCGCATCACCGCGACCTCGGATGACGGCACGATCATGGGCCTGATCCACGAGGCGCTGCCCATCGAGGGCGTGCAGTTCCACCCCGAATCCATCGCCTCGGAATACGGGCACGAGATGATCCGCAACTTTCTCGACCGCTGTGCGGCCCGCAAGGACGCCGCATGACCGACATCCGGCCCCTGATCGGCATCGCCGCCGAACGCGCCCTGACCGCAGCCGAGGCGGCCGAGGCTTTTTCCGCGCTGTTCGACGGCGCCGCCACGCCGGCCCAGATCGGCGGTCTGCTGATGGCCTTGCGCGTGCGCGGCGAGACGGTCGAGGAAATCGCCGCCGCCGCAGGTGCGATGCGGGCACGCATGAACCGGATCACGGCCCCCGATGACGCGATGGACATTGTCGGCACCGGCGGCGACGGCAAAGGCACGCTGAACATCTCGACCGCGACGGCCTTTGTTGTGGCGGGGGCGGGCGTGCCGGTCGCCAAGCACGGCAACCGCAACCTGTCGTCGAAATCCGGCGCGGCGGATGCGCTGACGCAGATGGGCATCAACGTGATGGGCGGCCCTGCCGTCGCGCAGCGGGCGATCGCACAAGCGGGCATCTGCTTCATGATGGCACCGATGCACCACCCGGCGATGCGCCATGTCGGCCCGCCCCGCGCCGAACTCGGCACTCGCACGATCTTCAACCTGCTGGGGCCGCTGACCAATCCCGCGGGCGTGCGCCGCCAGCTCACGGGCGCCTTCTCGACCGCCTGGCTGCGCCCGATGGCAGAGGTGCTGCGCGATCTGGGCAGCGAGGCGGCCTGGCTGGTCCATGGCAGCGACGGCACCGACGAGATCACCATTGCGGGCGAAACCCACGTCGTGGCGCTGAACGATGGCCGGATCGAGGAATTCACCGTCACGCCCGAAGATGCGGGCCTGCCGCGCCACCCGTTCGAGGCGATCATCGGCGGCACGCCGGCACAGAACGCGCGCGCCTTCCGCGCCCTGCTTGAGGGCGAGACCGGCGCCTATCGCGATGCGGTCCTGCTGAACGCGGCGGCGGCCCTGCTGATCGCGGGGCGCACGGCCGATCTGCGCGAGGGGGCGGCGATGGCCGCCCATTCGATCGACAGCGGCGCTGCCCGCGCCCGGCTGACCGCGCTGGCCGAGATCACCGGCGCGCCAGAATCGTGACGCCGCCTGCTGCCTGGGCTCATCTGCCCTTTTTCCGCAGTCAATGGCCCGCCATCAGCGACCGGCTGGCCGCCCTGCCCGATTTTCTGCCCGGACCCAAGCGCCTGTTCGCCGCGCTGGAGGCCACGCCGCCCGAAAAAGTGCGCGTCGTGATCCTGGGACAGGATCCATACCCGACACCGGGCCATGCCAACGGGCTGGCCTTTTCGGTGGAACGTGGCGTGGCCTTGCCCCGCTCTCTGGTCAATATTTTCAAGGAATTGCAGGCCGATCTGGGCGGCGTTCCCGCGAATGGCGATCTGTCCTTTTGGGCAGAGCAAGGGGTTTTGCTGCTCAACACATCGCTCAGCGTGATGCCGGGTCAGGCGGGAGCACATGCGGGCTGGGGCTGGGACCGACTGGCCCGGCAGGCCGTGGCCGAGTCGCAGAGGCACGGCCCGCTGGCCTTCCTGATCTGGGGCAACCAGGCGCAGAAGGCGCTGGCGGGCCTGCCGCGCGCGGGCGATCTGACCATCGCCACCCCCCATCCCTCGCCGCTTTCGGCGCGACGGGGTTTTTTCGGCTCGCGGCCCTTCAGCCGGATCAATGACTGGCTGGCCGCGTCGGGTCGGGGCCGGATCGACTGGATCGGCTGATCCGCCCCCTTCCCCCGGACGGCCTGTGCGGCTAGAACCGGGGCATGAACATTCTTGACAAGATCAAGGCCTACAAGCTGGACGAGATCGCCGCCGCCCGCGCGGCGCGTCCGCTGGCCGAACTCGAGGCGCAGGCCCGCGCCGCCGATGCCCCGCGCGGCTTTGCCCGCGCCCTCGACCGCGCCGCACAGACCGGCCCGGCGCTGATCGCCGAGATCAAGAAGGCCAGCCCCTCGAAGGGACTGATCCGGCCCGATTTCGACCCGCCGGCCCTCGCGCGTGCCTATCAGGCAGGCGGCGCGGCCTGCCTGTCGGTGCTGACCGACGGCCCCAGTTTTCAGGGCGCGCCCGACTATCTGGCCCAGGCCCGCGCGGCCTGCGATCTGCCTGTGCTGCGCAAGGATTTCCTCTATGACACCTATCAGGTGGCAGAGGCCCGCGCCTGGGGTGCCGATTGCATCCTGATCATCATGGCTTCGGTCGAGGATGCGCTGGCCCGCGATCTTGAGGACGCTGCGATCCATTGGGGCATGGATGTGCTGGTCGAGGTGCATGACGCCCACGAACTGGACCGCGCGCTGGCGCTGAAATCGCCGCTGATCGGGGTGAACAACCGCAACCTCAAGACCTTCGAGGTGACGCTGGACGTGACCCGCAATCTGGCGCCCCGCATCCCGGCCGGCCGGCAGCTTGTCTGCGAAAGCGGCCTGTTCACGCCTGCCGATCTGGGAGCGATGATGCAGGTGGGCGCCCGGCGCTTCCTGATCGGCGAAAGTCTGATGCGGCAGGCCGATGTTGCTGCGGCCACCCGCGCCATCCTGAAGGTCGCGGCATGAGCCTGACGCATTTCGACCCAACCGGCCAGGCCCATATGGTCGATGTTTCGGCGAAACCCGCCACCCTGCGCGAGGCCGTGGCCGAAGGTGTCGTTCGCATGAGGCCCGAGACCTTGGCCCTCGCCCAGGGCGGCGGGGCCAAGGGCGATGTGCTGGGGGTCGCGCGACTGGCGGGGATCATGGGCGCCAAGCGCACGGCCGACCTGATCCCGCTCTGTCATCCCCTGCCTTTGTCCAAGGTCTCGCTGGACCTGGACGCCGATCCGGGGTTGCCCGGCATCCGAGTGACAGCGACCGTCCGCACCACCGGACCGACCGGCGTCGAGATGGAGGCGCTGACGGCCGTGACCACCGCCTGCCTGACGATCTATGACATGCTGAAGGCGGCCGAAAAAGGCATGGAGATTCAAGGCGTCAGACTGATTTCCAAGACGGGGGGCAAGTCGGGCCACTATCGGGTTGCGCCATGATCACGGTTGCCGAAGCTCGGGCTCGCGTCCTGGCGCTGGCCTCTGCCCCGCGCGCCGAGACGATCGGCCTTGAGGCCGCCTATGGCCGCGCTCTGCTGGACGCCCCTCCCACCGCTCTGACAAATCCTCCCTTCGACAGCGCCGCAATGGATGGCTACGCCCTGCGCGATGCCGACCTGCCCGGTCCGCTGACGATCATCGGCGAGGCTGCCGCCGGCCATCCCTGGCATGGCACCCCGCGCCCCGGAACCGCCATCCGCATCTTCACCGGCGCGCCCGTCCCCGCGTTCTACGACCGTGTCGAGATGCAGGAAAACACCATCCGCGACGGCGATAGGGTCACGGTCATCAACCCCTCGACCGAGCGCCATATTCGCCCGCGCGGCTCGGATTTCGTCGCAGGCCACCGTCTGGCACCGGGCCGCAGGCTGTCGGCGGCCGATATCGGTCTGTTGGCGGCAATGAACATTCCTCGGGTTCAGGTTGCACGCCGACCCGTTGTCGCGATCCTGCCGACCGGCGACGAGTTGTTACAACCCGGCGCGACCCCTCGCCAAGGCCAGATCATCGCATCGAACCACCTTGCCATCGCGGCGCTGGCCACCCAGGCCGGAGCCCAGCCCCGCCTGCTGCCGATCGCCGGCGATACGGCATCTGACCTGCAAGAGGGTCTGAATGCAGCACAAGGGGCGGATCTTCTGGTCACGATCGGAGGCGCTTCGGTGGGAGATCGGGACATGATTGCAAAAATCGCGCCCGATCAGGGGTTCAAGCGCGATTTTCACAAGATTTCGATGCGTCCGGGCAAGCCTCTTCTGTCAGGAATGCTGGGAACCATGCCTTTGCTGGGCCTGCCCGGAAACCCTGTTTCGGCAATAATATGCGGCATCTTGTTCATGCAGCCGCTGCTGCGGGCGATGCAGGGGATCAACCCCGGACCCAAACGCCATCGCGCCCGGCTTGCGCGCGCCCTGCCGCCCGAGGGTTCGCGCGAACATTACCTTCGTGCAATCCTGAAACCAGGGGAGGATCTGCCCCGCGCCGATCCGTTCGAGCGTCAGGACTCTGCGCTGCTGTCAGTCCTGTCTTCGGCCGAGGCGCTTCTGGTGCGCCCGGCAGGCGACCCCGCCCGCGAGGCAGGAGAGATCCTGGACTACATCCCTCTTGACCCCTGACGATTAACGATTTCTTCACCTCGATCCTTTCAGCTTGTTGACGAGATTCGCAGGCTCGGCTAGAACAATGAAAGAACTTTTGGGGGATTGCGGGCGATGCTCACGAAGAAGCAAATTCAATTGCTGGAATTCATACAGAAGCGCATGGACCGCGACGGCGTGCCGCCCTCGTTCGAGGAGATGAAGGATGCGCTGGATCTTCGATCCAAATCAGGAATTCATCGACTGGTCACGGCTCTGGAGGAGCGCGGCTTCATCCGCCGCCTGCCTCATCGCGCCCGCGCGCTGGAGATCGTGCGCCTGCCGGATGCCCTGTTGCCGCGCAATATGCCTGCCACCCAGCCCGACGGGTTCAGCCCGCGCGTCGTTCCGGGTAGTCGCGCGTCGCGCCCCCGCGGGGCGATGTCGGTTGTGGACAGCCCTGCTGTCGATTTGCCGCTGATGGGTCGGATCGCCGCTGGCGTCCCGATCGAGGCAATCAGCGAAGTCAGCCACCACGTTGCGGTGCCGGGCACCATGCTGACCGGGCGCGAACATCACTACGCCCTTGAAGTGACAGGCGATTCGATGATCGATGCCGGGATCAATGATGGGGACATCGTCGTGATCCGTGAACAGGATACGGCCGAGAACGGCGATATTGTCGTAGCCTTGGTCGATGGTCAGGAGGCAACGCTTAAGCGCTATCGCCGCAAGGGTTCCATGATCGCGCTTGAGGCCGCGAATCCCGCCTATGAGACGCGCGTTCTGCCGCAGGACCGCGTTCGCATCCAGGGTCGTCTGGTCGGCTTGATCCGTAGTTATTGATCGCGACAAGTTGGCGCAGGTCAGACGCCAGCCAGAAAGCCCGGACCCGCGCGAGACAGCAATTCGCGCGCCAGATCGTCGCCCATTGCCGCACCATCGCTCGTGCTGCCTTGACGGCTAGCGGCATGAACTTCGGTGCCATCCGGCCTCAGGATCTCGCCGCGCAGCTTCAATCCGTCTCGCGTCAATTCGGCCAATGCGGCGATTGGTGTCTGACAGGAACCGTCAAGGCGCGCCAGAAAAGCGCGTTCGGCCCGCACCCGCAATTCGGTCGGCCGGTCATTGATCGGAGCAAGAAGCGAAGCCGCCATCTCGTCATCAAGACGCCGCTCGACTCCGATGGCGCCCTGCGCGACTGCGGGCAGCATCTGAGAGGGCTCGACCGGACTGCGTACAATCTGAGCCAGTCCAAGGCGCGACAGGCCCGCCATGGCAAGAAAGGTCGCAACCGCTACACCATCCTGCAATTTCTGCAATCTGGTCTGCACATTACCGCGGAACTCGACCAGCGTGAGGTCGGGACGCCGATGCAACAACTGCGCGCGCCGCCGCAGACTCGACGAGCCGACAACCGCGCCGCGAGGCAGGGAATCGATAGAGGGATGATCCGGCGCAATGAAGGCATCGCGCACATCCTCGCGAGGCAGGAAGCAGTCGATCACCAGCCCGTCCGGTTGCTGCGTCGGCATGTCCTTCATCGAGTGAACGGCGATATCGATCTCGCCCGACGCCATCGCCTCTTCGATTTCGCGGGTGAACAGCCCCTTGCCGCCGATCTCGCTGAGCGGCCGGTCCAGAACGCGGTCTCCGGTCGTCTTGATCACGACGATACGGAACGCATCCTCGGACAGACCGTGACAGGCCATGAGCCGGTCGCGCGTCTCGTAAGCTTGGGCCAGCGCCAGCGCAGAGCCGCGTGTTCCGATCCGAAGAGGGCGGGTGGGGTCGGGAAAGCGTGTCATGCGCCCGCCATACCTGCCCTCCCCCAGCTTGACAACGCCCTGTCCCTCGCTTTGAAGGGGATCAGGAGGCATCATGACCAAACTTCTGCTGCGTGCCCTGGCGGGTGAGACCTTGCCGACCCCGCCGATCTGGATGATGCGTCAGGCCGGACGATATCTGCCGGAATACCGCACCACCCGCGCCAAGGCAGGAGATTTCCTGTCACTCTGCTACAATCCCGAACTGGCAGCAGAAGTCACGCTGCAACCCGTCAGGCGCTTTGGCTTTGACGCAGCGATCCTGTTTGCCGACATTCTGCTTGTGCCGCAGGCGCTTGGCGCCGACTTGTGGTTCGTGACGGGCGAGGGGCCAAGGCTAAGCCGGATCCGCGCAGCCTCGGACCTTGCGGCGCTGAAACCTGCCGACCGGATCCACGAGCGCCTGGCCCCGATTTACGAAACGATCCGGATCCTGCGCCGGGAACTTCCGGCCGAAACCGCGCTGATCGGTTTCGCCGGTGCCCCGTGGACGGTTGCAACTTACATGATTGCCGGCCGCGGCAGCCCGGATCAAGCGCCGGCGCATGACCTGAAGAACAACGACCGGGCCAGCTTTACCGCGCTGATCGACCTGATCACGGAGGCGACGATCGCCTATCTGTCACGGCAGATCGAGGCAGGCGCCGAGGTCGTCAAACTGTTCGACAGCTGGGCAGGCAGCCTGAAGGGCCGCGATTTCGACGATTTCGCGGTCGAACCGACGCGCAGGATCATTGCCGCGCTCAAGGCACGCCATCCGGGCGTGCCGATCATCGCCTTTCCGCGCGAGGCCGGTCAGCGATACATCGGCTTTGCCAAGGCGACCGGGGCCGATTGCGTGGCGCTGGACAATTCGGTCTCTGCCGAATGGGCTGCAGCCCATGTCCAGATCGATGGTTGCGTGCAGGGCAATCTGGCGCCGCAGCACATGGTCACAGGCGGGCCGAATCTGATCGCCGAGGCGCAGCGGATCACGCGAGCCTTCCGGGGCGGGCCGCATATCTTCAATCTGGGCCACGGTATCACTCCCGATGCGGATCCCGACAATGTGGCGCGAATGATCGAGGCGGTCAGGACCGCCTGATCGACCGACAACTTGTTCAACGGGCAACGGCGCCGGGCCAGCCTTCGGAGCGCAGGCGGTTCAATGTTTCGATCAGCTTCTGGCGGTCGGCGAACGGCCCGGCCATGATGACGATCGGCTGGTCGCCCTGGGATCGCAGGCGTGCGACTGGCAGACCTTTCGTCGCCAGGGCGCGGGCCGCCCTGTCGGCGTCTTCTCGCCGGAACATACCCAGCTGAACATAGCGGGCATGAGCCGGGATCATCTCGACCCGCGGAGCAGGCGCAGGGCGCGGCGGTTCGGCACCGGTCTGCCGGGTCGGTGCCGGGGCCCCGCGTTGACGTTCAACGGGAGCGGCGGCGCGCCGCGACGGTGCGGGGACAGGGCGCGGCGCGGCGTTGCGGGTTGCGGAAGGCGCGTCGCCGAGCAATGCGGCGGGTGCAGGCGGGCGCAGGCCGGGGCAGAAGCCTGTCGGGTCCGGCAAGCCACCATCGACCGGCCCGTCGCTGTAGCCAAGTCGGCGGCAAAGATTGTCGGGCACGCCGAAAACCTGCGTTGCGCGCTGCTGCACCGCAAGGCTGACCGCGATCTGTTCGCTGAATGGTGAAGATTCGGCGCCTGCTGCGATGGGCCTGGGCTCGGCCAGATCCGTTTGTCGCAATTCCTCAGCCAGCCTTTCTGCCAAGAGGGCAGCCGGATCGTGTGAAGGTTCCGGCCGGGCGACGGGCAGGACATGACTGCTGTCAGGGTCCAGGCGTCGCATCTCGATACTGGGTGGAAAGCCGCAGAGAGGCTGACCCGCGCTGTCGGTGCGCGCCTTCCAGCCGCCCTCGACCCGATGAAAGACGCAGCCCTGACCGTCGATATACTGACTGCCCGAGAAATTCGCAGGTGGCGGCGGCACCGGCGCGGCAAGCGCCGCAAGCGGGGCCAGCAGCAAAGCCAACAGAGCCGGAACACGCATCATGGGATCTCCTTGCCGCAAACTGCGACAAGAATTAGAGCCAGCGCGTGAAGGCCGGGTTAACAGCCGCTATTTCGTGCCGAACATCCGGTCGCCCGCGTCGCCCAGGCCGGGCACGATATAGCCGTGATCGTCCAGCCGTTCGTCCAGCGCAGCGGTAAAGATCGGCACGTCGGCATGGGCCTCGCGCATCCGTGCCACACCCTCTGGTGCGGCCAGAAGGCACAGGAAACGCAGGTTCTTCGCGCCGCGTTCCTTCAGCATGTTGATCGCTGCCACCGAGGAATTGCCCGTGGCCAGCATCGGATCGACCACGATCGTCATGCGTGCATCCAGTTCGCGCGGCACCTTGCAGTAATATTCGACGGGCTTCAGCGTCTCGGGGTCGCGGTAGAGGCCGACAAAACCCACGCGCGCGCCCGGAATCAGTTCCAGGATGCCATCCAGCAGCCCGTTCCCCGCCCGCAGAATTGAGATCAGGGCCAGCTTCTTGCCCTCGAGCATGGGGGCGTCCATCTCGCAGAGCGGCGTCTCGATCCGGGTCGAGGTCAGTTCCAGTTCGCGCGTGATCTCATAGGCCAGAAGCAGGCTGATCTCGCGCAGGAGGCGGCGGAAACCGGCGGTGGATACGTCCTTTTGCCGCATGATCGACAGCTTGTGCTGCACCAGCGGGTGATCGACAATGGTCAGGTGCTGCATCAGGCAAAGTCCTTCATCAGGCGGTCGCGGGTCGCTTGGTCACAGAAAGCGGCCTCCAGCGCCCAGAGATTGATCTGTCGGAATTCCGTATCGCCCCAGCCGAAGGTCGAGGCAAGCCGGTCGTATTCATCGCGCATCGTGGTGTGGAAGAACGGCGGATCATCGGTCGAGACGGTAACGCGCAGCCCCGCATCCGCAAGCCGCGCGATGGGATGGGCGGCCCAGTCCGGCACGACCCCAAGCGCCACGTTCGAGCCGGGGCAGACCTCCAGCGTGACGCCCGCCTCGCGCAGGTCGCGCATCAGCTCGGCATCCTCGATCGCCTGCACGCCGTGGCCGATCCGCGTGCAGCCAAGCGCCAGCGCCTCGCGGATCGAGGCGGGCCCGCCCCATTCTCCCGCATGGCAGGTCAGGCCAAGCCCGGCCTCGCGCGCGCAGTCGTAGCTCCAGGCGAAATCGGTGGCCTTGTGCATCTGCTCGGCCCCGCCCATGCCGAAGCCCGTGACCCAGCCGGTCCAGTCGGCCGAGGCCGTTTCGGCGGCGCAGCGCGCGGTCAGGCGGGCGCGTTCGGGGCCGAAATGGCGGATGATGGTGACGATGCCGCGGCTCTCGATCCCTTGGGCGCGGGCCTCGTCGGCAACCTCGGTCATGGCGGCCAGATAATCGCGCCATGCGGAAAGATCGCCACCGCCGCAGAATTCGGGCGAGACGAAGAACTCGGTGTAGATCACGCCCTCTTCGGCGCTGCGTTCCAGCACCTCGGCCAGCAGGCGGGCATAGTCGCGGGGGGTCTTCAGAACGGCCGTCGCGGCCTCGTAGCAGCGCAGGAAGCCCTCGAAGCCCTGATAGGCATAGGCGCCGCGTTCATCGAAGACGCCGGTCAGATCGACGCCCTTCTCGCGGGCCAGGGCGCGGATGAAATCAGGGGGCGCAGCGCCTTCAAGATGCAGGTGGATTTCGGTCTTTTTCATAGAAAGGATGTCCCATGTGCGGCGGCCGGAAGGCCCAGATGGGCCAGCACCGAGGCGCCGATATCGGAAAAGCCGACCAGCCCGGCCTCGCCCCGCCCCGCGCCATGCACCAGGACCGGCACGCGTTCGCGCGTGTGGTCTGTGCCGTGCCAGGACGGGTCGTTGCCGTGATCGGCGGTGAAAACGGCCAGGTCGCCCGGCCGCAGGGTCGCCAGAAACCGCCCCGCGACCGTATCGAACCATTCCAGATGAGCCGCATAGCCCGGAATGTCGCGGCGATGGCCGAAGGCTGCGTCGAATTCGACAAAATTGGCGAAGGTCAGGCTGCCCGGTTCGGCTGTGCGGCCAAGGCGGATCAGGTGGCCGGCCAGTTCCGCGTCTGTGCCCTTGTGCTGATGGGTGATGCCGCGATGGCTGAAGATGTCGCCGATCTTTCCGACCGCATGGGTAACGCGCCCCGCCCGATGCGCGATGTCGAGGATTGTGTCGCCCGGCGGCGCGATGGCGAAATCGCGGCGGTTCGCGGTGCGATGAAACGCGCCCGGCTGGCCAAGGAAGGGGCGCGCGATCACGCGGCCCACGCGCATCTGGTGCAGCATCGGCGCAACATCGCGGCAGAGCGCGATCAGCCGGTCCAGGCCAAAGGCTTCCTCATGCGCGGCGATCTGCAGCACGCTGTCGGCAGACGTGTAGCAGATCGGCCAGCCGGTCCGCAGGTGATCCGCGCCGAAGCGGTCGATGATCTCGGTCCCCGAGGCGTGGCAATCGCCCAAGGTTCCCTCGGTCCCGGCCAGATCACGGATGCGGGCCGTGACCTCGGGTGGAAAGCTGGGGACGATCTTTGGAAAGTAGTGCCATTGCCACGGCACGGGGACGCAGGCGATCTCCCAATGGCCCGAGGGGGTGTCCTTGCCCTGCGAGATTTCGGTCGCCGCCGCCCAGAGACCCGAGGGTTCGGCGTCCAGCCCCGGCGCATCCGCCCCCGAGGCCAGACGCAGCGCCGCGCCCAGTCCGAGGCTGTCCAGAACCGGCATCCGCAGGGGATGCGCGGCGGCGATATGGGCCAGCGTGTTGGCGCCGGTATCGGGCAGGCCGTCGTTGAAGAATATCGCCGCATCGGGTGCGCCGCCGATGCCAACGCTGTCCATCACGATCAGGAAGGCGCGGTTCATGGCGCCACCCTTGCACGGACCAGCGGGCCGGGATCGGCGGGATCGCCCAGATGATAGGCGGCCGCGACGGCGGCGACGGCGATGTCGGCGGCGGTCTCGTCGGCGGCATGGACCATGGCCAGCGGCCGGTCCGGGCCGACCGCCTCGCCCAGACGGGCCAGGTTGTCAAGTCCCACGCGCGGGTCGATCCGCTCGCCCGCCCGCACGCGCCCGCCACCAAGCGCAACCACAGCATGACCAAGCGCGGCCACGTCGATCCGTGCGACATGGCCCGCAGGCGCGCTCACGGGGCGGATGACGGGGGCGCGCGCCAGATGAGCCTCGGGGCGCTCCAGCAGGTCAGAGGGGCCGCCCTGCGCGGCGACCATGCGGGCAAAACGCTCGGCGGCGGCGCCACTGTTCAGCGTTTGTGCAAGACCCTCGGCGCTCTGCCCGGCCAGTGCAAGCGCCTCGGTCGCAAGGGCCAGTGTCAGGTCGCGCAGCGCGCCCGGCTCGCCCTGCAGGACGCGGATGGCCTCGGCGACCTCAAGCGCATTGCCGGCGCTGCGGGCCAGAGGCTGGTCCATGTCGGTGATCAGCGCCGCCGTCCGGCAGCCCGCGCCATTCGCCGTCTCGACCAGCGCAAGGGCCAGCCTTTCGGCGCTGTCGGCCTTCTGGAGGATCGCGCCCGAGCCGGATTTCACGTCCAGAACCAGCGCATCCAGCCCCGCCGCCAGCTTCTTGGACAGGATCGAGGCGGTGATCAGGTCGATGGATTCCACCGTCCCCGATTCGTCGCGGATCGCATAAAGCCGCCGGTCCGCAGGCGCGAGTTCCGCCGTCGCCGCGACGATGGCGCAACCGACCTGACGGGTGATGCGGCGCAAATCAGCCTCGGACTGGTCGCAAAGATAGCCGGGGATCGCCTCGAGCTTGTCCAGCGTGCCGCCGGTATGGCCCAGCCCCCGCCCCGAGATCATCGGCACGAAACAGCCCCGTGCCGCCAGCAGCGGCGCCAGGATCAGGCTGACCGTGTCGCCGATGCCGCCCGTCGAATGCTTGTCCACGACCGGCCCGGACAGGTTCCATTGCAGCACATGTCCCGAATCGCGCATGGCACGGGTCAGCGCCACGCGGCCCGGCACGCCCAGGCCCCGCGTCAGCACCGCCATCGCGAAGGCCCCCGCCTGCGCGTCGCTGACCGATCCATCGGCCAGCCCCTGTGCGATCAGCGCCGCGCCCGGACCGTCAAGCCCGCGTCCGTCGCGCACCGCCGCAATCACCGGGCGCGGATCGGTCATGTGCGGTCCATGTGGCCAGCATCGAACCGGCCCGGCAGCAGATCGCCGATCGTGGTCTGCAGAAGCGTCCCGTCGGTCGTGGCCAGCGTCACCGGCACATCGGCGCGGCCGAACTCGGCCAGTTTCTGGCGGCAGCCTCCGCACGGCGGCACCGGGCTGGGGCTGTCGGCGATCACGGCGACCGCGACCAGCTCGGTCTCGCCTGCGGCGACCATGGCGGCGATGGCCCCGGCCTCGGCGCAGGTGCCTTCGGGATAGGCCACGTTCTCGACATTGCAGCCCCGATAGACCGCGCCCGACGCACCACGGATCGCCGCACCAACCTTGAATCGGGAATAGGGGGCATAGGCGCGTTCGCGCACCTCTCGCGCAGCATCGACCAGTGACATGTTCAAGCCTTTCATCCGTGTTCCCCGCAATTTGCGCCCGCATCGCGACAGGCGCAAGCCGCCAGCAGCGTCTCGCCCCCTCTGCGCCAAAGCCTGCGACATCGCGTCTGTTCGAGGCCGCGGAAATGGTTTAACGGTAAACCAATTCCCAAAGCGGAGGGGCAGAGATGGAAGAACGCAGGCAGGACAGCGCCAGGCAGGCAGCCTTGGATTATCACGAGTTTCCGCGCCCCGGGAAGCTGGAGATCCGCGCGACGAAACCTCTGGCCAACGGGCGCGACCTGTCTCGGGCCTATTCGCCCGGCGTCGCCGAGGCCTGTCTGGAAATCAAGGCGGATCCGACGAACGCGGCGCGCTACACCTCGCGCGGGAATCTGGTCGCGGTCGTCTCGAACGGCACGGCGGTTCTGGGCCTGGGCAATATCGGCGCGCTGGCCTCGAAACCGGTGATGGAGGGCAAGGCGGTCCTGTTCAAGAAATTCGCGAACATCGACTGTTTCGACATCGAACTGAACGAGCCCGATCCCGAGAAGCTGGCCGAGATCGTCTGCGCGCTGGAACCGACCTTTGGCGCCATCAACCTCGAGGACATCAAGGCTCCCGACTGCTTCATCGTGGAAAAGATCTGCCGCGAGCGGATGAACATCCCGGTCTTTCACGACGACCAGCACGGCACCGCGATCGTGGTGGGCGCGGCGGCGACGAACGCGCTGCGCATCGCCGGCAAGCGGTTCGAGGACATCAAGATCGTCTCGACCGGCGGAGGGGCTGCGGGGATCGCCTGCCTCGACATGCTGCTGAAGCTGGGCGTGAAGCGCGAGAATGTCTGGCTCTGCGACATTCACGGGCTGGTCTATCAGGGCCGGGCCGAGGACATGAACCCGCAAAAGGCCGCTTACGCCCAGCCCTCGGACAAGCGGAGCCTGGCCGAGGTGATCGACGGCGCCGACCTGTTCCTGGGCCTCTCGGGGCCGGGCGTTCTGAAGCCCGAGATGGTTGCGCGCATGGCCCCGCGCCCGATCGTCTTTGCGCTGGCGAACCCTACGCCGGAAATCCTGCCCGACGAGGTCCGTAGCGTCGCCCCCGACGCGATCATCGCCACGGGGCGCAGCGATTACCCCAATCAGGTTAACAACGTCCTGTGCTTTCCCTTCATCTTCCGCGGCGCGCTGGATGTGGGCGCGACGACGATCAACGACGAGATGAAGATCGCCTGTATCGAGGGCATTGCCGCGCTGGCCCGCGCCACGACCGCCGCCGAGGCCGCCGCCGCCTATCGCGGCGAGACACTGACCTTCGGCCCCGACTATCTGATCCCCAAGCCGTTTGATCCGCGTCTGGTGGGCGTGGTCAGCAGCGCGGTGGCGCGCGCGGCGATGGAGTCGGGCGTGGCGACGCGCCCCCTGCCCGATCTTGCGGCCTACAAGCAGAAACTGGACAGTTCGGTCTTCCGCTCGGCCATGATCATGCGCCCGGTTTTCGAGGCCGCCGCCACCGCCACCCGCCGCATCGCCTTTGCCGAGGGCGAGGATGAACGCGTCCTGCGCGCCGCCAATGCGATGCTGGAGGAGACCACCGACGTTCCGATCCTGATCGGCCGCCCCGAGGTCATCGCCATGCGCGCCGAACGTGCGGGCCTGCCCATCCGTCCGGAACGCGACTTCGAGATCGTGAACCCCGAGAACGATCCGCGGTATCGCGATTACTGGGAGACCTACCACAACCTCATGGCCCGCCGGGGCGTCAGCCCTGACATTGCTCGCGCGATCATGCGCACGAATACGACCGCCATTGCCGCCGTCATGGTCCATCGCAACGAGGCCGACAGCCTGATCTGCGGCACGTTCGGGCAATTCTCGTGGCATCTGCGCTATATTCAAGAGGTTCTGGCCCGCGACGGGCTGCGCCCGCATGGCGCGCTGTCCATGATCATCCTGGAGGATGGGCCGCTGTTCATCGCGGATACGCAGGTTCATCAGGATCCCACCCCGGAACAGATCACCGAGGTCGCCTGCGGCGCTGCGCGTCATGTGCGCCGTTTCGGCCTTGCGCCGCGCGTGGCCCTGTGCAGCCATTCGCAATTCGGCAATCTCGACAGCGCCTCAGGGCGCAAGATGCGCGAGGCAATGCGGCTTCTGGACATGAAGAAGCCCGATTTCATGTATGAGGGCGAGATGCATGTGGACAGCGCGCTCGACCCCGAGATCCGCGCGCGCATCTTCCCGGGTTCGCGTCTCGAGGGTGCGGCGAATACCCTGATCTTTTCGAATGCCGATGCGGCATCGGCTGTGCGAAATGCGCTGAAGATGAAGGCAGGCGGGCTTGAGGTCGGGCCGATCCTGATGGGCATGGGAAACCGCGCGCATATCGTCACGCCCTCGATCACGACGCGCGGGCTGCTGAACATGAGCGTTCTGGCCGGCACGCCCGTCGCCTATTACGGATGATCCCATTGGCGCGAATCGCAGGCGCCGGGCAATCCGGCTACTTTTGCAAAGAACCCGCGTGAAACAGGGGCGGCTTTGCAGTCCCGGCACTTTTGCAAATGTTCGTCACCACATTTGCAGCCTCTGCGGATGAAACCTGCCGCCCTGGAGGCTTCGAGCCGCTAACAGAGTTGCGCCATATGCCCCTTGCTGCGTAACAAACAGTCGAGGATGCAGGGAGGGCATACAATGGCATACCGCGAAATCTACAATGACTGGAAGACGGACCCCGAGCGATTCTGGCTGGAGGCCGCCCGCGCGATCGACTGGGCCAAGGCGCCGGAACAGGCCTATTTCGATCAGGGTCCGGCGGGCGAATGGTTCGCGGATGCAACGGCGAATGCCTGCTGGAACGCGGTGGACCGGCACGTTGCAGCGGGTCACGGGAATCGCGTGGCCGTTATCCACGACAGCCCTGTCACCGGCACGATCCGCAAGCTGACCTATGCCGAATTGCAGGCGCGCGTGGCAAGTCTCGCCGGGGCGCTGAAGGCGCGCGGCGTGGCCAAGGGCGACCGCGTCATCCTCTACATGCCGATGATCCCCGAGGCGCTGGAGGCGATGCTGGCCTGCGCGCGGATCGGCGCAGTGCATTCGGTCGTCTTCGGCGGGTTCGCCGCGCATGAACTGGCGATGCGGATCGACGACGCGAAACCGCGTGCGGTCATCGCCGCCTCTTGCGGACTCGAACCGGGGCGGGTGGTCCACTACAAGCCGCTTCTGGACCGCGCCATCGACGAGGCAGCCCACAAACCCGATTTCTGCGTGATCTTCCAGCGCGAACAAGAGGTCGCAGCCCTGATCCCCGGCCGGGATCTGGACTGGCACGGCTTCCAGGCCGGCGTCACCCCCGCCGATTGCGAACCGGTCGAGGGCAATCACCCGGCCTATGTCCTCTATACGTCGGGAACGACCGGCCAGCCCAAGGGCGTGGTGCGCCACACGGCCGGCCATATGGTCGCGCTGGCCTGGTCGATGCGCCATATTTACGACATCGGCGCGGGCGACGTGTTCTGGGCGGCCTCGGATGTCGGCTGGGTCGTGGGGCACAGCTACATCTGCTATGGCCCCTTGCTGGTCGGCGCGACGACCATCGTCTTCGAGGGCAAGCCCGTCGGCACCCCTGACGCCGGCACCTTCTGGCGCGTGATAGCGGAACACGGGGTGAAAAGTTTCTTCACCGCGCCGACCGCCATCCGCGCCGTGCGCCGCGACGACCCCCAGGGCGAGCATGTCCGCCGCCACGACCTTTCCTGTCTGAGGGCGCTGTTCCTGGCGGGCGAGCGGGCCGATCCCGACACGGTCACCTGGGCCGAGCGTCAGCTGGGCGTGCCTGTGATCGACCATTGGTGGCAGACCGAAACCGGCTGGGCGATCGCCGCAAACCCGCTTGGCGTCGAATTGCTGCCGGTGAAGAAGGGCAGCCCCTCGGTGCCCATGCCGGGCTATGACGTGCAGGTTCTTGACGAGGCGGGGCACCCGGTCGCCCCCGGCACGCTTGGCGCCATCGCCATCAGGTTGCCCCTGCCCCCCGGCACGCTGCCCACGCTGTGGAATGCCGAGGATCGGTTCCGCAAGGCCTATCTGTCGCATTTCCCCGGCTATTACGAGACGGGCGATGCGGGCTATGTGGACGAGGACGGTTATCTTTACATCATGGCGCGCACCGATGACGTGATCAACGTGGCGGGCCATCGCCTGTCCACCGGCGCGATGGAAGAGGTTCTGTCGGCCCATCCGGCTGTCGCGGAATGTGCGGTGATCGGCGTGGCGGACGCTGTGAAAGGTCAGGTGCCCTTGGGGCTGTTGTGCCTGAAGAAAGGTGTCGAGACCGCACCCGAAACCGTCGTGGCCGAAGTCGTGCGGATGGTGCGCGACCAGATCGGCCCTGTCGCCGCCTTCAAGACGGCCTGTGTGGTGGACCGGCTGCCCAAGACCCGCTCGGGCAAGATCCTGCGCGCGACCATGTGCAAGATCGCGGATGGCGCGGATTTCAGGATGCCCGCCACGATCGACGACCCGGCCATCCTCGACGAGATTGCCGTGGCGCTGGCGCGCATCGGATATCCCCAAGCGCGAGGCTGAGACCGGCGCCAAGGCGCCGCACCTCGGCCCGGTGCGGCCCCGCAAACAAGATCACGCCGCGGTAAAGCTGGCGCCGAGGCGGGTCATCAAGGGCACGAAATCCGGGAAGGACGTGACGATCGGGCTGGCATCGTCGATGCTGACCGGCCGGTCGGCGGCGAGTCCCAGGACCAGGAAAGACATCGCGATCCGGTGGTCCAGATGCGTGGCCGCCCGCCCACCGCCCGGCACGCCCGATGCGCCGTGGACGGTCAGGCTGTCATGTGTCTCCTCGACGCGGACGCCGTTGGCCTCGAGCCCGCGGGCCATCGCGTCGATGCGGTCGCTTTCCTTCACACGCAGTTCCGCCACGCCGTTCATCACGGTCTTGCCTTCGGCAAAGGCCGCCACGACCGACAGGATCGGGAATTCGTCGATCATGCTGGCCGCGCGCGAGGCGGGAACCTCGACCCCCGTCAGGCGGCTGTGGCGCACGCGCAGATCGGCCACCGGCTCGCCCCCCTCGCTGCGTTCGTTCTCGAAGGTGATGTCGGCGCCCATGTCCAGCAGCGTGACGTAGAGCCCGTCGCGGGTCGGGTTGCGGCTGACCCCTGGCACAAGGATGTCCGAGCCCGGCACGATCAGAGCCGCCGCGACCGGGAAGGCGGCGCTGGACGGATCGCGCGGCACCGCGACAGGCCGGGCACGCAGTTCGGGGCGGCCCTGCAGGGTGATGACATGGCCCTCGGCGGTGGTCTCGGCGTGGATCGTGGCACCGAAGCCCGCCAGCATCCGTTCGGAATGGTCGCGCGTGGGTTCCGGCTCGATCACGACCGTCTCGCCGGGGGCATTCAGGCCCGCCAGCAGGATCGCCGACTTGATCTGCGCGCTGGCCACAGGGCTGCGATAGCGGATCGGCAGCGGGTCGGCGGCGCCCTCGATGGTGATGGGCAGGCGGCCCCCCTCGCGTGCGGTGATGCGGGCACCGAATTGCGACAGCGGATCGGTGACGCGCGCCATCGGGCGGCGCGACAGGCTGGCATCGCCCGTGAAGGTCGCGGTGATCGGCGTCGTGCCCATCGCGCCCATGATCAGCCTGACGCCCGTGCCGGAATTGCCGCAGTCGATCACGGATTGCGGCTCGGCAAAGCCGCCCACGCCAACACCATGAACCGACCACGCGCCGGGTCCGGACCGTTCGACCTGCGCGCCAAAGGCGGCCATGGCGGCGGCGGTGTCCAGCACGTCCTGCCCTTCCAGCAGCCCGGTGATCGTCGTCTCGCCCACCGACAGCGCGCCAAGGATCAGGGCGCGGTGGCTGATCGACTTGTCGCCGGGCACCTGCGCCTCGCCCGTCAGCGGGCCTGAGGCGCGAGAGGTCATCGGGCGGGGTTCGGTAGAATGCGACATGGGATCCCTCGTGTTTCCGCGGGTCTTTTACCGCTACCACCGGGGGCGTGCCACCATCTTCTTGGGGCTGCTTGTGAGGAATGCTCTACGCAGGCTAGAAGCGGGCCAGCAGACGAGGTGAAGCATGAAAGAGATCGAGGCCTTGCGCGCGCTGGCCGACCCGGACCGCGCCGCCCGCGAGGCCGGGCGCCACAAGAGCGGGCGCGAGACGTTGGGCCTGACCCCCGCTGCCATGGCCGAAAAGGTCGCCGCGTGGCGCCAACGCCCGCTGGAGGCGCGTCTGGCCCTGTCCGCGGCCCTGTGGGAGGCCGATCTGCACGAAAGCCGGCTGATCGCGCCGCGCCTGCTGGCACAGGCCCGGATCGACCCGGATCAGCCGGTCTGGGAATTGTTGACGCAGTGGCTGCCTGATCTGGACGGTGCGGTTCTGACCGATGCGCTAGCGACCGCGCTGCAAAAGCGTGTCGCCGCCGATCCGGGCCGGATGGACGAGGCCGAGACCTGGCTGGCCGCGGCGAATCCGTGGATGCGGCGCGCGGCGATGGCCTCGGCGCTGCCCTTTGCCAAGCTGGTCCACCCCAAACCCTCCGAACGGGTCGCACGCGAACGCGCGCATGATTGGGCGGCGACGCTGGCGGGTGATGCGCATGGCGCGGTCCAGCAAGGCGTGGCAGTCTGGCTGCGAACGCTTGCCCCCCGCGACCCGGACGCCGTCCGGGCTTTCATCCGGGCACATGGCACACGGATGAAGCCCCATGCCCTGGCCGAGGCGCGCCGCGCGCTGGAAGGGCACAGCGCACGAGGCTGTCACGAGCGATAGACCTCAAGCCGGGGCAGATCGGTCAGGGGCACACCCAGAAGCTGCATCGCCGGCAGCGAGACCTGGCTTCCCGCTCCGCCCGAGGTCAAGGGGATCAATTCGACCTGGGCCGACTTGCCGGTGGCGGGGTTCACGATGCGGCCCATGGCGCGTTCCGTGACCAGAGGCGTGCGGATCCAGAATCCGGGTTCGGACGGATTGCCCAGCGACGCGATGGTCGTTCCCAATCGTGTCTCGGCGCGCTCGGCCGGGCGGGCGGCCGCGGCGCGCTGTTCGGCCGTCGTGGTGTCCAGCTGCGCAGGCGTCGCACGGGCGGCGGGCCGGGGCGCGTGGGCGCGGGTGATGGCGGTCGCCGCGGCGACGGCCTCGGGTGTGGGCGCGGCGGCTGCGGGCGCAGATGAGACATCCGGTCGTCCGGTCAGGGTGCCGGGCGCGCAGGCCGCCAACAGCGCGGGCAGGATCAGGCTTGGCAAAACGCGGGACATGAGCGCCTCTCTTGCGGGGATCTGTGCGGCAAGACTAGCCCCGCGTCACGCCATCGTCCACCGACAGCACCGTGACGCGCGCGTGACCGGCAGCGCCCCGCGCAGACGCCCTGCCTTGCGCGGCCACGCCTGCAGGTTTACCTTTGACGGATGGACCAAGTAGCCCCACTGATTGACCCCTTCGCCCGTCCCATCACCTACCTGCGGGTCTCGGTGACCGATCGCTGCGATTTCCGCTGTGTCTATTGCATGGCCGAGCATATGCAATTCCTGCCAAAGGCCGACCTGCTGACGCTCGAGGAACTGGATCGCCTCTGTTCGGCCTTTGTCGGCCTCGGCGTGCGCAAGCTGCGGATCACGGGCGGCGAGCCGCTTGTCCGGCGCGGTATCATGGGCTTTTTTCGCGCCATGTCGCGGCACCTGGGCGCAGGACTTGACGAACTGACGCTGACCACGAATGGCAGTCAGCTTGCCCGCCATGCGGCCGCACTGGCCGATTGCGGCGTCCGGCGCGTGAACGTATCGCTGGACACGCTGAACCCGGACCGCTTTGCCGCGATCACCCGATGGGGCCGCCTGCCGCAGGTGATGGAAGGCATCGCTGCCGCCCGCGCCGCAGGGCTGCGCGTCAAGATCAACACCGTCGCGCTGAAGGGCGTGAACGAGGCCGAATTGTTCGATCTGGTCCGCTGGTGCGGGGACGAGGGCCATGACCTGACCTTCATCGAGGTGATGCCGATGGGCGATCTGGGTCTTGATGCCGTGGGCGGGGCAGGCGATGGCGGACGGCTGGATCAGTATTGGCCGCTCTCCGACCTGCGCGCCCGCCTGGCCGAGCGTTTCGACCTGATCGACCTGACCGAACGCAGCGGCGGGCCCGCGCGCTATGTGCGGCTGGCCCAGACGGGTCAGAAGATCGGCTTCATTACGCCCTTGACGCATAACTTCTGCGAAAGCTGCAATCGCGTGCGCGTCACCTGCACGGGCGAATTGTTCATGTGCCTCGGGCAAGAGGACAATGCCGATCTGCGCGCGCCCCTGCGCGCCAGCCCCGATGACACTGCGCTGCGCCAGACGATCCGCGCCGCCATCGCGCGCAAGCCCAGGGGCCATGATTTCGATTATTCCCGCCAGCGCGTCTCGGGTCAGATGTCCCGCCACATGAGCCATACGGGCGGCTGATATTCGGGCGCAGGGCGGGGGGTCCGGGGGGCGCGAGCGCCCCCGGCCGTCGCGGGACGCAAGGCTACTCGGTCGCGGCGGGCGTGTTGGCCTGCGCCTCAAGCTTTGCGGCGCGTTCCTCGACCAGTTGCACGATGTGGTCGATCATCTGTTCGTTCGACATCTTGTGGCTCTGCCTGCCCGCCACATAGACCATGCCTGACCCTGCCCCGCCGCCGGTGAAACCAAGATCGGTCATCAGCGCCTCGCCCGGCCCGTTGACCACGCAGCCGATGATCGACAGCGACATGGGCGTCTTGATGTGTTCCAGCCGCTGTTCCAGCGCCTCGACGGTCTTGATCACGTCAAAGCCCTGCCGCGCGCAGGAAGGGCAGCTGATGATCTGCACGCCCCGCGTCCGCAGTCCCAGGGATTTCAGGATCTCGAAGCCGACCTTCACCTCTTGCACCGGATCGGCCGACAGGCTGACGCGGATCGTGTCGCCGATCCCCATCCACAGCAGGTTGCCCAGCCCGATGGCCGATTTCACCGTGCCGCCGACAAGGCCGCCTGCCTCGGTGATGCCCAGATGGATCGGCGCATCCGTCGCCTCGGCCAGCATCTGATAGGCGGCCGCCGACAGGAACACGTCCGAGGCCTTCACGCTGATCTTGAAGTCGTGGAAATCGTTATCCTGCAGGATCCTGATGTGATCCAGCGCGGATTCCACCATCGCATCGGGGCAAGGTTCGCCATATTTCTCCAGCAGGTGCTTTTCCAGAGAGCCCGCATTGACGCCGACGCGGATGGCGCAGCCATGATCCCTGGCGGCCCTGATGACCTCGCGCACACGGCTTTCATCGCCGATATTGCCCGGATTGATCCGCAGGCAGGCCGCGCCCGCCTCGGCGGCCTCGATGGCGCGCTTGTAGTGGAAATGGATGTCCGCCACGATCGGCACCGGGCTTTCGCGGCAGATCTCGCGCAGCGCGCGCGTCGTCTCCTGATCCGGCGCGCTGATGCGCACGATGTCGGCCCCGGCCTCGGCGGCGGCGATGACCTGCGCCAGCGTGGCCTTCACATCATGGCCGTCCGTATTGGTCATGGTCTGGACGCTGATCGGGGCGTCGCCCCCCACCGGCACGTTGCCGACCATGATCTGGCGCGACTTGCGCCGCTCGATATTGCGCCAGGGCCGGATCGGGTTCAGCGACATGCGTGGAGCCTCCTAGGGTTCGTCCGAGACATAGGACAGAGACCGCCTTGCGACAACCACCTGCCTCCTGTGTGGAGCGACGCTCAGGCGCTGCGCAGGCCGAGCGCGTCCAGCGCGGCGTCGAGACAATCCGGCGGCAGCATGACCAGCATCGGCCCGTCCAGCCGCAGGCTGACCGGGCCAAGCGCGCGGTTCGAGGTGCCGACCCGGCCCGTCGGCGCGAAATCCAGCCCGTCGATGGGCCATTCCAGCCCCAGGCTGCGCCCCCGCACCGGCCCGAGCGGCCAGAGCGACACTCGTGTCCCCGCCTCCAGCGCCAGATCCAGCACCGGGGGGGCCAGGAAGATGACATCCTCGGCCCCGATCAGGATGACGGGCATCCGCGCTTCGGCCGCAAGGCTGGTCAGGGCGGCCAGGGCGTGATCCAGCCGCCCGCCCAGAAAACCCACCGCCAGAACGAAGCCTGCGTCGATCCGGCGCAGGCATTTGGTAAAATCGGTGCTGTCCTGCTCGGGGATGTGATGGATGCGGTCAGCCGCGATCCGCGCCCGCGCCTCGGACCCGAGCGAATCGAGGTCGCCAATGACCAGATCGGGCATCGCGCTCAAGGCCAGCGCCCGGTCGGCCCCGCCATCCGCAGCCACCAGATGCGGCGCGCGGGCCAGCGCGGCCCGCAGCTCGTCCGCCGCCACCGCGCCGCCGCCGACCAGCGTGACCCCGCCCGGAACGACCAGCAGAGGCGGCATCATTCTCCCTTGCCGACGCCGCGAAAGACGCGCCGGAAAGGCAAGGCCCACAGCACACCAAGCGCCAGATAGACCAGCACTTCGATCAGGATGGGCTGGCGCCCGAACCGCGTGTCCAGCCAGTTCATCATCGTGACCGCCGCGACGACATAAAGCGGCATCAGCACGACCAGAACCAGCAGCGACAGACGCTTGCGTGTCTTCAGTTCCATGATCCCTCCTGTCCTGGCCGGGGGCTGCGCCCCAAGGGGTGCGGGGGACGGGATGTCCCCCGGCGTCGCGGGACGCAATCTAATCCGCGAACGGGTCCGTCACCAGGATCGTATCGTCGCGCTCGGGGCTGGTGGACAACATTGCGACCGGGCATTGAATCAGTTCCTCGACGCGGCGGACATACTTGATGGCCGCGGCGGGCAGATCGGCCCAACTGCGCGCGCCCTCGGTCGATTCCTGCCAGCCCTCCATCTCTTCGTAGATGGGGGTGACGCGAGCCTGAAGCGCCGCCGCCGTGGGCAGGTAGTCGTAACGCTTGCCGTCGATCTCGTAGCCCGTGCAGATCTTCAAAGTCTCGAACCCGTCCAGCACGTCCAGCTTGGTCAAGGCGATACCGTTCACACCCGAAATGGCGCAAGTCTGGCGCACCAGAACCGCGTCGAACCAACCGCAGCGGCGCTTGCGGCCGGTGACGGTGCCGAATTCGCGCCCCCGCTCGCCAAGACGCTGGCCGTCCGCATCGTGCAGCTCGGTCGGAAAGGGCCCCTCGCCCACCCGGGTCGTGTAGGCCTTGACGATGCCCAGAACGAAGCCGATGGCGCCCGGCCCCATGCCGGTCCCCGAAGCCGCCATGCCCGACATGGTGGTGGACGACGTGACATAGGGATAGGTGCCGAAGTCGATGTCCAGAAGCGAGCCCTGCGCGCCCTCGAACAGGATGCGTTTGCCGGCCTTGCGAGCGTCGGCCATGATCTTCCAGACAGGCCTGGCATAGGGCAGCAGCCGGGGCGCGATCTCGTCCAGTCTGGCTTTCAGATCGGCCCGGTCGATGGGCGTGGCGCCTAGGCCCGAACGCAGCGCGTCGTGATGGGCGAGCAGCCTGTCGAGGCGGGCCTCCAGCGTCTCCTCGTCGGCCAGATCGGCGACGCGGATCGTGCGACGGCCGACCTTGTCCTCGTAGGCGGGGCCGATGCCGCGGCCGGTCGTGCCGATCCTGGCCTTGCCCGCGGCCTCCTCGCGCAGCTTGTCCAGATCCTGGTGCAGCGGCAGGATAAGCGGCGTGTTCTCGGCGATCATCAGGTTCTCGGTCGAGATGGCGACACCCTGCGCGGCCAGTTTGTCGATTTCCGAAAACAGCGCCCAGGGGTCCAGCACGACGCCATTGCCGATCACGGCCAGCTTGCCCTCGCGCACGATGCCCGAGGGCAGCAGCGACAGCTTGAACACCTTGTCGCCGATGACCAGCGTATGGCCGGCGTTATGACCGCCCTGAAAGCGGGCGATCACATCGGCGCGTTCCGAGAGCCAGTCAACGATCTTGCCCTTGCCCTCGTCGCCCCATTGTGCGCCGACTACCACCACATTGGCCATGAACGATCCTTCCGTTCCGCAGTTTTTTCGCCCTGCCTCTAGCGCATCGGGCGGGACGGGGAAAGCCGCTTTGTCGGGACGGGCCGGATCAGTAGTGCGGCGGGCGCTGGTCGGCCAGCGGGATGGTGCCGCCGGCATCGGCCTGACGCTGCGCTTCGGCCTCAAGCAGCAGATCCAGCCGCCGCGTCAGCCGCGCGATCAGCAGATCCTGGCGCGCGACGATCTCGGACAGGTCGTCGGTGGCGCGCGTCAGATGGGCCAGGCCTTCCTCCAGCGCGGTCAATCGGTCTGCGTTCTTGTCCATGTCGTCCCCTTCCGTTAGAGCAGGCGCGGATTTGGCCCCGTAAAGGCAACAAGACCATGGCGAAAGACCTCAAGAAACAGCCCCGACCCAAGGCCGAGACGCCCAAGGGCTTCCGCGATTATTTCGGCGCGGACGTGACCCAGCGCAAGGCCATGCTGGACCGCATCGCCGAGGTCTATCATCGTCACGGCTTCGACCCGCTGGAAACCAGCGCGGTCGAAACGGTCGAGGCGCTTGGCAAGTTCCTGCCCGATGTGGACCGCCCGAATGCCGGCGTCTTCGCCTGGCAGGAAGAGACCGTGCCGGGCGGCGGCTCGGGCGATTGGCTGGCGCTGCGCTATGACCTGACTGCGCCTCTGGCCCGCGTGGCGGCGCAATATCGCAACGATCTGCCCAGCCCCTATCGCCGCTACGCCATGGGGCCGGTCTGGCGCAACGAAAAGCCGGGGCCGGGCCGGTTCCGGCAGTTCTACCAATGCGACGCCGATACGGTCGGCGCGGCCTCGGTCGCGGCGGATGCCGAAATCTGCGCCATGCTGGCCGATGCACTGGAAACGGTGGGCATCGCGCGCGGCGACTATCTGCTGCGCATCAACAACCGCAAGGTGCTGAACGGCGTGCTGGAGGCTGCCCAGATCCGCGCGAATCAAGCCGAGGATGTGCTGCGTCAGATCGACAAGTTCGACAAGGTCGGCCGCGAAGGCGTTCTGGCCCTGCTGACGACAGGCCGTCTGGACGAAAGCGGGGCGCGGATCGACGGGGTTGGTCTGAGCGAAACGCAGGCCGCGCCAGTCCTTGCCTTTCTGGAGGCCAGGGGCGCCGATAATGCCGTGACGCTTGACAATCTGGCCGCTGCGGTCGGTGCCTCGGCCATCGGCGCCGAGGGTGTGGAAGAACTGCGCCAGATCGCCGCGATGCTGGCCGCGATGGGTGTGGCCGAGGATCGCGCCGTCATCGACCCCTCTGTCGTGCGGGGTCTGGGATATTATACCGGCCCGGTTTTCGAGGCCGAACTGACCTTCGATATCCTCGACGAAAAGGGTCGCAAGCGGCAGTTCGGATCGGTTGCGGGCGGTGGCCGCTATGACGGGCTGATCGAACGCTTCACCGGCCAGAAGATCCCCGCCACCGGCGTCAGCATCGGCGTTGACCGTCTGCTGGCCGCCCTGCGCGCCAGGGGAATGGCGGGGCTCCAGGCTCCGGGGCCGGTCGTCGTCACCGTCATGGACCGCGACCGCATGGCCGATTACCAGGCCATGGCGGCCGAGTTGCGCGCCGCCGGCATCCGCGCCGAGGTCTATCTGGGCAATCCCAGGAATTTCGGCAATCAGTTGAAATACGCGGACAAGCGTGGTGCGCCGGTGGCGATCATCCAGGGCGGGGACGAGGCGGCGCGGGGCGTCGTGCAGGTCAAGGATCTGGCCTTGGGCGCGCGGATCGCGGCCGAAGCATCGGTCGAGGAATGGAAGGCCCAGCCTGCCCAGACCGAGGTGGCGCGCGAAGATCTGGTCGCCGAAGTCCGGCGGATCATCGGATGATCCCCAAGCGCGACAAGCAGGCCATCGGCCAGCGCCTTCTGGCGCGCTTCCGCGAGGCGGGCGCGCAGGAGATCGCGCCTGACATCCTTCTGCCCGCAGGCGATCTGCTGGATCTGTATGGCGAGGATATCCGCGCCCGGGCCTATGTCACGCAAGACCCGATCCGGGGCGAGATGATGCTGCGCCCCGATTTTACCGTTCCGGTCGTTCAGGCGCATATGGCCAATGGCGCCGAACCTGCCCGCTACTGCTATCTGGGCGAGGTTTTCCGCAAGCAGGATATCGGCGAGACGCGACCCGAAAAGCCGCGTGACAGCGAATATCTGCAATGCGGCTTCGAGCTGTTCAGCCGCGACCCCGCCGCCGATGCCGAGGTCTTTGCCCTGTTCCATGACCTGCTGGCCCCTTACGGTCTGCGCGCCGAGACGGGCGATATGGGGCTGATGCTGGACGCGATCCGGGGCCTGCCCCTGACCGAGGCACGATCCGAGGCGTTGCTGCACCATCTCTGGCGGCCGCGCCGCTTCGCCCGCCTGCTGAAGCGTTTCTCGACCCCTGCAATCGCGCGCGACTTCCCCGAGACGAAGGCGCCCTGGGCCGGCCTGCGCGGCGAAGCCGAGATGACGCGCCGCATTGCGCGGCTGCGCGCCGATGCCGCCGTCGCGCCCTTGGCCCCGGTCTGGTCCGAACGTCTGGCCCGGCTTTTCGCGCTGCGCGCCCCCGCCCCCGAGGCGCTGCCGGCCCTGCGCGACCTGGCGGGGGACATGCCCGCCATCGCGCCCGCCGTCGCCCGGATCGAGGCGCGGATGCAGGCCGTCGCCGCACGCGGAATCGACCTTGGCTGCGTGATCTTCGACGCCAGCCACGGCCGCAGCACGATGGAATATTACGACGGCTTCACCTTCAGCTTCCTGGCCGATCGCGCGGGCTGGCCTCCGGTCGCTTCGGGCGGGCGCTATGACGCGCTGACCCGCGTGCTGGGGCGCGGCCGCGAGATCCCCGCGGTGGGCGGCATCGTGCGCCCGGGCCTGCTGGCCGAATTGGAGGGGTTGGCATGATCCGGCTGGGCGTGCCGTCCAAGGGGCGGCTGATGGAACAGAGCTTCGACTGGTTCGCCGCACGCGGCCTGCGCCTGTCGCGGGCGGGGTCCGACCGCGATTATGCGGGTCGGGTCGAGGGGGTCGAGGGCGTCTCGCTTGTGCTTCTCTCCGCAGGCGAGATCCCGCGCGAACTGGCCGCTGGCCGGATCGAGCTGGGCGTGACCGGCACCGATCTGGTGCGCGAGAAACTGGCCGGCTGGCGCGATGTCGTCACCGAGGTCGCGCCAATGGGCTTTGGCCATGCCGACCTGGTCCTGGCGGTGCCGGAATGCTGGCGCGATTGCCGCGATCTGGACGATTTCGCGGCGATTGCCCGCGATTTCCGGGCCGAACACGGCTTCCGGCTGCGGATTGCGACCAAGTATCACCGGCTGGTGCGCGCCTGGCTTTCGGCGCATGAAGTCGCGGATTACCAGCTTGTCGATAGCCAGGGCGCGACCGAGGGCACCATCGCCAACCAGACCGCCGAGGCGATTGCCGACATCACCTCTTCGGGTGAGACGCTCAGGGCGAACAACCTGCGTGTCCTCGACGAAGAACCGATCCTGCGATCCCAGGCGACATTGTTCGCGGCCAATGGCGCCATGAATCCGCAGATGCAGGCGCTGTTGCGCCGGCTCGAGCTGCGATCCTAGTCGGGTCGCGGCTTGTCGTCCCAACGGCTGCTCAGAAAGCGTTGCGCATCGCCTTGCGGGTCATCGAACTGATGGGTTCTCAACGCCCAGATGAACGCGGCCAGACCGATCGCGCCGAGGCCCAGCGATATGGGAATGAGCATGGTGAGCACGTCCATGGGTGGCGTCCTTTCAACGATTGAGCCGCAGCGCATTCAGCGTCACGGTGATGGAACTGATCGACATCGCCAGCGCCGCAATGAGCGGCGTGGCAAAGCCGGCCAAGGCTACAGGAACCGCAACGACATTATAGCCGAAGGATATGGCGAAATTCTCCCTGATGCGGCGCGTTGCCCTTTCGGCGACTGCAACGGCCTCGGCCACGGGCAGCAGATTGGTCCCGGTCAGGACCATGTCACTTGCCACACGCGCGGCATCCAGCGCCGAGGCAGGCGAAATCGAGACATGGGCCCGCGCCAGTGCAGCCGTGTCGTTCAGCCCGTCGCCGACCATCAGCACCCGGGCGCCCTGGTCCGATAGCTGTCCGACCAGATCGGCCTTGCCGGTAGGGCTGACCCCGGCGTAGCATTCGCCGATGCCCAATTCGTCGGCCAGATGGGCAACGGCGGCCGGGCGATCCCCGGACAAAAGGATCACGCGCCGCCCCTCGGCACGCAGCCGGGCCACGCATTCCCTGGCGCCCGGGCGCAGGCGGTCGGCAAAGTCCAGCCGGAAGGGGCGCTGCCCGTCAATGGCCAGCCACGAAGACAGCATCGCCCCGTCCTTGTCATCGGCCGCGCCCAGCCAGTCGGCCCGGCCCAGACGGACGCGCTGCCCCTGCCACCGCGCTTCGACACCCTGACCCGGACGCTCGGTCACATCCTGCAGCGCCGCCGGTTCGACATCCGCCATCCCTGCGGCCAAGGCCCGCGCCAGGGGATGCGAGGATGCCTCGGCCAAGGCCCGCGCCACCGGCTGCAAATCCTGTGGCAGATCGGCGCGCACAAGCTGCGGTTGTCCCATGGTGAGGGTGCCGGTCTTGTCGAAAACAACCGTATCGACCTCGGCCAGACGTTCAAGCGCAGTGCCGTCCTTGATCAGCAGTCCGCGCCGGAAAAGCCGCCCCGAGGCCGAGGTCGCCACGGCGGGCACAGCCAGCCCAAGCGCACAGGGACAGGTGATGATCAGCACCGCCGCCGCGATGTTCACCGACAGCCGCAGATCGCCCGAGGCCCAGAACCAGCCCGCGAAGCTGGCGAAGGCCAGCGCATGGACGGCGGGCGAATAGCCGCGCGCGGCGCGCTCGGCCAGCGAGGTGTATCGGCCGCGCGCGCTTTCGGCGGCCTCGACCAACGCGGTCAGGCGCGCCAACGAACTGTCGCGCCCGGCCGCCGTCACCCGGATGACCAGCGGGCCGGTCAGGTTCACCTCGCCCGCCGACAGGATCATGCCCGGCCCGGCAGGAACGGGCAGCGTCTCGCCGGTCAGCAGCGCACGGTCGATTTCGGACGCGCCCTCGGTGATCTCGCCATCGGCAGGGATGCGTCCGCCGGGCCGGACGCGGATCAGATCGCCCGGACGCAGATCGGCCACAGGCACGGTCTGTTCGACCCCGTCGCGCAGAAGGGTCGCACGCGGCACCTCCAGCGCGGTCAGTTCGGCCGCCGCCGACCGCGCGATGGCACGGGTGCGATGGTCGAGATAGCGCCCGATCAGCAGGAAGAAGCACAGCATCACGGCGGCATCGAAATAGGCATGGTGGCCGGATTGGGCGGTCTCGAACACGCTGATGGCGCTGGCCAGGATCAGCGCCAGCGAAATGGGAACGTCCATGCCCAACCGCCGCGCCCTGACCGAGGTCCAGGCGCTGGCAAAGAAAGGCTGGCCGCAGAAGGCCACCGTGGGCAGCGCGATGGCGGCGCTGATCCAGTGGAACAGGTCACGCGTTGCGGCCTCGGCTCCTGACCAGACGGCGATGGACAGGATCATGATGTTCATCATCGCAAAACCCGACACGCCGATCCGCATCAGCAGGTCGCGCCCGGCGCGGTCGGCCGTGGTCGCGGCCAGAGCGCCGGGGTCAAGCTCGTGCGCCTCGTAGCCGATGCGGGCCAGAACCGGGATCAGATCGTCAGCGCCAAGGCCCGGCGCATCGACCGTGACCCGGCGCAGCGTCAGGTTCACGCGCGCCGACCGAACGCCCGGATGGGCGGTCAATGCGTCCTCGACCTGGGTGATGCACAGCGCGCAATGGGCGGTGGGCAGCGACAGGATCAGGGCATCATGGGCGGGCGTCTCGGCCCGCGCGGCGACATGCTGCGCCAGCGGGGCCGCCTCGCAGGCCGGGCAGGCGCTGAGACGGGGCGCATAACCGGCGGAAAGGTCAGTCATCTCAGTCCCCCTGCCCCACGGCCAGATAGAGACGCTGGCGGAACAGCGTGCCGTCGCGATCGGTGGCCTCGATATCGGCGTTCCAGTTGCCCGGCGCCAGATCGGCATGGGCCGACCAACGACCGGGCGCCTCGGGGGTCAGCGCAGGGCGGATGTCGTCGCGCTGGTGGGTCGGGCGCCGCAATTGCAGCGTCAGCGTCTCGGGAAAGACGCCTGCGCCCTGGCGATCGAGGATGCGCAGAACCGCGCGCCCGCCCTCGATCTCGAGGCTTGCCTGCCAGCCAAGCGATTGCTGGGCCGCGCGCTGGCGGTCGAAATGCTGCGAGGCGATATAGCTGCTTGCGGTCTCGAGACCCGGAAAGGTGCGGACGGCGTTGTAGGCCAGAACGAGGTTCACGCCGATGATCGTGCCGAAGGCCAAGATGGCGATGCCCAGGACATGCCTGCCGGTGAGTTCGCGTTTCATCATCTGCTCCTTCCGTGAAAGACGGTCTCGACCTCGTTGCGGGCGGGTCCGTCGCTGTCGGCAACGCCAAGGGTGATCGGCGCCGAGGGCGTGGACGCCAGCGCGGTGCCGGCCGGGGCGGTCAGATAGACCCGCCGGGTCAGGGTCTGATCGGCGGGGACCAGCAGGCTGGGCTGATTCTCGCCCTCGACCGCGACGATCAGGGTCTCGGCACCGGGGCCGCTGACGGTGACGATGTAGCGGCGCGCCTCGTGCTGCTTGTTGCGCAGGCGCAATTCGTAGGTGTTGCGGATCGAGCCGTCGGACATCATGACGTAAAGCGGGTTGCGGACCGGCGAGACGTTCAGATCCACGTCCGAGCGCATCAGCAGCGCCACCACCAGCCCAATGCCGATGGCCGACCACAGCGTGAAGTAAAGCAGCGTCCGGGGGCGCAGGATATGGCGGATCAGAGGGCGCGGCGGGTTGCCTGCGCGTTCGGCCTCTTCGTCGCGCAGCGCCATGTAGCCGATCAGGCCGCGCGGGCGACCGGTGCGATCCATGATCTCGTCGCAGGCGTCGATGCACAAGGCGCAGGTGATACATTCAAGCTGCTGGCCGTCGCGAATGTCGATGCCCATGGGGCAGACATTGACGCAGGCCATGCAGTCGATGCAATCGCCGCGCGCGCGGTCGGGTGCGGTCTTGCCGCGCGGCTCTCCGCGCCAGTCGCGATAACCGACCGTCAGCGTATCCTCGTCCATCATCGCGGCCTGGATCCGCGGCCAGGGGCAGGCATAGATGCAGATCTGTTCGCGGGCAAAGCCGCCGAAAAGGAAGGTCGTCGCGGTCAGGATGGCAATGGTGATCCAGGCGACCGGATGGGCGTCCAGCGCCACAAGGTCGCGTATCAGCGTCGGCGCATCGGTGAAATAGAAGACCCAGGCCCCGCCCGTCGCCAGCGCGATCAGCAGCCACAGGGCCCATTTGGTCAGCCGCAGCCGCGCCTTGGCCCAGGACCAGGATGCGCGATGCAGACGGATGCGGGCATTGCGGTCACCTTCGATCCAGCGCTCGACGGTCATGAAAAGGTCGGTCCAGACCGTCTGCGGGCAGGCATAGCCGCACCAGACCCGGCCAAGCGCCGAGGTGAACAGGAACAACCCCAGGCCCGCCATGACCAGCAGGCCCGCGACGAAATAGAATTCGTGGGGCCAGATCTCGATCCAGAAGAAGAAGAACCGCCGGCCGGCCAGATCGACCAGAACCGCCTGATCGGGCATCGCCGGACCGCGATCCCACCGGATCCAGGGCGTGACGTAATAAATCGCCAGCGTCACCGCCATCACGATCCATTTGAGGTTGCGAAATCGCCCCGAGACCCGTTTGGGAAAGATCGGTTCGCGGGCGGCATAGAGGCTGGGCGGGTCAAGCTGCTCGGTTGACCGGGACATGAGAAGGCTCCTGTTGCGCCTCCCTGCTCTAGCGCGGGGCCAGAGCTGCCACATTGACCTGCATCAAACCGCGCAAGACCCGGCTGCGTCAGGACGCCGCGTCAGCGCGCGGCCTCAGGCCAGGGTCAGCGCCGCGGCAAGCGCGATCAGCGCCCCCGCGCCCAGCTGCATTGCGCCCGGCATCCAGCGCGCCGCCGCGGCCAGGGGCCCTGTTCGCGGCACCAGCGCAAGACTGCCCCGCCGCGCCCAGACCGACAGCCCCGCGACCGCCACCGTGACCGAGGCCGTGCCAAGACCCATCGCCACCGTGCCCGCGACGCCCATCGCGAAGATCTCCATCCGCCATGTCAGCAGCAGCAGGAACAGCGCACCCGTGCAGGGCCGCGCGGCAATGGCCATGACGACCAGCAGCCCGTCGCGGAAGGATCGCGTCTGCGCAATCTGCGCCGGGCTGGGCCCATGGGCATGGCCGCAACCGCAGGCCTTGCCGTGGTGGTGATGGCGGTGGTGGTCATGCTCAGGTCCGGGGCGAGCCACATCGCGCAGCATCCGGGCACCGCGCAGGACCAGCCACAGCCCGACCAGCCCGATCAGCACCGTCGCCAGATCGGCCATGTGGCGTTCGGACAGGCGCGTCAGTTCCTCGCGGCCCAGATCCAGCGCCGCAAGCCCGATCCAGACCAGAAGGATCGCCGTCCCCGCCTGCGCCAGCGAGGACGATACCGACAAGACGGCCAGCCGCCCGAAGGGCACCTGACTGCCATAGCCGTAGCTGCCGATCACCAGCTTGCCATGCCCAGGCCCTGCCGCGTGAAAGAAACCGTAGCCGAAGCACAGCGCGATCAACGTGGCCGCCGCACCCGGATCGCCCGCCCGCAGCGATTGCAACGCGCCCGCCATCAGGTTCTGCGCCTGCCTCTGTCCCGCAGCCGCCCAGGCTGCGATGCCCGACAGCCCGCCCGAGAGCCAAAGCGCAATCAGTGCCAGCGCCACGACCAGCCCGGTCAGGGCCAGAACCCGGCCCGGATGGCCCTGACCGGGGCGCAGGTCAGGCGGGCTCATCGCGCTGCTCCGCAGACGACGCGCATTTCGGGCGCGCCGACCGAGCCGATATTCACGCTGATCATTTCTTCGTCCAGCAACGAGGCCGAGGCCAGTTCCCGCGCCAGCGCCTCGCGCAGGGCTGCGGCATAGGCATCGGCGGCGGCATAGGAATCGCCCGGCCGCAGATCGACGTGGCAATCATCGCGGCCGCGCAGGGCGGGGCTCTGCGGGACGCTGAAATCGACATAGAATTCAGGGTCATAGACCTGGATGATTGTCTGAGCCTCGCCGGGGATAGGCGTGCTCAGCGCCCGGCGGTGGCGCGAGACGATCTGCCCGCCCTCAAGCGAGACGCCGAAATCGCGCGCTTGCTGCAGGCCGACGCGCCGTCCTTCGACCGTCAGATAAAGCGCGCCCTCGAATGCGGGATCGGGATCCCAGTCGAAACCGGCCAGCCGCGCCGCGTCCGAAGCAGAAAGACCCCCACCCGCGGCGGGGCGGATTCCGTAATCTTCAAGGATCAGCAGCGAATAAAAGGCGTCATAGCGCCACTCGACCTCGACCTCGGTCAGCTTGCCGCCTTCGCCATAGATCAGCCGCAGACCGGCATCTATGAACACATGCGGATGGGCCGCCGCGCCCAGAGGCGCCAGTGACAGCCCGAAGGCCAGAAGATAGCGCGCAAAGCGGTTCATCGTCCGTCCGGTGCTTGATGGTCATGTCCCTGACGCCCTTAGCAGGGCGCGAAGGGTCAAGGCAAATCACCTCGGCGCCAGTTCGACTATGTCCCGGCGCAGTCCGCAACCGCGGCCGGCAGACAGAGGGGCAGCGACGCGACATGATTGCCGGGGCCGAAGATCAGCGGGTCGGGCGCGCATCTTCTGGGGACAGGCCCTTCCCGCACCGCCCGATGACCCAGCACTGTCAGCTTGCCGCTAGAACCCCATGGACGCGCCCGTGAGCGCGCACAGCCCGCATCACAGCCCTGTCGCGCGCTGGCGCGATCGCGACCACAAGCCCTTGCCGCCCAGCCCCACGCCATGTGATACAGTCGCCCGAGCAGACGACAGGACGAAGAACCCATGGCCGACGATCTTCTTTCCGGCACCGCCGCCAGCGACGCCTATTCCGCATCCTCGATCGAGGTGCTGGAAGGGTTGGAGCCCGTGCGCAAGCGGCCCGGCATGTATATCGGCGGCACCGATGAACGCGCGCTGCACCATCTCGTCGCGGAAATCCTGGACAACTCGATGGACGAGGCCGTGGCGGGCCACGCGACCCGGATCGAGGTCGAGTTGCTGGCCGATTACAGCGTCGTGGTGCGCGATAACGGACGCGGTATCCCGATCGACCCACATCCCAAGTTTCCGGGCAAATCCGCGTTGGAGGTCATCCTCTGCACGCTCCATGCGGGGGGCAAGTTCTCGGGCGACACCTACCAGACTTCGGGCGGGCTGCACGGTGTGGGCGCCTCGGTGGTGAATGCGCTGTCGGATCTGATGATCGTGCAGGTCGCGCGCAACAAGGAATTGTTCGAGCAGCGCTTTTCCCGTGGCATCCCACAGGGGCCGGTCACCAGGATCGGTGCGGCCCCGAACCGGCGCGGGACCACCGTCACCTTCCACGCAGACGAACAGATTTTCGGCCATCACCGCTTCAAGCCCGCGCGGCTGCTCAGGATGGTGAAGTCCAAGGCCTATCTGTTCTCGGGCGTCGAAATCCGCTGGAAATCCGAAATCGACGACGGCGAGACACCCATCGAGGCCGTGTTCCATTTCCCCGGCGGCCTGGCCGATTATCTGGCCGAGACGCTGCAGGGCGTGACCACCTATTCCGACCGCCCCTTTGCCGGCAGCGTTGATTTCAAGCGCTTCAACGCGCCAGGCAAGGTCGATTGGGCGATCCACTGGACGCCCTCGCGCGATGGCTTCATCCAGTCCTATTGCAACACCGTCCCCACCCCCGAAGGCGGGACGCATGAAATGGGCTTCTGGAACGCCATCCTCAAAGGCATCCGTGCCTATGGCGAGATGGTCGGCAACAAGAAGGCCGCCCAGATCCTGCGCGACGATCTGGTGGCGAGCGGCTGCGCGCTGGTGAGCTGTTTCATACGCGAGCCCGAATTCGTGGGTCAGACCAAGGACCGGCTGGCCACGACCGAGGCCGCCCGTCTGGTCGAGGGCGCGGTGCGCGACCATTTCGACAATTGGCTGGCCTCGGACACGAAATCGGCGGGGGCGATCCTCGATTTCCTGATCCTGCGGGCCGAGGAACGGCTGCGGCGCAAGCAGGAAAAGGAAACCGCTCGCAAGACGGCGACCAGGAAACTGCGCCTGCCGGGCAAGCTGGTCGATTGCAGCGCCACGAACCGCGACGGAACCGAGCTTTTCATCGTCGAGGGCGATTCGGCGGGCGGTTCGGCCAAGATGGCCCGCGACCGCACGAACCAGGCGCTGCTGCCGCTGCGCGGCAAGATCCTGAACGTGCTGGGTGCTGCGTCGTCGAAGATGAGCGCCAATCAGGAGATCAACGACCTTTGTCAAGCTCTTGGCGTCGGAATGGGGTCCAGGTTCAATGTGGACGACCTGCGCTATGACAAGATCATCATCATGACCGATGCCGATGTGGACGGCGCCCATATCGCCAGCCTGTTGATGACGTTCTTCTTCACCCAGATGCGGCCGCTGATCGACAAGGGGCATCTCTATCTGGCCTGCCCGCCGCTCTACCGCCTGACGCAGGGCGCGCAGCGCGTCTATGTGGCCGACGACGCCGAAAAAGAGCGGATGCTGGCCCAGGGTCTGGGCGGGCGCGGCAAGATCGACGTGCAGCGCTTCAAGGGTTTGGGCGAGATGGATGCCAAGGACTTGAAGGAAACGACGATGGACCCAAGGACGCGCAAGCTGATCCGGGTCAGCATCGACGACGACGAGGGCGGTGAGACGGCCGATCTGGTCGAACGGCTGATGGGCAAGAAGCCCGAATTGCGGTTCGAGTATATTCAGGAAAACGCGCGGTTTGTCGAGGAGTTGGATGTCTGATCGGGGCCTTGGCGCTCTGATCAGACAATCGCGACACATCTGCGCCGGCGCTTTGGGACTTATCTTCACCTGAATCCGGGCGAGTGCTGCTTGCTCAGCCGAACGCGATGTCTTGCCAGATGATCCACCGGATCGTAACCGTCCGGTCTGACCGCTCTGCCACGGGCCGAGAGAGCCGGATAGTGTCCGCCATCGCTGGTGGACACTATGGTGATCGCGTGGCGCATCGGACCTAGCGGCTCTGGACGGACGAGGGAATAAGGCGCAAGCGCCCCTGATGAGGTGGATGGCCGCGCTTGCGGCATCGCGATGTGCCCTGTCGGATGCTGTGAACATCGCCAACAAGGGGAGCTATCCATGACAGGATTACCTCACTCGGGATCGATCTGGCGAAATCTGTTTTCCAGCTGCACGGCGTCGATGCCGAAGGCCGGGCTGTCTTGCGTCGCCAGTCGCGGCACAGCCAGATGCTGGAGTTCCTCGACCGCCCGCCGCCCTGCCTGTTCGGTA
>NZ_JAHYSR010000060.1 GCF_019431455.1 Paracoccus bogoriensis
CCGTCGCCGTCATCATCGCCGTGGGCGTCAACAGCGACGGCCGCCGCGAGGTGCTGGGCATGGACATCGGCCCCTCCGAGGCCGAGCCGTTCTGGACCGAGTTCCTCCGCAAGCTCACCCGCCGCGGCCTGCGCGGCGTGAAGCTGGTGATCTCGGACGCGCACGAGGGGCTGAAGGCCGCCATCACCCGCGTCCTCTGCGCCACCTGGCAGCGCTGCCGCGTGCACTTCATGCGCAACGCGCTGGCCCATGCAGGCAAGAGCGGCCGGCGAGTCGTCTCGGCCTTCATGGCGACCGCCTTCGCCCAGAACGACGCCGAGGCCGCCCGTCAGCAGTGGCGCCGCGTTGCCGACCAGCTCCGCCCCAAGCTGCCGAAGCTTGCCGCCCTCATGGACGAAGCCGAGGCCGACGTCCTCGCCTACATGAGCTTTCCCGCCCAGCACCGGGCCAAGCTGCACAGCACGAACCCACTCGAGCGCGTCAACGGCGAGGTGAAGCGCCGGACAGAGGTCGTCGGCATCTTTCCCAACGAGGCTGCCATCCGACGCCTCGTCGGCGCCATTCTGCT
>NZ_JAHYSR010000061.1 GCF_019431455.1 Paracoccus bogoriensis
TAAAACGTGATTTGCGCATCGTCTGTTCTCCTTGTTCTCACGAACGTTATAAGAACAAACTCTCCTTTTGAATGGCCAGGACTCTTGGGGGCAGGTCACCGAATTGGAAGGAAAGCGCGACGACGAACTCACATCCCCAGTCGCCCAGCGAGTAAAGCGGCATCTGAACACGTATCTGCAGTTGGCAAGTGGCGGTCCAGATCTGCTGCACAGCCTCATGCTGCGTCACGCGTTGCGGCTGAGCAAAGGGAACCAAGACAAGATCCTCCCCCTTTTGCGTTTATGGAACCCAGATCAGTTCAGCGATGAGGATTTCACTCGGCAGTCGGGGAAAGACGGCAAGGTTTATCCATCGCTTGTTGAACAGGTAATCCAGGCCGCTGCGTCCGAGGCCGCAGAAAGCGACCGCGCCGTTGATCGTCATCTCATGCTGGGGCATGTGCAGGCTGCTATGAAGCGTTTTCCTGACAACATCTGGTTGGGGGATGTCCCGATGAATGTTGAAATCGGGTCGGGGCAGCGTTGCCGGGCTCATGGTTGGGCGGCCGCTGCGGTGTG
>NZ_JAHYSR010000062.1 GCF_019431455.1 Paracoccus bogoriensis
GCATCGAACTCGATGCCCGCCCGGATCCGCGCCCCGCCGCCGATCTCGCGGTGCAGGTCCATGGGAACCTGCTCGCGATCCAGAAGCTCGAGGTGGAGGGGAATGCCGGCGGCGTCGCTGGCGATGCGCAGCCGCGCGAAGCTCTCGCCGCTCTCGACCATGGCGCGCACGGCCATGGCCTGCAGCCCGTAGAAATCCGCGAGCCCGTCCGGCGCGGCGTGATCCGTCCAGCGCAGCCAGAGCGCCTGAAGCCGCTCGCGCACCGCACGGTCGGGATGGGTGGATTGCGGCTTGATCCCGGCGCCGACGACATTGCCGACCAGGCTGTCCACCGCCGCCGCGACCCACGGGTTGTTGCGCGCATACCACCCGGCCCGCCGCGCCGCCGTGGTCGCGCCCGCCAGGATCGCCGCGTTCACCCCGTCGACTGTCCGCGCCCCCTCCCAACGCCGCCCGCCACCCGCAGCGTCGAAGCCGCGAGCCCGCGCGAGTCCGAGAAGGCGATGGAAGAAGGTCCGCATGGGC
>NZ_JAHYSR010000063.1 GCF_019431455.1 Paracoccus bogoriensis
CGGCATGCGGCAAACCTTGAGTATCGACCGCAATGTGCCGCTTGATCCCCGATACTTTCTTGCCCGCGTCGTAGCCTTTCTGCCTGGCACTATCGGTGTTCTTGACGCTCTGCGCGTCCACGATCAAGAACCTGCTGCAAGCGTTGCGCCCCTGTCTCTCGCGGGCCGCGCCAACCTGATTTTTTAAGCGCCTGCTCAAGCAGGCTACCGCTGTCACGCGGCTCACTCCAGATGGTGAAATACGAGTGCACGGTGCGCCACTTCGGGAAATCACTTGGCAAGGCACGCCACTGGCAGCCTGTTCGCAACAGGTACAGTACAGCGCAGAAGACGTCGTACAGACCCACTCTCCGCGGGGCGGTCTTTTTCCGAGCACTTTCCAACAGGGGACGGAGGTGCTCGAACTGGTCACGACTGATGTCGCTGGGGTAACGATGTCTCATACTCGTATTATCTGCTATTCCACAGAGACTATGAACAGGTTATT
>NZ_JAHYSR010000064.1 GCF_019431455.1 Paracoccus bogoriensis
CGCATCGAGGTGACGCGCGACCAGTGCATCCATGCTGACATTCGCCCGGATCAGGCTGGCGTCGATGTGAACGGTTTCAGCCGAAATGAGGCCCGCCGACTGGCATTGCCGGACGACACGCGTGAACACCCGGCGAAAGACATCCTCGCCCCAGCGTTGCCGGAGGCGGGTCAGCGAGGAATGATCCGGCAAGGCCTCGTGCAAGGCGTAGCCGATGAACCCGCGGATCGCGAGATGGACCTGGTTCGGCCTCACCCCTCGAACCGGTGGCGGGGCGGGCCTCACCGCGCATCAGGCGCCGGTCATGCACGATGCCGAGCAAAAAGCCCGCCAGCATCAGGCGTCCGTCCGGCGGGGCGATGATCCCCCGGATCATCGCCTTTGTCCGCCTCACCTTCGGGATCGGTGCCGGGGCGTCCGTTGTCGACGCGATAGAGGGCAGCCACTTCGCCGCGAAGCCACGAAAGGTCGAGAACCTGATCGATC
>NZ_JAHYSR010000065.1 GCF_019431455.1 Paracoccus bogoriensis
AAGGGCGCGTAGGCGTCGTGCTCGGTGGGGTTCGAGAAGCGGATGTCGGTGCCGGGCGGCAGCGGGATCAGGCTGCCGGGCTCCATGCCCACGGTCAGCGCGCCGCCCGTGTTGGTGCCCGAAAGCCCACCCGCCGTGCCGTCGGGATCGGTGATGAAACCGGTGAACAGCGCCGCGACCTTGGCCTTGACCAGCGCGGCATCCTCGAACTGGTCGAGCTCGTGGAGCCGCAGCAGCACCGGCGCGAGCCAGGTGATCCCGCGCAGCTGGCCCGCCGCCAGCGGCTTGAACAGGTGCAGGCAATCGGCGGCGGGAACGCGGATCGGGTCCATGCGGAGAGACCCCAGCGGATCGCCCGGGCGGGAGGACAAGACCCAGGTGGCGACCCGGCGACCGGCAGCATCGAACTCGATGCCCGCCCGGATCCGCGCCCCGCCGCCGATCTCGCGGTGCAGGTCCATGGGAACCTGCTCGCG
>NZ_JAHYSR010000066.1 GCF_019431455.1 Paracoccus bogoriensis
AAGGGCGCGTAGGCGTCGTGCTCGGTGGGGTTCGAGAAGCGGATGTCGGTGCCGGGCGGCAGCGGGATCAGGCTGCCCGGCTCCATGCCCACGGTCAGCGCGCCGCCGCTGTTGATGCCCGAGAGGCCGCCCGCCGTTCCGTCCGGGTCGGTGATGAAGCCGGTGAACAGCGCCGCGACCTTGGCCTTCACCAGTGCGGCGTCCTCGAACTGGTCGAGCTCGTGCAGCAGCAGCAGCACCGGCGCGAGCCAGGTGATCCCGCGCAGCTGGCCCGCGGCGAGCGGCTTGAACAGGTGCAGGCAATCGGCGGCGGGGACGCGGAGCGGGTCCATGTGGTGAGACCCCAGCGGATCGCCCGGGCGGGAGGACAAGACCCAGGTGGCGACCCGGCGGCCGGCGGCATCGAACTCGATGCCCGCCCGGATCCGCGCCCCGCCGCCGATCTCGCGGTGCAGGTCCATGGGAACCTGCTCGCG
>NZ_JAHYSR010000067.1 GCF_019431455.1 Paracoccus bogoriensis
TGTCGAAGAGCATCCTGGAGGGCCTCGACGAGATCCTCACCGTGATCCGCCTGGGCTTGCCGCCCGAGCTGCGGCGCGCGGCTCTCCAGCACCAACATCATCGAGCCCATGAACGCGTTCGGCGGGGCGGCCGTCCACCGGAAGGCCGCCTTTCCCGCCTCACTCAGGCAGGTCTGCCGCAACGTGACGCGTTGGCACGACGCGACGATGGCCTTGCGCTGGACCGCCGCCGGCATGCTCGAGGCCGCCAAGGGCTTCCGGCGCCTCAAGGCCCACAAGCAGCTGCCCATCCTCAAGGCCGCCCTCCTGCGCCACCGCGAGGCAGACCCCGCCACCGGCGTCGACCACACCGCAGCGGCCGCCTAACCATGAGCCCGGCAACGCTGCCCCGACCCGATTTCAACATTCATCGGGACATCCCC
>NZ_JAHYSR010000068.1 GCF_019431455.1 Paracoccus bogoriensis
CAGGGACGACGGGCTGTGGCAGATCCTTCCGTGCAAGAAGCCCAGGCAGGCCGCGATCGCCCTGGCCAACCGCATGGCGCGCAGCGTCCATGCGCTGATGAAGAACAGGACCGCATTCCGGGCGGCGCAAGCCGCCTGATCGAGACAGGGCATATCCCTCATCGAGAAGGCAAGTGCATCGTGAGATGATGGCATAGCGGCGGAAACATCGTCGAGGACAACCGGTCCGGACCGGTGCGGCTCGGACCGCGGGCCATTGATCGGGGCCGGAGCGACCGCGGACGTCATCAGGGCTCGCGATCAGGGCGCGCGGCAGATCATGCCCCAGACGAGACGCCCTCTGCAGGGCCGCGACCCACCGAATGCCAGCCGACCGAAGAGGCTCTTGTCAAGGGGCCATCCAT
>NZ_JAHYSR010000069.1 GCF_019431455.1 Paracoccus bogoriensis
GCAAGTGCATCGTGAGATGATGGCAAATGACGGACATATCGCCAAGGACACCCTGTTCGGACCGGAGCGCCTTGAAGGGGGATGTCCCGATGAATGTTGAAATGGGGACATCCCCGGGAAGGCTCTGCAACACGGAAAGGGCGCGTGGTGTGCGCCCTGTTCCGGCCTAAGTCTTTGTAATTTCGTCTGATTTTTTGGTTGCGGGGGTAGGATTTGAACCTACGACCTTCAGGTTATGAGCCGTGTCGAACGAACCATGAACGATTGCGCTTGAATTCGTATTCCTTCGACATTTCCGCCGCTTCGAGCCCCCTGCCCCGCAGGGGAATCGCATATGACCTTGGCGGTCTGAGCGGCACCCCTTGCGGCTGAGGGTGGGATGGATTCTGGGGAT
>NZ_JAHYSR010000006.1 GCF_019431455.1 Paracoccus bogoriensis
GCCGCCCGCCACCCGCAGCGTCGAAGCCGCGAGCCCGCGCGAGTCCGAGAAGGCGATGGAAGAAGGTCCGCATGGGCGACAGAATCGCCTGAAACGGGCCCTCAAGCTATTGGGAATGTTTGGGAATGTGGGGCGGCGCAGCCTCGGTCACGCTCCGGCGCTGACGGCGGCATGATCCCGCTGAAGCATAGGCAGGCGCATATCACCCAGCGAGGTTCGCTGTACCATACAAGTTTCCTCTCCACATCGCTCAAATCACGCGATAGGGTCGCGCCGTGGACGTATACGTCGACCGTGCTCGGCCAAGATGCCGATGATCTGCTCGTCAGTGAATCTCGTTCGCTTCATTGTCCGTCCTCAGGTTGGGCCGGACCCTCATCGACGATGCAGGAAAAATCCCGTGGCAGGTCACTCACGCCGTTTGTCCCGCCTTGCGCATAGCGAAACGTCGACAACGAGGCGTTGCGGGACCGGTTGCGGTTCGAGCGCTCCTGTGCGCCGGGCCCGTGGCATCCGGAGCGGCAATGATTGCGGCAGCAAAAGGATTTCCGTTCTCTTCCAAGGGTTTGCGTCTGCTCCGTACGGCACGTAAACGACGCTGTGAGCCCGAAAATCGCCTAAGAAGCTGATTTAACGAAGCTGTTCTGGCCCCGTTGGGTTGCCTTCATGACCTTAAGGTCACAGGTTCAAATACTGTCCCCGAAACCAAAATCATGAAATATATCGAACGCTTAAGAGCATCCCGAACGGGAGGCACTTTGCGTTCCGAGCCCACGTCAACAAAACCCCGGCGCCGCGTGTCAACGGATGGCGCCCGACTCAAGGATGGGCAACCGGCAGGTAGAGGAACCGGAACTCTCCTGAAGGCCCATCGATGGGGGAATAACCCATCGGCGTCAATACCCACAATGCGATGGCGCAGACGAGCCAAGATGCCGGCGCGTTCCGAAACCGGGTCCAAGCTCAGCCCGATTGTCGCGCCAAGTCTTGGATCAGCACTGCCCGAATAGGGGTCTGAGTCGCGGATTGCGCGGCCTTCAGCAATCCCTCGCGCAGCGTTTCAAGGTTTCGGTCCAGCGTGTAATTCCCGTCAAACCCCCCGGTATTGGCGTGGATCATCAACTGCCGCAGCAGCGCGTCGCGCAGGCGGTGTTCCTGGTGTTCAAGCGCGCCGACCTCGGTTGCGTCGGTCTCGATTACCAGGGTCAGGACCATGATGGCGGACATGTCCCCCTGTCTGACCAGCGGCACGAAGAACTGCGTCGGAAAAGTGAACCAGCCCGGCTCAGCCGCGGGGGCCGCAGGTTTCAGGGGCAGGTCGTCCATTGGGTCGGACTCGGGGCGGGGGCGCAGCATGTCGCCTGCAAAGGCGCCGCCCAGCATGGCCAGCAGAGGGATGACCAGAAACGTGATTTTCTTGATCATGGCGGGCCTCAATAGGGCAGCAGGATGTCGGCGATCTGCTGGCCGTAGCGCGGCTGCTGCACGTCACTGATCTGACCCCGCCCGCCATAGCTGATTCGGGCGCCTGCGATGCGGTCATAGGCGATCTCGTTGTTGCGGTCGATGTCGCCGGGGCGCACGAAGCCGCTGACCGTCAGTTCACGCAGTTCGTGATTGACGCGCACCTCCTGGGTGCCGCTGATATGCAGGCTGCCGTTGGGCAGTCGGTCGATCACCGTCGCCGCCACCCGCAGCGTCAGCTTGTCGCGCCGCGAGATGTTGCCGTTACCGCGATAACTGGACGAGGCCGAGGCGTCGGCCAGTTCATCGAAGCTGGCGCCTTCGGGTAACTTGTTAGCAAGACGCTGCGGGATGCCCATCATTTGCGGGATGCTGGCGCTCTCGCGAGAACTGCGGCTGCGGCCCGAGCTGTTGCTGATCTCGGCGCGGTCGTCGATCTCGATCACGACGGTCAGGATGTCGCCCCGAATCGCGGCGCGTCGGTCGTTGATCAGCGCACTGGTCGAGCCCGACCAGAGCGAGGCCGCAGCCTCGGGCCGCCCCGAGCCGATGGGCAGATCCAGCGGCGGGTTGACCATGGCCATGAATTCCTCGGTCTCGCGCGGCGATGTCAATTCGGGCGGCCGACCCAGATGGTCCACGCGCGCACAGGCGGTCAGCGCAAGAGAGAGGCACAAGATCCTGGTGGTTTTCATTTGAAATTCCTGTGGTTAATGCGCCACGACGCTGCCGTCAGGCATGACGCGCGCCGAAAGCGTGCTGCGCGAGGCGAGATTCATCACCCGGATCGTGTCACCCGCCGCTCCGTCCGACAGGGCGCGGCCCTCGGCCTCGATCCGTAGTGCGCCGCGCAAAAAGATGACGCGAAGGATCTGATTGCGGCTGACCAGACGAGGCGATTGCAGCAGGGTCGCGTGCAGCGGGCGTCCTTCGTGGATGGTGACACGGGTCTGCATTCCGATCGCCTCGGACGGGTTGTTAATGCCAGGGCGGTCGCTGTCCACTGCGCGCAGGTCGTCGGCCGTGATGATGGTGCCCGCCGGTAGGGTGCGCGCGGCCGCCAGCGTGCCGGCCTGGACGAAGACCGGCCAGCACAGCGCCAGCGCCAGAAAGCCCGCGCGCATCAGCGCACCTGCGAGGTCGCCGCCAGCATCTGGTCGGCGGCGGTGATGACCTTGGCGTTCAGCTCGTAGCCGCGCTGCGCCTTGATCAGCTCGGTGATCTCGCGCACCGCATCGACCGAGCTTTCCTCCAGATAGCCTTGCCGCAGCGTTCCAAGGCCCTCCTGCCCCGGATTGACGACCTGCGGTGCCCCCGAGGCGGCTGTTTCGATGAACAGGTTGCCTCCGATCGCCTCCAGCCCCTTTTCGTTCGAGAAGCCTGCAAGGGTGAACTGGCCCAGCATCTCGGGTTCGACCCGGTCGCCGAAATAGGCATAGACCTCGCCTGCCGCATTGATCGAAATTGATCGCGCATCGTCCGGAATGGTGATCTCGGGCACGACCGGATAGCCATCCGATGTGACCACCAGCCCGTCGGCCGAGCGTTTCAGCCCGCCGTCGCGAGTATAGCCGGACATTCCCGAGGGCAGCACGACCTCAAGGTAGCCGTCACCATCAATGGCCAGGTCAAGGTCGCCGCCGGTCTGGATCAGCGATCCCTGCTGTAACGTGATGCTGACAGCGGTCGGCCGGACGCCAAGGCCCAGCTGCACGCCAGCGGGAATGACCGTGCCGTCCGAGGCCGTAACCGCGCCGGGCCGGGCAGCCTGTTGATAGTGCAGATCCGCGAATTCGGCGCGTCGGGCATTGTAGCCGGTTGTGGACATGTTGGCGAGGTTGTTCGAGATCACCTCGACACGGGTCTGTTGCGCGCTCATGCCGGTGGCGGCGATTTGCAGGGCTTTCATGGCGGGGTCCTATCGGGTCAGGGCGGAAAGGGTGTTGCGGATGCGCTGGTCCTCGCGTTCGAGGAAGCTCTGGCCCAGCTCGTAGGCGCGCTGGACCTCGATCATGCGGGTGATCTCGAAGACGGCATCGACATTGCTGTCCTCCAGAAAACCCTGCCGGATGCCGGTGGTCTCAAGCGGCTCTGGCGCGCCGTCGATGCGGAACAGCGTGCCGCCCTCGCGCGTGGGGGTCTGGCCTTCGGGCGGGGCAAAGACGCCGACGCGGCCGAAGGGCACGCCATTCGCGGACAGCGTGCCATCCTGTCCCACCGCCACCGCGCTGGCGCCGGCAGGGATGATGATCGGGGCCTGCCCCTCGTCCAGCAGCCGGTGGCCGTCGGAATTCATCAGCTCGCCCTCGGCCGAGGGCGTGAAGGCGCCCGCCCGCGTCAGCCGCACGCCGTCAGGCGTCTCGACCAGAAAGAAGCCCTCGCCCTCGATGGCCAGATCGAAGCGGTTGCCTGTCTGGCTCAGCCCGCCCTGATTCAGGTCCAGCAGCCGGCCGCGCGCGTGAGCCATCGACAGCGTGTCCCCGCGGCGGTCCAGCGCGGCAAGGTGCTCGGCAAAGATTACCCCTTCGCGGCGGAAGCCGGGCGTGTTCGCGTTGGCGATGTTGTTGGCGATGACGCGCATCTCGGCCATCAGGCCCGATTGCCGGTTCAGGCTGGCATAGGTCGCGTTGTCCATCAGCTTGCCTCGATCAGGGGGATGATCTGACCGATGTAGAAGTCGGACAGGGCACTGGTCATGAAACTCATGCCGACCCAGAAGACGACCAGCATCAGCGCGATCTTGGGAACGAAGGTCAGCGTCATTTCCTGCACCGAGGTCAGCGCCTGAAAGAGGCCGATTACCACCCCGCTGACCAGCGCCACCATCAGCAGCGGCGCCGACATCCTGACCGCGACCAGCAGGGCTTGCCGCAGCACGTCGAACAGCATCATCTCGGTCATGGAATGCCTCAGACCGGCATACGCAGGATTTCCTGATAGGCCTCGACCACGCGGTCGCGGATCGAGACGACCGTGTCCATGGCCAGTTCGGCCTCGGCCAGGGTCTGCACCAGGGTGTGGGTGTTGGCCTGCCCGATCATCGCGGCGGTCGCGACCTGATCGACCTGTCCCATATGCCGGGCGAATTCTTCAGCTGCCTCGCCCACGCGACGCAGCGCGTCGGGCGCTTGCGCCCCCGGAGCGGTGGCGGTGCGGGCGGCGGAATAGGCATTGGCGGCGTTCAGGCTGGTCAGCATGGCAGATTCTTTCATCGACGGAGGATTTCAAGAAGCGACGCGCTCATCTGGCGGGTCTGTTCAAACATACGCAGATTGGCCTCGTAGCTGCGGCCGGCCTCGCGGCTGTCGGCCATCTCGATGATGAGATCGACATTCGAGCCGAGGTAGTAACCGTCCTGGTCGGCCATGGGATGGCTTGGATCATGGATGCGCGGCAGCGGCGTCTGGTCCAGGCGCATCCGCCCCGGCTGCACCTCGCCTGAAGGGCGGCCGAAGCGCATCGCCTCTTCAAAGGTGACAAGCTTGCGGCGGTAGCCGGGCGTGTCGATATTGGCCATGTTTTCGGCCGTATGACGCAGCCTTTCGGCTTGGGCGCGCATCCCCGAGGCCGAAATACCCAGGGCAGAGATCGGTTCGCTCATGCTGTCCCCTCACCGGCGGCCGATGCTGCTGCGCATCAGGTTCAGCGCCGAGCGGTAGATCCCGATCGCCATGTCATGCTGGCGTTTCAGTTCCGCCGCGCGGACCATCTCGGCCTCCAGCGAGACCGAATTGCCGTTGGGCGAGGCGGTGCTTTCGACCGCGACGGGACGAATTGCGCGATCGGCCCAGTTGGGGGGCGGAAGATGACCGGCGCGGGTCGCCCGCATCGCCGGGGCGGACCCGCTGCGATAGCTGTCGGCAAAGGCAGGCAGGTCGGTGGCCCGATAGCCTGGTGTGTCGGCATTGGCTATGTTGCGCGCCGTCACGATCTGGCGCTGCGCCACGTGATGGCCCATCGCACGGGCCATCCGCATCATCTCGATTCGTTCAAACATGAGGCTTCTCCTCATTCACCTTAAACCCGGTCTTAACCCCGATTCCTTTAGAAACCCTTTCGGGGCGAGCGATTCCCCCGGCAGGCGAGGAACCGGAAATGGATAGAATTGAATCGATCACCCGCCAGATCGCCGCGATGCGGCTGGCGCGCTATTTCGGACATGTCCAATCCATCCGTGCCGGGTTGATCCGGGTTTCGGGGCTTAGTGATCGCGCCTCGGTCGGGGATCGTGTGCAGATCGCGCTGGAGCCTGCCCCCGTGGGCGGAGAGATCGTGGGCCTCGGCCCGCGCCATGCCGAAATCCTGCCCGAAGGCGAAATCGACGGCCTGTCCGTGGGCGCCGAGGTCGAGCTGCTCTTTGCGCCCCGTATCGCGCCCGCCGACGACTGGGTCGGCCGGATCGTCGATCCGCTGGGCCAACCTCTGGATGGCCGCCCGCTCAGCCGGGGCGATACGCCACGCCCCTTCCGCTGCGAGGCGCCCGCTGCGGTGGGGCGCAAACGGCTGGGGGGGCGGCTGGCAACAGGGCTTGCGGTCTTCGACACGCTGCTGCCCCTGGTGCGCGGGCAGCGGATCGGGCTTTTCGCAGGATCGGGCGTGGGCAAGTCCACGCTGTTGTCGCAGATGGCGCGCGGGGTCGAGGCCGATGTCGTCGTCATCGCCATGATCGGAGAGCGCGGGCGTGAACTGCGCGAATTTGTCGAACGCACCCTGGGCCCCGAGGGGATGGCGCGCGCGGTGATCGTGACGGCGACCTCGGACCGCTCACCGCTTCTGCGGCGGCGCTGTGCCTGGGCCGCGATGGCGGTGGCCGAACATTTCCGCGACCGGGGCAAACATGTTCTGTTGCTGGCCGATTCGATTACCCGCTTTGCCGAAGCGCATCGAGAAATCGCGCTGGCCGCCGGTGAGCCGCCCAGCTATCGCGGCTATCCGCCCTCGGTGTCGAACCTGATCATGGGGCTCGCGGAACGCGCCGGCCCCGGCCCGGAAGGCGCAGGCGATATCACCGCGATCTTCAGCGTTCTTGTGGCCGGCTCAGACATGGAGGAGCCGGTCGCAGACATCCTGCGCGGCACGCTGGATGGACATGTCGTTCTTGACCGCGCCATTGCCGAACGCGGGCGCTTTCCGGCAGTCGATGTCGTGCGCTCGGTCTCGCGTGCCTTGCCCGAGGCGGCAGATGCGGCCGAGAACCAGATGATCGGCCGCGCCCGCGCCGCGCTTGGCGTCTATGCCGAATCGGAATTGATGATCCGCGCGGGCCTTTACGCGCCCGGTTCGGACCCGCGGCTGGACGAGGCTGTCCGCCTGCAACCCGCACTGGATGCCTTTGTCGCACGCCCGAGCCCCTCGGTCGCGGCCAGCTTCGCCGAACTTGGCGCCGCCCTGCACCAGACGACGGCAAGGCGCTGAAACCGCCCTGTGGCCGGGCGCGTTGCAGATGTTGATGAATGTTAGACGGGGTCCACGCCCCATTGCGCCCGGATTCCCGATTTGCAACTGTCCGCCAGCCAAGGGAAAGGGGGTCGGGAAATGGCAATCTCGGAATATTTTATTCGCTATTTACAACGATGTGACCATTTGTCTGATGCCGACCTCGCGCGGCTGCGCGCCATGCCCACCCGACATTATCAGGCCGCCCCCGGAGAGGTGATCGTCGAGCCCGGACCCAAGGCCAGCCAGAGCTGCATGATGCTGCGCGGAATAAGCGCGCGATTGCATCGGCTGAAGGGCCGCAGCGGGCAGCAGGTCATCACCGCGCTGCATGTGCCCGGCGACTTTGTCGATCTGCACGGCTTTGTTCTGAACGGCCTGTCCCATGCCGTCATTGCCATCGGTCCGGTCGAGGTCGAGTTCGTTGACCACTCGGAACTGGTCGAGATCACGCGCAACTATCCCCATCTGACCCGCCTTTTGTGGCGAGCCACGCTGATCGACGCCGAGATCCACCGGCAATGGCTGGTCGCGGCGGCCTCGCTGCGCTCCAACGCGCATCTGGCGCATCTGCTGTGCGAGATCTACACGCGTTTGAACGTGGTCGGCGCGGCGACGGATCTGCACTTTTCCATGCCGCTTCTGCAGCGCGAACTGGCCGATCTTCTGGGATACTCGCCGATCCACGTGAACCGCGCGGTGCGTGATCTGCGTGACCGTGGTCTGGTGCGTTGGGTCGGCGCCGAGATCACGATCCTCGACTGGGACGGTCTGGTGAGGCTGGCGCGATTCGACCCTGATTATCTGGACCTTGGCCGCGAACCGACCTGAGCGTCAGGGCTGATCATCTTCGGGCAGGGGCATAACAAAGCCCTCGGGCAAGGCCGCGCCAAGGGCCTCGCCAAGCGCGTCCTGAGTCGCCTCGGCGGCCGCCGCTTGGGGGGCGGCGGGTGTCGCACCGGAATCCGCAGCGCCTTCGGGCAGCGAAAGCTCTGGCGCGGGCGGTTCGGCGCGCGTCGCGCCGGTCACGTCCGCGATGGTCACGCCCGGATCGAGGAACTCGACTGTCGTGCCGCCGATCCGGACCAACCCTGCCAGTTCCTCGGCGTCCCAGTTCGTCAGCCGCACGCAGCCCATCGACTGATTACGGAACAGTTGCGAGGGGGTGGGCGTGCCATGGATGCCGTAGGTCGGCTTGGTCAGACCGATCCAGACCGTGCCGACCGGGCCGTTCGGCCCCGGCGGGATCACCAGCTTGCGGTCATTGTCGCCCTGCTGAAAATTGATCGCCGGGTTGTAGGTATAGTTCGGGTTGATCGCAACCGTCGCGATATTGTGCGTGCCAGTCGGCGAGGGTGTGGCGCTTGATCCGATCGTGGCGGGGTAATCCACCAGCAACTCGCCGCGCGCATTATAGCCTGCGACGCGACGGTTTTCCTTGTCGATGATGATGCGCGTCACCTCTCCCCGGATCGGCGGGTTCGGGGCCATGACCTGGATTGTGGCGCCGGGCACGAAGTCGATGCCGGGATTCAGCATCTGGATGAATCGTTCGTCCATATGGAACCGCTCGGCCAGACGCTCGGCCACGCTGGTATAGCCCATCGATTCCATCTGCGCCTTTTCGGCATAATCGGTGGGGATCGAGGCAACCAGGCCCTGCGCATCGGCCTCGGTGATGGTATAAGTCTGCGTGACCGGACGTTCCGCAAAGGCTTGCAGCAGGTTCCAGACATGCGGGTCCATCACGCCGTCGATCGGCAGACCTGCCCGACGCTCGAAGGCCTTGATCGCGCTCTGGCTCATGCCGCCCTTGAAACCGTCGATCACGCCCGGCGAGATGCCCGCGCGGTCCAGCAGCAGTTGAACCTTGGCTGTCAGGGGCGAGCGACCTTCGGGCAGGGTGCCGCCATCATATTGCGCGGCCTCGATATCGGCGGCGGTGAAGCGGCGATCCTCCTGCGCGCGGGCAGGCGCTACCGGGGTCAGAAGGCCCAGCAACAGGGTCACGATCAGGGCCGGGAACATGGGGCCGGTCATCCGCTTCATTGCACACTCCGAAAAAGGGTCACAGGGACAATCCCTTGTCCCGATGGCTTGCGCCAGATACCGCCCCGGTCAACTTTCGGTCAATTCCCGATTGCCTTCGGGTCATCGCGGTGCCAGCCTGCCCGGAATCGAGGAGGAGGCCGTGAAAATCAACCCGTTCAGGGGGGCAGGGGCGCGACGCGGCCCGACGGGCCGCGGCACCGGGTCGCACGGGGCCGGCTGATGCCCGTGGCGATCGGACTTGCCGCGTTCGGCCTGATGCTGGTCCTGCTGGCGCTGCGCCTGCCTGCCGCGCTGGCCATCGCCGCCGTGGCGCTGCCCGCGCTGCTGCTGGCCGACTGGCTGGCGCCCGCCGACGCGACCGGCGCCTTTCTCGGCGGACTGCGCGATCTGGCGGCCGATCCGGACCTGCTGCTGCTGCCTCTGGTCGTGGCGCTTGGCAATCTGGCCTTCTACAGCGGCATCGCCACGCGGCTTTATGATGCGGCGCTGGTCTGGCTCAGGCCGCTGCCGGGCGGGATGGCGGTGGCTTCGGTCATCGGCTGCGGCGGGTTCTCGGCCATCTCGGGCTCGTCCCTGGCCTGCGCCTCGACCATGGGCCGGATCTGCATCCCCGAGATGCTGCGCGCGGGATATGATCCGCGCCTGGCCACGGCCTCGGTGGCCGTGGGGGGCACGCTTGGGGCGCTGATCCCGCCTTCGGTGCTGTTTATCCTTTTCGGCCTGCTCAGCGCCACGCCGGTCGCGCAATTGTTCATGGCCGGGCTGCTGCCGGGCCTGCTGTCACTGGCGGGGATGATCCTCGTCATCCTCTGGTGGACCGCGACCGAGCCCGCCGCCGCCCCGCGCGGGCAGGCCGCCGGCGCCAGCCGGGGGCAGGCGCTGCTGGCCGCCTGGCCCGCCCTGCTGCTGTTCGCGGTGATCCTGGGCGGCATCCAGTCGGGCCGGCTCGGCGCGCTTGCCGCCGTCTCGCTGGCCATCGCGCTGACGCTTGCCGTCGGGCTGGCCAGCCGCCGCCTGCCGCCCGAGACGCTGCTGCAGGCCCTGCGCGAGACGCTGCGCCAAAGCGCGGCGCTGGCGGTGATCCTGCTGGCGGCCAAGCTGCTCTTTGCGCTGGTGGCCCTGACCGGACTGGCCGAGGCGCTGACCCAGTGGGTCGATCGCGCGGGCCTGTCCTTCGTCGCGGTGATGCTGGCGGTGGTGGTGCTGCACATCGCCCTGGGGATGGTGCTGGACCCGGTGGCGGTTCTCGTGCTGACGCTGCCCTTCACGATGCCGCTGGTCGATCTTTACGGGATGGACCCGATCTGGTTCGGCGTGGTGCTGGTCAAGCTGATCGAGATCGGGCTGATCACGCCGCCCGTGGGGCTGAACGTCTTCGTCGTGTCGAATGTGGCGCGGGGGGCGGGGGTGCAGCCGATCTTTGCGGGCGTGTCGCGCTTTCTGTTCGTCGATCTGCTGGTCCTTGCGGCGCTGGTCCTGTTTCCCGCGCTGTCGCTGATCCTGCCGGCGGCGATGGGATAGGGCAGCAGGCCCTTGCCTTGGCCGGGGCGATGGGCCACATCCGCCCCGACCCACGAACGGAGCTGCCATGACCCCGACCGACGATGACAGCGGCGCGCAGCGCCTGATCGGTTTCGCGCTGGACATCAGCGACGGGGCGCGGGCGCGCTGCATCCTGGACCTGGACGACCGCCACCTGAACCGCATGGGCATCCTGCATGGCGGGATCGCGGCCACGCTGCTGGACAGCGCGCTTGGCGTCACGGCCAGCCTGACGAACGATCCGTCGGGGCGCCATCCGGTCAGCACCGTCTCGCTGAACGTGAACTATCTGGCGCCTGGCCGTCCGGGCCGGGTGACGGCGACCGGCCGGCTGACCGGCGGCGGCCGCTCGACCCTGTTTGTCGAGGGCGATCTGCGACACGAGGACGGCACGCTGATCGCCACCGCGACCGGCGTATTCCGCAAGCTGAAGGCATCGGCATGAATCCCTATACCAACGCGCATTGCGAGATCAGCGACCTCGGCGACCGGCTGGTGGTGGAAAACCGCAACGCCGCGCGGCGCAACGCCCTGACGCCCGAGTTCCAGGAGGGTCTTCTGCACGCGCTGACCCTGGCCTCGGACGAGCCGCGTATCGGCGCCGTGATCCTGATGGGCGAGGGGGACTTCTTCTGCGCGGGCGGCGATCTGAACCAGTTGCTGACCGCGCAGTCCATGGACGAAGGCGAACGCCGCGCCCGGATCGACGCGCTGAACGACCTGATCCGCGCCGTCGTGGATTGTCCGCGCCCGGTCATCGCCGTGATCGAGGGCGGCGCGGCGGGGGCGGGTCTGTCCCTGGCTCTGGCCTGCGACATGGTGATCTCGGCCCGCGACGCGCGGTTCACGGCGGCCTATGTGAATGCCGGTCTGGTGCCGGACGGGGGGCTGACGGCGGCGCTGGCGGCGGGGCTGCCGCCGCAGATGGCCGCGCATATGGCGCTGACCGGCCTTCCGGTCGAGGCCACGCGCCTGCACGCGCTTGGCCTTGTCACCGAACTGACCGAACCGGGCGAGGCGATCATGGCCGCGATGGCGCTGGCCGACCGTCTGGCGGCGGGTCCGGCCCGGGCGCAGGCGGCGATCAAGCGGCTGCTGACGGGCTGGCGCCGCACCGCCTTCGAGGCGCAGCTGGCCGCCGAACGCGACGCCATGGCCGAGGCGCTGGCCTCGCCTGAGGCGGCCGAGGGGATCAGCGCCTTCCTGGCGCGCCGGACGCCCGATTTCCGCGCCCTGCGCGATCCGGACGCGTCCTGATTCGACGTGCCCTGTTCGCCCATCGTCAGCCGGCAGCGGGGCGGCGGGGCATTGCGAATGGTCAGATCTTGCACGACGTGCAATGACCTCTTTCCGGCGGGGCAAGAGCGCGGTAATCCCGCATCATACGCAAGAGCGGGAGAGCAGGATGGAACAACGGATCATGGCCGCCGCGCCGCGCTCTGTCGCGGGGCACGGCCCGGCTTGGGGCATCCTGGCTGCGATCAGCCTGTGCCACATGGCCAATGACGTGATGCAGTCGATGCTGGCCGCGATCTATCCGCTGCTGCGGGCCGAGTTCGACCTGACCTATGCCCGGATCGGCGTGCTGACGCTGACCTTCCAGGTGACGGCCTCGCTGCTGCAACCGCTGATCGGGGCTGCGACCGATCGCCACCCGCAGCCGCGTTCGCTGCCCTTCGGCATGGGCTCGACGCTGATCGGGGTGCTGCTGCTGGCCTTCGCGCCGACTTACGGGCTGCTTCTGGCAGGGGCGGCGCTGATCGGCGTCGGCTCGGCGGTGTTCCATCCCGAAAGCTCGCGCGTGGCGCGGCTGGCCTCGGGCGGGCGCTACGGGACGGCGCAATCCCTGTTTCAGGTGGGCGGCAATGCCGGCACCGCGATCGGCCCGCTGCTGGCGGCTTTCATCGTGGTGCCGCTGGGGCGCCCTGCGGCGGCGTGGTTCGCGGTGGCGGCCGCTCTGGGCGCGGCTGTGCTGTGGCATGTCGGCCAATGGGCCGAGACGCGCCGCCGCGCAGTGGCCGCCCGCCCCGACACGGCGCTGCGCCTGCCGCGCGCGACGGTCTTGCGCGCGATCGTGGTTCTGGCGATCCTGACCTTTGCCAAGAACATCTATTCGGCGGCGATGACCAGCTATTTCACATTCTTCACCATCGAGAAGTTCGGGCTGGGGCCGCAGGGCGCGCAGATCATGCTGTTCCTGTTCCTGGCCGGGATGGCCGCCGGGGTGCTGATGGGCGGCATGGTGGGCGACCGCGTCGGGCCGCTGACGGTGATCTGGGTGTCGATCCTGGGCGTCCTGCCCTTCACGCTGCTGCTACCGCATGTGGGGCTTTACGCAACGGGTGCGCTGGCGGCGCTGATCGGGCTGGTCCTGGCCTCGGCCTTTCCGGCCATCGTGGTCTTTGCCCAGGAACTGGTGCCGGGCCGGACCGGGATGATCGCGGGGCTGTTCTTCGGCTTTTCCTTCGGGATGGGCGGGATCTCGGCCGCCGCGCTCGGCCTGCTGGCCGATGCGCGTGGGATCGAGACGGTCTTTCGGCTGACCGCCTTCCTGCCGCTTCTGGGTCTGCTGACGGTGCTGCTGCCGCGCCGGGCGCAGACGGGGGGCTAGATGCCCGGCGCGCGGCTGTTCCATGTCAGCCCCCAAGGCTGCGGCGAACAGGATCTGGCGCGCCTCTTCGCCGCCAATGGCCACCCGGTCGCCTGTCACGAAGGGGGCGGGCTGGCCGCGGACATCCTCTATGCCCAGGGACGCGGCGGGCCGCTGCTGCAACCCTGGCCCAAGGCGCGCCTGCTGGCGGGGCTGTGGCGCCACGGCCCGCATTGGCGCCCGCCGCTTGACGCCTGGCGCAGCTTTGCCTTTCTGGCCGACCGCTTCCCCAAGGCGCGGTTCCTGCTGACCCTGCGGGCCGAGGACGACCTGATCGCCGCCCGGTTGGCCGCCGATGGCGGGCGCGTCCTGCGCGCCCACGCCTATCATCACGGCCTTGATGCCGATGGCGTCGCCGTCCTGTGGCGCCGCGAATGGCAGGACCATCTGGCTGCCGTCCGCGCCCATTTCGCGGGCAGCGACCGCTTGATCGAGCTGGATCTGGACCGCGACAGCCCCTCTGATCTGGCCGCGCGTCTGGCGGGATTCATCGACCTGCCGGTTTTGCCGATCAGCCGCTGGTCCGACGCCTCGCCCGCCCCCGCCCCTCTGCCGCGCCCCGATCCCGCCCCTGCCGCCTGGCCCGAGGATGTGGCGCTCTTTTGCCTTCAGGGCTTGGCGCCCATGCGCGAGGGAGGAATGGAGGGTCTGTCACCCCTGGCCTGCCATTGGGATGGCCGCGTCGGCGCGGGCCTGGTCCCGGTAATCGACCGCGCGGGCGCGCCGCGCCAGTTCGCGGTGTTCCGGCCCGATGGCGCGGGGCCGCTGGCCCTGGCCCGTGACGGGCGGCATTTCAAGCTGATCCGGGCCGAGGGCGTGATCAACGACATCCTGCGCCTTGGCCGCCGCGACCCGGTCTGGATCGACATGGAGGACAGCCGCTGGATGGGCAGCCCTCAGGGCGCACCCGTCAGCGAACCAGTCCTGTGCCACAATCGCCGCGCGGGGGCGGTGAATGCGGTCCTGTGGCCCTTGCCCGACCAGCACGCGACCGGCCTGCCGGGTTTCGACGCGGCCAGCCCCCCCGACGACATTCCGTGGTCGCAAAAGCACGACCGGCTGGTCTGGCGCGGCATGATCTCGGGCTCGGAAATGCGCGAGGGGGTGAAGCCCGGCCCCGCCAGCCATGTCTGGCTGTCCCGTCTGGCCGAGGCCCGGGACGCCGATACCCGTGCCGAGGCGTGGGAGGGGCTGTGCCGCACCAATCGCATGGCCTTCATCCGCCGCTGGATCGACCATCCCGACTTCGACATCGGCATCGTGATGGCCCCGGCCTTCCGCGCCTTTGCCGATGATCCGCTTCTGGCGCCCTTCTGCCGCCCGCGCATGGGGCCGGGCGATTTCCGGCGCTTTCGCTATCAGCTCTGCATGACGGGCTACGATCACGGCTCGAACTTCATCTCGGGACTGGACCAGAACGGCGTGCTCTTCGCCGAGGATGACGGCTGGCAGGTGTTTTACTCGGGCCGCTTCCTTCCGTGGCAGCATTACATCCCCGTCGCCCGCTACCTGACCGACCTGCCCGAGAAACTGGACTGGGCGCGCGCCAACCAGGCCGAATGTCAGGCCATATCCGCCCGCGCCCGCGCCGAGGTCCGGCACCTGCGCGACCCCGCCGCACGGCGCGCGCTGATGCGGCTGATTCTCGACGGGCTGGCCGCCGCGCGCTAGACAGGCGCCATGAGCACGATCCGCATCGAACCCCTGACCGCCGCCGCTTTCGCCCCCTTTGGCGAGGTGCTGGCCCCGAAACCCGTCGCCGACCGCATGATCAATGCCGGGCGCTGCGAACGGCATCACGCGCTGGCCATGGTCGAACGGGGCGATGGCGAGGCGATCATCTCGATCTTCCGTTCCGAGCCGGTCAGCCTGCCCTATGATTGCGACCTTCTCGAACGCCACCCGCTTGGCAGCCAGGCCTTCATGCCGATGGGGCCGGATGCCTGGCTCTCGGTCGTGGCCCCCGACGAGCACGGCCGCCCCGGCCCCTTGCGCGCCTTCCTGGTGCCCCCGGGCGTGGGCGTGAACCTGCGCGCGGGCACATGGCACGGTGTCCTGACGCCGCTGGATCGGCCCGCCGATTTCCTGGTCATCGACCGAGAGGGCGCAGGCGTGAACCTTGAGGAAGTCGTCATCCCCCCCGTCAGGATCATTGCCTGATGCCTGATCTGACCTTTGAAAATGCCGCCCGCGCTCGCGGCGCCCGCCTGATCGCCGGGGTGGACGAGGCCGGGCGCGGCCCGTTGGCCGGTCCCGTTACCGCCGCGGCCGTGATCCTGCCCGATGGCGTTCTGCCCCTGGGCCTTGACGACAGCAAGAAACTCAGCCGCGCGCGGCGCGAGGTGCTGGGCGCGTGGATCATGGCGCATTGCGAATGGTCCGTCGCCCATGTCGATGTGGCCGAGATCGACGCCTTGAACATCTACCACGCCACCCATGCGGCCATGCACCGCGCCATTGCCGGGTTGCACCGGCGGCCCTGCATGGCGCTGATCGACGGCAACCGCGTGCCTGCCGGGCTGGATTGCCCAAGCGAGGCGATCGTCAAGGGCGACGGCCGCAGCCTGTCCATCGCCGCCGCCTCGATCCTGGCCAAGCTGATGCGCGACCGTATCATGGTGGATTTGGCGCAACAGCATCCCGGTTATGGCTGGGAGGTGAATGCCGGTTATCCTACGCCCGCGCATAAACGGGCGCTGCTAGATCTTGGTGTGACCCCACATCATAGGCGCTCTTTTGCACCCGTCCACAATATCTTGTGTAAAGTCCGATCAGTAAGTAGCTGATTCAAAAAAGAAATTGACGCCGAATCGGCTCTGAATCATCTTTGGGGTCAGATCAGACCGGCAAAAGCCGGCGACCCCAGAGGCAGAGCATGACGAAAACCACCCCGAAACGCGCGGCCCCCGTGCGATCCTTGCCGCTGAACCAGATCCTGGGCGGTGACTGCATCGAGATCATGAACAGCCTGCCCGAGGGCAGTGTGGACCTGATCTTTGCCGACCCGCCCTATAACCTTCAGCTCAAGGGCGACCTGCACCGGCCCGACAACAGCCGCGTCGATGCGGTGGACGATCACTGGGACCAGTTCTCCAGCTTCGCCAGCTACGACGCCTTCACCCGCGACTGGCTGGCCGCTGCGCGCCGCCTGCTGAAGCCGAATGGCGCGATCTGGGTGATCGGCAGTTATCACAACATCTTCCGCGTCGGCACCGAGCTGCAGAATCAGGGCTTCTGGATCATGAACGACGTGATCTGGCGCAAGTCGAACCCGATGCCGAATTTCCGCGGCAAGCGCCTGACCAATGCGCATGAGACGCTGATTTGGGCGGCGAAGTCGGAATCGTCGAAATACACCTTCAACTACGAGGCGCTGAAATCGCTGAACGAAGGCACGCAGATGCGCAGCGACTGGCTGCTGCCGATCTGCAATGGAAGCGAGCGTCTCAAGGATGCGTCGGGCGAAAAGGCCCATCCGACGCAGAAGCCCGAAAGCCTTCTGCACCGCGTGATCATCGGCACGACCAATCCGGGCGACGTGGTGCTGGACCCGTTCTTCGGCACTGGCACCACAGGCGCGGTCGCCAAGATGCTGGGCCGCGACTATATCGGGATCGAGCGCGAAGACGCTTACCGCGAGGTTGCCGCCCGCCGCCTTGCGCGCGTCCGCGCTCTGGACGCCGAGGCTCTGGCCACGACCCGCGCCAAGCGCGCTGAGCCGCGCATCCCCTTCGGTCAGGTGATCGAGCGCGGGATGCTGCGTCCGGGCGAGGAGCTTTACTCGATCGGCAACCGCCACAAGGCCAAGGTCCGCGCCGATGGCAGCCTGATCGGCAATGACGTGAAGGGCTCGATCCACCAGGTCGGCGCCGCGCTGGAGGGCGCGCCCTCGTGCAACGGCTGGACCTACTGGCACTTCCGGCGCGAGGGGAAAATGATCCCGCTGGACATCCTGCGCCAGCAGATCCGCGCCGAGCTGGAAGGCGAAGCCCGCCGTCCCAACTGATCCCGCGCGGCCGTCCCCAGGATCCATCCGTTTCGCCAGTCCCGCGCCTTCAGCCCGGGGCCACCTCCCCGTCATGTGCGCATGGCGGGGTCTTTTCGCCTGGCAGAGGCTCTGCTCTGCGGGAAGGCAACCGTCAGGGCATCATGATGCGGCTGACGACAGCGGTTCTGAAAGAGGGATGATTGGCCCAGATCGTTGCATTCGACGGCCTTGCAAGCCAAGGCAGCGTCCCGGACATCGTGACCCCGAGCCTGCAGATGACGGCCTTCCGCAACCGGCCCCGCGCCAAGAGGACGATTTTCCTCTGCTGCTGGTGCCCGGTCATGCGTCAGCGGCACGACTCTGACGGCGGCACATCCGGCAAAGCGCTGATCCCTTCGCCGTGACGTTCTCTTGGTCTGCGGTCGCGCACAGCGCCCGATGGGCGTTGTCCCCGCCCATGGGCTCCGCTAGCATCGGGCAAAGACAACCCCTGCCCGGTCCCGCCATGAACCCCACCCGCCCCCGCCGCCCCCTGACCCTGCGCGATGTGTCCGAGGCGTCGGGCGTCTCGGAAATGACCGTCAGCCGCGTGCTGCGGAACCGGGGCGATGTCTCGGCGGCCACGCGCGAAAAGGTGCTGACGGCGGCCAAGGCGCTTGGCTATGTGCCGAACAAGATCGCGGGCGGGCTGGCCAGCCAGCGCGTCAATCTGGTCGCGGTGGTCATCCCCTCGCTGTCGAATCTGGTCTTTCCCGATGTGCTGGGCGGGATCTCGGCCGAGCTGGACGATACCGGGCTGCAACCCGTGATCGGCGTCACCAATTACTCCCCCGCGCGCGAGGAGATGGTCCTTTACGACATGCTGTCCTGGCGGCCGTCGGGCGTGATCCTGGCCGGGCTGGAGCACAGCAAGGCGTCGCGCGCGATGCTGGAAAACGCAGGCATCCCCGTGGTCGAGATCATGGATGTCGATGGCGAGGGGATCGACATGCTGGTCGGCATCTCGCATATCCGGGCGGGGCGCGAGATGGCGGCGCGCATCCTGGCTGCGGGTTATCGCCGCATCGGCTTCGTCGGCACCCACATGCCCGAAGATCACCGCGCCCGCAAACGCCTTGCCGGTTTCGAAGAGGGTCTGCTGGCCGCCGGCGTGCCGCTGGAGGCACGCGAATATTATCAGGGCGGCTCGTCGCTGCTGAAGGGGCGCGAGCTGACCGAACGCATCCTGACCCGCGCGCCCGATCTGGATTTCATCTACTATTCCAACGACATGATCGGGGCGGGCGGGCTGCTTTACTGTCTCGACAAGGGGTATGACATTCCGGGCCGGATCGGGCTTGCGGGCTTCAACGGGGTCGATCTGCTGGACGGTCTGCCCGTCCGGCTGGCCACGACGGATGCGCGCCGGGTCGATGTGGGCCGGCGCGCCGCCCGGCTGGTCGCGGGCAAGGACACCGCCCCCGAGGGCCGCGTGATCGCCCTGACCCCCACCTTCATGCCCGGCGACACGATCCGTGAGGTCTGAGGCTGCGGCTCTGTCTCGCTGCCATCTTGCCGCCGCTCATGGCCGCGCCTAGATGGGGACCATGCGCATCCCGATCCTGTCCCGCCTTCTGTCCAAGCCGCCGCTGATCGCGGTGATCCGCCTGTCCGGCACCATCGGCGGCGCAGGCCGCGGCGGAGGGCTGAACGACGCCGCCCTGGCCCCCGTGATCGAGCGCGCCTTTCGCCGCGGCAAGCCCGCCGCCGTGGCGCTGGCGATCAATTCGCCCGGCGGATCGCCGGTGCAATCCTCGCTGATCGCCGCCCGCATCCGGCGTCTGGCGGACGAGACCGAGACCCCCGTGCACGCCTTTGTCGAGGATGTCGCGGCTTCGGGCGGCTACTGGCTGGCCTGCGCGGCAGACCAGATCTGGGCGGATGACAGTTCGATCCTGGGCTCGATCGGGGTGATCTCGGCGGGGTTCGGCTTTCACGAGCTGATCGACAAATGGGGGATCGAACGGCGCATCCACACGGCAGGGCGGTCGAAATCGACGCTGGACCCATTCCGCCCGGAGAACCCCGAGGATGTGGCCCGGTTGCAAGCCATCCTCGAGCCGATCCACCAGGCCTTCAAGGATCACGTCACCGCACGGCGCGGCACGCGCCTGGCCGAGGGGCGCGACCTCTTTACCGGGGAATTCTGGGCGGGCCGCCAGTCGGTCGAACTGGGGCTGGCTGACGGTATCGCCCATCTGGTGCCCAAGATGCGCGCGCTTTACGGCGACAAGGCCAGGTTCGAGCTGCATGGTCTGCGCCGCCCGCTGTTGCGCCGCCTTGGCCTGTCGGCCGAGACGCTGATCGACGCGGCCGAGGATCGCCTGGCCTTCCTGCGGTTCGGCGCCCGCGGATGAGCCTTCGCGTCGTTCTGGTCTTCTTGCTGGTCATGGTGGTCATGGCCGTCTGGCGCGGCCCTGCCTTTCGCAGGGCCCTTGCGCGTTATCTGGGAATCCGTCGTGATCGTTGACATTCTGTTCGTGGTGGCAGGGCTTGCCCTGCTGGTGTTCGGTGGCGACATGCTGGTCAAGGGGGCGGTAAACCTGTCGCTGCGCCTTGGCATCACGCCGCTGGTGGTGGGTCTGACCGTGGTGGCCTTCGGCACCTCGGCGCCCGAGATGGTCGTCTCGCTGTCCGCCGCGTGGCGCGGGGCGACCGATCTGGCGCTTGGCAATGTGGTGGGGTCGAACATCGCCAATGTGCTTGTGATCCTTGGCGCGGCGGCGATCTTCTCGCCCATTGTGACGCGCGGCCATGACCTGCGCGAAAGCTGGGCGATGATGATGGCGGCTTCGGCCCTGCTGATCGGGCTGGCCTTTTTCGGATCGCTGGGGCGGATCGATGGCATGGTGCTGCTGGCGGCGCTGGCGCTGATCATCTGGCGCCAGCTGTCCACCGCCCGGCCCGAGGATGCGGACAGGATAGAGGGCGCGGCTCTTGGCGCCCGCTGGCTACAGATCCTGACCTGGCTGGCGCTTGGGCTTGTCCTGCTGCCGGTCGGGGCCGACCTGCTGGTGCGCGGCGCGACCGACATCGCTCGCGCCTTCGGCGTCACCGAAGTCGTGATCGGCCTGACGCTGGTCGCCATCGGCACCTCGCTGCCGGAACTGGCGGCCTCGGTCGCGGCAGCCTTGCGGGGGCGGTCGGACATCGCGCTTGGTAACGTCGTCGGGTCGAACATCTTCAACATCCTGTCGATCCTGGGCGTCACCGCGCTGGTCGCGCCGCTGCCCATCCCGCCAGAGCTGATGCGTTTCGACCTGTGGGTGATGCTGGCCAGTTCGGCCCTGCTGGCGCCCTTCCTGTTTCGTGCCCTGCCGATTGGCCGCGTCACCGGCGCGCTGTTGCTTTTGGCCTATGCCGCCTATGTCTGGGTGCTGCTATGAGCGTCGCGCTGATCACCGGAGGCGCAAGGCGGCTTGGCCGCGCCATGGCGCTGTATCTGGCGGGACGCGGGTATGACGTGGCGATCCACTATGCCGGATCAGAGGCAGAGGCCCGGCAGACTGCCGCAGAGGCGCGCGCGCTTGGCGTCGCGGCCGCCTGCTTTCAGGCCGACCTGCTGGACCCCGATGCCACCGCCGCGCTGGTGCCGCAGGTGGCCCAGGCCATGGGTCCGGTGACGGTGCTGGTCAACAACGCCTCGATCTTCGAATATGACAATATCCGCAGCGCCACGATGGAAAGCTGGGACCGGCATTTCGGCTCGAACCTGCGTGCGCCCTTCCAGTTGCTTCAGGCGCTGGCCGCGCAGGCGCCCGCCCCCCTGACCGACGAGAACGGAGAGCCTGAGGCGCAGGCGCTGGCCATCAACATGGTCGATCAGCGCGTCTTGAAGCCGACGCCCGAGTTCATGACCTATTCGCTGGCCAAGGCCGGGCTGTGGTCGCTGACCCGGACGGCGGCGCAGGCACTGGCGCCCGCCATCCGGGTGAACGCGATCGGGCCTGGCCCGACCCTGCAGGGCGCAAGGCAAAGTCCCCGGCATTTCGCCCGTCAGCGAGCGGCAACCATCCTCAAGCGGGGCGCCGACGCGCAAGGCATCACCCAGGCCCTGGGCTATTTCCTGGATGCGCGAGCGGTTACGGGGCAGCTGATCTGCGTGGATGGCGGGCAGCATCTGGCCTGGCAGACGCCCGACGTTCTGGGCCCGGAATAGCGCGGCCACCATATCTTGTCCCCCGACCTTGCGAGCCCCCCAAGACGTTTCACGATGGTGCGGATTCTGCTGGATTTTCCGCGCCATCTCCAATGCCGAAAATAAAAAACAAGCAAATTCAATGCCCTCTGAGATTGCCTAATTGATGGGCAGTTTCACCAAACCTTAGTGATTGCTGGCCTGCCGGGGTCTGCCTCACAGGCCGCCCACAGAATTATCCACAGATTCCGTGGACAGGTTCCGACTTGCATCTGTCATCCGAAACTTGCAGCGACGCCGCAGAATCACTTTCTTTGAGCCATGACCCAGAAAACCGGCCACGCGCTGATTCAGGACTACCTTCGCACGTTGGACAGCAGCCCCGGCGTCTATCGGATGCTGGATGCAAGCCAGGCGGTTCTCTATGTCGGCAAGGCGCGCGACCTGCGCGCGCGGGTGTCGAACTATGCCCGACCATCGGGACATTCGCCGCGCATCGCGCGCATGATCCGCGAAACCGCCAGCATGATGTTCCTGACCACGCGGACCGAGACCGAGGCGCTGCTGCTGGAGCAGAACCTCATCAAGCAGCTCAAGCCGCGCTACAACGTGCTTTTGCGCGATGACAAGAGCTTTCCCAATATCCTGGTGGCCAAGTCCCACCCCTTTGCCCAGATCAAGAAGCATCGCGGCGCAAAATCGGAAAAGGGTAACTATTACGGTCCCTTTGCCAGCGCCGGGGCGGTGAACCGCACGCTGACCCAGTTGCAGCGCGTGTTCCTGCTGCGCAACTGCACCGACAGCACATTCGAAAGCCGCACCCGGCCTTGTCTGCTGTTTCAGATCAAGCGATGCAGTGCGCCCTGCACGGGCCGCATCAGCCTTGAGGATTACGCCGCACTGGTCGAGGATGCCGAGCGGTTCCTGCAGGGCAAGACGACTTCGATCCAGGCGGATCTGGCGCGCGAGATGGCCGAGGCCGCCGAGGCAATGGAATATGAACGCGCCGCCGCGCTGCGCGACCGCATCAAGGCGCTGACCGCCGTGCAATCGGTGCAGGCGATCAACCCCAAGGGCGTGGCCGAAGCCGATATCGTGGCGCTGCACATGGAAGGCGGGCAAGCCTGCGTTCAGGTCTTTTTCATTCGCGGCAATCAGAGTTGGGGCAACCGCGACTTCTACCCCCGCCTCGGTGGGGCCGAGAGCCCGGACGAGGTGATGCAGGCCTTCCTGATGCAGTTCTATGACGACAAGCCCCCGCCCCGGCAGGTGCTCTTGTCGCATCCGCCCGAAGACCCCGACCTGACCAGTGCCGTCCTGTCCGAGCGCGCAGGGCGTAAGGTCGCATTGCTGGTCCCGCAACGGGGCGAAAAAAGCGATCTGGTCACGAACGCCCTGCGCAATGCGCGCGAAAGTCTTGCCCGGCGCATGTCGGAAAGCGCCACGCAACTGCGCCTGCTGGAGGGGCTGGCCGAGGCTTTCGACCTGCCCGCTCCGCCGCGCCGGATCGAGGTCTATGACAACAGCCACATCATGGGCACGAACGCCGTTGGCGGCATGATCGTGGCCGGGCCCGACGGCTGGATGAAGAACCAGTATCGCAAGTTCAACATCAAGGGGACCGAGATCACGCCGGGCGATGATTTCGGCATGATGAAGGAGGTGCTGACGCGGCGCTTCCAGCGGCTGCTCAAGGATGATCCGGACCGGCAGAGCGAGGCCTGGCCCGATCTGCTGCTGATCGATGGGGGCGCGGGGCAGGTCGGTGCGGTCCACAGCGTCATGGCCGAGCTGGGCGTCGAGGACATTCCGGTGATCGGCGTCGCAAAGGGCGAGGATCGCGACCATGGCAAGGAGGAATTTCATCGCCACGGTCAGCGACCTTTCGCCCTGAGGATGAACGACCCGGTTCTGTATTTCGTGCAGCGCCTGCGCGACGAGGCGCATCGTTGGGCTATCGGAACCCACCGCGCGCGGCGCGCGAAGGCGGCGATGGCAAACCCTCTGGACGAGATTCCGGGGATCGGCGCGGCGCGCAAGCGCGCGCTTCTGGCACATTTCGGCAGCGCCAAGGCGGTCAGCCGTGCGGGTCTGGCTGATCTGCAGGCGGTCGAGGGGATATCGGCGGCGATGGCGCAGAAGGTCCATGACCACTTCAATGCCCGCGACTGAATCCGCCCGGCCGATGGCGCCGGGGGCCAGCCCCCGGACCCCCGGGGTATTTGGACAACGAAGAAGAGCTTTTCGCCGCGGCCTCTTTCCAAGAGCCGCCGCAGGGACTAGCTTGCCGCCATGCGCTGGACATTGCCCAATATCCTGACCCTGATGCGGCTGTTGGCAGCGCCCGGCGTGCCGCTGATGTTTCTGTATTTCCATCGGCCCTGGGCGGACTGGGCGGCGCTGGCGCTGTTTCTGCTGGCGGCCATCACCGACTGGTTCGACGGCTATCTGGCGCGTGCCTGGAATCAGGAGAGCCGGTTCGGGGCCGCGATGGACCCGATTGCCGACAAGGCGATGGTGGTCATCGCCTTGGTCGTCATCACGGGCTATTCGGGGATGAACCCCTGGCTGATCCTGCCGGTGACGGTGATCCTGTTCCGCGAAGTGTTCGTCTCGGGTCTGCGCGAATATCTGGGGGACCGGTCGCGCAGTCTGAAGGTGACCAGTCTTGCGAAGTGGAAGACCACGTTCCAGATGGTCGCAATCGCCGTGTTGTTTCTGGGGACCGGGCTGAGCTTTGTCGAACATGGCCGCCCTCCGCGCGTTGGTGAGGCAGGGCTGGTCTGGTCGGGAAGCTGGGCAGCGCTGGCGACCCATGCCGGACTGGCTCTGATCTGGCTGGCCGCGCTGCTGACCGCGATCACCGGCTGGGATTACTTCCGCAAGGCGCTGCCGCATCTGAAGGAGAAGCGTCATGGCAATTGAGGTTCTCTATTTCGCCTGGGTGCGCGAGCGGGTCGGTCTGCCGCGCGAGCGGATCGAGACGGGGGCGGCGACGATCCGCGATCTGCTGGCGGAGCTTGCTCTGCGGTCGCCGGGACATGCGGCGGCGCTGGAGGATCACGCGGCCCTGCGCTGCGCGATCGACCAGAAGCTGACCGGGCTGGATGCGCCCTTGGCCGGGGTGCGCGAGGTCGCGATCTTTCCGCCGATGACGGGCGGTTGATGGCTGCGCGGGTTCAGTCAGAGCCTTTCGATCCGGCCCTTGTGACGGCCGGTCTGGGCGATGGGGCAGGTGCGCTGGTGACCTTTGTCGGCATCGTGCGCGATGACGGCGATCTGTCCGCCCTGGAGATCGAGCATTATCCCGGCATGACCGAGGCCGCCCTGGCCGATTACGGCCAGGGGGCGGCTGCGCGTTTCGGCCTGACCGGTTGGCGCGTCGTGCATCGTTACGGGCGAATGGCTGTGGGCGAGCAGATCATGATGGTCGCAACGGCCGCGCGGCATCGTCGGGCGGCCTTTGACGCGGCTGACTACCTGATGGACTGGCTCAAATCGCGCGCGCCTTTCTGGAAGCGCGAGATCCGGCGTGATGGATCGGCCGCCTGGGTCGCGGCCAGGGACGAGGACGAGGCCTCGCTGGCGCGATGGCAGGCGGGCCGTCCCCTGGGGCCGCCTTGATTTTCGTCCCGAGATGCTGCGCTGGCGGTCCCTCATGTCGAAGCGCGGCGGCTTGCCGGTGCGGTGCTGCAGGACGGCTATGTGCTGCGGGCTCTGGGTCCGATTGTGGCGCTTGCTGGCCGGTCCGGATCAGGGGCGCTGTTGCGGGCGGTGGCGGAGGGGTATGCGACCATGCGCGCCGTTTGGCTGAGGTCTGACCGAGGCGGCTTGACTTGCCCCGGCGCGCTTGCCACCTGTGACCGACCGAGGGACCACGAAAGGCCAGACCCCCATGTCGATTCCCCAGCAGGGCGGCGGCCCGATCGAGCATCGTGATCAGCTTGCCGCCTATATCGCCAGCGGCGAGAAGCCGAAGGCGGATTGGCGCATCGGGACCGAGCACGAGAAATTCGGCTATGACATCGCCACGTTGAAGCCCTTGCCCTATGAGGGGCCGGTCTCGATCACGGCAATGCTGACGGGGCTGCGCGACCGTTTCGGCTGGTCGCCCGTGCTGGAGGCCGGAAACCTGATCGGGTTGGAGCGGAACGGCGCCAATATCAGTCTGGAGCCAGGCGGGCAGCTGGAATTGTCCGGCGCGCCTCTGGAGACGATCCACCAGACCTGCGATGAGGTGAACGGCCATCTGGCCGAGGTCCAGGCCGTGGCGCGCGATATCGGTGCGGGCTTTATCGGGCTGGGCGCGGCGCCGATCTGGTCGCAGGACGAGATGCCGATGATGCCCAAGGGGCGGTATCGGCTGATGACCGATTATATGGGCCGGGTCGGCAGGCTTGGCACGCAGATGATGTATCGGACCTGCACGGTGCAGGTGAACCTGGACTTCGCAAGCGAAGCCGACATGGTCCAGAAGCTGCGCGTGGCGCTGGCGCTGCAACCGGTGGCGACGGCATTGTTCGCCAATTCGCCCTTTCTGAATGGCAAGCCCAACGGAATGAAGTCCTGGCGCGCGCATATCTGGCAGAATCTGGACCCGGCGCGCACGGGGATGCTGCCCTTCGTCTTCGAGGACGGGTTCGGCTACGAGGCCTGGGTGGATTACGTGCTCGATGTGCCGATGTATTTCGTCTATCGCGACGGGAAATACATCAACGCTCTGGGCCAGAGCTTCCGCGATTTTCTGGACGGCCGCCTGCCCGCCCTGCCAGGCGAGGTGCCGACCCTGTCGGACTGGGCGGACCACATGACGACCGTCTTCCCCGAGGCGCGGGTGAAGAAATACATCGAGATGCGCGGCGCTGATGGCGGACCGTGGCGGCGTCTTTGTGCGCTGCCTGCGCTGTGGGTCGGGCTGATCTATGATCAGGGCGCGCTGGATGCGGCCTGGGATCTGGTCAAGGGCTGGGATGCGCAAACGCGTGAGGGCTTGCGCGTCGCCGCGGGCCGGGATGGGCTGCAGGCCGAGGTCGGGGCCATCCGGATGCACGATCTGGCGCGCGAGGTTCTGGCCATTGCCGAGGCCGGGCTGAAGGCGCGCGCGCGTTCGGGGCAGGGCGGGCTGGTGCCGGACGAGACCCATTTCCTCAGCGCGCTGAAGGAAAGCGTGGATACCGGGCGCGTTCCGGCCGACGACCTGCTGGCGCATTATCACGGCGACTGGGCGGGCGATCTGACACGGATCTATGGCGCCTACAGCTACTGAAGGCGGGTTGCGTCCCGCGACGGCGGGGGGACGCCGTCCCCCCGCACCCCCTGCCCGCGCGAGGGCCCAGGCGTGGCACGGCTGCCGCGCGCACGCGACTGTGAGCAGCGTCCGGCTTGATCCGGCGGGCCGGTGCTGGCACCTCGGAGAAAAGAACCAATGCCGGGGCAGAGCGATGCGGGGTGATGTGATGCGGTGGATCGGCTGGCTTGTGGCCGCTGTCTTCGGGCTGGGCGTCATTGCCTTGGTCGGGACCGTCATCATGCTGGTGCGGGTAGCCGAGGGCGTGCCGCCCCTGCCGATCCTTGTCGGCCTGATGGGGCTGGTCGTGCTGATCCTGCTGGCCGGGGCCTGCCTTGCGCTGATCTCGATCGCGGTGTCGTTGAGGCAGGGAATGGCCTTGCCCGTCGCGGCGAAGGCGCCCGCGCAGCCTGCCGCGCCGCGCATCAGGATCGCGCAGGACGAGCCGGCCGACACCAAGACCGAGCCCGAGACCCCGGCGCGGCCTGTTCGCACGGGCCGCGTGCTGGTCGCGACTCGCTAGCGTTTCCTGCCGGCGCCGATCCGGGGCTCGGACCCGTCCAGAAGGCGGGCGATGTTGGCCTTGTGCCGCACGAAGATCAGGATCGCCATGAAGGCGGCCGTCGCTGCGATGTCGGTGCGGCCCATCCCCCAGGCAAAGACCGGCGCCAGCGCGGCCGCCATCAATGCGCTGAGGCTGCTGATGCGGCTGATCGCCGCCGTCGCCGCCCAGGTCGCGCAGGCGATCAGGCCAAGCGGCCAGTTCAGCGCGACCAGCGTGCCGAGGAAGGTCGCCACGCCCTTGCCGCCGCGAAAGCGCAGCCAGACGGGATAGCAATGGCCCAGAAATGCCGCCGCGCCAGCGACCAGAGCGGCGCTTTCACCGCCGAAGTGGCGCGCCAGCAGCACCGCGATGGCGCCTTTGCCGGAATCCAGCAGCAGCGTGGCCAGGGCGGCGGGCTTGTTCCCCGTCCGCAGCACGTTCGTCGCGCCGATATTGCCTGACCCGATCTGGCGCAGATCGCCCAGCCCAAGCGCGCGGGCGATGACCAACCCGAAGGGGACCGATCCGAGAAGATAGCCGAAAATCGCCCAGAGTATCATGCGTGTTCTCCGAAAACGGGATGTCCGGCGACCCAGCTTCCCAACACGCGGCCCTGCATCCGCGCGCCGTCAAAGGGGGTGTTCTTCGATTTCGACAGCAGCGCGAAGCGGTCCAGCACGAAGGGCGCGTCGGGATCGAACAGGATCAGGTCAGCCGGCGCGCCATCCGACAGCCGCCCCGCCGGCAGGCCCAGCCTGCGCGCAGGGTTCAGCGCCATCGCGCGGAACAGCTGCGGCAGGCTCAGCCCGCCCTGATGGTAAAGCCGCAGCGCCGCGGGCAACAGCGTTTGCAGTCCCACGGCGCCGGGGGCCGCGGCCTCGAAGGGCAGGCGCTTGGATTCCTCGTCCTGCGGGGTGTGGAAGCTGGCGATCACGTCGATCAGTCCGTCCGCGACAGCCTGGACCATGGCCTGCCGGTCATCCTCGGACCGCAGGGGGGGCGTGAAGCGGAAAAAGGTCCGGTAATCGCCTACGTCGAATTCATTCAGCGTCAGGTGGTGGATCGAGATGCCCGCCGTCACGTCCAGCCCCGTATCGCGCGCCCGTGCCAAGGCGGGCAGGCTGGCCGCCACGGTGATCTGGTCGGCGTGGTAGCGGCCCCGCGTCATCGCGACCAGAGCCAGGTCGCGGTCCAGGCCCATCACCTCGGCCACGGGCGAAACCGAGGGAATCCCGTAGAGCGAGGCGAACTTGCCCGAAGTCGCCGCCGCGCCATGCGACAGGCTGGGTTCCTGTGGATGGCCCACGATCAGCGCGCCAAGGCCCCGCGCATAGGTCATGCAGCGGCCCATCAGCCTGGCATCGCGCACCACGCGCACACCGTCGGTGAAGGCCACCGCGCCCAGATCGGTCAGAAAGCCGATCTCGGTCATCTCGTGCCCCTCGCGGCCCTTGGTCAGGGCGGCCATGTGACGGATGTTCACCGGCGCGTCGCTGGCGCGGCGGGCGACGAATTCCAGTGCCTCGGGGGTGTCGATGGGGGGCGTGGTATCGGGGCGCGCGACGATCGTCGTGACGCCGCCCGCGGCCGCCGCGCGGCCCGCGCTGCGGAAGCTTTCCTTGTGGCGCTCGCCCGGCTCGCCGATCTTGACGCCCCAGTCGATCAGGCCGGGGGCCAGCGCGCGCCCGCGACAGTCGATCACGGTGGCGCCTTCGGGGGCGGGCTCATCGGACGCGCCGCGTCCGGCGATCAGGCCCCGGGTCACGCGCAGGCTGCCGGGGGCGTCGGTCAGCGCCTCGGGGTCGATCAGGCGGGCATTGCGGAAGATCAGGTCCATTGCGGCTCTCCGGCGGCGGCGCGGCCGCGTTCGGCGCGCAGGTTGCGGGCCAGCAGGTCCAGCGCGGCCATGCGGACGGCGACGCCCATCTCGACCTGGTCCTGGATGACGCTGCGGTTGATGTCATCGGCGATGGTGCCGTCGATCTCGACGCCCCGGTTCATCGGGCCGGGATGCATGACGATGGCATCGGGCGCGGCCAGGGCCAGCTTCTCCGCATCCAGCCCGAAGCGGTGGAAATATTCGCGCTCGGAGGGGATGAAGCCGCCATCCATGCGTTCCTTCTGCAGGCGCAGCATCATCACGACATCGGCGCCGCGCAGCCCCTCGCGCATGTCCTCGTAAAGCTCGACCCCCATCTCGGACACGCCCGCGGGCATCAGGGTCGCGGGGCCGATCAGGCGGATGCGGTTCTCCATCTTGCCCAGCAGGATCAGGTTCGACCGCGCCACGCGGCTATGGGCGATGTCGCCGCAGATGGCGATGGTCAGGCGGTGCAGCCGGCCCTTGGCGCGGCGGATCGTCAGCGCGTCCAGCAGCGCCTGCGTCGGATGCTCGTGCCGGCCGTCACCGGCATTGATGACCGCGCAGTTCACCTTTTCCGCCAGCAGGTTCACCGCGCCGGAATGGGGATGGCGCACGACCAGCAGATCGGGCTGCATCGCGTTCAGCGTCAGCGCGGTGTCGATCAGCGTCTCGCCCTTCTTCACCGAGGATTGCGCGACGGCCATGTTCATCACGTCCGCCCCAAGCCGTTTGCCCGCCAGTTCAAAGCTGGCTTGGGTCCGGGTCGAGTTCTCGAAGAACATGTTGATCTGCGTCATCCCCGCCAGCGCATCGGCATGTTTCACCGTGCGGCGGTTCAGGGCGACGTAATCCCCCGCCAGATCGAGAAGCGTCGTGATCTCGTCGGGCTTGAGATGGTCGATGCCCAGCAGATGGCGGGCGCGAAAGCTCATGGCGGCCTCTTGCGTCAAGGGTCGCGCGATCTATCGCAGATGGGGTGCAGGGCGGCAAGCGGGGCATCGTGGCCCACTCGCCCGCATCGGGCATGATATTGCAGGACGTGCAATTGTCCCTCTTGCCCGGCTCAAGGGCGCAGGATAAGGGCAGAGGATGACGCAAAGCCGCTATCGTCCCCATGTCCTTGCGACCCTGTCGTTGGGTCTGCCGCTGATCGGCAGCCATCTGGCGCGCATGGCCATCGGCGTAGGCGATACGGTGATGATCGGCTGGTATGGGGTCGAGCCTCTGGCGGCGCTGGTCATCGCCACCTCGTTCTTTCACATCCTGTTCTTTCTTGGCATGGGCTTCGGCACCGGGGTGATGGGCGTGATCGCCGCCCATGTCGCCGCCGGCCGCGAGACCGAGGTGCGCCGAGGGGCTCGCATGGCGCTGTGGCTGTCGGCGGGCTTTGCCGCGCTGGCCATGCCCCTGATGTGGTGGTCCGAGCCGATCCTGCTGGCGCTGGGGCAGACGCCCGCCATCTCGGCCCTGTCGCAGGATTACCTGCGGATTGCAGGCTGGGGACTGGTCCTGATCCTGTGGCAGGTCACGCTGTCGTCCTATCTGGCCGCGCTGGAGCGCACGCAGGTCGTGATGTGGGTGACGCTGGCGGGGCTGCCGCTGAACCTGTTCCTGAACTGGGTGCTGATCTTCGGCAATCTCGGCGCGCCCGAACTTGGCGTGCGCGGCGCGGCCATCGCCAGCGTGGTGGTGCAGGCCACCCAGCTTGTCCTGCTGATCGCTTATGCGCGCTGGCTTCCCAAGGCGCGGCGCTACCACCTGTTCCAGCGCTTCTGGCGGCCAGACTGGCAGGCGATGGGGCAGGTCGCGCGGATCGGCTGGCCCATCGGTCTGACCATGGTGGCCGAGGGTGGGCTGTTCGTCGCATCGAACATCATGATGGGCTGGATCGGCACGGCCGAACTGGCCGCGCATGGGATTGCGCTGCAGATCACCTCGATCACCTTCATGGCGCATCTGGGCCTGTCGAACGCGGCCACGGTGCGCGTGGGCCAGGCGATGGGGCGCGGCGACCGGGCCTGGATGCGGGATGCGGCGCTGACCGTGGTCGGCCTGTCGCTGATGTTCGCGGCCCTGGCCATCGCCGCCTATCTGCTTTTCGCCGAGCCTCTGGTCAGGCTGTATCTGGACCCGACCGATCCTGACGCGGGCGCCATCGTGGCACTTGGCGCGATGCTGCTGATGTATGCAGCGCTGTTTCAGTTGACCGATGCCTTCCAGGTGATCGCGCTCGGCTTCCTGCGCGGGGTGCAGGACACGCAGGTGCCGATGTGGATCGCGGGCTTCAGCTACTGGGTCGTGGGTATGCCCGCTGCCTGGGCGCTGGCCTTTCCGCTTGACCTTGGCCCGGCGGGTCTGTGGCTCGGGCTCTGCGTCGGTCTGAGCGTGGCGGCGGTCCTTCTGATGCTGCGCTTCTGGCGCGGCCTTGCGCGCGGGGACTGGACCGCGCCCGCCGCGGCGGTCTAACCTGACGCTGCCAACAGGAGGTCTCATGCGCGCCGTCTTCGTCCAGTTCCGCTGCGAGCCCGGCAAGACCTATCAGGTCGCCGAAGCCATCTACGACCGCGAGGTGGTCAGCGAGCTTTTTTCGACCTCGGGCGACTACGACCTGATCGCCAAGGTCTATATCCCCGAAGCAGAGGATGTCGGCCGCTACCTGTCGGACCGGCTGTTCGACATTCCCCATATCAGCCGGACCTTGACCACGATAACCTTCCGCGCCTTCTGATGCGGATCGCGCCCCTGCCCGCGGGCCTGCCCGCCACCGTTCCCTTTATCGGGCCCGAGACTCTGGAACGCCAGCGCGGCGCGCCCTTCGCCGCCCGCCTTGGCGCGAATGAAAGCGCCTTCGGTCCCAGCCCCCTGGCCGCCCGCGCCATGCGCGAGGCGGTGGGGCAGGTCTGGAAATATGGCGACGCGACCAGCTTCGATCTGATCCAGGCCTTGGCTGCCCATCACCGCGTCGCGCCCGCCAACATCATGGTGGGCGAGGGGATCGACGGGCTTCTGGGCAATCTGGTCCGGCTGATGATCGCGCCGGGCGATGCCGTCGTGACCTCGGACGGGGCCTACCCGACCTTCAACTATCATGTCGCGGGCTTCGGGGGCGTCCTGCACAAGGTGCCCTATCGCCACGATGCCGAAGACCCCCAGGCCCTGCTGGACCGCGCCCATGCCACCGGCGCAAGGCTGGTCTATCTGGCCAATCCGGACAATCCGATGGGCAGCTGGCATGACGGCGCAGTGATCGAGGCGATGCTCGACCGCCTGCCCCCCGACTGCCTGCTGATCCTGGATCAGGCCTATGCCGAATTCGCGCCGGCCTCGGCCATGCCCGACATAGCGGCCGACGATCCCCGCGTGATCCGGATGCGGACCTTTTCCAAGGGTTACGGGCTGGCCGGGGCCCGGATCGGCTATGCGCTCGGCGCGCCGGACCTGATCGCAGGCTTCGACCGCATCCGCAACCACTTCGGCGTCAATCGTATCGCACAGGCCGGCGCCTTGGCCGCCCTGGCCGATCAGGGCTGGCTTGCCCATGTCGTGGCCGAGGTCGAGGCCGCCCGCGACCGGATCGCGGCCATCGGTGCGGCGAACGGCCTGACCGCGCTGCCATCGGCGACCAATTTCGTCGCGCTGGACACGCATCGCGACGGCGGCTTCGCCCGCGCCCTGATCGCCGCGCTGGTGACCGAAGGCGTCTTTGCCCGGATGCCCGGCGTGCCCCCCTTGGACCGCTGCATCCGCGTCAGCGCGGCCCCGCTACACGAACTCGCCGTGTTCGAGGACGCGCTGCCCCGCGCCCTTGCGGCCCTCAGTCGCGCATGAAGCGCCGCCGTGCCTTCTCGGCGATGGCCTGGCGCATCTGCAGCCGCGCGATCTCGGCCAGAAGGGCCGCGCGCTCCGCCCCCTCGGGGATCCCGGCCAAGCGGGCCTGCGCGGCCTGAACCGCTTTCTTCAACACGATCTCGCCGGGCAGAACGGCCCGCCTGCGCCATGATCCGAAACCCCGCGGCGGTCGCATCCGTCTCGACCGGCCGCGCGGGCGGGGGCTGCCCCTCGCCCTCCAGCCCCGAGGCGTTCCCTCGGTCCTGACCTTCGCCATCACCCTCTTGGCGATTTGCCCCAGCCAGCCCAAGGGGGCCTCCTCCGCGTTTCTCCGTTGCCGAAATACCCATGACCCGGCCGCTCCGAGCGCGCCGGATCGCAGGCTCACATCGCCGCCAGCTGCGCCAGCGCTGCGTCAAGGCGCGCGATGTCATCCTCCAAGGCGGCCAGCTTCCCCCGAGTCTCCTCAATCACGTCGGCCTCGGCATTCTCGACGAATTTCGGGTTCGACAAACGCTTCCGCAAACCCTCGGCATCCTTCGCGGATTTCTGCAAGGCCTTTTGCAGGCGGGCGGTCTCGGTTGCCACGTCGATCACGTCCCCGATGGGCAGCGCAAAGCTCGCCCCCTGCACCGATACCGCGATCATTCCCTTACCCGCGACGCCATCCGCAGGCGCATTGACCCGTGCCAGACGCTCGATCAGGGGCGCGTTGGCCGACAATGCCGCGCGCGCGGCATCGTCGGCTTCGGTCACGATCAGGTCCAGCTTCGCGCCTGCGGGCACGCCCATCTGCGCGCGGGCCGAGCGCACGCCCTCGATCAGCGCGATGACCCAGTTCATCTGGCGATCCGCCTCGGCGTCGATCAGGTCCGCGCCCAGCTCCGGCCAGTCGCCATGGACCAGCATCCGGTCGCGGTCGCCGGTCAGGGACCACAGCTCCTCGGTCACGAAGGGCATGATCGGGTGCAGCATGGCAAAGCACTGATCCAGCACCCAGCCCATCGTGGCCCGAGTCTCGTCCGCGTGATTGCCGTCAAACAGGGGCTTTGCGAATTCCACATACCAGTCGCAGACCTTGCCCCAGACAAAGGCATAAAGCGCGCCTGCCGCGTCGTTGAAACGATAGGAGGCCAGCGCCTCGTCCACAGCCATCAGCGTGCGCGCCGTCTCGCCGATGATCCAGCGGTTGACGACATGCGCGGGCTGCGGGCGCGCCCCGCCGCCGCGCACGCCGTTCATCTGGGCAAAGCGGGTGGCGTTCCAGATCTTGGTGACGAAGTTGCGGTTCACCTCGACATGCTTCGGCCCCAGCTTGGGGTCGCGCCCCATCGCCGCCATGCTGGTCAGCGTGAAGCGCAGCGCATCCGCGCCGTATTCGTCCACCAGCGTCAGCGGGTCGATGACATTGCCCTTGGACTTGGACATCTTGGCGCCCTTCTCGTCACGCACCAGCCCGTGGACATAGACGGTCTTGAAGGGCACATCGCCCACGACCTCAAGCTGCATCATCATCATCCGGGCGACCCAGAAGAAGATGATGTCAAAGCCCGTGACCAGCACGTCGGTCGGGAAATATTTCTTCAATTCTTCGGTCGGCTCGGGCCAGCCGAGCGTTCCGATGGGCCAGAGACCCGAACTGAACCAGGTGTCCAACACGTCAGGGTCGCGCGTCAGGGTCTTGCCCGGCGCCATGGCCTGCGCCTCGGCCTCGGACGGGGCGCAATACTGATTGCCCTCCTCGTCATACCAGACAGGGATCTGATGACCCCACCAGAGTTGGCGGCTGATCGTCCAGGGCTCGATATTCTCCAGCCAGTTGAAATAGACCTTGCGGTGCTGCTCGGGCAGGATGCGGGTGCGGCCTTCCCGCACCGCCTCCAGCGCGGGCGCAACGATGCGCTTGGTGTCCACGAACCATTGGTCGGTCAGCATCGGCTCGATCACCACGCCCGAACGATCGCCGAAGGGTTGCATGATGGATTTCTGTTCGACAAGCACGCGGCGCTCGATATGTTCGGCGCCGGTCTCGGGGTCGATTTCCTTGTGCAGATAAGTAACGGCCAGACCTTCGGCGGTGACCTGCTCGACCACGCGCCTGCGGGCCTCCAGCCGGTCAAGGCCACGCAGATCCTCGGGCACGAGGTTGACGGCCGAGACATCGCCCACATCCTCGCCCTGTGCGGCGCGGGTCGCGATGGCCGCGCTTTCGGCATAGGACAGCCCATCGGTGCGCATCGCGGCCTTGGTATCCATCAGCGTATAGAGCGGGATTCCGTGGCGCATCGCCACGCCGTAATCGTTGAAGTCATGCGCGCCGGTGATCTTGACCGCGCCCGACCCGAAATCGGGGTCCGGGTATTCATCGGTGATGATCGGGATCAGGCGGCGGTGTTCCCTGGGGCCGACCGGGATCTCGACCAGCTTGCCGATGATGGGGGCATAGCGTTCGTCGGAAGGGTGCACGGCCACCGCGCCGTCGCCCAGCATGGTCTCGGGGCGCGTGGTCGCGATGGAGATATAGTCGCGCGTCTCGCGCAGGGTGACGCGGCCATCCGCATCGCGTTCGACATATTCATAGGTCTCGCGTTCGCCGGTTTCAGGGTTGGCGGCCAGCGGGTATTTGAAATGCCACATCTGGCCGGGAACCTCGCGGTTCTCGACCTCCAGATCGCTGATCGCAGTCTCGAAATGGGGATCCCAATTCACCAGCCGCTTGCCGCGATAGATGATACCCTTGTTGTAGAGGTCAACGAAAACCCGGATCACCGCGTCATGGAAGTTGCCCTCTTCGCCCGCGGGCGCGCCGGGGGCGCCGGACATGGTAAAGGCATTCCTGGACCAGTCCGCGCTGGCGCCGAGACGCTTGAGCTGGTCGATGATCCTGTCGCCCGATTCCTGTTTCCATTTCCAGATCTCGGCCACGAAATCGTCGCGGTTCCAGTCGCGGCGCGGAGGCTTGCCCTCGGCGGCCAGCTTGCGCTCGACCACCATCTGGGTGGCGATCCCGGCATGGTCCTGGCCGGGCTGCCAGAGCGTGTCGAAGCCGCGCATCCGGTGCCAGCGGACCAGAATATCCTGCAACGTGTTGTTCAGCGCGTGGCCGATATGCAGGCTGCCGGTCACATTGGGCGGCGGGATCATCACGGCGAAGGTCTCGGACCGCCGGGCATTGGCCCCGGCTGCAAAGGCGTTCCGGCGTTCCCATTCGGCGCTGATCCGGGCCTCGGCGGCCGCCGCGTCAAAGCTCTTGTCCATCGTCATCGCGAAATCCCCATCTGTTGCAGCGGGATTAGCGAAAGCAGCGGAAAAGGCCAAGCACCTGTTGCCTGCGCCTCTGGGCTCTCAGCGTTCGTCCACCAGCGGAGAGAATCCACCCCAGAACATCCGCATTCCGTCAAAGGGCATGTCGGTCATGCGGAAGGATTGAGTGTCCTCCATGATCCGCGCCCAGGCAGCATCGGCGGTCTGACGGTCTGGCCATTCGATCCACGAGAACATCGGCACCTCGCCCTCGCGCGCGTTGGTGGCGCGGTAGAAGTCGGTCTGTTCGCCATGCGGGACATCCTCGCCCCAACATTCGACCATCCTGAGCGCGCCGAGGCGCTTGAACATGGGCCAGCTTGCCGTTGCGTGATCGGCATAGGCCTGCTTGTTTTCCGCAGGGACGGGCAGCACGAAGCCGGTGTAATAGGTCATGGTCGCCTCCTCTGGTTGTGGGTAGATGGTCGATCCCCCGCGCCGAGAACGCAAGCCGATAGATGTTAGCCACCCCCGTCAGGGTGCGCGGTCCAGTTTGGATGACAGGTGGATCAGGCTTTCTGACGAGCGCACCCCCTCGATCGCGCCGATCCGGTCCAGCGTGTCGTCAAGCTCGGCCGTCGAGGCCGTGGCCAGTTGCAATAGCAGATCGACGCGCCCGCTGGTCGTGTGGATGCGTTCGATCTGGGGCATGACCTTCAGGCGCGACAGGATGCTGGGCAGGCTGCGCGGCTCGATCCCCAACAGGACGGTAGCGCGGATGCGCCCGGCGCGCGCGGCCTCGCCCAGACGCAGGGTATAGCCTGCGATGGTGCCGTTGGCCTCCAGCCGCTCAAGCCGGGCTTGCAGAGTGGACCGCGCGACGCGCAGTTTGCGGGCCAGAACCGCCACGGACATGCGGGCATCGGTGGAAAGTTGCGCGATGATGGCGCGGTCCAGATCGTCCAAACAGGCAGCCTTCGTCAGAATGACATGAATTCGGGCATATTATCTGATCGAACGCGCGAATCTATCCTTTTCATCGGTGAAATCGGAAATCATACGCGCCATTCTGGGTTTTCACCCCACCCTGCCACCCTTGCGCGCGAAAGGAACTGCCATGGGACAGCACAAGACCGTCTGGGACAATCCCGCCGACATCGTCCGGCACCTTGCGCCCGAACATCCGCTGATGGTCTTTGCGCCGACGGTGCTGCAGGATCGCGCCCAACAGTTTCTTCAGGGGTTTCCGGGTCTTGTCACCTATGCGGTAAAGTCCAATCCCGACGAGGCCGTGATCCAGAACCTGACCGCGGCGGGCATCCGTGGCTTTGACGTGGCATCGCCCTTCGAGATCGACCTGATCGGCCGGCTCGCCCCCCGTGCCGCGCGCCATTACCACAACCCTGTCCGCTCGCGCGCCGAGATCGCGCATGGCGTTGCGGCGGGCATCCGCGCCTGGTCGGTGGACAGCCTGTCGGAACTGGACAAGCTGTTCGAGCAGGTTCCCCTGACGGTCGAGGGCAAGGGGGTCGAGATCTCGCCCCGCTTCAAGCTGCCGGTTCTGGGGGCGGCCTATGATTTCGGCTCGAAATTCGGCGCTTCGCCGGATCTGGCCGCCGAGATCCTGCGCCGCGTGGCCGAACGGGGCTATGTCGCCTCGCTGACCTTCCATCCGGGCACACAATGCACCGATCCGATCGCGTGGGAAAGCTATATCCGCGTTGCGCGCGAAATCTGCGATATGGCCGGCCTGCGGGCGCGGCGCCTCAATGTCGGTGGCGGCTTTCCCTCGTATCGCGTCGTGGGGGTCGAACCCGACCTGCAGGCCATCTTCCGCAAGATCGGCGAGACCACGACCGAAATGTTCGGCGCGGACGCGCCCGAACTGGTCTGCGAGCCGGGCCGTGGGCTGGTCGCGGATGCGTTTTCGCTGATCACACGGGTCAAGGGCGTGCGCGACGGGGCGCATGTCTTTCTGAATGACGGCACCTATGGCGGGCTGGCGGAACTGCCGATCATCGGCAATATCGACCGGATCGAGGTGCTGGACCCTGCGGGCCGTCCTCGTCAGGGCGAACGCAGCGGCCGCGTCATCTTCGGCCCGACCTGCGATTCGGTTGACCGCTTGCCCGGTGAACTGAGCCTGCCCGAAGACGTGGCCGAGGGCGATTTCGTCATCTTCCACGGCGCGGGCGCCTATTCGACGGTGACGAATACCCGTTTCAACGGATTCGGCCTGATGGGGCACGCAACCGTCATGCGTCTGGACTAGGGACGCATTCTCTTGCATCAAGGCTTCGTTTATGGACCTGTGCCAGACTTGAGTCCATGACCGTGAGCGCCTCGACCACCCATCTTGTGCTGATGGACGGCACCTTCGCCTCGCTTCTGGACGGGCAGCGCAGCTCGATCGGGCGCATCCATCGGCTGGTGACGGGCCAACTGGGCCTGCCGCCCGCGCCGGGGCGGCTGCGCATCCATTACGGCATGGGTCAGCAATGGAATCGCTGGCGCACCCTGCCGGAACTGGCCGCAGGGGGTGTTCTGGAAGCCCGCATCGCCGAGGCTTATGGCTGGCTGGCCTCGGGCTGGCGGCCGGGCCAGCCGATCTTCATGCTGGGTTATTCACGCGGCGCCTTTGCGCTGCGCAGCCTTGCGGGAATGATCGACCGGGTCGGTCTGCTCAGGCCCGAACACGCGACCGAACGCAACATCCGGCTGGCCTGGCACCTCTATCGCAATGGCGGCGCGGCACAGGCGATGGCGGCCTTCCGGCGGCGCTGCCACGATGACGCGCCGATCCGGATGCTGGGCTGTTTCGACACGGTCATGGCGCTTGGCCTGCGTCTGCCGCTGCTGTGGATGCTGACCGAGCCGCGTTTTCGCTTTCACGACGCGCATCTGGGTCAGGGGATCGAACACGGCTTTCACGCCCTGGCGCTGGACGAGACGCGGGCGGCCTTTGCGCCCCTGCTCTGGGATGACGACCACGCCGCCGGACGGATCGAGCAAGTCTGGTTCCGCGGTGCCCATCCCGATATTGGCGGCCAATTGTCAGGGTTCGAACCCGCGCGCCCCTTGGCGAACATTCCGCTGGTCTGGATGCTGGAACGGGCGCAGGCGCTTGGATTGCCGCTGCCGACCGGTTGGCAGGCGCTGTTTCCGGTCGATGCTTCCGCGCCTCCGATCGGATCCTGGCGGCGGTGGGGCGTGCTGTTCCTGGCCCGCGCCCCGCGCATGGCTGGGCGCTATTCGACCGAAAGCCTGCACGAGACGGTTCCGGTCCCCTATCCCGGTCCCGCGCTGCTGACGGGTGATCTGGCCTCTTGTGCCGACCCGGCGCATCGCGTCACGCGCCGCCGCGCCGCCCGCCGGGGCTGAGCCCGCCTCAGGCGACGGCGTCCAGTCCCCGCGCTGGGTGCACCCCAAGCGCCGCGCAGACATCGCGTGTCAGTTCGGGCCGGTTCAGCGTGTAGAAATGCAGCCTGTCCACCCCGCCCGCGATCAGCGTCTCGCACAGATCCACACAGAGGCTGGTGGCCAAGGCGCGTTCAGCTTCGGGGCCGTCCAGGGCTGCCAGCTGGAACGCCTGTTCCGCCCAGTCGGGAACGGTCGTGTTGCAGGTCGCGGCGAAACGCCTGGTTCCGGCCCAGCTTTGGACCGGCAGGATGCCCGGAATGATCGGCGCCTCGATGCCCGCCGCCACACAGCGGTCGCGGAAGCGGAAGAACGTGTCCGGCTCAAAGAAGAACTGCGTGATCGCGCTGCTGGCGCCGGCGTCGATCTTGCGCTTGAGCCAGGCGATATCCGCCTCTGGGCCCGTGCTGTCGGGGTGTGGCTCGGGATAGGCGCCGACGCGGATCGTCATGTCGCCGCGCGCGGCGATGGCCTCGATCAGTTCGATCGAATGGGCGAAGCCCTCGGGATGGGGCGTGAAGCGCTTGGCCCCCTTGGGCGCGTCTCCGCGCAGGGCGACGATTTCGCGGATGCCGGCATCGGCGTAGGATTGCACGATCTCCAGCGTTTCGGCGCGGGTTGCCTCGACACAGGTCAAATGCGCCGCGACCTCCAGCCCGAACTGCCGGTTGATCGTGGTCACGGCCTCATGCGTCAGCTTGCGGGTCGTGCCGCCCGCGCCATAGGTGACCGACACGAAATCCGGCGCCAGCGGCGCCAGCGCGCGGGCGGTTTCCCACAGCTTGAACGATGCCTCCAGCGTCTTGGGCGGGAAGAATTCAAAGCTCACTCTCGGCGCGGGCATGGCGGTTCCTTTCTGTTGGCGCCCCTTGTGCCACGCGGCGCGGCGTGAGACAAATTCATAATCCTCAAGATCAACCTGAGTTCCGTTCATCATGCATCTGGAATTGCGGCATCTGCGCACGGTCCACGCGATCCACCAACAGGGCGGTCTGGCCCGCGCGGCCGAGGCGCTGAACATCACCCAAAGCGCGCTGTCCCATCAGGTCAAGGCGCTGGAGGAACAGGCCGGGGTGGAGCTGTTCGTCCGCCGCGCCAAGCCCATGCGGCTGTCGGCGGCGGGGATGCGCCTTCTGCGGCTGGCCGAGCAGGTGCTGCCTCTGGTCGCCGCCACCGAGGCCGAGTTCAAGGGCGTCGAGGCCGGTCGCGTCGGCCGGCTGCATATCGCGATGGAGTGCCATGCCTGTTTCGACTGGCTGCTGCCGGTTCTGGACATCTTCCGCCGCGCCTGGCCGGATGTGGATGTCGATATCCGCCAGCGCCTGGCTTTTGGCGCGCTGCCCGCCCTGGTGCGCGAAGAGGTCGATCTGGTCATCTCGTCCGATCCCGAGGATCTGCCCGACGTGACCTTTCAGGCGCTGTTCGATTACGCGCCCACGCTGGTCGTGCCTGCCGGGCATCCGCTGGTCGCCAAGGGTCATGCCGACCCGGCCGATCTGGCGGCCGAGACGCTGATCACCTATCCGATGGACCGCGCGCGGCTGGACGTGTTCAGCCAGTTCCTGACCCCTGCGGGGATCGAGCCCGCCCGCCAGCGCACGGTCGAGCTGACCGCCGTGGCGCTGATGCTGGTCGCCTCGGGGCGCGGGGTGGCGGTCATGCCCGACTGGGTGCTGCGGCGCGAGGCGGCGAACCCGGAACTGGCGCTGCTGCCGCTTGGGCCGCAGGGCATCCGGCGCAGGCTTTACGCGGCGGTGCGGACCGGCGATCTGGCCCAGCCCTACATGGCGCATGTCCTGCGCCTGTCGCGGACCGAGCCGTTGCGGATGCTGCGCGGCGCCGCCAGCTAGGGCCGGACGCCTGCCGCTTGGCTTTCCGGCGCGCCTGCCCTATGACGCGCCCAACCCCTATTCCCGGAGCATGTGATGGCAAGCGCCAATCTGAACGTCATGATCAAGGCCGCCCGCAAGGCTGGGCGTGCGCTGGTCAAGGATTTCCGCGAAGTCGAGAACCTTCAGGTCAGCGTCAAGGGTGCGGGCGATTTCGTCACCCGCGCCGACCGCGAGGCCGAGCGTCTGATCAAGGAAGAACTGCGCGGCGCCCGCCCCAGCTATGGCTGGCTGGGCGAGGAGACCGGCGCCGAGGAAGGCGACGATCCCACCCGCCGCTGGCTGGTCGATCCGCTGGACGGCACGACGAACTTCCTGCACGGCCTGCCGCATTGGGCCGTCAGCATCGCGCTGGAACACAAGGGCGAGATCGTCGCCGCCGTCATCTTCGACGCGGCCAAGGACGAATTGTTCGTGGCCGAAAAGGGCGGCGGGGCTTTCATGAACGACCAGCGTCTGCGCGTCTCGGGGCGCACGCGGCTGGCCGATTCGGTCTTTGCCACGGGCATTCCCCATTCCGGCACCGGCCCCTTGCCCGCGATGATCCAGGATCTGGCGCAACTGATGCCCGCCGCCGCCGGTGTGCGCGGCTTCGGTTCGGCGGCGCTGAACCTGGCCTATGTCGCCTCGGGGCGGTTCGACGGTTACTGGGAACGCGGCACCAAGCCCTGGGACGTGGCCGCAGGCATCCTGATGGTGCGCGAGGCGGGCGGTTTCGTCCAAGGCATCCGCGAAGGCGACAACCCGCTGGAATCGGGCCGTATCATCGCCGCGAACCCGACCCTGCTCGAGCCTTTCGCCAGGATCATCCGCGCCCGCGACTAAGCCGCAACAGGCGCCGCCTTGCAGGACGTGCAAGGCGGCGGGCGGCTTGACCTTGGGGCGGGCGGGGCGCAGACCGGGCGCGACCCGAAAGGCGCGCTCATGTCCGACGACCGATCTCACCCGCCCTATGCCGCATCGGCCGCCACGGCCTCGGCACCGCCTCCGATCCCTCCGGTGACACAGCCGCCGCGCGACCGCACCGGGTTGGCGATCATCCTGATGTGCGCGGTCAGCTTCATTTTCGCGCTTCAGGACATGTTTTCACGCATCCTGGGGGGCGATTATCCGCCTGTCCTGATCGTGATGATCCGCTACTGGGTCTTTGCGGTTTTCGTGATCGCGCTGGTCTCGCGCCAGCCGGGCGGGCTGCGTCGGGCGATCCGCACCAGGCGGCCGCTGACCCAGATTGCGCGCGGCGTGATCCTGGCCTTCGAGGTGTTGATCATGGTCGAGGCCTTTGTCCGCCTGGGGCTGATCGAGACTCATGCCGTCTTTGCCGTCTATCCGCTGCTGGTCGCGGCTTTGAGCGGCCCGATCCTGGGCGAGCGCGTCGGCTGGCGCCGCTGGAGCGCCATCGGCATTGGCTTCGCGGGAATCCTGGTGATCCTGAATCCCGGCGGCGGCGTCCTGACGATCGAGGCGTTGCTGCCGCTGATCGCCGCGTTGCTTTTTGCGCTTTATGGCCTGTTGACGCGGCATGTCTCGCGCGATGACCCGGCGATGGTCAGCTTTTTCTGGACGGGCATCGCGGGGGCGGTGGCGATCACCCTGGCCGGGATCTGGGAATGGCAGTGGCTGGCGCCGGTGGATTGGGTCTGGATGGGGCTGCTTTGTATCTGCGGGATGACCTCGCATTATCTGATGATCCGCAGCTACGAGATGGCCGAGGCCGCGGTCTTGCAGCCCTTCGCCTACACGCAGCTTGTCTGGGTCAGCATCATCGGCGTGCTGGTCTTTTCCGAGACGCTGCGCGCGAATGTGGTATTCGGCTCGGTGATCGTGGTCGCTGCGGGGGTGTTCACTCTGCTTCGGCAGCGGCTGAGATCACGGCAGGCCAGTCGGGCGGCAGGGCCGGACCGATAAGCCGCGCCGGGTTCGGCGAAGGCCGCGCCGACAGGGCCAGCGTCAGCCGCAGCGGAGGCGGCGGCATCATGCCCCCGCCGGACAGATCCCAACGCGGCACGATCGGTGCCGGCCGGCCATGGATGCGCGAGCGATAGACCGGCAGCGCCTCGGCCACGCGCATGACATAGTTGCGCGTTTCGTCAAAGGGGATCAGTTCGACCCATTCCACAGGGTCGGCACCCCTGCGGATGTCGCCGAAATCGTTGATCCACCGCGCCGGGCGGCCCGGCCCGGCATTGTAGCCCGCCGCGATCAGCGCAACCGAGGGACCAAAGCGCTCGGTCAGGTCCATCAGGTATTGCGACCCGATCCGCGCATTATAGGCCGCGTCCCCGGACAGCCGCGCGGCGTCAAAGGGCAGGCCGATCTGGCGCGCGACCTGTTCGGCGGTGGCGGGCATGACCTGCATCAGACCCTGCGCGCCCACCGGGCTGGAGGCCGTGTGGTTGAATTCCGATTCCTGCCGCGCGATGGCCATGACCAGTTCCGGCGGCGGGCCCAGATCCTGGGTTTCGAGCCCTGTCAGAGGGAAATGCGCGACCGGCCATATCACGCCCCGATTGGCCGATTGCTTGGCCAGCCGCAGCCCGTGCCAGGGATAACCCGCCTCATACATCAGGCGCGACATGCGGGCGATATCCTCGGGGGCGGCATCCCGGGCCAGATGCAGGAAGAAGCGCTGCGCCTCGGCGGCGCGGCCGGTCGCCAGAAGCCATAGCCCCGCGCGATAGACGGCGTTCCCGGCCAGGGCCGAGCCGCGCCAGTCGGGCAATGTGTCATGGCCCGGGCCGGGGATGGCGTAATCCGCGGGCAGGGAGACGCCCACGCGATCAGCGGCCAGTTGACCGTAATAGACGCCCGGCCAAGCGGCGGCGCGGCGAAAGGCGGCCTCGGCCTCGGCCGGGTTGCCCAGTGCCTCATGCGCGCGGCCCTGCCAGTAATGCGCCCGCGCCAGGCTGATTGCACTGCCGACCACGGTTTCAAGATGGCGGAAATGCTCCAGCGCGCGGGCCGGATCGCCGGTTCGCAGCGCGGCCCAGCCCGCCAGCCATTCCAGATCGGCATAGTGGCGGTTGTCGGGCGTCAGGAAATGCGGCGCGGCCAGGTCCAGCGCCCGCTGCCAGTCGCCGTTCCGCATCGCCAGCCGCGTGTAATCGACCCGCATCGGAGCCCATTGCGCCGGATCGCGCAGTGCTTCCGCGCTGGTCGAGGCCTCAAGCATCAGCGCCTGCGCGCCCTCGTGCAGCCGCGCGCCGACGCGCCACAGATAGCGGTCCATCGTCAGGCCGGGATCGGCCCGCGCCTCGTCGGACAGGGCCAGGATCAGCGCGTCCACCCCCTCGCGCCCGGCTTGCAGCGCGATACGGGCGGCGGGCAGGGCGCGGTCCTCTTCGGGCAGCCGGTCCAGCAGGCGTTCGGCCTGTGCCCATTGGCGGCGGTCCAGCATCCGGGTGATCCGATCGGGGATCAGGGGGACAAGCATATCGGGATGGGCGGCCAGCAGCGCGGCCTCATCGGCGGGTTCCAGAGGGGTCTCGATGAAGAAGCGTGCGCGTTCGGCCCGGGCTTCGGCGGGGGGCAGGGCGGCGATCAGGGCCTCATGCGCGCGCAGGGTGTCCGGGCGGCGATCGGCGAACCAGATCGCGGCTTCGTCCGGGGTCAGAGGGCGCAGCTTGGCGTCCCCGCGCTGGCGGATCTGGTCAAGGCCGGGCCAGTCGGGATTGCGGGCCACGAAATCCAGGAAATCGGTAAAGTCGCCATGGCCCGCGCGCAGGGCCTGCCAGCCGATCAGCGCCTCGGCCAGGGGGCCCGCACGGGCGGCGGCGGCGCGCGCGGTCGTCCAGTCGCGGGCATCGGCAGCGGCCAGCGCCAGCGCCATCGCGCCCGGTTCCTCGGCCCGCACGGGGGCGGCCAGCGGCAGGGTTGCCAGCATCGCGGCCAGCATCATGTCACGCAGAAGTCGCATCACCGCCCTGTGTCGCGGCCAAAGCCCGCCGATGCAATACACATCCTTGGCAAGTGCCGCGCCTCTCGCTACTGAGAGCGGCGCAACGAAAACCCGATCGACCACCAAGGAGCGTGTCATGTTCAAAGGGTCCATGCCAGCCCTCGTCACGCCGTTCACTGCGGACGGCGAGCTGGATCTGACCGCGCTCAGGAAGCTGGTCGAATGGCATCTGGACCAGGGTAGCCACGGCATCGTGCCGGTCGGCACCACCGGCGAAAGCCCGACGCTGTCGCACGAGGAACACCGCCTGGTCATCGAAGAAGTTGTGCGCGCCGTCGATGGCCGCATCCCGGTGATTGCGGGGGCGGGGTCGAACTCGACCCGCGAGGGGATCGGCCTCTTGCAGCACGCTGCCAGCGTCGGCGCGGATGCCGCGCTGGTCGTGACCCCCTATTACAACAAGCCTACCCAGGCCGGCCTGATCGCGCATTACACCGCCCTGACCGAAGCCTGCGACCTGCCGATCGTGATCTACAACATTCCCGGCCGTTCGGTCGTGGACATGACGCCCGAGACGATGGGTATTCTGGCGCAACGGCCCACCATCATCGGCGTCAAGGACGCGACCGGCAAGCTGGAGCGTGTGAGCCTGCAGCGCATGACCTGCGGGCCGGATTTCGTGCAGCTTTCGGGCGAGGATGCGACTGCGCTTGGCTTCAACGCGCATGGCGGCGTGGGCTGCATCAGCGTCACCGCGAATGTCGCGCCGCGCCTCTGCGCGCTGTTTCAGGAGGCGACCTTGCGCGGCGATTACCGCACCGCGCTGGAATATCAGGATCGTCTGATGCCGCTGCATCATGCAATCTTCCTGGAACCCGGTCTTGTCGGTGCGAAATATGCAATGTCGCGGCTGGGTCTGTGCAACGAACGGGTGAGGCTGCCGCTGACCCCGCTCAGCGAGGGGGTGCGCCGCCAGATTGATGCCGCGATGGAACATGCCGGTCTGATCTGATCATCCTTCGGGCAGAATATCGCGCATTTGTCGCATGGCCTTTTCAAACCCCTCGGGCAAGCACATATTCTGTCCAAGGAGAGGAGTCGCCCATGCCGCTGCCGCATTTCCTTCTGCTGATCGCTTCGGTCATCCTGGCCGCGGGGCTGACGCTCTGGGCCGCCTTCGCCTCGGGCGTGCCGCTGGCAGCTCTGGCACTGGTCGCGCTTGGCGCCGCGCTGGTCCTGCATCTGGTGCCGCGTGACCATCGCGACCCGCGTGCCTGATCAGCTTTCCAGCTCGGCATCCCAGTAGAGGTAATCCATCCAGCTGTCATGCAGGTGGTTCGGTGGAAAGCGCCTCCCGATCGCGTGCATTTCCTCGGGGGTGGGCCGGCGCGGCTTGCGGCGCAGGCTCATGCCGGAATGGCGCAGGCTGCGATTGGCCTTTCTCAGGTTGCAGGGCGAACAGGCGGCCACGACGTTTTCCCAACTGGTCACACCCCCGCGCGAGCGCGGCACCACGTGGTCAAAGGTCAGATCGCCCTTGGCCCCGCAATACTGGCAGCAGAATTCGTCTCGCAGAAAAAGATTGAAGCGCGTGAATGCCACGCGCTTCTGGGGTCTGACATAATCCTTCAGAACGACGACCGAGGGGATCCGGAAGACCTGCCTCTGACTTCGCACGACCTCGTCATATTCGGCGATGATGCTGACCCGGTCCAGAAAGACGGCCTTGATTGCCTCTTGCCAGGGCCACAGCGACAGGGGGTAATAGCTCAGCGGGCGGTAATCGGCATTCAGCACCAGGGCGGGGTGGTGGCGCAAGGCCGCGGGCTCGCGCACGAACCTGGTTCGGAATTCAGTCTGGTGATGGTCGTCCAGCATGTCGCTTGCCCTGCCTGGCCCCTTGGATCGACCGGGGCATCCATCAGATCCATGGTCCGACTATATCTCGTGCAAGCCGTCTGGCAAGCCTCTGCATCTATAGCCGCCCCTCGGACAGATAGCCGCATCAGGTAACAGCGCGATGACGCGTCCTGCCCGGGAATGTGGCAATCCGTGTCTCGGCAGGGTGCGTCGTGGCGATGGCAACCCGGTTGTCAGGCGCTCAGCCGGTCGCGGATGAAGGCCAAGGCTACCGACAGCCCGTCGGGCGAGATGCCGTGGCCGGTTCCCTTCATCACATGCCCATAGACGGTAAAGCCCGCCGCCATCAGCGCGTTGCCGGCAAGACCCATATCCTCGAACGGGACCATCTGATCCTCGTCGCCATGGATCAGCAGCACGGGTGGTTTGACACGCGCCTCGGCCGCCAGCGTTTCGGGTGCAAGAAGCCGCCCCGAGAAGCCGACGATCCCGGCCACCGCCTTGTCGCGGCGGGGCGCGACATGCAGCGCCATCATCGTGCCCTGGCTGAAACCCACCAGCACCAGCCGGTCCGGCGTCAGCCCCTCTGCGGCCAGAACGCTGTCGAGATAGGCGTCCAGCAGGCCCACCGAACGTATCATGGAAGATCGCGCATCCGCCTCGGACGAGCCGTCCAGCCAGGGAATCGGAAACCACTGATAGCCCATCGGATTGTTCCGGCAGGGCTCGGGCGCGTTCGGCGCGAAAAAGGCCGTGCGCGGCAGGTGCGGCGCCAGGGGATCGGCCAGACCCAGAAGGTCGGCGCCGTCGGCACCGTAGCCGTGCAGGAAGATCACCGCCGAATCCGCCTGTGGCGGACCCTTGCGGTCGGATGTCAGTCGGTCGGTCATGTTACGCCCTCGCGGCCCTTGGCCAGCCGGTAATAGGCCCAGAGCCCCCGCGCCGCAACCGCCCGCCACGGCCGCCAGGGTTCGGCCAGCACCCGCAGGGCGGCGGGGCGGGGCCGTTCGGGCAGCCCATAGAGCAACCGCGCGCCTTCCTGCAGCGCCAGATCGCCCGCCGCGAAGACATCGGCGCGGCCAAGCGCGAATTTCAGGTAGATTTCGGCCGTCCAGACGCCCACGCCGGGCAAGGCGGTCAGCCGGTCGATTGCCTCGTCATCGGGCAGGGCGGCCAGCCCGTCCCAGTCCAGCCCCGCTTGCGCGATGGCGGCCAGATAGCGCGCCTTGGGCCGCGACAGGCCGGCCGCGCGCAGGTCGTCGGGCGTGGCGGCCCTGATTGCTGCCTCGGAGAACAGGCCCGCCGCCTCGAGCCGCGCCCGGATCGAGGCCGCCGCCGCAACCGAGATCTGCTGTCCGATGATCGCCTCGGCCATTGTCGCGAAACCGGCCTCGCGGCGGCGCAAGGGCAGGGGCTGGATCAGCGGCAGGGCCTTTGCCCAGACAGGACAGATGCGCGCCAGATAAGCGGTGCCTTCGGCCAGGTCGGCCTCGGTCCGGATCAGGCGGATCATGACCTAGCCATGGGCCTGGGCCTCCAGCTTCAGACGAGTCTCCCAAGCCATCGAGATATGTTGGCGCAGCGCCTTGTCTGCGGCCACCCCATCGCCCGAGGCGATCGCCTCGACGATGCGGGCATGTTCCACCAGCGCCGCCGCGCTGCGTCCTTCGGCGGCCAGCGAGGTCTTTTCCATCAACGCCATGCTGCGATGGACCAGATCAAGCTGCTGCACCAGATAGCGGTTGTGCGAGGCCAGATGGATCTGCCGGTGAAAGCGCCGGTTCGACCGCGCCAGAGCCTCGGGGTCGTGCTGGTTCTGGCGGTCCTCTTCGACCATCTGGCTGAGGACGCGCACCTCCTCGGGGCTGGCATGGCGGGCGGCAAGGCGCGCTGCCAGCGCCTCAAGCTCGGCGCGCACCACATAAAGCTCCGCCAGCTGGTTGTGATCCAGCGAGGCGACGATCAGGCTGCGCCCGTCGCGGACCAGCATGGCTTGTGTTTCCAGCCTTTGCAGCGCCTCGCGGACGGGGGTGCGGCTGACACCGAAACGGTCGGCCAGTTCGGATTCCACCAGCCGGTCGCCAGGGCGATAGGTGCCGCTTTCGATCGCGGCCAGGATCAGGGAATAGGCGTCCTTCATGGCGCCACGATTGGCCGCGGCGGCGCGAATTGCAAGCGCGGCGGCGCGGCGCTATGTGGAACGGATGGATTTTCTGCATGTTCGCGTCTGGATCTTCGATCTGGACAATACGCTCTATCCCCCCGAGGCCCAGCTTTTCGCCCAGATCGAGCGGCGCATGACGGCCTACATGATGCGCGTCCTCGGTGTGCCCCAGGAAGACGCCGACCGGCTGCGCGCCGAATACTGGAGACTGCACGGCACGACCTTGGCGGGGCTGATGGCCGAACACCGGGTCGATCCGGTTCATTACCTCGGCGACGTGCATGATATCGACTTTTCGGTTCTGCGGCCGGACGCGGCGTTGGCCGATGCCATCGCGGCCCTGCCGGGGCGGCGGATCATCCACACCAACGGCGACGCGGCCTATGCCCGCCGCGTTCTGGCCGCGCGCGGGCTGGATGGCGATCTGTTCGAGGCCGTCTATGGCATCGAGGAGACCGGTTTCCGCCCCAAACCGCACCCGGACGCGTTTCGCCGCGTTCTGGACGCCGCCCGGATCGACCCGCGCGAGGCGGCCTTTTTCGAGGACGATCCCCGCAATCTGGCCGTGCCCCATGCGCTTGGGATGCGGACCGTGCTGGTCGGGCAGGGCCTTGATGGGCCCGTTCCCATCCTGCGTGGCGCGCCGGTGCCCGCCCATGTCCAGCACCAGACCGACGATCTGACCGCGTTTCTTGGTCGCATTGCAACCGGCTCGGCAGCCGGCTAGGTGTGATGTGAACGCGCGCAACTTGTCCGAGGATACCGAAGCGATGACTGCGCATGACGAAACCGACCTTTCCAACCGTGCTGCCCTTGGCGTGATCCTGGGGCTGCTGACCCTTGTTGCGGTGCTGCTGGCGTCCTGCGTGATGCTGTTCGGTGTGGCGGGCCTGGGGATCTTCGGGCTGGTGGCGACCGTGCTGATCTTTGGCGTCATGCTGGCTTTCACCGCCGGGAACTGACCGCAGGAGTCCGCCTTGCCGGCACCAGCAATCGAAGATGTCGATATCCTTGTGTCGGGCGGCGGGATTGCCGGGCTGATCGCGGCGGCGGCCTTCGGGGCCGAGGGCTTCTCGACCCTCTGCATCGACCCGGCCCCGCCCGTGACGGATGAATCCGACGAGGGCGCCGATCTGCGGACCACCGCGATCCTGGCGCCCTCGGTCGTGCTGTTGCAGCGGATTGGGCTATGGGACCGGCTGGCACCCCATGCGACGCCTTTGCAGGTCATGCGGATCGTCGATGCGGGCGGCGCCGAGCCGCGCGCCCGGCTGACGCGCGATTTCGACGCGGCGGAGATCGGCGATCAGCCCTTTGGCTGGAACCTGCCCAACTGGCTTTTGCGGCGCGAGATCGTCGCACGGCTGGAATCGCTGCAATCCGTGCGGTTTCATGCGGGTATCGGCACGGTCTCGGTCCTGACCCGCGACGAGGGCGCGATCGTCACGCTATCGGATGGCCGCCGCCTGCGCGCGCGGCTGCTGATCGGGGCCGATGGCCGCGATTCGCCGGTGCGGCAGGCACTTGGCATCGGCGCGCGGCGGTTGCGCTATGGCCAGAAGGCGTTGGCCTTTGCGGTCACACATGAATTCCCGCACAACAACGTCTCGACCGAGGTGCATCGCTCGGGCGGGCCCTTCACGCTGGTGCCGTTGCCCGACCGCGAGGGCCGCCCCTGTTCTGCCGTCGTCTGGATGGAGAACGGCCGCGAGACCGCCCGCCTGCGCGCCTTGCCGCCCGAGGGCTTCGAGGCCGAACTGAATGCGCGCTCGGCCGGGGTGCTGGGGCATCTGCGGCAGGCCACCCGGCTGACGGAATGGCCGATCATCAGCCAGATCGCGGACCGCTTCACCGCGCCGCGCACCGCCTTGATCGCCGAGGCGGCGCATGTCGTCCCGCCCATCGGCGCCCAGGGGCTGAACATGAGCCTTGCCGATCTGGCGCTGCTGGTCGAACTGAACCGAAGCGATCCGGGCAATGCGGCGGCCCTGGCGCGCTATGAACGCGCCCGCCGCCCCGAGGCGCTGGCCCGTCTGTTGGGCATCGACGTGCTGAACCGTGCCAGTCAGGCCGGCCTGCGCCCCTTGCGCGACTTGCGCGCCGCCGCGCTGGGCGGGCTTTACGGTATCGCCCCAGTCCGCCGACTGATGATGCGCGCAGGGCTGGGCCTGCACTGACAGCAAGCAGCCTGTGCTGGGTCTCGCGAAGCGCCAGGGGCTGCCCCGGCCCCCCCGCCTCGGGCCGTCCGGTGCCGCAGCCTTGGCAAGAGCGACATAAACCGTCCTGGATAGTCGCCCGAGGGTAATTTCCTTCCGCTGGAATGGATGCTAAACGCGACTGCCAGCAACAGGAGATGACCCATGCCCGCCTATCGTTCCCGCACCACCACCCATGGCCGCAACATGGCCGGCGCGCGTGGCCTGTGGCGCGCGACAGGCGTGAAGGACAGCGATTTCGGCAAGCCGATCATCGCTATCGTCAACAGCTTCACCCAGTTCGTGCCGGGCCATGTCCACCTGAAGGATCTGGGTCAGATGGTCGCCCGCGAGGTCGAGGCCGCAGGCGGCATCGCCAAGGAGTTCAACACCATCGCCGTCGATGACGGCATTGCTATGGGCCATGATGGGATGCTTTATTCGCTGCCCTCGCGCGAAATCATCGCCGACAGCGTGGAATACATGGTCAATGCCCATTGCGCCGATGCGATGGTCTGCATCTCGAATTGCGACAAGATCACGCCGGGCATGTTGATGGCGGCGCTGCGGCTGAACATCCCGGTCGTCTTCGTCTCGGGCGGGCCGATGGAGGCGGGCAAGGTCGTGCTGAAGGACGGCACCGTCAAGGCGCTGGACCTGGTCGATGCGATGGTCGCCGCCGCCGATGATTCGATCAGCGACGAGGATGTTTCCGCCATCGAGCAGGAGGCCTGCCCGACCTGCGGTTCGTGTTCGGGGATGTTCACCGCGAATTCGATGAACTGCCTGACCGAGGCGCTTGGCCTGTCGCTGCCGGGCAACGGCTCGACCCTGGCGACCCATGCCGACCGCAAGCAGCTGTTCCTGCGCGCGGGACGCCTGATCGTCGATCTGGCAAAACGCTATTACGAGGGCGACGACGCCTCGGTCCTGCCGCGCAGTATTGCCAGTTTCCGCGCCTTCGAGAACGCGATCACGCTTGATATTGCCATGGGCGGCTCGACCAATACCGTGCTGCACCTGCTGGCCGCCGCGCATGAGGCGGGCGTCGATTTCACCATGTCGGACATCGACCGCCTGTCGCGCAAGGTGCCGGTCCTGTGCAAGGTTGCCCCGGCCAAGCCGGATGTCCATATGGAGGACGTTCACCGCGCGGGCGGCATCATGGCAATCCTGGGCGAGCTTGACCGCGCGGGCCTGCTGCATACCGATGTGCCCTGCGTCCATGCGCCCAGCATGGGCGAGGCCCTGGCGAAATGGGACATCAGGCGCAGCGATGACGCCGAGGTGCATCGCTTCTTTCGGGCAGCGCCGGGGGGTGTGCGGACGCAGACGGCGTTCTCGCAGGACCGCCGATACGACGTGCTGGATCTGGATCGCGAAAAGGGCGTGATCCGCAGTGCCGACCATGCCTTCAGCAAGGATGGCGGTCTGGCCGTGCTTTACGGCAACCTGGCCGAGGACGGCTGCATCGTGAAGACCGCAGGCGTCGATGAATCGATCCTGACCTTCGAGGGGCCAGCGCATATCTTTGAAAGTCAGGATGATAGCGTCAGCGCCATCCTGACCGGCAAGGTCAAGCCCGGCGAGGTCGTGCTGATCCGCTACGAGGGTCCGCGCGGCGGGCCCGGGATGCAGGAGATGCTGTATCCGACCAGCTATCTGAAATCGAAAGGGCTGGGCAAAGCCTGTGCGTTGGTGACTGATGGGCGCTTCTCGGGCGGGTCGTCGGGGTTGTCTATCGGCCATGTCTCGCCCGAGGCGGCCGAGGGCGGCACGATCGGCCTGGTCGAGCAGGGCGACCTGATCCGCATCGACATCCCGAATCGCACCATCGAACTGGTCGTGGATGACGCGACCCTGGCCGCCCGCCGTGCCGCGCGCGAGGCCCTGGGCTGGAAGCCCGCCAGGCCGCGCAAGCGCAAGATCACGACCGCCCTGCGGGCCTATGCCGCGATGACGACCAGCGCCGCCAAGGGCGCGGTCCGCGTGGTGCCGGAATAGGTCCGGGATCATCCGCACTGGAACGCAAAACGCCGCCCCTCGGGGCGGCGTTTCTGTTTGTCATGCCGGGGATCAGCGCGTGAATTTCTTGTATTTCACGCGCTTGGGCTCGACCGCATCCGGGCCGAGCCGACGGATCTTGTCTTCCTCGTAGGCCTGGAAGTTGCCCTCGAACCATTCGACATGGGCATCGCCTTCGAACGCCAGAATATGCGTGCAGAGACGGTCGAGGAAGAACCGGTCGTGCGAGATGATGACCGCGCAGCCTGCGAAATCCTCCAGCGCGGCTTCCAGTGCCTGAAGGGTTTCCACGTCCAGATCGTTGGTCGGTTCGTCCAGCAGCAGGACGTTCCCGCCCGATTTCAGCAGCTTGGCCATGTGGACGCGGTTGCGTTCCCCGCCCGAAAGCTGGCCGACCTTCTTCTGTTGATCCCCCCCCTTGAAGTTGAAGGCGCTGCAATAGGCGCGGCTGTTCATCTGCGCGTCGCCCAGAACGATCTGCTCGGCGCCGCCGCTGATTTCCTCCCACACGGTTGCGTTCGGGTCCAGCGCGTCGCGGGACTGGTCCACATAGGACAACTGCACCGTATCGCCGAAAGTGATCGTGCCGGCATCCGGCGTCTCGTGGCCGGTCAGCATCCGAAACAGCGTGGACTTGCCCGCGCCGTTCGGGCCGATCACGCCGACGATGCCGCCGGGCGGCAGGCTGAAGGACAGATCCTCGATCAAGAGCTTGTCGCCCATGGCCTTTTTCAGACCCTCGACCTCGATCACCTTGTTGCCGAGACGCTCGCCGTTCGGAATGATGATCTGGGCGCGCGACAGCTTTTCACGCTCGGACTGGCTGGCCATTTCGTTATAGGCGTTGATCCGGGCCTTGGACTTGGCCTGGCGTGCCTTGGCGCCGGCGCGGATCCATTCCAGTTCGCGTTCCAGCGTCTTTTGTCTGGCCTTGTCCTCGCGGGCTTCCTGCTCCAGCCGCTTGGCCTTCTGTTCCAGCCAGGCCGAGTAATTCCCTTCGTAGGGGATGCCGCGGCCGCGATCCAGTTCGAGGATCCAGCCGGTGATATCGTCCAGGAAATAGCGGTCATGGGTTACGATCAGGATCGTGCCCTTGTATTCGATCAGGTGCTTCTGCAGCCAGGCGATGGTTTCCGCGTCGAGGTGGTTGGTCGGCTCGTCCAGAAGCAGCATGTCGGGCGCTTCCAGCAGCAGCTTGCACAGCGCCACGCGACGACGCTCACCGCCCGACAGGGTCTCGACATTGGCATGGTCGGGCGGGCAGCGCAGGGCCTCCATCGCCACGTCGATCTGGCTGTCCAGATCCCAGAGGTTCTCGGCGTCGATCTGGTCCTGAAGCGCGGCCATCTCTTCGGCGGTCTCGTCCGAATAGTTCATCGCCAGTTCGTTGTAGCGATCCAGCTTGGCCTTCTTTGCCGCCACGCCCAGCATCACGTTGCCGCGCACGTCAAGCGTCGGGTCAAGCTGCGGCTCTTGCGGCAGATAGCCGACAGTCGCGCCCTTGGCCGCCCAGGCCTCGCCGGTAAAATCCTTGTCCAGGCCCGCCATCACGCGCAGCAAGGTCGATTTCCCCGCGCCGTTGACGCCAACGACGCCGATCTTGACGCCGGGCAGAAAGTTCAGGCGGATATTCTCGAACACCTTCTTGCCGCCGGGATAGGTCTTGGACACGCCGTCCATGTGATACACGAACTGATAGGACGCCATCGGGAACTCCTGTGAATTTGGCGTCTTTTAGGCCATTCCGAAGGCCGGGAAAAGGTCAGCGGAGGCTGGCGGCGAATTCCTCGCCCAGGATCCGCCGGATCGCGCGGATCTGGGGCGCCATCTTTTTCTCCAGCGCCTCGACCGCCTCGGGCGGGGGCATCAGGCCGGGGGCGTTGGCAAAGACCTTCTGGTTCATGTTGGCATAGAAGCAGGGACCGATGCCCAGATGCGCCTCGACCGCGTCCATGACGGCGCCGGGATTGCTGGCGAGGCGGCCGAAAGGAATGACCAGCATGTCGGGAAAGCGCGCCAGCCAGCGCGGCAGATAGGTCGCGTAATCGCCCCGGTCGAACAGGACGGGGTTCGCGATCTCGGCCATCCATTCGTCCAGCGTCACGGGATTGCGCTTTTCGCGGCGCAGGTTCATGCGCAACTGCGACACGGCCCGGTCAACGGGATGGCGGATCAGGTAGATCACCTTGGCCTTGGGCAGGAACTGCGCGACCGCATCCACGCCTTCTTCGGGTAAGGTGGAATATTCGGGCGTGAAATCCATCGGCATCGCGTGTTCGGGCGCGGGGGCGAAGACGCGCTTGTACCACTGATTGTGGAACATCTTGCCGCTGGTGATGGCGGTCAGATATTCGTCCAGCGCCGGTTCCAGAAGGACGCTGCGCAATCGGTGGCGGTTGCGGATTTCCTGCGTCTTGTTGCGGTAATGCCAGCCGATCCAGCGACGGTGTTCGGGGATGTGCAGGTGATTGAAATACTGCACCTCCTTGAAGGGCGGGATCCAGACCTGCGGATGCTGGCCCAGCATCTGCGCCAGCCAGCTTGTCCCGGCCTTTTGTGCGCCGATGCACAGCGCGCCGGGCTTTCTGGGCTTGCCTGTGGGGTCGAAGGCCGGGCTGATGGCCAGAACCGTCAGAAGCCGCGCCGTCGTGGCGTCAGTCGCGTCGTCCCCAGAGGTCATATTCGCCCGCCTCATCCACAATCACGGACACCATATCGCCCGGCTTCAGGCCGTCAAATCCTTCGTCGATGAAGAGGTTGCCGTCGATTTCGGGCGCGTCGGCCTTGGTGCGGCAGGTGGCGCCGTCCTGATCGACCTCGTCCACGATGACCTGCAGTCGCTGGCCGACCTTGGCTGCCAGTTTCGCCGCGCTGATCGCCTGGGCCTTTTCCATGAAGCGGTCGTAGCGGTCCTGCTTGACCTCGGCGGGGACATGGTCGGGCAGGTCATTGGCGCGCGCGCCCTTGACGTTCTCGTACTGAAACGCGCCGACGCGATCCAGCTGCGCCTCGTCAAGCCAGTCCAGCAGGGCCTGGAACTCGGCCTCGGTTTCTCCGGGATAGCCGACGATAAAGGTCGAACGCAGCGTGATCTCGGGGCAGATCGCGCGCCAGGCAGCGATTTCGTCCAGCGTCCTTGCGGCGGCCGCAGGCCGGGCCATGCGCTTCAGCACGTCCGGGTGGGCGTGCTGGAAGGGAATGTCCAGATAGGGCAGGATCAACCCCTCGGCCATCAGCGGGATCAGGTCGCGCACATGCGGATAGGGATAGACATAATGCAGCCGAACCCAGGCCCCGAGCGACCCCAGATCCCGCGCCAGATCGGTGATATGGGCGCGGTGCCCCCGGTCGGTCGCATGTTTCAGGTCCAGCCCATAGGCGCTTGTGTCCTGAGAGATTACCAGAAGCTCGCGCACCCCGGCCTCGACCAGCCTTTCGGCCTCGCGCAGGATCGCATGGGCGGGGCGGCTGACCAGACGGCCACGCATGTCCGGGATGATGCAGAACTTGCACTTGTGATTGCAGCCCTCGGAGATCTTCAGATAGCTGTAATGGCGCGGCGTCAGGCGGACGCCCGAGGCCGGCAGAAGGTCGATGAACGGATCGGGCCGGGGCGGGACTGCGGCATGGACCGCGTCCAGAACCTGTTCGTATTGATGCGGGCCCGTGACCGCCAGCACCTTGGGATGTGCGCCGGTGATATAATCAGGCTCTGCGCCCAGGCAGCCGGTCACGATGACACGGCCATTCTCGCGCAGCGCCTCGCCGATGGCGTCCAGGCTTTCGGCCTTGGCGCTGTCGAGGAAGCCGCAGGTGTTCACGATCACCGCATCCGCGCCCTGGTAGTCGCTGCTGATCGCATAACCTTCGGCCCGCAGGCGGGTCAGGATACGCTCGCTATCGACCAGAGCCTTGGGGCAGCCAAGGCTGACCATGCCGATGGTCGGCTGACCGGCGCGGCGGTCATCCGGGATGCGGGCGTGGGCCAGGTCGGGGCGAAGATCGGGCGGGTTCTGCTGCATCCGCCGCAGATAAGCGATTCGCCCGCGCGGGAAAAGCCATATCGACACGCCGCGCTAGCGGCGGCGGCCCCGGCCTGCACGTTTGAACAACTTGTAGAACGCGAAAAGTTTCAGCAGGCGGGACATGACATATCTCCCGATTATGGTGAGACAACACCGATGATCGCGAAAGGATCCCGTTGTCGCCGGAACGTGATTTCACCCTCGGTGCGTCCGTGACCATGATCGCGCCATGAAACGCATCATCGCTGCCATTTTGTCGCTTGGCATTCTGACCGGTCCTGCCCTGGCCCAGCCTTCGGGTATCATGCGCAACGGACCCTATATCGACGTGTGGAATCACCGGGGCGGCAATGTCGTCCAGATGCTGCAAACACGTGAAGAGCTGGGTCGTAGCGGTCGCGAAGTCCGCATTCGCGGCTATTGCCGGTCGGCCTGCACCATGCTGATCACGCTGCCCAATGCCTGCCTTGGACCTCATGCGACGGTGGGCTTTCACGCGCCCCGCTTGCCCGGAACCCGTATCATTCCGCCCTATGTGGACCAGATCATGGGCAACACCTATCGCAACGGCATCCGCGACCGCTGGTTCGGAGGCTGGAACCGGTCGATCGACATGCAGGTCATCTCGGCCCGCGATTATGTGCGGTTGGACCCTCAGACACGGCTTTGCGACAGCCTGGCCACACATGAACAGCGCAGGCGGCGGAACTAGTCGCGCAGCCGCCAGCCGGTCGCGAAGATCCAGCGGATGATCGCAAGGCAGATCAGCACCATCAGCCCGACCGCCGCCAGCGACACGCCCACCGGCACATCGGCCAGCCCGAAGAACGACCAGCGCACCCCGGAAATCAGGTAGAGCACCGGGTTCAGCTTGGCCACGCTCTCCCAGAAGGGGGGCAACATGCTGGCCGAGTAGAAGGCCCCGCCCAGAAAGACCAGCGGCATGATGACCATCATCGGCACGATCTGAAGCTGCTCGAAGGACTTGGCCCAGAGCCCGATGATGAAGCCCAGAAGGCTGAAGCCAAGCGCGGACAGCGTCAGGAAGGCCAGCATCCAGAACGGGTGCAGGATGTGGACGCCGACAAAGGCAAAACTGGTCACCAGGATCACCAGCGCAATCAGCAGCGCCTTGGCGGCGGCGGCGCCGACAAAGCCCATCGTGACCTCGACCCAGCCCACTGGCGAGACGAGGTATTCGTAGATCGTCCCGCTGAACTTCGGGAAATAGATGCCGAAGCTGGCATTGCTGACCGATTGCTGCAGGACGGTCAGCATCATCAGGCCCGGCACGATGAAGGCGCCGTATTCGACCCCCTCGACCGACTGGATGCGCCCGCCGATGGCCGCGCCGAAGACGACGAAATACAGCACCGTGGACAGGACCGGCGAGGCCAGCGACTGCCAGATCGTGCGGAAGAAGCGCATCATCTCGTGGTGGAAGATCGCGCCCACCCCGCGCCAGTTGATGCCGCTCATGCTGCTTCCTCCGACACCAGCGACAGAAACACGTCCTCGAGGCTGGATTGCCGGGTCGAGACGTCGCGCACGCTGATCCCCTGCGCGGCCAGATCGCCCAGAAGCCGCGCGATGCCGGTGCGTTCGGCGCGCGTGTCGTAATCGAAGCTGAGCCGGCGTCCGTCATCCGACAGGCCAAGGCCGCGACCCTGCAATCCGGCGGGGATCGCCTGAAGCGGCTGGTCCAGCTCGATCGTCAGGGTCTTGCGGCCGAATTCGCCGATCAGCTCTGCCGTGGGGCGCACCAGCAGCAGGCGGCCCTTGGCGATCACGCCGATCCGGTCGGCCATCTGCTCGGCCTCTTCCAGATAATGCGTGGTCAGGATGATCGTCACGCCCTCGCGGCGCAGATCGGCCACGACCTCCCACATCTCGCGGCGCAGTGCGACATCGACGCCCGCCGTCGGTTCGTCCAGGAACAGCACGCGCGGCTGATGGGCCAGCGCCTTGGCGATCAGCACGCGCCGCTTCATCCCGCCCGACAATTCGCGCGTGGCCGCATCACGCTTGTCCCACAGCGACAGCGCCCGCAGGATGCGCTCGATATAGGCCTCGTCGGGCGGCATCCCGTAGAGGCCGCGTGTGAAGCGGACGCAGTTGATGACCTTCTCGAACGGCTCCAGCGCGATTTCCTGGGGGACCAACCCGATCAGGCGGCGCGCGGCGCGCCAGTCGGTGCGGATGTCATGGCCGCCCACCCGCACGGTGCCGCCGGTCGGCACGACCAGCCCGCAGATGATCGAGATCATCGTGGTCTTGCCTGCGCCGTTCGGCCCCAGCAGGGCGATGATCTCGCCCTCGTCGATGGACATGCTGACATTGTCCAGCGCCTTGGTGCCACTGCCATATTCCTTGGAAAGCCGGTCGATTTCTATGATGGCAGCCATGCCGCGCCCTTTCTGAAACCCGAGGGCACATCTATGTCGTCCGATCCGGCTTTACCAGTCGCGCCTAGCCGCGTGCCGCGATCAGCGAGGCTTCCAGCACATCCAGCGCCTCTTCAAAGACCGGATCGGGAATGGTCAGCGGCGCCAGAAAGCGGATCACATTGCCATGGACGCCGCAGGTCAGCAGGATCAGGCCGCGGGCCAAGGCCTCTTCGCGGACGCGGGCGGCGAAATCGGGGGCGGGGCTGTCGGTGCCGGGCAGGTTGAATTCGACCGCATTCATGAAGCCGGGGCCGCGGATGTCGACGATGTCGGGCACGGCGTCGCGGATGCCCGCCAGACGCTGCTTCAGCCGGTTGCCAAGGCGCGTGGCGCGCTCGCACAGGCCCTCATCCTCGATCACGTCCAGCACGGCATGGGCCGCTGCCACCGCAAGCGGGTTGCCGGCGTAGGTGCCGCCCAGCCCGCCCGGATGGGGCGCGTCCATCACCTCGGCCCGGCCGGTCACGGCGCTGATCGGCAGGCCGCCGCCCAGACCCTTGGCCATCGTGACCAGGTCTGCCTCGACATCGTGATGCTGCATTGCAAACAGTTTGCCGGTGCGGGCAAAGCCCGTCTGCACCTCGTCCGCGATCAGCAACATGCCATGCGCGTCGCAAAGGCTGCGCAGTTCCGCCATGAAGCTGGCGGGCGCCTCGTAGAAGCCGCCCTCGCCCTGCACCGGCTCGACGATGATCGCGGCAACGCGTGCGGGTTCCAGATCGGCCTTGAACAGCTGGTGCAGCGCCTTCATCGAATCCTCGGCCGAAACGCCGTGGAGCGGGTTGGGAAAGGGCAGGTGCCAGATATCCGGCATCATCGGCCCGAAGCCCGCCTTGTAGGGCTGGACCTTGCCGGTCAGCGCCATCCCCATGAAGGTGCGCCCGTGAAAGCCGCCCGCGAAGCTGATGACACCGGGGCGGCGGGTGTGGTAGCGGGCGATCTTGATCGCGTTCTCGACCGCCTCGGCGCCGGTCGTGGCAAAGACCGTCTTTTTCGGGAAATCCCCCGGCACCAGCGCGTTCAGCCGTTCCGCCAGCGAGACGTAATTCTCGTAAGGGACGACCTGATGACAGGTATGGGTGAAGCGGTCCAGCTGGGCGCGCACGGCCTCGACGATGCGGGGATGGCGGTGGCCGGTATTCACGACGGCGATGCCTGCGGCAAAGTCGATATAACGCTTGCCATTCTTGTCCCAGATCTCGGCATTTTCGGCGCGCTCGGCATAGATCTGGGTGGTCATGGCCACGCCGCGCGAGATGGCGGCATTCTTGCGATCGGTCAAGCTGGACATGTCATGCTCCGTGGTTTCGACCGAATGTCCAGCGGGCGCGGCTGTTTTGCAACTGTTCTTGCAGCTTGTCTTGCAGCTTGCAGGACGCGCGAAGCCGGCGCAGCCTGCCGCTGCGGTCCTTTCAAGGTTTGTCATGTTCCGCCTGTCCGTGCCGCAGCCGGTCGTCATCGCCGTCCTCCCCGCCGGGCCGCCGACCCCGAGACCCTTGTGCTGATGGTGGCGACAGCTTTGCCGTCACCGCCATTGACGGCCGGCCCGCCCCAAGGGCGTCAGGCTGGATGTGGACAAGCCTCGCGATCTGGCCGGTCAGGCGTCGTGCAGCCGCCGGTGCGCCGACTTCGATTGGCCGTCTTGGCGCTGCTGATCGGCCCGCGGGGCCATGCGCATGGCCTGCCCCGAGGATGACCGTATGGGTGGAGAACCGCTGACTGTCAGCACTTCACGGGCGAGACGTTCTTCCAGCACCGCCCGCCCATCGACCCGTCCTGGATGGGCCGCTGGCGCGGGCGAACCGGCGAGGGTGAGGCAGCCCGCGCCACCGGCTCGAGCGGGCTGCCGAACGGGGAATGGATGCTGACGAAGACCATCGAGGCCGGGCTCGCCTCCGGCGCTGTCCAGAACAAGAGCCCCGAGCGGGTCGCCGTCGATGCGACGGTGATGGAAAAGAATATCGCTCACTCCACCGTTGCGCGGCTCTACAAGCGCGCCCGGGTCTCCTCCCCGGCCGCTTCATCGGCGAACCGGCTCGTCCGCCCGCGGCTGACCTGCGCCTGGCTCGCGAATGCTGCGTCCATCCGCCAGGCCCTGACCCGCATGGAGGGCCTGCGCCCCTTACCTCGATCACGGCATCCTGGAGCTGGATAACAACGCGGCTGAACGCGGCATACCCGCCATCGCGCAGGGGCGGAAAAACTCCTTCTTCGTCGGCTCCGAGGCAGGCGCCAAGGCCGCCGCCTTCGTCTGCACCCTGATCGAAACGGCCAAGCGCAACGCCGTCGATCCCCACCCCTGGCTCGCCGACATCCTCGCCCGCATCCCGGACTGCAAGATCCACAGGATCAACGGCCTGCTGCCATGGCCATGGAACGGATAGCGGTCTGACCGGATAATGACTATGGTCCAGCAGTTCGGGCAGCATGGGTGCATCGCCCGCGTCGCTGGTGGGAAGTTGGCAGCGCGGATTTCCAGTGTTTCGTCGTCGATCCCGATGTGAACCTTGCGCCAGACACGCCGCTTCGAGCCGCCGTTCTTGCGCGCTCCATTCCCCGTCACCCTCAACCTCGATCCCGGCGCTGTCGATCAGCAGGTGCAGGAGGCCCTCCGGGCGGCGGGATTGGATGTTGACCCTCGCGGTCTTCCGGCGCCACGGTAGCGTGCTGCAGTCCGGCACATCGCAGTCCGGGCCGGCCCGCTGCAACGGGCTCTGCACGAAGCCGGTCGTCTGGCGCAGCGCCATGCCGAACAACCTCTTCATCGTCAGGCAGGTCCGAATGGCGGCGTCGCTGTCGTCGGGCTGCCGCCCGCGCCTGCCGGTCGGCGCGGCCTCCCATGTCATGGCGGGATCGAACCGGATCGTCAGCAAGTCCCGGCGCTTCAGCGCCTTGTTGCGGGCCGGCCAGGTCCGGGTCTTGCAGACGGGGGCGTGGGTCTGCTCATGCAGCCTGGCTTTGGCGCTGGATTCACGAGATGAATCCTCACAGCCAATTCATGCAGCAGAGCCACACAAGACCGCAATCCGGGCCAGAGGTCCAGCAAGCATTCAGGGATTCCAGCGCAGGAAGTTCGCGATCAGGCGCAGGCCGACAGCTTGGGATTTTTCGGGGTGGAACTGGGTGCCGACGATATTGTCACGCCCCACGACCGCCGTGACCGGGCCGCCATAATCGACATGAGCCAGCAGATGCGCGGGGTTCGCCACCTGGAATTGCCAGGAATGGACGAAATAGGCGTGATCGCCGGTGGCGATACCGTCCAGCACCGGATGGGGGCGGTCGATGACCAGATCGTTCCAGCCCATATGCGGCACCTTGAGGCCGGGGGCGGCGATGGCGCGGATCTCGCCGCCGATCCAGTCGAGGCCGGGCGTCTGTCGGTATTCGTGCCCCGTTGTGGCCAGCATCTGCATCCCGACACAGATGCCCATGAAGGGCACGCCGCGCGTCAGCACCGCGTCGCGGATCGCCTCGGCCATGCCGTCCACCTCGCCCAGGGCGGCGCGGCAAGCGGGGAAGGCTCCGTCGCCGGGCAACACGATCCGGTCGGCGCGGGCGGCCACCTCGGGGTCCGAAGTCACCACGATCTCGGCGCCCGCATCGCGACCCATCAGCTGGAAGGCCTTTTCCGCCGAATGCAGGTTGCCGCTGTCGTAATCGACCAGCGCGACCCGCATCACAGCGCCCCCTTGGTCGAGGGCAGCGCGCCTGCCATGCGCGGATCGGGCTCGACCGCCTCGCGCAGCGCACGGGCCACGGCCTTGAAGGCGGCCTCGGCGATGTGGTGGCTGTTCACCCCGTGCAGGCGGTCCACATGCAGCGTGATGCCGCCATGCGTGGCAAGCGCCTGGAAGAATTCGCGCACCAGCTCGGTGTCGAAGCTGCCGATCCTTTCCGACGGGAAATCCACGTTCCAGACCAGATAGGGCCGCGCCGACAGGTCCAGCGCCGCCCGCACCAGCGAATCGTCCATGGCCAGCAGGAAACTGCCATAGCGGCGGATGCCCTTCTTGTCGCCCAGCGCCGCGGTCAAGGCCTGGCCGATGGCGATGCCGGTATCCTCGACCGTGTGGTGGTCGTCGATATGCAGATCGCCTTTGGCGCGGATGGTCATGTCGATCAGCGAATGGCGCGACAGCTGGTCCAGCATGTGGTCGAAAAAGCCCACGCCCGTCCGGTTGTCGTAGATCCCGGTGCCGTCAAGGTTCAGCGCGACCTCGATCTGGGTCTCGGATGTGGTGCGGGTGATCGTGGCCTTGCGCATGGGATGTCCTTGTCTCGCCTGCGGGCCTTATAGGCCCAGCCCAACCCCGCGCCAAGACGGGGTGTTCGGCCCCACGGACGGAACCTGAGGCGGAACCTGAGCCGGGCAGGATGCATTTTGTTCCCGCATCGACGATGACTTCCGCGTGACGCGGCGGCTTTCCGCCTGCGCTGCGCGCAACCGGTGAAAAGGACAGAATGACCGAGAAACGAAGCGAACCCGGACGGCCGCGCGGCCATCGCGGCCAGCCCGGAAACCGCCTGCGCGAGGCCGAGGCTCTGTCCGGGCGTCACAGGCCCGCCCCTGAGCCCGCGACCGAACCCGGGGTCGAGCCGTTGCCCGAGCCCGAAGGCCCCACTGCCATCATCGAGACCGATTATACGATCGGTCAGGACAATATCGAGGGCAAGGGCGCGGTTCCCTTCGATATCCACAACCCGGTTTTCGGTATCTCGGCGCTGGCGGTCCTGGCCTTCACGGTGGTCACGCTGATCTTTCCCGACCGGATGGAGCCTCTCTTCGGCGGCCTGCGCGAGGCGCTGACCTCGCGGATGGACTGGTTCTTCCTGTTGTCGGGGAATGTCTTTGTGCTGCTGTGCCTGGCGCTGATCATGTCGCCTCTGGGATCGGTCCGGCTGGGTGGGCCGGATTCGACGCCCGATTTCAGCCTGCCGGGCTGGTTTGCGATGCTCTTTGCGGCGGGCATGGGGATCGGGCTGATGTTCTACGGCGTCAGCGAACCCCTGGGCCATTTCGAGGCCGCGTTGGCGGGCCCCGCAATCGAGGGTGACGCGCGCGTGGACTGGGCGCCGCTTGGCGGGGCGGTGGGCGATGCAGCCGCGGCGGAACGGCTGGGCATGGCCGCGACGATTTTCCATTGGGGCCTGCACCCTTGGGCGATCTATGCGGTCGTCGCGCTGGCGCTGGCGCTTTTTGCCTATAACAAGGGGCTTCCGCTGACGCTGCGCTCGGTCTTTTACCCGATCCTCGGGGAACGGATCTGGGGCTGGCCGGGCCATGTCATCGACATCCTTGCCGTGCTGGCGACGATCTTCGGTCTGGCCACATCGCTCGGCCTTGGGGCCGAGCAGGCAACGGCCGGAATGGCCTATCTGTTCGGCGCCGCCAATGATGACTGGATGCGCGTCGGGTTGATCCTGGCGATCACGCTGGTCGCGGGCGTCTCGGTGGTGATGGGCGTCGAGAAAGGCGTCAAGCGCCTGTCCGAGGCGAACATGGTCCTGGCCCTGATCCTTCTGGTCTTTGTCATCCTGGTCGGGCCGACGCTGGCGATCCTGGGCGGGTTCTTCCGCAACCTGGGCGCCTATGCGGCCGAGCTTGCGCCCCTGTCCAACCCGTTCGGGCGCGACGACGACAATTTCCGGCAGGGCTGGACGGCCTTCTACTGGGCCTGGTGGATCAGCTGGTCGCCCTTTGTCGGCATGTTCATCGCGCGTGTCTCGCGGGGCCGGACGGTGCGGCAATTGCTGACGGCGGTGCTGATCGTGCCGACATTCATCTCGGCGCTGTGGATGACGGCGCTTGGCGGCACGGCGATCGCGCTGACGCAGGACGGCTTTGCGGGCATCCTCGGCGCGCCGCTGGAATTGCAGCTCTTCGAGATGCTGGGTCAGTTGCCGCTGGCGGCGATCACCTCGGTCGTGGGGATCGTGCTGGTGATCGTGTTCTTCATCACCTCGTCGGATTCGGGATCGCTGGTGATCGACACGATCGCGGCGGGGGGCAAGGTGAACGCGCCCGTTCCGCAGCGCATCTTCTGGGTGGGCATCGAGGGCGCGGTGGCCATCGCGCTGCTTCTGGGCGGCGGGCTGGTCGCGCTTCAGGCGATGGCGGTCTCGACCGGGCTGCCCTTTACGCTGGTGCTTCTGGGCGCCTGCTACGCGGTGGTCAGCGGCCTTCGAGCCGAGCGGCGCGAACTGGCGTGAAGGCGGGCAGGCCGGGCAGGGATGGACCTGCCTGGCCTGCCCGCGCTCGTCTGCCTGTGCTTGTCTTGGCCCGTCGCCTCGTGCGACAACCGGGGCATTGCAGATATGGGGACCGAAGCCGCCATGACCGAAATCTCAGCCAGCGAACGCAGGCTTTCCGCCGCGCTCGACCGCATCGACCAGCTGCTTGAGGCCGGGGCGGCGCGGCCTCGCATGGGTGATGATCCAAGGGTGGGGCAGCTCGAGGCCGCACTGGCCGAGGCCGAGATTCGCCTGCGCGAGGCGCAGGACGGCGCGGCGCGGCTTTCAGCGGCCAATGACGGGCTGGCGGCGGCGAACCGGCTGCTGATCGAGGCAGCCGAGACCGGCGGCGTCACCCGCGACGAGGCCATCGACGCGCTGCGGGCCGAGATCGCCGCCCTGCGCGCCGCGCGCGAAGCCGAGATGGCCCAGATGGCCGAGATCATGGCCGAACTGGGGCGCCTGCTGCCCGCCGATGGCGACGACATGTCCAACCCCGACAAGGAAAGCTGATATGGCCGAGGTCGAATTCACCATCGGGCACAGGCAATACCGCGTCGGCTCGGTCGATGGCGAAGAGGCGCTTGTGGCCCGCGCCGCCCGGATTCTGGACGCCGAGGCGCAGCAGATCCTGGCGCAGGCTGGTCGCTTGCCCGAGCCGCGCCTGCTGCTTATGGCCGGGCTGATGCTGGCTGACCGCCACGCTGCGCTGGAGGAAAAGCTGGAACAGGCCGAGCGCCAGATCGCCCGGCTTCAGGCCAACCCGCCCCGCGTCGAAGTGCCGGTCGTCCCCGAGCATCTGCGCGAGGCGATGGCCGAACTGGCCGCACGCGCGGAATCGCTGGCCGAACGTCTGGCCGAACAGCAGGCCTAACCTGCGCCCAGAAACGCGGCCAGAGTTTCAGCCACGGCCTCGGGTGCGTCGGCATGAAGCCAATGGCCCGCATCCTTGATCGTGACGACGCGCGCCTGCGGGAAGTGGGCGCGCAAGGCGGCCTCGCCCTCGGCGGTGACGTAATCGGACCGCGCGCCGCGCATGGCCAGAACCGGCCCGTCAAAGCTGGCCTTCGGCACGCCGTCGGGCCAACCCACGATGCCCGGCATATGCGCCCGCAACGCCGCGAGGTTCAGCCGCCAGCCCGGCGGCTGGCGCGACAGGTCCAGGCTTTGCAGCAGAAAGGCACGGGTGCCGCGATCCTCGATCCGGTCGGCCAGCGCCCGGTCGGCCTGTCCGCGCCGCTCGATCCCGGTCAGGTCCAGGCTTTCCATCGCATCAATGTTGGGCGTCTGGTCATGGCCATAAGCCACCGGCGCGATGTCCATGACGACCAGCTTGCGCACCAGTTCGGGCCGGGTCAGCGCCAGCACCATCGCTGCCTTGCCGCCCATCGAATGCCCGACCAGATCGGCGCGCCCGCCCAGGGCCTCGATCATCTGCGCCAGATCAGCGGCCAGCGCGTCATAGGAGGCGTCGGGATCATGCGGGCTGTCGCCATGGTTGCGCAGATCGACGCTGACCACGCGGCGGCTTTCGGCCAACCTGCGCGCCTGTGCGCCAAGGTTGCGGGCCTGGCCGAACAGGCCGTGGACCAGAAGAACGGGCAAGCCGGTATCATCCCCGGCAATGACATGATTCAGCTTCATCGCGTCAGGTTAGAGCGTCTGGCGCGCCGCCGCCATCCCGTCTATCCTGCCGCCATGAGCAAGGCGCCCCATTCGTTCGAGGATATCCGCCGCATGGCCGATGACGTGGCCGATCTGATGGTCTCGCGGCTGGGCGGGGGCGCGCGCGGCGAAAGACCCACGCTGGAGGAGATGATGCAGCGGCGTGGCGGCGCGCTGCCCGGACGGCTGCGCCGGCGTGGATGGCGGCTGGCGCGGGCCGACCGGCTGGCCTGCCAGCCCCGGATCGCGCGGCAATTGCCGCTGGCGGCGCTGGCGCGCGACCATGCCGCGCTGTCGGCGCATCTGCGCCCTCTGGGCGAGCTGTCCCGCGTGCAGGGCCGCGTCCTTGGCGTGACCGCGAAACTGGTTCTGGCGCTGCTGCTGATCGCGGCAGGGGCGGTCTGGCTGATGATGCAGCGCGGCCACATCTGAGGCATTGCACGCCGTGCAAGGTTCAGTCCGCCGCGCGGCCCCTTGCCCTTGGCGGGGCAAGCTGATGTGAGGGCGGGAAAGCCCCCGCAGAAGGACCACCCCATGACCGACACGACCAGCCGCGATCTGCGCCCGGCGATCCTGGCGCTGGCGCTGGGCGCATTCGCCATCGGCACGTCCGAATTCTCGGCGATGGGGCTGCTGCCCTTCTTTGCGGGCGATCTGGGCCTTAGTGAATCGCAGGCGGGGCACGTGATCAGCGCCTATGCGATCGGGGTCGTGGTGGGGGCGCCGATCACCTCGATGATGGGGGCGAGGCTGCCGCGCAGGCGTTTTCTGGCGGCGCTGATGGCGTTCTACGGGGCGATGAACCTTGCGGCCGCGATGATGCCGGGCTTTGCCTCGCTGACGGTGGCGCGGTTTCTGGCCGGCCTGCCGCATGGCGGTTTTCTGGGCGTCGCGATGCTTTACGCCGCCGATGCGCTGCCTGCGGGCCAGAGGGCGCGGGGCGCGGCGCAGGTGATCCTGGGGCTGACGGTCGCCAATATCCTGGGCGTGCCGCTGGCGGGGTGGATGGGGCAGGTGATCGGCTGGCGTTGGGGCTTTGCGATGCCCGGCGTGATCGCGCTGGCCTCAGCGCTGGCGATCCTGCGGCTGGCGCCGCGTGTCGGCGGCAATCCCCATGCCCGGCCCTGGGACGAACTGGCCGCCCTGTCCAATCCGCGCGTTCTCTGGACGCTGGCGGTGGGGGCGATCGGCTTCGGGGGGCTGTTCTCGGTCTATGCCTTCCTGACGGCGGCGATCCTGGCCACGACCGACGCGCCGGCCTACGTTATCCCGCTGACGCTGGCGGTCTTCGGCGTCGGCGGCACTTTGGGGACATGGGCGGCGGGGCGCTACACCGAATGGCTGGGCACCGACCGGGCGGCCTATCTGAGCCTGGCCGCGATGGCGGTGACGCAGGGCTTCGCGGCGCTGGTCGTGGGAAGCTGGCCGCTGATGGTCGTCTCGTCCTTCCTGATCGCGGCGGGGGCGGGGCTTGTGATCCCGCTTCAGACCCGGCTGATGGAGGTCGCGGGCCGCGCCCAGAACATGGCCGCCGCGATGAACCACGCGGCCTTCAACGCTGCCAATGCGCTTGGGCCGTTCCTTGGCGGTCTGGCGCTGGCGGCGGGCTGGGGCTGGCGCGCGCCCGGCCTTGTGGGCATCGCGCTTACGGCTGCGGGCGCCGTGGTCCTGACACTTGCCCGGCGACAGGAACGGAAAGCTCGGGTGGGGGCAGCGACCGCAGGATGACCTGCCGCGAGGTCGAGGCGAATTCGCGCCGCCACGTCACGAAGACGACGACGGCCGTGCCCGCCACCAGCCCCCAGGGTCCGGCCAGCCAGGTCAGCGAGCCAAGCGCGAAATAGACGCTGCGAAGCCCGGCATTGAAGTTGCGCGCCGCCGTGATGTTCAGATCGGCCGCCTGCATCGCGCGGTCCAGCGCCACCGGATCGTCGGGCCGGTTCGGCACCGAGGCCATTGTGACCGCGCAATAGCCGAACAGCCGGTGGGCCCAGACGAATTTCAGGAAGGCGTTCACCACGAAGAACATCGTGACCAACAGGCGCATCTCGTAGCCGGTGCCCGCGACGGATTCGATCTCGAATTCGCGCACGATGCCGCGCAGCCTTTCGCCATTGCCGATCAGCGCCAGCAGGCCGCCGGTCGCGATCATGCAGGCGCTGGCGAAGAACGCGGTGCCCTCGCGCAGGCTGGCCAGGATGTTGCCGTCGAAGATGCGGTTGTCGCGGCCCACAAATTGCCGCATCCACTCGCGCCGGAACCGCGTCATCAGGACCGAGACCGAGGGCCGGCCCGCAGGCGGGCTTTCGGTCAGCCAGCCGATGCCGATCCAGGCTGCGAAAAGCAGCGCCACCGCGATCAGGTCGGGCAAAGCAAGGCGGCTGTCCAAAAGAGACTGAAACATCATCTGTTCGTTCTATGCGGCAAGCCTGCCGCTTGAAAAGAGGGCGCGGCTGGCACTAACCTTGGGACGGCGCGCCTGCCTGCCGGTGCGGCACGCCGCGAGGAGGAACCATGATCCAGCTACCCCAGCCAGATCCCGGCGTGCTGTCGCGCCGTGCGGCGATCGTCGCCGCGCTGAACGACGCGCTGCCCGGCGCGGTGATCGACGATCCCGCCGAGACGCGCGCCTATGAATGCGACGCGCTGACGGCCTATCGCTGTCCGCCCCTGGCCGTGGTGCTGCCGCGTTCGACCGAGGAGGTGTCGCGCCTGATGCGGCTGTGTCACGACCTGCGCGTGCCGGTCGTGCCGCGGGGCGCGGGGACCAGCCTCGCCGGTGGATCGATGCCGACCGAGGATGCGGTGGTGATCGGCCTTTCCCGCATGACCGAGGTGCTGGAAATCGCCCCCGAGGATCGCATGATCCGCGTTCAGGCCGGTCGCACCAATCTGGCCGTGTCGGGGGCGGTGGATCATCTGGGTTTCTTCTATGCGCCCGATCCCTCCAGCCAGCTGGCCTGCGCGATCGGCGGCAACATCGCCATGAATTCGGGCGGCGCGCATTGCCTGAAATACGGCGTGACAACGAACAACCTTCTGGGCGTCACGCTTGTCCTGATGGACGGGTCGGTCGTGGAACTGGGCGGCCCGATGGGCGAGGCGCCGGGGCTGGACCTCCTGGGCGTCGTCTGCGGATCCGAGGGCCAACTTGGCATCGTGACCGAGGCGAGCCTGCGCATCCTGCCCAGGCCCGCAGGCGCGCGGCCCGTTCTGGTGGCCTTCGACGCGACCGAAACGGCGGGGGCCTGCGTCGCCGCCATCATCCGCGCGGGCGTCCTGCCCGTCGCCATCGAGTTCATGGACCGCCCCTGCATCCTGGCGACCGAGGCCCATTGCGGCGCGGGCTATCCCGATTGCGAGGCGCTGCTGATCGTCGAGGTCGAGGGCACGCCCACCGAGATCGACGAGCAGCTGGCCCTGATCCGCGACATCGCCCTGCGCTTCGATCCGATCGAGTTCCGCGAAAGCCGCTCTGACGACGAGGCGCGGCGCATCTGGCTGGGCCGCAAATCCGCCTTCGGCGCGATGGGCAGCCTGGGCGACTATATCTGCCTGGACGGCACGATCCCGGTCAACGCGCTGCCGCAGGTTCTGGCGGGCATCACGGACCTTTCGCGCCGCTACGGGCTGGCCGTGTCGAACGTGTTCCATGCAGGCGACGGCAACATGCACCCGCTGATCATCTTCGACGCCAACAAGCCCGGCGATCTGGACCGGGCCGAGGCGCTTGGCGCCGACATCCTGCGCCTCTGCGTCGAGATGGGCGGCTGCCTGACCGGCGAACATGGCGTCGGCATCGAAAAGCGTGACCTGATGCATGTGCAATTTGCTGCCCCCGATCTGGAGGCGCAGATGCGCGTCAAGGACGCCTTCGACCCGCATTGGTTGCTGAACGCGGCCAAGGTCTTTCCGCTGGACGCCTCGGCCCCGCGCCGGGAACGCCGCCTGAACAGGCCCGCCGATGCGGCCTGAGACCGAGGCCGATCTGGCCCAGATCATCCGCGAGGCGCGCGCGCCCTTGTCGATCACGGGCGGCGCGACCCGCCGCTGGCCGGGTGAGGGTGCCGCCGCGCCCCTCGACACGCGCGGGCTGACCGGTATCACCCTCTATGAACCCGAGGCGCTGACCCTGACGGTCCGCGCCGGAACCCCGCTGGCCGTCGTCGAGGATACGCTGCGGGCCGAGGGGCAGATGCTGGGCTTTGAACCCGCAGGCGCACCCGGCTCGACCATCGGCGGGGTGGCCGCGACCAATGCCGCCGGACCCCGCCGCCTGCAACTGGGCGCGGCGCGCGACGCGCTTCTGGGCATCCGCATGATCGACGGCGAAGGCAACATCATCCGCAATGGCGGGCGGGTGATGAAGAACGTGACCGGCTATGACCTGGTCAAGCTGATGGCGGGCAGCCGGGGCCGGCTGGGCGTTCTGACCGAACTGACCTTTCGCACCGCGCCGATTCCGCCCGCCCGCGTCACGCTGAGCCTGCCCGATCTGGATGCCGCCGCCGCCATCCCGGCCCTGACCCTGGCACTTGGCGGCGCGTGGGACGTGTCGGGCGCGGCCTGGCTGCCCGGACGCGGCGCGCTGCTGCGGCTGGAAGGGCTGGCGGGGTCGGTCGCCGAACGCGCGGCCTCGCTGAGTGCCCGCCTCGCCGCCCTTGGTCGGGTCGAGCAGGCCGAGGACGATCCCTGGCCGCTTCTTCATGCCGTCGGCCGTGATCCTGCCCTTGAGACCTGGCGCATCCTCTGCCGCCCGTCGCAGGCGCCCGCCATTCTGGCAAACCTGCCGCAACCCCTGTCGCTGGATTGGGGCGGCGCGCTGATCCATGTCGCGCTGCCTGCGGGCAGCGCGCCCGATCTGCCGCCCTTTGACGGCCATGCGCGCCGCGTGACGGGGGCCGCGCCGGGTCTGATCCCGGCCACCGACCCGGTGACGCGGCGGCTGAACACCGAGCTTCGCGCGCGTTTCGACCCTCGCGGCATCTTCGAGGGATGTGACTGATGCAGACCCATTTCACGCCCGAGCAACTGGCCGATCCCCTGGTCGCGCGCTCGAACAAGATCCTGCGGACCTGCGTTCACTGCGGCTTCTGCACGGCGACTTGCCCGACCTATCAGGTTCTGGGCGACGAACTGGACAGCCCGCGCGGGCGGATCTACCTGATCAAGGACATGCTGGAAAAGGGCAGGCCGGCCGATGAACGCACGGTCAGGCATATCGACCGCTGCCTGGGCTGTCTCAGCTGCATGACGACCTGCCCCTCGGGCGTGCATTACGCGCATCTGCTGGAACATGCGCGCGCGCATATCGAGGCCACCTATCGCCGCCCCTGGCGCGAACGCGCGTTGCGCCGGGTGCTGAAGCTGGTCCTGCCCCATCCGGGCCGGTTCCGGTTGGCGCTGCTGGGGGCGCGGATCGCGCGGCCCTTCGCGCGGCTGATGCCCGATCGTCGCCTGCGTGCCATGATCGCGATGGCGCCGAAGCAGATCCCCCCGGTCAGCCGCAACGATGACGGCCAGACCTTTCCCGCAATCGGCCCGCGCCGGGCGCGCGTGGTGCTGATGATCGGCTGTGCGCAAAGGGCGCTGAACACCGATATCAACGACGCGACGATCCGTCTGCTGCGCCGGGCGGGCTGCGATGTGGTGATCCCGCAAGCCTTCGGCTGCTGCGGCGCGCTGACCCTGCACATGGGCGACGAGGCCGACGGCAAGGCCCGTGCCCGCGACAGCATCAACCGCCTTCTGGCGGCCGAGGCCGAAGGCCCGCTTGATGCGGTGATCATCAACACGTCTGGCTGCGGCACCACATTGAAGGATTACGGCCATCTGTTCGCAGGCGACCCACTTGAAGCCCAGGCTCGCCGTGTCGCTGCGCTGGCGCGCGACGTGACCGAGTTTCTGGATGGGCTGGGCCTGCCCGAGATCCGCGCCACCGAAAGCCAGGGGCTGCGCGTGGCCTATCACTCGGCCTGTTCGCTTCAGCACGGCCAAAGGATCCGCAGCGCGCCCAAGGATCTGCTGACCCGGGCGGGCTTCCAGGTGGCCGAGCCTGCGAATGCGCATCTCTGCTGCGGATCGGCGGGAACCTACAACATCCTGCAACCAGACTTGTCGCAGGAACTCAAGGCGCGGAAGGTCGCCTCGCTTCAGGCGCTCGCGCCGCAGGTGATCGCGGCGGGTAATATCGGCTGCATGATGCAGATCGGCAGCGGCACGGACCTGCCGGTGGTGCACACGGTCGAGCTGCTGGACTGGGCGACGGGCGGTCCGCCTCCGCGCGCGCTGGAGCCCGCCGGGAGGGCTTGAACCAGGATTTTCCGCGCCTAGATTCAGGGCACCGGTGGCCGTGACGGCACCGTCCCTGCGCCCGCCCGGATGATCGGGGGGCACCCTATCGCATCGCTTGTAGAAGGATGAGACCATGCGTAGCCTGGACCTGACCCCGCTCTACCGCGCCTCGGTCGGTTTTGATCGGTTGGCCGACCTGATGGACCGCGTTCTGACCGCAGATGTCGCCGCCCCGACCTATCCGCCCTATAATATCGAGAAGACGGGCGAGAACAGCTATCGAATTTCCATCGCGGTCGCAGGCTTTTCCGCCGATGACCTGAATGTCGAAATGCGCGATGGCGCGGTGATCGTCTCGGCCCGCAAGGCCGATGAGGACGAGGGCCGCACCTATCTGCATCGCGGTATCGCCACCCGCGCCTTCGAGCGCCGTTTCACGCTGGCCGATCATGTGCGCGTCGAGGGCGCCAGCCACGTGGACGGCATGTTGCACATTGATCTGCTGCGCGAGGTTCCCGAGGCTCTGAAACCCCGCCGGATCGAGATTGCCAAGGGCGCAAGAACCGTGACGCAGCTGGACTCGTAACATTGCGGGTCACGCCCGCCGGAGAGCGGGCAGGGGGGCGCTGCCCCCATCCGGCCTTGCCGAATTCCCCGGGGATATTGGGACCAAGGCAAAAGGCTGTTGCCCGGAGGGGCCCTTGGCCCCGACTGCCTTCGCGGCCCCTCGATGGGGCCGTGAAGGCAAGCCCCCCGCCATTGCTTACTATGCGCGGCGCGCGTCCAGAAGCGACTTCACCGCCAGCGCGATCAGGGCGATCAGCGTCAGGACCGAGGCCGCAGCAAAGGCGCCGACCGCGTTCAGGTCATTGAACAGCAACTCGACATGCAGGGGCAGTGTGTTGGTCTGTCCGCGTATATTGCCCGACACGACCGAGACGCCGCCGAATTCGCCCACGGCGCGCGCCGTGCAAAGCACCGTGCCGTAAAGCAGCGCCCATTTGATATTGGGCAGCGTCACCCGGCGGAAGACCTGCCAGCCCGATGCGCCGAGCGTCACCGCAGCCTGTTCCTGTTCGCTGCCTTGCGCCTGCATCAAGGGCAGCACCTCCCGCGCGACAAAGGGGGCAGTGACGAACATCGTCACAAGAATGATCCCGGGCAGCGCAAACATCACCTGAATGTCATTGGCCTGGAGCCACGGCCCCAGCAGCCCCTGACGCCCGTAGAGCAGCAGGTAGCAGATGCCCGCGATGATCGGCGAGATCGAGAAGGGAATCTCGATCATCGTGACCAGGATGCCGCGTCCGGGGAAGCGGTGCCTGGCCACAGCCCAGGCCGCGGCGATCCCGAAGGCCACGTTCAGCGGCACCACGACCAGCGCCACGATGCTGGTCAGCCAGATCGCGTGCAGCGTCATCGGGTTCAGGATGTTGGACATATAGACCTGCCACCCCTGCGAAAAGGCGCGGGCGAAGATATAGGCCAGAGGTGCCGCGACGAAGAGAATCGTCAGGGTCGCGGCGATGGCGACCAGCGCCTTGGCACCGGGGCTGGCAGGGCGGGTGGCGGCGCTCATCTCAGGGCCTCGCGGTGGCGGGCCGCCCAGGTCTGCAGCAGGTTCGATGCGACCAGCAGGACCAGCGCGAAGCCCAGAAGCACCAGCGCGATCGCGGCGGCCCCGTTATAGTCGAATTCCTCCAGCCGGATATAGGCCAGCAGGGCCGCGATCTCGGTCTGAAAGGGCAGGTTGCCCGCGATGAAGACGATGGCGCCGAATTCGCCGAGCGACCGCGCGAAGGCCGTCGTGCAGCCCGCCAGCCAGGCCGGCAGGATTGCCGGAAAGACGACCTTCGCGAAGATCTGCCAGGGCCGCGCGCCGAGCGTTTCGGCGGCCGCTTCCAGCGACTGGTCCAGATCTTCAAGCACCGGCTGCACCGTTCGGACCACGAAGGGGACCGAGGTGAAGGCCATGGCCAGCGCGATGCCCCAGATCGTGTAAACGACCGGAATGCCGGCCGGGTGCAGGACCGCGCCGAACCAGCCATTCGCCGAGAACAGCGCCGTCAGCGATAACCCCGCCACAGCCGTCGGCAGCGCGAAGGGCACGTCCATCAGCGCGTCCAGCAGGCGTTTGCCCGGAAAGTCGTAGCGGGTCAGCACCCAGGCCATCAGCAGGCCGTAGATGGCGTTGAAGACCGTGGCGATGGCCGCCGCGATCAGCGTGATCCGGAAGGCCGCCACCGCGCGGTCGCTGCTGACGATGGCCCAGAATCGGGCGGGGCCGATCTCGGCCCCTTTCAGGATCAGGGCGACAATCGGGATCAGCACGATCAGCACCAGATAAAGCAGCGTCGTGCCAAGGCTCAGCGTGAAGCCCGGCAGGACGCGTCTGGCGCGGATGGGGGCGGCCGCCGTTATCATTGATTGACGAAGACCTGATCCAGGATGCCGCCATCGGCCAGATGCTCGGCGCGCACCGCGTCCCATCCGCCAAAGACATCATCGACGGTGACCAATTCGACCTGGGGCAGGCTGTCCGCGAATTCGGCGGCCACGGTCTCGTCAGTCAGGCGATAGTCGAAATTGCCAAGAATGCGCTGCGCATCGGCGGAATAGAGCCATTCCAGATAGGCCGTCGCCACCTCGGTCGAGCCGTTGCGCTCGGCATTCTGGGACACGACCGCGACCGGGAAGGCCGCGAAAAGGCTCATCGAGGGCGTCACGCGCTCGAAGCCCTGGGCTGCGTATTCCTCGGCGATCTGGGCGGTCTCGGCCTCGAAGGTCACCAGCACGTCACCGATGCCGCGTTCCGCAAAGGTCTGGGTCGCGGCGCGCCCGCCCGTGTCGAAGACCGGCACGCTGGCAAAGATCTGGCGCACGAATTCCTGGGTCGCTTCGTGATCGCCGCCATTCTGCGCCAGCCCGTAGGCATAGGCCGCCAGATAGGTGTAGCGCGCATTGCCGCTGGTCTTGGGGTTGGGGAAGACCGGTGCCACGTCCTCGCGGGCCAGATCGTCCCAATCCTCGATCGCCTTGGGATTGCCCTGCCGAACGAGAAAGGCGGGCAGCGAGTAGTAGGGCGAGGCGCCGTTGGGCAGCAGGTCGCGCCATTCCGCGGGCAACAGGCCGCCCTCGGCCAGCACGTCGATATCGGTTTCCTGGTTGAATGTCACGACATCGGCCGCCAGCCCTTCCAGGATGGCGCGGGCCTGACGGGACGATCCGCCATGGCTCTGGTCGATGGTCACGGTGCGGCCCGTTTCCGCCTGCCAGTGTTCGGCAAAGGCGGGGTTCAGCGCCTCGAACAATTCGCGAGCGATGTCATAGCTGACATTCAGCAGGCGATCCTGGGCTGCGGCGGGGGCGGCGAGGGTCAGGGCCAGGGCGGTGGCCAGAAGCGGCGTTTTCATCGGGCGATCTCTTTCTTGGGGTTGTCGGATTGGGGCGCGGGCGGGGCCTCGCGGCGGCTGGCGGGAAAGAGCGCGGCAGCCTCGATCCGCAGCGCGACGGCGTCGCCCTGGCGCAGGGGCGCCGTGCCGCGGCGGGGCATCACGGCCTCGGCTTCGGGCAGGTCGGGATGGCTGAGGATCAGGCGCAGCTCGGCCCCGGTCGAGCTGACTTGCGCCACGCGCCAGGGGCTTGCCGCGTCGGGCAGGGCGCGGATGTCGGCGGGGCGCGCGAACAGCGTCGCCGCACCGTCGGGCAGGGCACGGCGGGGCAGGGCGGTCAGGTCCAGCCCCGGCGCCAGGGCACGGCCCTGTGCCAGCGTCACCGGCAGTTCGACCGTCGCGCCCATGAAGCGGGCGACGAAGGGGCTGGCGGGGTGATCGTGGATTTCGTCAGCATGGCCGATCTGGGCGATGCGGCCCTCGCCCATCACCACGACACGGTCGGCCAGTTCGAAGGCCTCTTCCTGATCGTGGGTGACGAAGATCGTGGTCGATCCGGTCGCTTCATGGACGCCGCGCAGCCAGCGGCGAAGGTCGCGCCGGATCGCTGCATCAAGCGCGCCGAAGGGTTCGTCCAGCAGAAGCAGGCGCGGCTGGATCGCCAGCGCCCGGCCAAGCGCGACGCGCTGGCGCTGGCCACCCGATAGTTGCGCGGGATAGCGGTCGGCCAGATGCGCGATCTGAAGAAAATGCAGCAGTTCATCGACCCTGGCTGTGATGGCGGCCTTGCCGGGACGCTCGGCGCGCGGGCGCACGCTCAGGCCAAAGGCGAGGTTGTCGCGCACCGTCATGTGCGGAAACAGCGCGTAATGCTGAAAGACGAAACCGACGCGGCGGTCACGGGCGGCCAATTGCAGCCAGTCGGCCCCGTTCACGGTCAGGCTGCCCGCGTCGGGCCATTCCAGCCCTGCGATGATCTTCAGCAGCGTCGTCTTGCCGGACCCTGACGGCCCCAGCAGCGCGACCAGTTCGCCCGGCGCGATGTCAAGGTCGATGCCGCGCAGAACGTCGGTCTTGTGGAACCGCTTTGTCATCGCGCTGATGGTGATGGACATGGCGCCTCTCTGATGCTGTGCCGATGCAGCTAGAGCGGCCCCCGCGCGCCGACAAGGGCGCCGCCATCGCGCGCGCAAGAGGATCGGCGAATAACGGACCAAGTGGCCGCGCGCGCGCCCGACCACCGTTGCGGCCGGCAGGCAAGTTCTGGAACATTGTTCTGGGCTTGGCCTGAAAGGGGTGCAAGACTTCCTTATTTCACCATTTTCTGGCCGCAGAGCCGGAAAGTGGTTCTGGTCCTTAGCTCAGGGTCAGATTGCTGATACTGGCCCGCACCCGAGTCCCCGTGTCATCGCTGTCGGCCGAGACGGCAACGCCGACCAGTGCCTCTGGCGTCGGGCCGAAGGCGCGGGCATGGTCGCGCGCCAGATCCGTGGTCACATTGCCTTCACCGGTTCCCGCCGGGCGCTGCACGATGGTCACGCCACGCCCGCGCATATAGGGACTGGGCAAAATGCTGCCCGGCGCGTGATTGCCGCCCCAGACATGCATCACCACCCGCGCCGAGCGGTTCGACAGCAGCCGCTGCGGACTGGTGCCGGGGCGCAGGCTCTGGGCCGAGGCCGCATCCATGAAGATGAAATACAGCGCGATGTTGCGGTCATCGCCCCCCTTTCGCGTCAGATCGGTCGCGGGGACGCTTTCGCTGACGGACCAGTTCCAGCGCGCCTGCCGCGCGCCACGCAGCGAGGGGTCCAGCGCACGATAGATCAGGGATGAGCTCTGATCGGCGGCGATGCCTAGACGTGGGCCTTCCAGCGCGTAGCGCGTCGGGGTCAGGCGCGGAAAGGTCAGCGCCTGCCAGTTTCCGTCAAAGGCCAGCATCGCGGCCTGCGCGCGCGCGACCCATGGGGCAGCCAACGCGGTTCCAAGGATGGCCAAGGCCATGCGTCGTTTCATGGGGCGCCTCCGTATCTGTTCTATATCAGATACGAAGGCGCGTCCCTTGCCGTGTTGCCATCACGGGAAAGTGACACAAACCTGCAAGAGGGAGACGGCTCATGCGGATCATCCTGCTTGGCGGCGGCCATGCCCATATCGGCGTCCTGCGCTTGTGGGCCGCGCGCCCGTCCTGCCGTCCGAGAGGGCCGATCCTGCTGGCCGATCCGGGGTCAGAGGTATGGTATAGCGGCATGTTGCCCGGTCATGTCGCGGGCCATTATCCCGCGCGCGCGCTGATGATCGACCTGCCGCGCCTGTGCGACCGCGCCGCCGTGACGCGGATCGAGGCCGCCGCCGATGCCGTCGATCCCGTCCGGCGGCGCGTCAGGATCGGCGGGGCTTGGCACGATTTCGACCTGCTGTCGCTGGATATCGGCGCTCACGCCCGGTTGGATGCCTTGCCCGGATTCTCGGATCATGCCCTGGCGGTCAAGCCTCTGGGCACCTTTTCCGAGGGCTGGGCGCGCTGGCTGGCCAAGGCTCTGCCTGCGCCGCGTGTGGCGGTAATCGGCGCCGGTCTCGGCGGCGCCGAGATCGCGCTGGCCATGGCGCATCGGCTTGGACCCGACGCCCGCGTCACGCTGATCGAGGGGGACGCCCAGCCCCTGCCGGGTCTTGGCGCGCGTGCGCGTGCGATGGTGGTAGGGGCGTTGGAGCGGCGCGGAATCGGGATCCTGACCGGTTCTGCCGTCGCGCGGGTCGAGGCCGACGCCCTGCATCTGGCCGATGGCCGCATCGAGGGCGCCGACCTGATCGTTGGTGCGGCGGGCGCGCGGCCGCATGGCTGGCTTGCCGTGTCGGGCCTGACCGATGCGCGCGGCTTCGTTCCGGTCGGCCCCACGCTTCAGCATCCCGAATATCCGCATATCCTGGCCGTGGGCGATTGCGCCGAGATGCTGGCCAGCCCGCGCCCCAAGGCGGGCGTCCATGCCGTGCGTCAGGGGCCGGATCTCGCCCATAACCTTGCCGCGCTGGTCGCTGGCCGTCCGCCCCGGCCCCATCACCCGCAGCGCGATTTCCTCAAGCTGGTCTCGTTGGGCGAGCGTCGGGCAATCGCGCTCTGGCGCGGGCTGGCGCTTGGCGGGGCCGGGGGCAGCGCGCTTTTGTGGCGGCTGAAGGACCGGATCGACCGGGGCTTCATGGCGCGCGGGCGATGCTAGGCCAGCGCGACCACCGGCCCGCCCGCCGCCGCCGCGTCCTGCGGATCGTGCGAGACCAACAGCACCGGCACGCCCCGTGCGGCGGCATGGTCGAAGACAAAGCGCTGGATCTCGTCGCGCAGGGACATGTCCAGCTTGCCGAAAGGCTCGTCCAGCAGCAGCGCCTCGGGGGCGGCCAGCAGCGTTCGCATCAGCGCCGCGCGCGCCCTCTGACCGCCCGACAGGGTCGCCGGATCGCGAAGGCCAAGGCCCGCCAGACCGGCCTCGGCCAAGGCCTCATCGACCGCCTGCGCGCGGGCGGCCCGGCCCCGGATGCGCGGGTCGAGGCCAAAGGCCAGATTGCCCGCAAGGCTCAGATGCGGGAACAGCAGCGCGTCCTGGAACATCAGGCCGATGCGGCGGCGTTCGGGCGGCAGGGCGGTCAGGTCGCGCCCGTTCAGCGTGATCCGGCCCGACAGCGCGAATCCAGGCGCAAGGCTGCCCGCGATCGCGTCCAGCAGCGTCGATTTGCCGATGCCGGAGGGCCCCATCACGGTCGTCACCGATCCCGGCGCGACGTTCAGCGTCAGGCCCCGGATCAACTTCGCGCCGTCGGGTCGGGTGATGGTGACGTGTTCGAGGATCAGGCTCATCGAAAGGCTCCGGCAAGGGCGCGGCGGTCGCGGTGCCACCATGCGGGGATCACGAAGGCGCAGGCATAGGCCAAAAGCGGCACCAGCGCCTGAAGGCTGGCATAGACGCCCGAGACGCGCCGGTCCGACCCCGAGGCCAGCGTCACGGCCTCGGTCGTCAGGGTCGCCACGCGCCCCGCGCCCAGATACAGCGTCGGCAGGTATTGCGCGACTGACACGGCGATGCCGATGGCCCAGGCGGTCAGCAGCGGGCGCAGCAGGACGGGCAGGCGCACTGCGACCAGCCGCCGCCACGGTCCCGCCCCAAGTGCCGCCGCCGTCCGCATCAGGCGCGGGTCCACCGCCCGCCACGGCCCCGACAGCGACAGAAGCACATAGGGAAAGACGAACAGCATCTGCCCCATGCCCACCGCCAGCAGATCGGCCTGAAGCCCGGCGCGCAGGAAGACGACGTTCAGTCCATGCAGGAACCCGATCTGCGGCACCAGCAGCGGCAGCAGGATCAGCCATTCCGCGCGCATCCGCGCGGGCGCGGCCTGAAGCCATGCGACAGCCAGCGCCAGCGACAGGCTGGCCGTCGTCCCCGCCAGCAGCACCGAGGTCATCAGCGCCCGCCGCCAGCCCGGCGCGGTCATGGACCAGGCGTTCAGCGACCAGGCTTCGGGCAGGATCAACGGAAAGGGCCATCGAAAGGCCAGCGACCAGATCGCCAGCGCCGCCATGGCCAGCAGTCCCGCCGCCATCAGCACAAGCCCGGCCATGGCGGCCAGGCGCAACACCGCGCCCGCCATCCAGCCCGGCGCGCCAGCCGGACCGCGCCCGCCGCGTGCCAGCCAGGCCGGCCCAAGGCGCGCGGCCAGACGCTCGGCCCCCCAGGCGGCGGCGATGACCGCGCCCGCCAGCCCCGCCTGGAGGATCGCCCCGGCGGATGCGGGCAGGATCATCGCCAGATCGGGGCTGACGAACCAGCGCGTGACCGCGACCCCCAGAACCGGCGGATTGGCCGGGCCGAGGATGATCGCCATATCCACATTCGAGACCGAATAGACCAGCACCACCCAGAAGGGCAGGCGCAGCATCGGCCAGATCGCGGGCAGGACCAGCCGCAGCCAGACCGCCCCCGGCCCGTAGCCAAGCGCCCGCCCCATCGCCATGATCCGCGCCAGCGGCACCTGCCCAAGCGCGGCCAGGATCACCAGCATCAGGAACGGGATCTCCTTGACCATCAGCCCCAGCATCAGCGCCATGCCCCACGGGTCGTTGACGCTGGCGGCGCCGGGCGGGCGCGTCCAGTCCATCAGCGGCGCCAGGGCGCGTGCGATCCAGCCCGAGGGCGCCAGCAGGAAGGCCATGCCGATGGCCAGCGCGGCATGTGGCACCGCCAGGAACGGCGCCAGCCAGCGCGCGGCCCGTGCCGCCGACAGCCGCCCCTGCAGCGCCTGCACCAGCGCCAGCGCGATCAGCAGCGACAGGATCGCCGCCCCCAGCCCGCTGACCAGCGACAGCCGGATGCTGCCGCCCAGTCCGGGCAAGGCGAAAAGCTGGCGCCAGGGCTCCAGCGACGGCGTCTCGCGGCCTAGGGCGGGCATGATGCCAAAGGCCGCCCGCCCCGTCTGCCACAGCCCAAGCACGACGGGCGCGACCAGCGCGGCCAGGAGCAGCGCGGGAACGGCCCTCATTGCGTGTAGCGGCGCGACCATTCCTCGGTCAGCAGGGTCATCCAGCTGGCATGGGGCTCAAGCAGGGTAGGGCCCAGATCCTCCAGCCGGGGCAGGGCCTCGGCGGTCGGCAGGGCGTCGAAAAGCGCCTGCGCCTCGGCATCCAGACGGGCGGGGTCGAGGACCGAGAACGAGCCCAGCACCGTGATGTCCTGCATATGCGCCTGCGCCTCGGGCGAGATCAGGAAATCGGCCACGACCTTGGCACCCGCCTTGTTCGCGGCATTGTAGGGGATCGCCACAAAGCTGACATTGCCGATCATGCCGCCTTCGGTCACGAAGACGCGGGCCGTGTCGGGCAGAAGCCCCTCGGCGATGGCGGCGGCGGTCGAGGCCGGATCGAAGGACATCGCGATGTCGATTTCGCCATCGTTCAGCAATTGCTGCTGAACTCCCTGATTTTCGGGCAGGGTGCGGCCCTCGCGCCAGAGGTTGGGGCGCAGCGCGTCATACCATTCCCATAGCGGTGCGGTGGCGGTCTCGAAGGTCTCGGGCGTGGCGGGTTCCTGCAGCATGGCAGGGTCGGGGGCCAGTTCGACAAGCGCCTGCTTCAGGAAGGTCGCGCCCATGAAGTTCGATACGGCCGGATGCGTCATGCGGCCCGGATTGGCCTCGGCCCAGGTCACGAATTCGGCCATGCTGCGAGGCGGTTCGGGGGCGCGTTCGCTGTCATGGACAAAGACGAAACGCGCCAGCCGCCAAGGGCTTTCCATCCCCTCGACCGGGACGGTGAAATCGACCGAAGCCGGCGCCTCGGGCGAGAGGTCAAGGTAACGCGCATTGGGCAGGTCCGCGACAAAGGGGCCATGCAGAAGGCCCTGTTCCTTCATCGCCAGAAAGTTCGGCCCGTTGATCCAGATGAGGTCCACGGCCCCGCCCTCATCCCGGCCCGCCGCCTTTTCCGACAGGACGCGCGTCACGGCCTCGGCGGTGTCCGACAGCTTGACCTGCGTGACGGTGACGCCGTAGCGCTGGCTGGTCTGGGCGCTGACCCATTCGATGAAGGCATTGGTGCGCGCATCACCACCCCAGGCGTGCCAGAACACATTTTGCCCCCGCGCCTCGTCAAGGACGGCCTGCCAATCTTTCGTCTGGGCATGGATGGGGGCGGCGAGGCTGAGGCCAAGGGCCAGCGCCAGCAGGCGGGCTGAAATCATCGTTCATTCCTTTCGTTCCGGTCGGTCATCTTCGGGCGAAAAGGCCAGCCACCCCTGATGCCAGCGCGTCAGCGTGGTCAGCAGACATGCGGCGGCAAACAGATAGGCCAGCGTGGCAAAACCTGCGGGCCAGAGGCACATCAGCACAAAGACGGCAATGGTCTCGGCGCCCTCGGTCAGCCCGCCAAGGTAATGGATGCCCTTGGGACCGTGGCGCGAAGGCATCGGTCCGCGCCGCGCGGCAATGGCGGCAAAGGCCAGAAAGGACGAGCCCGTGCCGACGAAGGCCGCGATCAGCACGGCGGCGGGCAGCGCCTGTTCCGGCTGGCCGATGGCAAAGCCCAGGGGAAACAGTGCATAAAAGACGAAATCCAGCGCAATATCCAGAAAGGCGCCCCTATCGGTGGGGCGGCCCTGTCGCGCGATGGCGCCGTCCAGCCCGTCGGCCAGGCGGTTGGCCAGCAGCAGCACCAGTGCCAGCAGATAGGCCTGCATCGCCAGCGCCGCGACCGCGGCCAGCCCGATGACGAAGCCCAGGATCGTCACATGGTCAGCACAGATCCCCGCCTGCGCCATGCGGCTGGCGACCGGCGCCAACATGCGCCGTTGCAGGGGTTGCAGGGCAGCGTCGATCATGCGCGCCTCCAGCCGTGATAGCGCGCCAGCATCGCCAGCAGGCGCGGGTTCAACCGGGCGCGCCGCCATTGCCCCGCCAGATTTCGGGTGGCCTCGGACCAGGTGGGATAGGGCAGGATGGTGGACAGCATCCGCGACAGGCCCAGCCCGTTCTGCATCGCCAGCGCGAAGGGGGCCAGCATCTCGCCCGCCTCGGGGGCGATGATGGTGACGCCCAGAACCTTGCTGCGGCCCCTGGCGGTCACGACCTCGACCATGCCGCCGGTGGCGCCCTCGGCGATGGCGCGATCCAGCGAGGCCAGCGGATAGCGTGTCACCTCATGCGCGACGCCGCGCTTTTCGGCCTCGTGCGCGCCAAGGCCCATCCGGGCGATCTGCGGGTCGGTGAAGGTCACATGCGGCATCGCCTGGGGTTTTCCCCTGAGCCGCCAGAGATGGCCAAACAGCGCATTCAGCGCCGCTTGCGCGCCCTGATGGCCCGCCGCATGGGTGAATTGCCACGGCCCCGCCACGTCGCCCGCCGCAAGGATATTCGGCCAGATCGTCTGAAGATAGTCGTTCGTCTCGACCGTGGCGCCGACCGGAATGCCCAGCTTGTCAAGGCCCAGCCCCTCGACCCGGGGTTTGCGGCCGACCGCTACCAGGATCTCGTCGCAGGGCAGCCGGCTTGTCGCGCCGCCCTCGTCGATTTCCAGCCAGCGTTCGGCGCCATTGGTCCCAGCGGCCAGCGCACGCGCCCCGGTCCGCAGCGCCACACCATCGGCCATCAACGCGTTGGCGATAAGGCGTGCGGTCTCGTCGCTCTCGCGCGGCAGCAGGCGGGGCGCGGCCTCGATGACGGTGACGGCCGATCCCAGCCGTGCCATTGCCTGCGCCAGTTCCAGCCCGATCGGCCCGCCCCCCAGCACCACAAGGCGCGGCGGCACGCTGCCGCGCGCAGCCAGCCTGTCCCACAGCGTTTCCGAGGTCAGCGCGCCGGCCTCGGCCAGTCCGGGCAGGTCGGGCATCACCGGCGCTGCACCGGTCGCAAGGATGATCGCGCGGCCTGTCAGGCGCTGCGTCATCCCGTTGGGCAACTGGATCTCGACGGTCCAGGGATCGGCCAGCCTTGCCCGGCCCGCAATGACCTCGACGCCCAGGCTGCGATAGCGTTCGGGGCTGTCATGGGGGGCGATGGTCGCGATGGCGGCATTGACGCGGGCCATGACGGCGGGGAAATCCACCTGGACCGGGCCGGCGGCGATGCCCATGCGGGCGGCGTTGCGGGCGCTGTGGGCGACCTTGGCGCTGGCGATCAGCGCCTTCGAGGGCACGCAGCCCGTGTTCAGGCAATCGCCGCCCATGCGCCGGGCCTCGACCAGGGTGACCTGCGCCCCGGCCGAGGCCGCGACATTGGCCGCCACCAGCCCCGCCGAGCCCGCGCCGACCACGATGACGTTGCGGTCAAAGCTGCGTGGCCGATTGGCGCCGCGTTCCAGCTGGCGGCGTCTCCGGCGGCCAAGCGCCCAACGCGCGATCCAGGGAAAGACTGCCAGCGCGGCGAGGGATGCGATCATCGCGGGCGACAGCACGTCCGATGGAGTGGTGATCCGCGCAAGCTGCCTGCCCGCATTCACATACAGCACCGTCGCGGGCAGCATCCCGACCAGGCTGACCCAGGCATAGGTCCAGACCCGGATCGGCGTCAGACCCATCAGCAGGTTCACCGCAAAGAAGGGCAACGCCGGGATCAGCCGCAACGAAAACAGATAGAACGCCCCATCGCGCCTGAGGCCGGCCTCGATCCCCCCGGCCCGGTCACCCAGCCGGGCGCGGACGCGTTCGCGCAGCAGGTGGCGCGCGGCCAGAAAGGCCAGCACCGCACCAAGCGTCGAGGCCAGCGAGACCACCACCACCCCGGCCGCCAGCCCGAACAGCGCGCCCGCGCCAAGCGTCATCCAGACCGCCAGCGGCAGCGACAGGGCTGCCACCGCGACATAGGCCAGGAAATAGAGCGCGATGACCAGGACAGGCCGCTCGGCCCGCATCGTCTCGGCCAAGGGGACCAGATCGCGGACGCGCTCGGGCTGGCTGATCAGCGGCCAGAGCCACCAGCCCAGGGCCAGCGCGGCGACCAGCACCAGCAGGATGGCCAGATTGGTCCGGGTCTTGAATGTCATGCCTTTGGTCGCCCCCTGTTGGGCGGCCCCGACATGGGATCAGGACCGCCTGTGCAAGAAGTTACGGGACAGGGCCGCTTTTTCGGCGTAAAATCACGAGAACGTGAGCCGGACGGTCAGCTTGCCATCATCCGCAGCCGGATGCCCTGGCCGGTCAGGTGGTCGCGCAGGCCCTGGGCCATGGCGACTGCGCCGGGGGTGTCGCCATGCAGGCAGATCGTGTCGATCCGGCAGGGGATCTGCCGGCCGCCTTGCGCGATGATCGCGCCCGCGCGCAGCATCCGTTCGATGCGCGGGCCGATCTTTTCCAGGTCATGCAGCACCGCGCCGGGCTGGTCGCGCGGCACCAGCGTCGCGTCGTCGCGATAGGCGCGGTCGGCGAAGATCTCGGTGGCATGGCGTGCGCCCAGTTCCTCGGCCACGGCCTGCATCGGGGTCGCGGCCAGCACGACCAGGATGATGTCGGGGTCCACGCGCAGCGCGGCCTGATAGCAGGCCCGCGCGATGGCGGGGTCTTCGCTGGCCATGTTCGACAGCGCGCCGTGCAGCTTGAGGTGCCGGACCGCGGCGCCCACGGATCGCGCGATGCCCTGCGCGGCGCCCAGCTGCCAGGCGATCAGGTTGCCCAGTTCCTCTGCCGACAGGGTCATGCGGCGGCGGCCAAAGCCCTGCAGATCGGCAAAGCCCGGATGCGCGCCGATCCCCACGCCATGCGCCGCAGCCAGCCGCATCGTCGCCGCCATCACCGAAGGATCGCCCGCATGGGCGCCGCAGGCGATATTGGCCGAGGTCACGATCTTCAGCAACGCCGCGTCGTCGCCCATCGTCCAGGGGCCGAAGCCTTCGCCCATATCCGCGTTCAGATCGACCTGCATCTAGTCCGCCTCGTCCCCGCGCACCACGCCCGAGATCAGAGAATAGGTCAGAAGGTCCGGCATGGTCGAGGGGTCGCGGATCAGCGGCCCGGTTCGCGCCCGTGCCTCGCGCAGCAGCGTTTCTTCGCTGCGATGGACGGCGCGGGCCTGGGCCAGGGTCAGGTGCTGAAAACGGACTACGCTGCCCGGCGGCGTCTGCGCCAGACGCGGCAGGTCGTCCGGCAGGATCGTGCCGATCCGCGGATAGCCGCCGATGGTCTGGCATTCGGCCATCAGCACGGTCGGCACGCCGTCGCCCGTCATCTGCACGTCGCCCGGCCCGATCACGTCCGAGGCGAGCCCTTTGGCCAGTTGCCGCGCGCCCTCGGCCTGGAAAGGGCGCGGGCCGTCCAGCGCAATGGCCTGGCGGTTGCTGCGCGGTGCGCGGCGAAAGGTCGCGGCCAGGAAGGCCGCGCGCTCCTCGGGCGCGAAAAGGGCGGTCTGCGGACCGTCGATCATCCGCAGCGTGCCGCCCCCAAATCGCGGCAGAGGCCGGATCAGGCGCGGTCTGCGCTGTGGCGCCGGGTCGGGGCCGCAGGGCAGGACCGCCCCCGCCGCAAGCGGCGCGCCGATCCCGATGCTGAGATGCGCGGACCGGCTGCCCAGCCAGTCCGGCCCCGCGATCCCGCCCGCAGGCGTCAGATAGCCCAGCATCCCCTGTTCGGCGGGACCGATGGTCAGAACTTCGCCCGGCCTCAGCAGCAGCGTGGCGTGCCATGGGACCGGGCGGCCATCCAGCGTGGCACGCATCGGCGCGCCCGTCAGCGCCAGCCACAAGGGCGCCTCGGCCTGAAAATGGCCGCCCGCGCCGGCCATCTCGATCGCGGGCAGGGGGGTGGGGCTGGCCAGCAGGGCCGCCGCCTCGATCAGGGCCAGCCGGTCCATCGCGCCGCCGCGCGACAGGCCCCGCGCCAGATGGCCTGGGCGCCCCATGTCCTGAACGCTCAGCAGGCCCGAGACCGCGCGCAGGATCAGCGAGGTCATGGCAGTGTCTCGCAGACAGCACCGCCCATGCCGTCCGGTTCGGCGCGCAGCGCGGCGATTCGATCGGCGGGGGCAGGGGCCAGACGGATCGCGTCACCGGGAGCAAGGGGCATCGGCGACGCCCGGTCGGGCCAGAAGCTGCGAAAGGCCATCCGGCCCACCTGCCGCCAGCCGGTGGGCGAGGGGTTGCCGAAGATCACGATCTGGCGCAGCGCGACGACCACCGCGCCCGCAGGGACTTCGGGCACCAGTTCGGGCAGGCGCGGCAGGTTCCAGCCCTCGGGCAGCAGGCCCAGATAGGGCTGGCCGGGCGCGAAGCCAATGGCCAGCACGGCCAGATCGGTGTCGCAGATCTGCGCCACTGCCTGTTGGGGCGTCAAGCCCAGCTGCCGCGCGATGGGCGCCAGTTCCGGCCCCTCGGCCCCGCCAAAGGCGGTGGGCAGCGTCCAGCGGCGGCGGGGCTTGGGTGGCGCGGCATCGGCCAGCGCGGCGCGGGCGCGGGCCAGCAGATCGGCTTCAAGCCTGGGTGTGATCCGTGCGGGATCGAAACGCAGCAGGCACGAGACGAGCGCGGGCGCGATCTCGACCGCGCCTGCAGGCGGGCGCTCGGACAGATCGGCGGCCAGGCGTCGCGCCGCCGCCATCGCCTGCGGGTCGGGCGACAGCGAAAAGCGCACGAGCAGGCCGTCCAGCCCGTGTGGCAGGATTTCGGGGCTGAGCGGAGCACGCAGGTTGTTGGTCATGGGATCAGTGTGGTCAGTCGCGCGGGGGGTGCAAGCCCCCACCGGCTGGATGTTCGGTCCCGGCATCTGGCGGATCGTATTGACGATCAATCTGTCCCGCTCTGAGGTCCATACCTTTCAGGTGTATTCACAGGGTGAGAGACCGTTCAGGGTTTGGAGTCTGCGGACGACAATACAAGCTGCGATATAAGCTGCGACGAATTCGGCGAGGACGCCCGCAGCTGCTTGTGGCTATCGTGGTGACAGCGCCTGACGGTCGCATCCTTGATCGTGCTGTTCACCCTCTCGATCCGGCCAATGGCCCACGGATGGTTCGGCTTGGTCAGGCGGTGCTCGCTCTCGTTTTCCTCACAGATCGTGTTGAAGCGCACCGGCCAGGCACCCCGCACTGCCGCAGCGCAGGGGGCGAGCTTGTGATGATCTTCGAGGGGCACGGCGGGGTCAGCTATCGGGAGGCCGTGAAGCAGGGCCTCATCCGCGTCTCGCGCGCCTGACAGGCAAGCCGAAACGAAAGCACCGGGGGACGGAAGGCTGGCCCTCGGACTGCTATCAGGATGGCGCTGTCAGCGTATCAGCATCAGGCCAGCAAGCTGTTGGTTTCATTGAAAAAACATTATTGGTGGAGCCAAGGGGAGGATAAACCGGTCTTCAAAATCCCTCTGTAATCCTTGTATCGCTGGTGCTTTGTTGGAATATATAGGCAGAACGACCTAGGCAGAAAGATGGGAAATGGCGGGCAAGAGCAAGCGCGGAGGAGAGCGGCACCTGTGGTTGCAGGGCAATGTTTTCTGGTATCGCCAGCAACTTCCTGTCGCGGTTCACGCCAAGATCGGCGGACCCAAGTTCGTCAGAGTCAACCTCCGCACGGCTGACGTGATCGAGGCCAAGCGCCGCCGTGACGAACTGGAAGCGCAGACCGCCATGCAATTCCGACAGATAAAGACGGGCCGCAGGGTGAGCCTTGAGCTGCCCGGATGGAAGCCCGCCAAGGTCATCGACCGGGCCACCCTCGGGGCAGCCGAGCGGGGCGCGCTGATGCGGGAAGCCTTGGCCGAGTATCTGGACGCCGACGACGCCGACAACGCCGACCTCATCCGAGACTTGGCAGCGGATGAAACCGAGCGTTTGGAGAAGAAGCCCACCGAGGCTAGCGCCTTCACGAACGCCTTCACGGGCCGCGAACCCGTGGCGCATCATCTCGAAACCTATCTGAACACCGCAGGGCTAGCCCCAAAGACCACCGGAGAGCGCCGGGGGCTGGTCTTGAGGTTCGCCCGCTGGGCCGATGCCAAGGGCCTCACGCTGGACAGGATCGACCGCAGGCAGGCGGGCAAGTATGTGGGCGAACAGATCGACCCCATGCACCCGGCAACCCAGACCAAGCACCTCACGGCGCTGCGGTCCTACTGGAAGTATCTGGCCCGGCGCGGGCATGTGCAACTGCCGCCTGGCATCACGCTTGACGATGGCTGGCCGTGGAACGGGCAACAGACCATCCAGACCGGCAAGCGTGTGGAGCGGGGCAGCAAGAAGGCCGAGGAACGCGCCTTCACCGATGCCGAGGTATCGCGGCTTCTCTATGAGCCGTGGCCGATGAAGAACCCGGAATGGGAAAGCCAAATCCGCGATGCGCTGACCATCAGCCTCTTGTCGGGGATGCGCTTGGCCGAGGTGCTGACGCTGTGGGTCGAGGAAGTCCACGATGGGGTCTTTGACATTCAGCAGGGCAAGACCGAGTCAGCCGCCCGCAAGGTTCCGATTCATCCCGACCTCTCCGAGATCGTCGCCCGCCGCACAGCAGGCAAGATCGGCAAGCAATGGCTGTTCCATGAAGTGGCGACCGAACGCGATCCAGGGGACACCTTCGGGAAGCGCTTCAAGCGGTTCCGTGAGGCCGTGGGCGTGGATGATCGCCGCGAAGGCACCCGCCGCTCACTGGTCAACTTCCATTCCGCCCGGCGCTGGTTCACCACCAAGGCACGCCATGCGGGGCACCCGAGGGAGACCATCGCGGAAATAGTCGGTCATGCCCCAGACAAGAAGGACGTGACCTTTGGCGTCTATGCGCGGGGTGCCTCGGAGGGACAGCGAAGGGCTTGCGTGGGGGACGTGAGGTTGCCGCATCAGAACGTGCGGTAGCACCAAGCAAGTATTGCGCCGGTTAGAGCGCCAGTCGCCATGTGTCCTACAGGGGGCGTAGCATTCTGGAATAGAGCGAAGCCCGCCGCCCAAATCACGGCGCCTATTGCGGCACCCATCAAGACGGTGGGAAGGTGTTTTTTATCCATCACCATGACGTTCCATAGGCTTCTCGATATTGCAAGCGTGCCCCTTGTCGGTGAACGTGCCGGTGTCCTGAAGCGCGGGCAAAACCTCATCGGTCACCCATTGGCGATACTCACGGGCCACCGGCTTGCGGCTTTCGAGGACCAGATCGTTGAACCCGCCGCGCGTGATGAGATAGACAGAGGGTGTGGTCGGATGGTCCAATACACCCTTCCGAACTGTCAGATTTGAAATCTGACCCCTGCCGAGGTTCTGTTTTTGCTCGGGTTTCAGGCGGCGAAGGATGTCCGACACGCCCGCCGAGCTGTGGAGCCCCAACCCTTCACAGACATCCTTCGCCACGAACCACGGTGTTCCATCCGAGAAGATCACCGCGCGGGCTTTCCCGAAGGGGCCGGAATGTTCCGACGCAGAAGTGCGAGTGTCGGGGATTGAATGAGAGGCACACGCGGTTCCCCCGTGGGGGCACCTTCGCGGAAACCTCTGGCCCGTGCCTCATTTCCACAGGCGGGAATGTCCCGGATGTGGAGTTTTATTCAATCTTTACAATGAACTGCGCTGCGGCCTATCTCGGTCATGCGCGCCGCGTTGGCGCGATCATCGAACAAGGGACAACGCAATGACCTTCACAGCAGACTTCACGCGCAACTTTTGGCACCTCCGCGTTGGCCGCTGGCAGACCACCATCAGCACCCGCGCATGGGCTGACGATGCACTCGGTTGCCACGATGCCGGGGTATTCGCCTTTCACCGCGACGGGGCAGGGGAGTGCAGCCTTCGATTCCCGTTCGTTGCGATCTTCTGGGGCAACGACTGATGGCTCATCTTCTCACATGGGCAAGGTAGTGCGAGACAAGGCTAGCAGGGCTGAAACTTATCTCACACAAATGGTATTGACGTTCTGAGACATTCATCTCATATTCTCTAAGACCCGTGTGGGAAGGAATGGGATCATGATTGTTGGATATGCGCGCACCTCGACCACGGACCAGAAGGCTGGCCTTGAGGCGCAACTTCGGAACCTCCGCGCGGCAGGCTGCGAGGACATCTATCAGGAGGAGGTCTCGTCGGTCGATACGGCGAAGCGCGAGAAACTGGCTGAGGCCCTGCGGTTCATCCGCAAGGGAGACGTTCTAGTTGTCTCCAAACTGGACCGTCTGGCCCGCTCTGTCGCCCATCTGAATGAGATCGTGAAGGAGATCGAAGGCAAGGGAGCAAGCCTCCGCATCCTCGATATGTCCATCGACACGGGCACCCCGAACGGGCGCCTTATGTTGAACCTGCTGGGCAGCATCGCACAGTTTGAACGCGAGATCATGTTGGAACGGCAGCGCGAGGGTATCGCCAAGGCCAAGGCCGAGGGCAAATACAAGGGCCGCAAGCCGACAGCCCGCGCCAAGTCCGAGGAGGTGTTGCGTCTTATCGCAGAGGGCTTGCCTGCCGCCGAGGTTGCAACGCAGGTCGGCATCGGCAGGGCCAGCGTCTATCGCATCATCGCTGATGCGGCCACGGAGGGCTGAGGCGCATCCCGTCACATTAACCCCACCTTATGCACAAACAGCGAAGCCCCGGCAGGAATGTCCTCCGGGTTTCTTCATATCCGCGCCGATGTTGCATCGCCGCGCCACAGTGTCGGGGCGTCAATCGGCTTTCGTATCTCGTCCCGGTCTCACGCCTCCGTTCGCATCCCCTTCCCTAGCACCCCAGGTCGAACGATCAGGGCCACCTTCCTTCATCCTTCACCACATCAACCTCAAGGACAAGCCCATGCCCAGCCGAGCAAATCGCCGCAATGACGGCACCATGCCTCTGTTCATCTCCGACCTGCGCCAACTGTCCGCGCGCCACCTTCCTGAAACCAATGGCGAGACGCGAAGCGGCGACCAATGGGGAACCGCCCGGATGCGCCCCGAGGTGGCCTCGGTCATTGACGCCTTGGCCCAGCGTCATGTTGAGGGGACCGGCAGGCCGATTACCAAATCCGAGATTGTCGCCGCCGCGCTGAACCTCTCGCTGCCCGTTCTGGCAACCCGCACGTTCCCCGCAAAGGTGGCTGGTTGATGGCCTTCGACGCGATACCGCAGGACAGCAACGCCCCGTCCTGCCCGAAGTGCGGCGCGCAATTTCAACCCAAAAGAAGGGGCCAGAGGTTCTGCGGTAGGGACTGCCAGAAGGCGACCACGCGGCACAGCGCGAGGGGAACCCGAGAGGTGGAGAACGCCAAGCGCAATCGGGACCACTACAGCCGCGCCGCGTCCCTCTGCTATGACCTCAACCGCCTGCCCGCGTGGAAGCGTGCGCCCTTTGTTTCCCGCCTCATCGCTGCGGCCAAGGATGGTGACGCCAAGCTGCGGAACATTCTAACAGACCCCAGCTTGCTAACCGCAGACAGATCATCTGGCATCGGCAAGCTCTATCCCGACAGCCATGACTTCGACGTGTTGAACATCGCCAAGGAGGCTAACGACTACTGCCGGAAACGATGGGGCATCAGCATCAAGACAGCCCTGGCGGCGAACTGCCCAGTGCAGATCGTAGCGGAACCTGAAGCGGACTTTCACGGCCCGATCAAGGAATCCCACTGGCAGCGCCTCAAGCGCGAGGGGCGGCTAGGCTTCAGGCCGCAGCCGATCACCGGCAACTATGATTGGCGCGATCTGGCCCGCGCGATGCGAGACCCAGGCTGGGGCCGATACTGGCATGGGGATGATGCAACCGCGAGGGTTGGCGACCGCTAATTCGCGCCCCCCGCATACATAGTAGTGAAACCCACTAGGTGCCCTGAAGGGGCTGAACTTGATCGAGGCCATCATCAAAAAACCAGCCTGAACAGTGCCCCATGACGGGAACCCGAAGCATCACCTGCATGATGCAGGGGCACCTTCGTTTTACCTCATCACGCGCCTTAGATCGGCTTCGCCTTCGGAGAGACCAAGATCATGGGGTCTCCAACGCAGAGCGTTCCCGAACATCCACCATGAGCATCCCCCTGAAGGCGCATCCGATTCATCGCGGCCAACTTCAGGGCCAACCTCATCATACCCGCTTAAAGGAACCCCAATGAGCAACCCGACCAACACTGCCGCATGGCTGCTTGTCCGCCGTGCGCCCATGCTGACGGACGCCGAGATTATCACCGCGACCGGCGTTCACCGCGAGAGCCTTGCAAGGATGCGCCGCCGCCACGGTGAGATGATCGCCGCCAGCATCACCCCCACGGGAAGCTGGGCGCGCGATGGCGCATCGCTGGTCATTGGCGAAGGCGACCCGACCGACGCCAGCAACCCCGACGCCCCGACGACCTGACGGGCCGTGCACCCGCTCAAGGACAGCTTGAGGCTGACCCTTCCCGGCGCCCCACCGCAGCCGCCCACGCAACCCAAAGAAGCACCCCCGACACGCCCCGCAGGTTCGCCCTGACGGGGCTTTTCCTTGCCCGATTCCCAGAAAGTCAGGACATCCCATGAACGCCTTTTCCCGCAACGCCCTCCGCATCGAGACCCCCGCAGTTGGCCCCGCTCCCGTCACGCTGGCAAGCCTCATCCCCGACCGTGCCCGCGCGCTGGGCTGCATGACCTTCGACAGCTATTGCGACCTGATCGACAAGGAGGCGACCGCCCACCTCACCGGGGGGCCGCTTGCGCGCGTCAGTCGCCTTCGCCAATACCGCCGCCCGCGTCCGTTCTTTGATCGCAGCACCGGCAAGCACTGTCTGTCTGTCCCGCTCAACAGCACAGGAACGATGTATGCGAAGGTTGACGCCGCCGACTGGTTCGAGATGCAGGAACTTGGCGTCAGGGGTCTCTGGACCGCCACCAATGTTGGTGGGGGGCGTATTCATGCCTACACCGAGTATCCGATGAAGAACCATGCCGTGACCGTGGCGCGTCTCATCCTCGGGTTGGGGGCAGGTCAGCAAGTATCCTTTGCCGATGGCGACAGCCTGAACCTGCGCCGCAGCAACCTTCTGACGACCGAACAACGCGAACCCCGCGCCGGATTGCGCCGCCGCGCCCGCTACGATGCCCGTGAAGTCGCCCGTGAGGCCGCCGCCTTGCGTGACCAGATGGTTGCCGAGGGCCGCCGCTTCGACGTGACCTCCTGACCTTGCCGCCGCTGGGCCTGCCTTGGACGCGCCCAGCGGCCCACCATCTCGCACATCTTCAAGTTTCCCCGAAAGGAACCCCATCATGGGCACCGAATACAACGCATTCACCGACAGCTTCTCGGGCAGCAGCAGCGCCAGCAACCTTGCCCCCGAACAGCGCCACAACGACATTCGCGCCACGGTCGGCACGGGCGGGTCCGAGATCACTTATCGCCGCGACGACAGCACCGGTCAGACCCACGCCATTGTCACCGGCAGCGCCGGGCAGGCCGTCAACAGCGGCGACCTTGCCCAAGGCGAAGGGGTCGAACGCACCGTCCGCAGCGCCACGGGCTTTCCCGTCCTGGGCCGCGCCTATCGCCCGAACGATACCGTCGAGGTCATGGGTCAGCGGATGGAGATGGGCCTTGCCGCGACCCTTGGCCTGATCGCCCGCAATCCGGACGGCAGCTTTTCTTTTAGCGGCGATGCCGGGAGCGACCGGGAGAGCGCCGCAGAGGCCACCCAGCAGGCACCGGAGGGGCAACCCGAAGGCGACACCTTCCGCGCCTCTGACGATGCCGAGGGCGCGCTGACGGCCTTGGTCGAGTCGCTGCCGCCCGGAACGCAGATGGCCGCCTTGAATGCGCTGGTCGAGACCGGACAGGTTGGCCCGGAGATGATCGAGCGCATGGCCCGCCAGTCGGGGGCGGAACCTGCCGACCTTGCCCGCCAGATCGAGGCCGCACATGCAGGCTTCTATGACTCGGTGATGGACAGGGTTGAGGCGATGGGCGTTCACGACAGCGACCTGTTCGGGGACTTCATCGAGGGCGACCCGAAGCTGTCCCGAGAGATGCAGCAGGCGGTTCGCAACCTGATGATGACCAACGACGCAACCGGCTTCGACCGGCTGGCCGAACGCTTCGTGCAATCGCTTGACCGCGTGGACCCGCAGGCCGTGAAGGACGCTCTGACCGCCTCGGGCATCCCGCATCGTCGCAGCCCAGGGGGCGAGCTTGTGTTGATCTTCGAGGGGCACGGCGAGGTCAGCTATCAGGAGGCCGTGAAGCAGGGCCTCATCCGCGTCTCGCGCGCCTGACGGGAAAGCCGAATCAAAAACACCGGGGGCCGGAAGGCTGGCCCTTGGACCTAGGCAGAAAGGGCTAGGCAGCTAGGCAGACAACTTTCTCTAACCGCCTGAAAAATAATAAAAAAACATTATTGGTGGAGCCAAGGGGAGTCGAACCCCTGACCTCTTGAATGCCATTCAAGCGCTCTACCAACTGAGCTATGGCCCCACCTGAGGTCTGCAAGCGACGCTTCGGTCCCTTGCTGAGGGGCGTATAGAGGCCGCCGTCGGGGGCTGCAAGAGGAAAAATCGAGCCACTTCCCGCTTTTTCGGCGGCGCTCATCCTTGCCAATCTGGATCCGTTGCGCGCCGATAACCTGCAATGGGTTGTGTCCTCCGCCTGCCACCATGGTTTGCCACCACGAAACGGTGGACTGCACAAGGGCGCGCTGGACCGGGACAGACATCGTTGAAATCCTGGCGGTGCATGAAGCGGCTATGCACATGACCAAAGGGCGCCGTTCGCGGTCGATGTCAGGCCGGTGGCAGATCGGCAATCCGGCAGATTGACAAGGCTCGATCCCGAAGCTACCGACCGGTTGGTAAGTCAAAGGGGTGCGATGCGCAGAGCGATTTCCCGTGACACGATCCTGGATGCCGCCACCATCGTGGCGCAGCGCGATGGTGCGTCGCGCCTGACCATCGAAGCCGTCGCCCGCGAGGTCGGGTTGAGCAAGGCCGGGCTGCTCTACAGCTTTCCCAGCAAGGACGCGTTGATGTCCGCCCTGCTGGAGCGGATGATCAACAAGGTCGGTGCTGGCCAGGACGAGCGCGGCTGCAGCGGCATCCGGGCAAAGTTTGACGCGATGCTGGGGCTGATGGGCGAAGACATGCCGCTGGCCCATGCGATCCTTGTCGCAGGCACGCATAATCCGGCGCTTCTGGACCCGTTGCGCAGCCACATCGCCGAAGAAATCCGGCAGATCCTGGAAAGGCTTTCCGATCCGGTCGGCGCGCTGGTCCTGCTGGCGGCGCTGGATGGGATGCTGTTGCAGCATCTGCTGGGACTTCCGCCAGCAGAGCCCGACATGCGGCGCCAGATGCTGGCACGAATCGACGCAATGATTTCCGAATTCGAGGTCCGGGGATGACCAGTCTGCGCCTTGCCCTGTTTGTCGGCCTTGTTCCGCTGCTGCTGGCCGGCTGCATACCCGATGCCAGCGCCGATACCGCGCCCGAGGCCGAGGCACCGCCCGCGCTGGTCGTGCCGTTGGTGACGGCGGCGCCCGATTCGCGCGCCGCCTCGCGCAGCTTCGTCGGTCGCGTCGAACCTCGGCGCACGGTCGATCTGGCCTTTCAGGTAGAGGGCCAGTTGATCGAACGTCCGGTCTCGGAAGGGGATCGGGTCGAGGCAGGCGCGCTGATCGGGCGACTGGATGCAACATCCTATGAACTGGCGGTCGCCCGCGCCGAGGCCGTCAACACCCAGGCCCTGGCCGAGTTCGAGCGGGCGAATACGCTGGTCGATCGCGTCTCGACCCGCGCGCGGCTGGACAGCGCCCAGGCCGAACGCGCCCAGGCCGAGATTGCGCTGCGCGAGGCGCGCCGCGCGCTGGACCAGACCACCATCACCGCGCCATTCCCGGCCCTTGTGGCGCGCACGCTGGTCGAGGAATATGCCAATGTCACCCCTGCCGTGCCCGTGCTGCGGCTTCAGGACATCAGCGAAATGCGCGTGGTGATCTCGCTGCCCGAGACGCTGGCCGCGATCGCGCGCAACGATGCCGCGGCCTTCGCCGCCGAGGCCAGCTTTCCCGCGCTGCCCGATCTGCGTGCGCCGCTGGAATTGCGCGATTTCGTGACCGAGGCTGACCCTGTCGCGCAGACCTACGATGTCAGCTTCGCCATCCAGGGGCCGCTGGACCCGCGGCTGTTGCCGGGCATGACCGCAAATGTCCACATCCGGCCGCACAACGAGGTGGCGCGGATCAGTTTGCCGACCGGGGCCATCGACACGACCGGGCCAGACGGGCCGCGCGTCTGGATCTATGACCCTCAGGCCGGGACGGTCCGTTCACGCAAGGTCACGCTTGGCCTGCCTCAGGGCGGATCGGTCGTGATCGCCGAGGGGCTGCAGGCGGGCGAAACCGTCGTTGCCGCAGGCTGGTGGCAACTGACCGAGGGCGCGCCCGTGCGCCCCGGCAATCTCTGAGGATCGGCCGACATGCGTGGCTCCATTGCCGCCGCCTCGATCCGGCGCCCGGTCGCCGTCTGGATCGTCATTCTCATCTGCGTGCTCGGGGGTCTCTGGGGCATGGGGTCGGTCGGCCGCCTCGAGGATCCGGGCTTCACGCTGAAGACCGCGCTGGTCTTCACGCCCTATCCCGGCGCCACCGCCGACGAGGTCGAATCCGAGGTCAGCGAACCTCTGGAAAGCGCCATCCAGCAAATGCCGCAATTGCGGCGCATCGAATCGAAGTCGATGCCCGGCCTGTCGCAACTGACCGTCGAGATCGAGGACACTTACGGCCCCAGGGAGATGCCGCAGATCTGGGACGAATTGCGACGCCGGATCGGCGATGCGCGGGACAGCCTGCCGCAGGGCGCGCTCGATCCCATCATCAACGACGATTTCGGGGATGTGTATGGCCTCTATTACGCCGTCTCGGCCGAGGGATATTCGCCCCGCCAGATGCGCGAGATTGCGCGTCAGCTGCGCCGGGGGCTGGTCACGGTGGATGGCGTCGCCAAGGTCGATATCGGCGGCCTGATCCAGGAAGATGTGGTGGTCGAGATCAGCGCGACCCGGCTGGAAAGCCTGGGCCTGCCGCCCGCGCAGCTGGTCGGCGCGATCGCGACCGACAACGCCGTCCTGGCGCAGGGCACCGTCGCCAGCGACCTGTTGCGGCTGCGTCTGGGCCTGCCGCCCGGCTATGCCACCCCCGAGGGGATCGAGGCGCTGCGCGTCGGTCAGGCAGGCGCGACCGGTCAGCTGAGCCTGGCCGACATCGCCACCGTCCGGCGCGAGATTTCGGAAACGCCGGACCTGATCGTGACCCATGGCGGAGCGCAGGTCTTTACACTTGGCGTTTCGGCCATCACCTCGCGCAACGTGGTCGAGGTCGGCCACGCGGTCGAGGCGCGGCTGCGCGAACTGATGGCCGAACTGCCCCCGGGCGTCACCTTGTCGCCGATCTATGAACAGCACAAGGTGGTCGATCAGGCCGTGTCGGGCTTCATCATCAGCCTTGGGCAATCGGTGGGGATCGTGGTGGCGGCCTTGATGGTGGCGATGGGCTGGCGGGCCGGGGTGGTGGTGGGCAGCACGCTCTTGCTGACGGTGATGGCGACCGTGATGTTCATGGCGATCTTCGGCATCGAGATGGAGCGCATCTCGCTTGGCGCGCTGATCATCGCGATGGGGATGCTTGTGGACAACGCCATCGTCATTGCCGAGGGCATGGTAATCGGCATCGACCAGGGCAAGACCGCCGAGCAGGCCGCCGCCGACACCGAGGCCGCGACCGGCATTCCGCTTCTGGGCGCGACCATCATCGGGATCATGGCTTTTTCGGGGATCGGGCTTTCGCCGGATGCGACGGGCGAGTTCATGTTCTCGCTGTTTGCGGTGATCGGCATTTCGCTGCTGCTCAGCTGGATTCTGGGCGTCACGGTCACGCCCTGGCTGGGGGCCTGGCTGCTGCGGCCGTCGAAATCGGCAGGGGGCGGCGCCTATGCCGGGCGGCTCTACCGCGTCTATGGCTGGCTTTTGCGCGGCAGCCTGCGGGCGCGCTGGCTGGTGGTGGCGGTGGTGGTGGCGACCACCCTGGCCTCGGTCATGGTCTTCGGAGGGGTCAAGCAGCAGTTCTTCCCTGCCTCGACCACGCCGCTGTTCTATGTCCATTACAGTTTGCCGCGGGGTGCCGACATTGCCTCGACCCAAACCGATCTGGAACGCATCGCCGCGCGGCTGGCCGAGGCGCCGGGCGTGACGGATGTGACGACCTTCGCCGGGGGCGGGGCTGCGCGCTTCATGCTGACCTATCAACCCGAGCAGCCAGACCCGTCCTATGGGTTGGCGCTGGTGCGGGTGCAGCGGGCCGAGGATATTCCCGCCCTGGTCGCCGAATTGTCCCGCACGCTGCCCGCCGAATTCCCCGCAGGCCATTTGCGGATCGAGGAGCTGGTCTTTGGCCCGCCGACCGGCGCGGATGTCGCGCTGCGGATTTCGGGCGATGATCCGGCGGTGCTGCGCGCGCTGGCGGCGCAGGCGCAAGAGATCATGCGCGACAGCGGCGTGCTGCGCGACCTGCGCCATGATTGGCGTCAGCCGGAACTGGCCATCGTGCCGATTGTGGACGAGGCGCGGATGCGGCTGGCGGGCATCACGCGCAGCGCCATCGCAGACACGATCCTCTATGGCAGCTCGGGTCTGAGAGCCGGATCCCTGCGCGAGGGCGACACGCAATTGCCGATCCTGCTGCGACGTCCCGAGGCCGAACGCAGCGGCCCCGAAGGCCTGATCGACCTGTCGGTCTGGTCGGACGGCGCAGGAGGTTACGTTCCGATGCGCCAGGTCGTTGACCGGATCGAGATTCGCACCGAAGAGGCCCTGATCCATCGCCGCGACCGGGTCCGCACCCTGACCGTGCAGGGCGAGGCGATTGCCGGTCTGACCGCCGATCAGGCCTTTCGGAAGCTGCGCCCGATGATCGAGGCGATGCCTCTGCCGCCCGGCTACAGGATCGAATGGGGCGGCGAATACGAGAGTTCGACCGAGGCGCAGGCCTCGCTTGCCGCGCAGTTGCCGCTTGGATTTCTGGTGATGCTTGTGATTTCGGTCCTGATGTTCAACCGGCTGCGGCAGCCTGCAATCATCTGGCTGGTCGTGCCGATGGCGGTGACGGGCATGTCGCTTGGACTGCTGGCGACGGGGCTGCCCTTTACCTTCACGGCGCTTCTGGGTCTGCTGTCCTTGTCGGGGATGCTGATGAAGAATGCCATCGTGCTGGTCGAGGAAATCGACGCGCGCCGCCATGCGGGCGATCCGCCGCTTGCGGCGCTGGTCGATGGCGCGATCAGCCGGTTGCGGCCGGTTCTGCTGGCGGCGGTCACGACGATCTTCGGGATGCTGCCGCTTCTGGCGGATGCCTTCTTTGCCTCGATGGCGGTGACGATCATGGGGGGGCTGGCTTTTGCCACGGTGCTGACGATGATTGTCGTTCCGGTGCTTTACGGGCTGATGTTCGGCATCCGCGTCGGCGGCCGGGATACCGGCCGCGCCGGGCCGGCGGCGCAGGTCGCGGGCTAGGACGGACCTGTCTCGCCAGGGCGCCTTGCGCTGGCGCGCGAAACGTCCAATTGTCACTCGCAGCGACGACCGGGCCAGGCTGAAGGGCCTGGCCGGTCGTATCCGCTGCGGCTGCGCGGCACGATATCGGATGAGGGATGACATGGACAGAACCACATTGGGCGGCAGCGGCGTCGAGGTCAGCACGATCTGCCTTGGCACGATGACCTTCGGCAACCAGACCGACGAGGCCGAGGCCCATGCCCAGCTGGATGCCGCCCTGGATGTCGGCATGACCTTCATGGATTGCGCCGAGATGTATCCGGTGAATCCCGTCCGCCGCGAGACCGTGGGCCTTTCGGAAGAGATCATCGGCCGCTGGCTGGCCCGGACGGGCCATCGTGACCGGGTCGAGATCGCCACCAAGATCACCGGACCCAGCCAGATGGTGCGCGACGGGGCGCCCTTTGACGGGGCGACGGTGCGGGCCTGCATCGACGCCTCGCTGCGGCGGATGCAGACAGACCGGATCGACCTCTATCAGCTGCACTGGCCAGTGCGCGGATCCTATGCGTTCCGGCAGAACTGGAACTTCGACCCCTCGGGGCAGGACAAGGCCAGGACGCTGGACCACATGGCCGACGTGCTGGAGGCTTTGGCCCAAGGCGTGCGCGCGGGCAAGCTGCGCGCCGTGGGCCTGTCCAACGAGAGCGCCTGGGGGCTTGCGCGCTGGTGCGACGTGGCCGACCGCATCGGGGCGCCGCGTATTGCCACGATCCAGAACGAATATTCGCTGCTCTACCGGATGTTCGATACCGACCTGGCCGAGGCGGCGGTGAACGAGAACGTCACCCTCCTGGCCTATTCGCCGCTGGCTGCAGGGCTGCTCACCGGCAAATACGCGGGCGGTGCGGTGCCCGAGGGCAGCCGTGCGGCGGTGGACAAGGCCACGGGCGGGCAGGGCAATCTGGGGGGGCGCAAGACGGCGCGCGGGCTTGAAGCGGCCTCGGCCTATGCGGCGCTTGCGGCCGAGCATGGCTGGGATCCGGTGCATATGGCGATTGCCTGGCAGCTCACGCGGCCCTTCCCCAACGTGCCGATCATCGGGGCTACGACGCTGCCGCAATTGCGCCATCTGATCGCGGGGCTGGGCCGGTCTCTGCCGGACGATCTGCACCGCGCCATCGAACGGCTGCACAAGAGCCATGCGATGCCCTATTGAGAGGCGCTATTGATGACGGACGCGTGGCCTCTATCTTGAGGTCAAGTTCAAGCAAGTTCAGAGGGTAACCAGATGACAGGCGATCCCTATCAGGTGCTTGGCGTCCCCAGGACGGCCAGCGCGGAAGACATCAAGAAGGCCTATCGACGTATCGCCAAGACCCATCACCCGGACCTGAATGCCGATCCCGAGGCGGTGGCACGGTTCAAGGCCGCATCGGCGGCTTACGACCTGCTGAAGGATCCCGAGCAGCGTCGCCGCTATGACGCGGGCGAGATCGACGAACAGGGCCAGGAACAGGTGCGCGCCCGCTATTCGCGCGCCCATGCGGGCGGGCCCTTCGGCGGCGGTCCCTTTGGTGGCGGGCCCTTCGGCGGCGGACCGGGGGCAAGCGATCCCGATCTGGGCGATGTCTTTGCCGACCTGTTCGGGCATCGTGGCGGCGCGCGCGGTTTCGGCGGCTTCGGCTTCGGCGGTCGGGGTGGCGGCATGGACCGGCGCGGCGAGGATCTGCGCCACGCGCTCGAAGTCGATTTCCTGACCGCCGCGCGCGGTGGACGGATGGATCTGATGATGCCGGACGGCGCCAAGATCAGCGTGACCATCCCCAAGGGCGTGCGTGACGGCCAGCAGATCCGGCTGCGCGGCAAGGGAGGGCCGGGCCTGGGCAAGGGCGCGCCGGGCGACGCCTATCTGGACATCACCGTGAAGCCGCACCCGGTGTTCCGTCGCGAGGGCGACGATATCCACGTCGTCTTGCCCATCACGCTGGACGAAGCTGTGCTGGGTGGCCGGGTCGAGGCGCCGACCATTGACGGGCCGGTCAGCCTGACCATCCCCGCCGGCGCGACCAGCGGCAGGCGGCTTCGTCTGCGCGGGCGCGGGATCAACGGGGGCGATCAGCATGTCGAGCTGCGCATCGCCATGCCCGCCACCGTCGATCCGCAATTGCGCGCCTTTTTCGAGACCTGGCGCAAGGATCACGGCTATGACCCGCGCCGCGGCATGATGGGCTAGCGCGCCGCCTTGCGGGCGGGTAGCGCGTCCAGCACGGCCTGTTGCTGGTCGATGGTCATGGCGGCCCACCGCGCGATTTCGTCAAGGCTACGCAGACAGCCGATGCAGAGCCCGCTGGTCTCGTCGATCCGGCAGAGGCGGATGCAGGGGCTGGTGGGGGCCGCCTGCGCCGTCATCGGACAGCCGCCTTGTGTCGGACAGCGCCACGGGGGAGCAGGACGGGCCGTGCAAAGCCCGGCCCGGACGCGGCCGCTGGGCTTTGCGCCGCGCTGCGCGCGGCGGCCTGCGGCCCGGTCTCAGCGCGCAAGGTAGGACAGCCGGTCCAGTGCGCCCTGCAGGATATAGCCTGCGGCGACCTGGTCGATCACCTCGGCCCGGCGCTTGCGCGATGTGTCATCCTCGAGCAGCGCGCGTTCGGCGGCCACGGTCGAAAGTCGCTCGTCCCAGTAGCCGATGGGCAAGGGCGTCAGCGCCGACAGGTTGCGGGCGAAGGCGCGGGTCGATTGGGCGCGGGGGCCTTCGCTGCCATCCATGTTGCGCGGCAGACCGAGGATCAGACCTGCCAGCGCGCGTTCCTGGACCAGCTTCAGAAGCTGGGCTGCGTCCTGCGTGAACTTCGTGCGGCGGATCACCATCAGCGGCGATGCGACCTGACGCAGCCCGTCGCTGACCGCCACGCCGATGGTCCTGGTGCCCAGATCCAGCCCGGCCAGCCCGCCATGGCGCGGCAGCGCGGCGGCGAATTCGGTGATCTCCTCGTGGATCATTGCACCAGCCCCGCCTGACGCGCGGCCTCGGCAATCGGGGCCAGGGCGGTTTCCGAGCCCGCGAAACGCACTTGCGCCTCATCCCAGATCGCGCGAGCATCGGCCGCGCGGCCAAGAACCGAAAGCGACTGGATCAGCCGCGCCCATTCCTCGGGCGTGCCGCCCTCGGTGGCAAGGCGCGATTGCAGCCCGGCGACCATATCCTCGATCATCGTCTGGCGGTCTGCTTCGGGCAGGGACATCGCATCCTCGATGCCAGCGGCATCGGGGCCAGGCAAAGAGGACGCGACCGGGGCGGGCGGGACGTAATCGACGATTCCTGCGAGCCAGGCCAGATCCTCGATCGTGGCCCGGATCGGCGGGATCCAGGACGCGCTTTCGGGGCCTTCCTCAAGCAGGCGGCGCCACAGCGGAAAGGCGCGGTCGGGGCGCCCGTTCTGGATCTGCATGACGCCCAGAAGATAGCGGGCCTGAGGCTGGGTCGGGTCGATCCGCAGGGCGCGGACCAGAAGCTGTTCGGCCTCGGGGGTGATCAGGCCGCCCGCGGCCTCGATCATCAGCGCGGCAAGGCGCATCAGGTCGGTCGGATCGGGCCGATCACCCTGCACCGCGATCAGCCTTTCAGCGGCCTCGCGCGCGGCGGCGATATTGCCAAGCCGCATTTCGTTCGTGACCAGCAGCGACAGGCCACGCGGATCGTCGGGGTTCTGCGCCACGGCGGCGCGAAGCTGATCCACCAGCTCCAGCCATGCCGGATCGGCCTCGCTCAGATCCATCGGAGGGCGTGGCGCGGCGGCGGCTTCGGCCTCGGCCTGGCTGGGGCGGTTGCGATAGGCAGCCTCGGCAGCGGCAAGGCGTTCGGCGATGGGCATGTCGGGTGCGCCCGGCACGCCCTCGCGCAGGTAGAGCAGGAAACCGCCCGCGAGCAGCACCACCAACAAGACCGTCGCAACCACCCCGCCGCCCTGCGCGCCCGAGGGGCGAGCCTCGGCCAGACGGCGGTCGGCATCCAGCACCTTGCGCCCGATCTCGGCGCGCAGGCGCTGCGCGTCGTCGGGCTGGATCACGCCGCGTTCCAGGTCGCGGTCCACCTCGCGCAGTTGGTCACGATAGACGCGCAGGTCATAGGCCGCCGCCGGCTGGCTGTCGGTTCGCCCGCGCCAGACCGGCGCCAGAACGACCCAAGCCACGATCGCCGTCATGGCAAGACTGATTATCCAGAACATCGCAATCCTCCGATTGGTCGCGTGATACCCGGCTTCGGCCGCGCACGAAAGCGCCGCCTTGGCGCATCACGGCAATTCGTTCCCCCGACGGGCCTGACGTGACGCGACATCTGGTCCCCCCCCAAGGCCGCGTGCTAGGCTAGGCTCGATGGCACGCAGGGGGGCGCGTATCTTGGCGGCACTGATCCGGCTGTTTCTGGTCATGTTCGTGGTGCAGCTTGTATTCTACGTGCTGTTGCGGATCTATGTCCGCTCGCTCAGGATCGAGCGGCTCGAGAACCGATGGGATGCGCGCCATCCCGACCAGGCGGGCGACACGCCTGCACGGCGTGCCTTTATCGCCCGTTCGATGGTGGGGTTCGAGCGCAGCCTGAAGGCGCGGCTGACCGCGCTGGTCTTTGTTCTGCCGACGCTGGCGGTGCTGGCCATCGTCATCGCGGTCAACTGGCGCTAGGAGGTGCCGTTCATGTATTACGCCCGTGTCGTGGTCGGTGTGCTGTTCGGCGTGCTGGTCTTTGCCTTTCTGGACTATACGTTGCCGTCGCGTGAAACCGTCAGGATCAGCAACACCTACAACCGGCTGACGGCGATCCCGCCTTCGGCCGCGATCTTCTGGGCGGCCGACAGCGCCGGCACGGTCGAGAATGCGCAGGGCCAGCGCGATGTGCGCTTCATCGACACGATCCGGCCCAATGGCCGCGTGCGGGTCTATCGCAACGAGGATACCGGCTGGGTCTGGCCACCGTATTTCAAATACGACAGCGCGAACCTCCAGGCCGAGGCCACCAATCTGCAATCCTCCGCGCAGGAGCCGATCTGGGTCAGCATCACCTCTTACGGCTGGCGGATGCCGTGGCTTTCGACCTATCCCAACGCGATCTCGATCAACACGGTATCCGGCCCCGAGGACCGGCCCGTGAACTGGCCTGCCATGCTGATTTGCGGTGTCCTGCTGGCGCTGCTGGTGCTGATCTGGCGGATGTGGGCGCAGTTTCGGCAGCGCGGTCTGTCGCGCTTGCGCAAGAGGACATGATGAACAACCCCGGCACCGACCTGCGGCTGGACTGGTTCCAGAACGTCCGCATCAACACTCCTGCGGTCGAGCGTCGCGCCGCGACCCTGCCCGCCCGGCGCAGCCTGAAAAAGGACCACCAGGCGGCCTGGCTTCTGAACGCCGTGCGCTGCATCGACCTGACCACCCTGGCGGGCGACGATACGCCCGACCGGGTGGCGCGGCTCTGCGCCAAGGCACGCCAGCCCATCGGCGCCGACCTGCTGCAGGCCATGGGTGTCAGCGGCCTGACCACCGGGGCGGTCTGCGTCTATCCGACGATGGTGGCGCCCGCCAAGCGCGCCCTGGGCAACAGCGGCATCCCGGTGGCCAGCGTGGCGACGGGGTTTCCGGCCGGGCTGATGCCCCTGGACCTGCGCCTGGCCGAGATCCGCTATGCCGTGGATCAGGGCGCGGATGAAATTGATATCGTCATCACCCGTGCCCATGTGCTGCGGGGGAACTGGACCGCGCTTTACGACGAATTGCGCGCCATGCGCGAGGCCTGCGGTGCGGCGCGGATGAAGGCGATCCTGGCCACCGGCGATCTGAAGTCGCTGGAGAATGTCGCCCGCGCCAGCCATGTCGCGATGCAGGCGGGATCGGACTGGATCAAGACATCCACGGGTAAGGAGGGCGTGAACGCCACCCTGCCGGTTAGCCTGGTCATGGTCCGCACGATCCGCGATTTCCATGCCCGGACCGGCATCAAGGTGGGCTTCAAGCCTGCGGGTGGTCTGCGCACCGCCAGGGACGCGATCAACTGGCAGGTGCTGATGGCCGAGGAGCTGGGCCGTGACTGGCTGACCCCGAACCTCTTCCGCATCGGCGCCTCCAGCCTTTTGGGCGACATCGAGCGCCAGATCAGCCACCATGTGACCGGCCGCTACGCGGCTTCCCACCGCCAGGCGCTAGCCTGAAAACAAGTCGAGCCGCCAGATGACCAGAGTGAGCGAGATCATGCAGACGATGGAATACGGCCCCTCGGTCGAGGACAGCACCGCCGTGCGCGACTGGCTGTCCCGTCGTGGCCGCTTCGGCCATTTCATCAACGGCAGCTTCACGAAGCCGGGCCAGACCTTCGAGACCCGCGATCCCTCCACGGGCGAGGTTCTGGCGCATGTGAGCCAAGGGACCGAGGCCGATGTGAAGGCCGCCGTCAGGGCCGCGCGCCGCGCGCAAAAGGGGTGGGCGGCGCTGTCCGGCACCGAGCGCGCGCGCCATCTTTACGCATTGGCGCGGCATGTGCAGAAACGCGAACGCTTCTTGTCGGTGCTGGAAACGCTGGACAACGGCAAGCCGATCCGCGAGGCGCGCGACATCGACGTGCCGCTGGTTGCGCGGCATTTCTATCACCATGCGGGTTGGGCCGAACTGCGCGATACGCGCTTTCCGGGCCTCGCGCCTCTGGGCGTCTGCGGCCAGATCATCCCGTGGAACTTCCCGCTGCTGATGCTGGCCTGGAAGATCGCGCCCGCGCTGGCGGCCGGGAATACGGTCGTGCTGAAACCCGCAGAATACACCCCCCTGACCGCCTTGGCCTTCGCCGAGATCTGTCAGGAGGTCGGTCTGCCCAAAGGCGTCGTGAACATCGTCACCGGCGACGGTGCGACGGGGGCTGCGCTGGTCAAGGCCGATGTGGACAAGATCGCCTTCACCGGCTCGACCGAGGTCGGGCGCGGCATAGCACAGGCCCTGGCCGGGACAGGACGCAGGCTGACGCTTGAACTGGGCGGAAAATCACCCTTTGTCGTGATGGAGGACGCCGATCTCGACGCGGCCATCGAAGGCGTGGTGGACAGCATCTGGTTCAATCAGGGCCAGGTCTGTTGCGCCGGCTCGCGCATCCTGGTGGCCGAAGCGGTGGCCGAACGGTTCGAGACCTTGCTGCGCGCCCGCATGGCTCGCCTGCGTGTCGGCGCGCCCCTGGACAAGTCCACCGATATCGGCGCCATCGTCGATCCGGTGCAGAAGGACCGCATCCTGTCGATCTGCCGCGCCGCGACCGAGGCCGGGGCGGAACTGGTCGGCGGCCAGTCACAGGACGGTTGCTTCATCGCGCCCGGCTATCTGAAGAACATCGCCCCCGCCAATCCGGGGGCAGAGCAGGAAATCTTCGGCCCCATCGCCACGTTCTCGACCTTCCGCACGGCCGATGAGGCGGTCGAACTGGCCAACAACACCCGCTACGGCCTCGCGGCCTCGATCTGGTCGGAAAGCGCGACCGTGGCGACCGATCTTGCCGCGCGGATCAAGGCCGGGGTGGTCTGGATCAACAGCGCCAACATCTTCGACGCGGCGGCCCCCTTCGGCGGCTACCGCGAAAGCGGATATGGCCGCGAGGGCGGCGCGGCGGGGATGCTCGAATATCTCGCCGAGCCCCCGGTTCGGCCGGCACGCGACGCGGCGACCACAGTGCCCGTCGCCACACCTGAACGGGCCACGACGGCAGGGCAGGGGATCGACCGGACGGCCAAGCTCTATATCGGCGGCGCGCAAAAGCGTCCCGATGGCGGCGCGATGTATGCGGTGCCGGGCGGACTTGCGCCGCTTGGCGGGCGCAAGGATATCCGCAACGCGGTCGAGGCCGCAACGAAAGCCGGAAAATGGGCGGCGATGGGCGGCCATGGACGCGCGCAGGTTCTCTATTTCCTGGCCGAAAACCTCGCGGCCCGCGCCGACGAATTCGCAGGCCGCACCAGCCCGTCCGAGGTCGAGGCCGCCATTGCGCGCATTTTTCACTATGCCGCCTGGGCCGACAAGTTCGACGGCACAAATGTTCAGGCCAAGGCCGGACATCTGGTGAATGTGCTGCCCGAGCCTTATGGCGTGATCGGTATGACCTGTCCGAACGCGCAGCCGCTGACGGGCTTTCTTTCGCTGGTCCTGCCCGCCATTGCGATGGGCAACGCGGTCGTGGCGATCCCCTCGCAGACCGACCCGCTTCCCGTCGCCGACCTTTACCAGGTCTTTGACACCTCGGATCTTCCAGCCGGCGTCGTGAATATCGTGACGGGCGCGCGGTCCGAACTGGCCCCTGTCCTTGCCGCCCATGACGAGGTCGCCGCCTTCTGGCACGCTGGCCCGCCGCAGGAACGCGCGGCCATCGACAGGGCGGCCACGGGCAACCTCAAGCCGGTCTTCTCCATCCAGAACCGCGACTGGACGGGACCACAAGCGCAGGGAGAGGATTTCCTGCGCCATGCGACGCGCTGCAAGACCATCTGGATGCCCTATGGCGCCCTGCCCGCAGGCAGCGGCAGCGCAGCCTATTGATGCCGAAAGGGGGTTTCCCGCCCCCCTCTTGGCCTCTGGCCAATTCACACCCCCCGGGATATTTCTACCCAGGCAAATGGCCTTTGCCTGGGTCCAAATATCCCGGGGAGTCGCTGTCACGCGACGGGGGCAGAGCCCCCTTTACCGCCCCCGGATGCGCGGGTCCATCGCGTCGCGAAGCCCGTCGCCGATATAGTTCACACAGAGCACCGTCAGCGAAATCAGCAGTCCGGGGAAGATCACCCGCCAAGGGTAGAGCACCATCTGGTCAACCGCGTCGAAAAGCAGCCGGCCCCAGGTCGGGAAATCGGGCGGGAACCCCAGGCCGAGAAAGCTGAGGGCGGATTCGGTGATGATGGCGGTTGCGATGCCAAGCGTTGCCGCGACCATGATCGGCGACATGACGTTGGGCAGGACGTGTCGCAGGATCAACCTGTGGGCCGGGGTGCCGATCGAACGTGCGGCAAGGATGAATTCGCGTTCCTTCAGGCCCAGCACCTCGCCGCGGACGATGCGGGCCGCCTGCATCCAGCTGGTCGCGCCGATTGCGGTCACGATCAGCAGAAACATCCCGAATGCCGAGCCGAAATTCTGCGACAGGGGCTCGCGGAACAGCGTCACCATCAGCAGAAGCAGCGGCAGCAGGGGCAGTGCAAGAAAGAGCTCGGTCATCCGCATGAGCGGTGCGTCGAGCCTGCGGAAATAGCCTGACAGCACGCCGATCAGGCTGCCGAGAAAGATGGCGATGATCATTGCCGTCAACCCGACCGCAATCGAGACTCGACCCCCGGCCATCAGCCGTGCCAGCAGATCCCGGCCCAATTGGTCGGTGCCCAGAGGATGCGCCAGGGAAAACCCCTGGTTTCGGGCGCGGATATCCACATAGGTCGGGTCGATTCGCCAGATCAGGGGGCCGATCGAGACAAAGAGGATGATCCCCCCAAAGACTGTCAGCGCGACCATTGCGCCGCGATGGCGTCGGAACTGGCGCCAGATGTCGGACCATTGGCTGCGGTGGTTTTCGTTGTTTACCGCCATCACGGCGGACGAAAGTGCGGCCGGATTCGTGGCGCCTGCGGCCGAGGTCACGTCAGGGGTCGGGCGTTGCGGCTCAGTCATAGCGGATCCTCGGGTCGAGCACGCCATACAGGATGTCTGCGATCAGGGTGAAGACCACGATCAGGATGGCGAAGATGAAGGTCAGCGTCATCACCATCGGGATGTCGTTGGCGTAGATGGACGAGATCAGCAATTGCCCAAGTCCGTTCACGCGGAACACCTGTTCGGTGATGATCGCGCCGCCGAAGACCGCAGGCAGACCAAGCGCGATCACCGTCACGACCGGGATGAGGCTGTTGCGCAGTGCATGTTTCAGCACGACCTTGCGTTCCGACAGGCCCTTGGCCCGTGCCGTGCGGATGTAGTCCTGGCTGAGATTGTCCAGCATCGAAGAGCGCATGAACCGGCTGATCTGCGCGGCATTGTAGAGCGCCAGCACCGTCACGGGCATGACCATCTGTCGGGCCTGCGCCAGAAAGCTGTCCCAGTCCCGCACGACAAGCGTGGTATCATAGACCGAAGGAAACCATTGCAGGTTCACCGCAAAGACGATGATAAGCACAACCCCGGTGAAGAAGGTCGGCATCGAGAAACCGACCATCGAGATGAAAGTCCCGATCTGGTCGAACAGGCTGTATTGGCGATAGGCCGATAGGATCCCGATGGGAATCGCGATCAGGACGCCCACGACATAGGACATACCGACGACGGTCAGCGTCTGCGGCAGGCGCTGCGCGATCACGTCGAAAACCGGGCTGCGCGACTGGAAGCTGACGATGCGCTGCATCCCCTCGCTGAAGCTGGTGCCGAACCAGCGATCGGTCCAGTAGAGCGGCTCGACCCAGAAGAATTGCTTGAGCCACAAAAGATAGCGGATCGGCCAGGGTTCGCCCAGACCAAGCGCGGCGCGCATCCGTTCGCGGACCTCGGGCGGCACGGTCAACGGCACGTCGCCCAGGGGATCGCCCGGCGATGCCTCAAGCAGCAGGAAGATGACCAGCGAGATGAAAAGAAGTGTCGGGATCGCCAGCAGAAGCCGGCGGATGATGAATGTCAGCATGGCGCCTCAACAGCAAGGGACAGGCATGGGCCGCCTCTCTGTCGTGGCCCCGCGCAAGGGCGGGGCCGGGAAAGAGAGGCGCCGCCCCGGTCGCGCGGACCAGAGCGGCGCGGCGGTCACTGCGGGATGCGGTACCAGTCCACCGCGTTCCAGATCTCGCTGTCCCAGGCGTTCAGCTCGACTCCGCCAAGCGAATTGGAATGGGCCGACGCGGTGCCGCGATAAACCAACGGGATGATCGCGTTGCTGTCCTTGGTCAGCATGTCATTCATGCGGCGGCCCATGGCGGCGCGTTCCTCGGGGTCGATGATCGTGCCCAGCTCGCTGACAAGCCGGTCATATTCTTCGTCGCAGAAGCGGCTGATATTCTCGCCCTGCCACTGGTTCGCAGGCGAGGGCGCCTTGTTGCAGGTGAATTTCGACAGATAGGCTGTCGGGTTCACACCGTCGAAATTGTCGGCATACATCTGCACGTCCGCATAGAACTTTTGCAGCGTGTCGGGTGAGCCCGCATCCGATCCGAAGAAGACCGAGGCGTCGATCGTCTTCAGCTCGGTCTCGATGCCGATTTCAGACCACCATTGCTTGATCAGCGCCTGAAAGTCCTGACGCACCGCGTTGACCGAGGTCTGAAAGAGCATCCGCAATTCGACGCCATCCTTGGCGCGGATGCCGTTCGGGCCGCGCACCCAGCCCGCCTCGTCCAGCAGGGCGTTGGCGCCCTCGATGTCCTGGGTCAGGCATTCGGTGTTGTCAGACGCCCAGGCCTCGGGCGCGGGGACATAGTTGCAGGTCGGCTGACCGGCGGTGCCATAGCCGATCTCGACCAGCAATTCGCGGTCGATCGCCATGGACAGCGCGCGGCGCACGGCCGGGTCGGACAGGAAGGGATGCGGATGCGCGCGGGTCGAACGTTCATCGGCCGGCAGCGATGACGAGGGGTCGGTCAGGTTCACATGGATCCGTTCGACAAGGCTGCCGAAGGCGGCCGAGACCTGGCCGCGACCGGCGGCGACCATGCCGGCGATCACGTCCGGGGCCAGTTGGGTGTTCCAGGCATAATCGAACTCGCCCGTTTCCAGCACCGAACGCGCGGCGCCTGCAGCGTCGCCCCCGCCCTTGACCAGCACCGTCGCGAAGGCGGGCTTGGCCGGGTCGCGGTATTCGGGGTTCGCTTCCAGGCTGATCGTGTCGTTGGTCAGGAACTGCGTCACCCGGAAGCCGCCGGTCCCGATCGGGTTGAAGTTCTGTTCGGTGCAGGTGGGCGCATCGGCCCCAAGGCAGTTCTGGAACTGCGCCTTTTGCAGGATCGGCGTCTGCGAGCCGACGAAGGCGGTAAAGGGATCGGGGCGCGGCTCGGTGAAGTTGATGCGCACGGTATGCGGATCAATCGCCTCGACCGAAGCGACGCCCTCGAACTTGGCCAATTGCGAACAGCCGCCTTCGGGATGCATGCAATATTCGGCTGTAAAGACCACGTCATCGGCGGTGAAGTCGGTGCCGTCCGACCATTTCACGTCGTCGCGCAGCTTCCAGGTGACCGAACGCAGATCCTCGGCGATACCGCCATTCTCGAGGCTGGGCAGTTCGGCGGCCAGGCGCGGATACATGTTCCCCTGTGCGTCGAAGCCGGCCAGAGGTTCCAGCGTCAGGCTGGAGGCGATCATCTCCTTGGTACCACCTGACAGATAGGGGTTCATCGTCGAGGGGGCCTGCCACAGGATCATGTTCAGCTGGCCATCGCGGCCGCGTTCGGCCATCGCGGCTGGTGCCATGACCAGCGTCGCGGCGGCGCCCATCAGAACGGTCTTCAATCTCATCACTCTCTCCTGTCGGGTGTCGTGTGCGTGGGGCAGTCACGTCACACCGGCCTTCTTCGGGCCATCTGTCCGGTCCTTCCCGCCTCTGCCAGCGTCGGGCTGCCCCAAGCGGAATGCGCGCATCATCAGATGAAGACCGCGCGAAAAGCAAGTCCATTCGCACAGGCTCGCACATGCGGTTTCGGCTTTGACTTTCGCAGGGCATTGGCTAGCCTGCCCTCTTGGATCTTGCCGGGGGCCTGTGATGCTGGATGAAAAACCACTTGTTTCCATCGAGAAACTGCGCGTCGAGTTCGAAACGAACGACGGCGTGGTGGTGGGGGTCAAGGATGTCAGCTTCCAGATCAGGCCCGGCGAATGCGTCTGCGTCGTGGGCGAATCCGGGTCGGGAAAGTCCGTCAGTTCCCTGTCGCTGATGCGGCTTGTCGAATATGGCGGCGGCACGATCGCAGGCGGCAGCCTGATGTTCGACACGGGCGATGGCAAGCCCATCGACCTGGCGCGCCAGTCCAGCGCCACGATGCGCGACATCCGCGGCAACCAGATCGGCATGATCTTCCAGGAACCGATGACGGCGCTGAATCCGGTCTTTACCGTCGGCGACCAGTTGACCGAGGGGCTGATCGCCCATCGCGGGCTGACGAAATCCGAGGCCCGCGCCCGCGCGTTGGAGATCCTGCGCCAGGTCCGCATTCCCGAACCCGAACGCCGCATGAGCCAATATCCGCACGAATTGTCGGGCGGGATGCGCCAGCGCGTTGTCATCGCCATCGCCATGGCCTGCGAGCCGCGCCTGCTGATCTGCGACGAGCCAACCACGGCGCTGGACGTGACCATCCAGGCCGAGATCCTGGCCCTGATCGACCGGCTCAAGCGGGAAAAGCAGATTGCTGTCCTGTTCATCACCCATGACATGGCGGTGGTCGCGCAGATGGCAGACCGCGTCGTGGTCATGTATCGCGGCGCCAAGGTCGAGGAAGGCCCTGTCGAGCAGATCTTCGAGAACCCGCGCGAGGATTACACAAGGATGCTGCTGGCCGCCGTGCCGCGTTTGGGCGAGATGACCGGCAAGCCTGCGCCCGAACGGCTGCGCCTGATGCGCGACGGCAGCGTCTCGACACCCCAGCCGATCATCGTCCAGAACCCGAAGCCGCTGCTGAGCGTGAAGAACCTGACGACGCGCTTTCCCGTCAAGGGCGGCATCCTGCGCCGCACCGTGGCGCGCGTCCACGCGGTCGAGGATGTCAGCTTTACCCTGAATGCGGGCGAGACCCTGTCCCTGGTCGGCGAATCGGGTTGCGGGAAATCCACCACCGGCCGGTCGATCCTGCGTCTGGTCGAACCCGAATCGGGCAGCGTCGATCTGGACGGCACCGATGTGCTGGCCCTGCCGGCGCGCGCGCTGCGCCGGGCGCGGCGCGACATGCAGATGATCTTTCAGGATCCGTTCGCCAGCCTCGATCCGCATATGAAGCTCTATGACCAGGTGGCCGAGCCGCTGGAGAATTACGGCATCGGCTCGCGCAGCGAGCGGCAGGATCGGGTCGCCGCCCTCTTCGACCGGGTGGAACTGCCCCGCAGCTTCATGCGCCGCTATCCCCATGAAATGTCGGGCGGCCAGCGCCAGCGCATTGCGATCGCCCGCGCCCTGGCGCTGAACCCGCGGCTGATCATCGCCGATGAGGCCGTGTCCGCGCTGGATGTGTCGGTGCAGGCGCAGGTGTTGAACCTGCTGATGGAGTTGCAGCAGGATCTGGGGATTTCCATGCTGTTCATCAGCCATGACATGGCGGTGGTGGAACGCGTCAGCCATCATGTCGGCGTCATGTATCTGGGGCGCATCGTCGAGATCGGCACCCGCCAGCAGGTTTTCGAGAACCCCCAGCACGCCTATACGCGGCAGCTCATGGCCGCTGTTCCGGTAGCCGATCCGCGCCAGAAGAAGATCCGCGAGGATCTGAACTTCCGCCCCATTCCCTCGCCGATCCATCCGGTGGATTACATTGCCAGGCCGTCGATCTATCGCGAAGTGGCGCCGGGCCATCGGGTGCTGGTCGATCCGGTGACGCATTCCTAAGGCAGGCGGCATCCGGCCTCTTGCAGATGATGCAGGAAATCGCCACGCTACCGCCGTGAAGGAGACCGAACCAATGCCTGTCAAGAACCGATTTGCCGAATTGCTGCCCGAAATCACCGCCTGGCGCCGGGATTTTCACGAGAATCCCGAACTGCTCTACGAGGTGCATCGCACGGCGGGACGGGTCGCCGAATTGCTGCGTGAATTCGGCTGTGACGAGGTGACGACAGGCGTGGGGCGCACCGGCGTCGTGGGCGTGATCAAGGGGCGCACCAACAATAGCGGTCGCGTGATCGGCCTGCGCGCTGATATGGACGCTCTGCCCATCCATGAACAGACCGGCGCGCCCCATGCCTCGAAAGTGCCCGGCAAGATGCATGCCTGCGGCCATGACGGTCACACCGCCATGCTGCTGGGGGCCGCGAAATACCTGGCCGAGACGCGCAATTTCGACGGCACCGCCGTGGTGATCTTCCAGCCCGCCGAAGAAGGCGGCGGCGGCGGTCTGGCCATGGTTCAGGACGGCCTGGTGGATCGCTGGAAGATCGACGAATTCTACGGCATGCACAACATGCCCGGCCTGCCGGTGGGCAGTTTCGCCATCAAGCCCGGCCCGATGATGGCCGCCGCCGACCAGTTCGACATCACCGTGACCGGCAAGGGTGGCCACGCGGCCAAGCCTCATGACTGCATCGACACGACGCTGACGGCGGCCCAGATCATCGTTGCGCTGCAATCCGTGGTGTCGCGCAACATCGACCCGCTGAAAAACGCGGTGATCTCGGTCTGTGTCGTCTCGACGGATTCGACCGCGCATAACGTGATCCCGCAGGTCGTGACGCTGAAGGGAACGGCCCGCAGCCTCGACGCTGGCGTGCGCGACCAGCTGGAAGAGGGCATTACCCGCGTCGCCACCCATGTCGCGGCGGCGATGGGGGCCACGGCGGTCGTCGATTACCAGCGCGGCTACCCCGTGACCATGAACGACGATCAGGCGACACAATGGGCCGCCGAGGTAGCGCGCGCCATCGCCGGGGACATCAAGACCGACATGGAGCCGATGATGGGGGGCGAGGATTTCAGCTACATGCTGAACGAACGCCCCGGCGCCTATATCTGGGTCGGCAATGGGGATACGGCCATGGTCCACCACCCGGCTTATGATTTCAACGACGAGGCGATCCCGGCTGGCGCAAGCTGGTATGCCGGCATGGTCGAGGCCCGCCTGCCGGCCGCGTGACCACGACCCGATGTCGCGGCGCGGCCGCGCGCCGTCGCAAACGGATTGTCATTGGCGAAGGATCGGGGGAAATGTCACAGGGCGCGAGACTGTGATCTCGCGCCCTTCTCACGTCCGATGTCAAGGAACGACCGACGCATGAACAGCTATACCCTGCGCGTGACCTGCGCCTCGACCCGCGGCATCGTCGCCGCCATTTCGGGCGCGCTTGCGGATGCGGATTGCAACATCACCGACAGCGCCCAGTTCGACGATGCCGAGACCGGCCGCTTCTTCATGCGCGTCAGCTTCCGGTCCGAGGGCGCGGCCACGCTGGACAGCCTGCGCGCCGATTTCGCGCCCATCGCGGACCGCTTCGGAATGCAGGTCGATCTATCCGATGATGCGGTCAAGAAAAAGGTCGTGATCATGGTCAGCCGGTTCGGGCATTGCCTGAACGATCTGCTCTATCGCTGGCGGATCGGGGCGCTGCCGATCGAGATCGTGGGCGTCATCTCGAACCATATGGATTACCAGAAGGTCGTCGTGAACCACGACATCCCGTTTCATTACATTCGCGTCACGCCCGAGAACAAGCCCGAAGCCGAGGCTGCACAAATGCGTGTGATCGAGGAGGCCGGCGCCGATCTGATTGTCCTGGCGCGCTACATGCAGGTTCTGTCGGATCGGATGTGCCAGCAGATGTCCGGACGGATCATCAACATCCACCATTCGTTTCTGCCCAGCTTCAAAGGCGCCAACCCCTACAAGCAGGCCTATGAACGCGGCGTGAAGCTGATCGGGGCGACCAGCCATTATGTGACCGCAGATCTGGACGAAGGACCGATCATCGAACAGGATACGGTGCGTGTGACACATGCCCAATCGCCTGCCGATTACGTAAGCCTTGGCCGCGATGTCGAGGCACAGGTTCTGGCCCGCGCGATCCACGCTCATATCCATGGGCGTGTCTTTTTGAACGGCGACAAGACTGTGGTCTTTCCGCCCTCGCCGGGCAGCTATGCCAGCGAACGCATGGGCTGAGACCCGCCGCGAATGGCAGGCGGGCAGGGGACTTTGCGCCCCCGTCCCGCAAGCCCGCCCCCCGGCAGGAGATCTGTCCCGAGGCAAATCCTGGAGCGTCTCAGCCGTTCCCGAACCGGTAGGTATTCCTCACGGGGCTTTGTGTGATTCAGAATACCTGGCTGTTCAGTCCCGGCATCTGGTGGATCGGGTTGACGATGACACTGCCTGCTCTGAAGTCCAGACCTTGCAGACGTCTTCTTAGGGCCTGATTGTCATGCGCTCGAACCTGCGTTTGCCAGTGGGCTCGAACCATGTATGGATGGCTCCCGCAGGGAAAGGGTTTTTCGGTTGATGCTGGTGTAATATCGGTTGCGGCCATGTATACGGCGTCTGGATTGCAGCACGTTGGCTGCGCGCCCTGATGAATGTCCGCGGTCGCTTTGGTCCCAATCAATGGCACGCGCTTCAAGGCGCTCCGGTCCGAACAGGGTGTCCTTGGCGATATGTCCGTCATTTGCCATCATCTCACGATGCACTTGCCTTCTGGGGGGGGTAATTCCCCCGCGTCTGTCAGACGGCAGTTGCCGCCCGGAACTCCGTATGGTTCTTCATCAGCGCATAGGCTGTGCGCGCCCTGCGGTTGGCGAGAGCGATTGCGGCCTGTTTTGGCTTCTTGCGGCTCATGATCTTCCACAGCCAGCCTTCGCCAGCCTCACGCCGACGCCGCGCGCTGACCTGCGCGATGGCGCCCAGATAAAGCAGCCGGCGCAGATGCCTG
>NZ_JAHYSR010000070.1 GCF_019431455.1 Paracoccus bogoriensis
GCGCGACCGGGGATGTGGTAGCTGTCTTCATGGTGTTGCTCTCCGTTTGGATTGGACACCCCGAGCCTACGGCTCAGGGAGAGCAACGCCACCCCTCACCCCACGAAGTTCAACATCGGGCGGGACATTCCCGCACAGCACCCAGCGCCCCCATTCTGCGCTTGGCGGGAGGACACCGGTCGAGGCCCATCAGGGCCAAGACCTGAAGGCGGCGGCATGATCAACTGGCAAGCCTAGCAACGCCGCAAATCTGTCCGGGAAATGGGAACCACCTCACAGAGACGAGGGCGCCTGCCGTGACCGGGCCGATGCCCGGGATCGTCTGCAGGCGCTGTGCGTCTTCATTGGCCCTG
>NZ_JAHYSR010000071.1 GCF_019431455.1 Paracoccus bogoriensis
GCCTGCGCACCGCCGCGACGCAGTGAAGACGCTGATGGAAGAGCATCAGTTTTCGGAGCGGCGGGCGTGCAGGCTGGTCGGGATTTCGCGGTCGAGCTTGGCTTGTCAGGCCCGGCCAGACCGCCACGCACGGCTCAGAGAGCGCCTGATCATCTTGTCAGGCAAGCACAGGAGGTATGGCTATCGCATGCTGCATGCAAAACTCGTCCTTGAGGGGTTCAGGGTGAACGTAAAAGTCGTCGAGCGCATCTACCGCGAAGAACGGCTGTGGCTGCGGGGGGATGTCCCGATGAATGTTGAAATCGGGTCGGGGCAGCGTTGCCGGGCTCATGGTTAGGCGGCCGCTGCGGTGT
>NZ_JAHYSR010000072.1 GCF_019431455.1 Paracoccus bogoriensis
CAGCTTCTTCAGGTTCATGGCGGTGGCGGTCAGCAGGGCCTGGATCTTCATGTTCTCCAGGCCTCTGCGGATGGCTCTGGCAAGGCCGTGCAGCGTCTTGGCCGTGCCATGCGTGCCTTCGACGCGCCAGCGATGCCGGGTGTAGATCGCTTGGTCGTCTTGTTCCATGCCAGGCGCCTTCGCCGAGCTCGCAGGATGGCCGCGTGGTTCGCGACGACATGCACCCGGCGGGAGGGCGCGCCCTGGGGCAGGCACTGCGCCTTGAGGGGACAGCGCGCGCAGTCGTGCCGGCAGGCCACGATACCACTTGCCCGTTTTGTGCTGTTTCTGGCGGTCAGCCGCTTCTT
>NZ_JAHYSR010000073.1 GCF_019431455.1 Paracoccus bogoriensis
AGTATCGGTATTTGCTGAGAAATCTGGTCATCGATCGGCCCAGCCAGGTCTGGTGCGCCGATATCACCTATATCCCGATGCAGCGGGGCTTCCTTTACCTGGTGGCGATCATGGATTGGGCAACGCGGCGGGTGCTGGCGTGGCGGCTGTCGAACACGATGGATGTCGAGTTCTGCATCGAGGCGCTGGAGGAGGCGCTGGCGCGCCATGGTCGCCCCGAAATCTTCAACACGGACCAGGGCAGTCAATTCACCAGCCCGCGGTTCACCAAGGTGTTGCTGGACGCGGCGGTGAAAATCTCGATGGACGGGCGCGGGCGCTGGAT
>NZ_JAHYSR010000074.1 GCF_019431455.1 Paracoccus bogoriensis
GCGCGCCTCCTCGACCGCCGCGTTCAACTCGGCCGTGCTGGCCAGCGCGACCGGGGATGTGGTAGCTGTCCTCATGGTGTTGCTCTCCGTTTGGATTGGACACCCCGAGCCTACGGCTCGGCGAGAGCAACGCCACCCCTCACCCCACGAAGTTCAACGTCGGGCGGGACATTCCCCGGCTATCAGCGCCCTGGTTTTGAGGTGTTCCGAACAGGCATGTCCGAGAGAAAACGATCGTGTCCCTCGGAGTGGTGTAGCTGGCCGATGGCCAGCGTGATCTCCGGCGGGGCCGGGGTCAGCCTTCGACGTGGGCGAGACTGAC
>NZ_JAHYSR010000075.1 GCF_019431455.1 Paracoccus bogoriensis
AGCAGCCCTTTCAGCCCCGCATTGTCGAGCATGGCATCAGCCAGAAGGCGCTTCAGCTCGGCATTCTCGGCTTCGAGATCCTTCAGGCGCCGCAACTCTGAAACCTGAAGCCCGCCATACTTGGCCTTCCACCTGTAAAGCGTCTTGTCGGATATGCCATGCTTGCGGCACAGTTCCGAGACCTTCGCCCCGTTCTGCGCTACGATTGATCCCCCGGATCAATCGCTTAACGCTTGAGCCATACTCCTGCAAAACCCCGACAATCTGTTCTTCGGTAAAACGTGATTTGCGCATCGTCTGTTCTCCTTGTTCTCA
>NZ_JAHYSR010000076.1 GCF_019431455.1 Paracoccus bogoriensis
TGTTCAGCCCACCCTTCGTGCGCCCGATCAGGCGCCCGCGCTTGTCGTCGGGCCCCCGTTCGGCGGGAAATCGGCCCCCGGGGGCTGTTGAAGAAGCACCATGCCTCTGATTTCCGTATCGGCGGATGGGAGGCTGCGATGCTGGGTCGGAAGGAGCGCGGGCAACCGGAGCTTTTCATCACCGGGTCGTTGCGGGAACTGATCCCCGATGACCATGTGCTGGTGAGGATCGATCAGGTTCTCGACCTTTCGTGGCTTCGCGGCGAAGTGGCTGCCCTCTATCGCGTCGACAACGGACGCCCCG
>NZ_JAHYSR010000077.1 GCF_019431455.1 Paracoccus bogoriensis
GCTTGGGCGCAATCGGGCACCAGGCCCCTTCACGGCCCTCGCGCGGGATCTTCTTGCGCTTGGTGCGCCGCAGCCACGGCCGTTCTTCGCGGTAAATCCGCTCGACGACTTTTACGTTCACCCTGAACCCCTCACGGACCAGTTTTGCATGCAGCATGCGATAGCCATACCTCCCGTGCTTGCCTGACAAGGTGATCAGGCGCTCTCTGAGCCGTGCGTGGCGGTCGGGGATGTCCCGATGAATGTTGAAATCGGGTCGGGGCAGCGTTGCCGGGCTCATGGTTAGGCGGCCGCTGCGGT
>NZ_JAHYSR010000078.1 GCF_019431455.1 Paracoccus bogoriensis
GACCACACCGCAGCGGCCGCCCAACCATGAGCCCGGCAACGCTGCCCCGACCCGATTTCAACATTCATCGGGACATCTCCCTGAAGAATGCCTGAACCAGCACTGGTTCACCAGCATCGATGAAGCCCGTGAAATCATCGAAGATCGGAGGATCGACTGCAACACGGAGTGTCCGCATAGCAGCCTGAAGTATCAGATCCCGGAGGAATTCGCAGCAGCGAAGCCCTTCGATAAAACGCAATGGGCGCAGCCGCTTGAGCTACTTGATGGCTCCGCGCCTGCGCCCATTGCTCACGCCG
>NZ_JAHYSR010000079.1 GCF_019431455.1 Paracoccus bogoriensis
GCGCGACCGGAGATGTGGTAGCTGTCTTCATGGTGCTGCTCTCCGTTTGGATTGGACACCCCGAGCCTACGGCTCAGGGAGAGCAACGCCACCCCTCACCCCACAAAGTTCAACATCGGGCGGGACATTCCCGGTTTTGCAGGAGTATGGTTCAAGCGTTAAGCGATTGATCCGGGGGATCAATCGTAGCGCAGAACGGAGCGAAGGTCTCGGAGCTGTGCCGCAAGCATGGCATGTCGGACAAGACGCTTTACAAGTGGAAGAGCAAGTATGGCGGGCTTCAGGTTTCA
>NZ_JAHYSR010000007.1 GCF_019431455.1 Paracoccus bogoriensis
CCAGCATGACAGCCATGCCCGCATCGCCTGCACCATGGCAGCTTCTCACCACCAATAGCGCTGCGAAAAGGGGTAAGACGGCATGACCCTGTTTGAGCGCTGGCTGAGCCTGTGGGTCGCGCTGTCCATCCTGGCCGGGCTTGCGCTTGGCGCGCTGGCGCCGGACCTCTTTGCCGTGCTGGCCGGGCTTGAATACGCCTCGGTCAACCTGGTCGTGGCGGCGCTGATCTGGTCGATGGTCTATCCGATGATGATCGCCATCGACTTCGCCTCGATCCGGGATATCGGCAAGAGACCGCGCGGCCTGATCATCACGCTTGTCGTGAACTGGCTGATCAAGCCCTTCACCATGGCCGCGCTGGCGGTGCTGTTCTTCGACCACGTCTATGCCGGGCTGATCGACCCCGCCCGCGCGCCCGAATACATCGCGGGCCTGATCCTTCTGGGGGCCGCACCCTGCACCGCGATGGTCTTCGTCTGGTCTCAACTGACCCGAGGCGATCCGAACTACACGCTGGTGCAGGTCTCGGTGAACGATCTTGTCATGATCGTGGCCTTCGCGCCCATCGTGGCCTTTCTTCTGGGCGTGACGCAGATCAACGTGCCGTGGCAGACGCTGATCCTGTCGGTGGTGCTGTATGTCGTCATCCCGCTGATCGCGGGTGCGCTAACGCGGCGGACGCTGATGGCCAGGGGCGGTGCGCAAGCGGTCGAGACCTTCACCGCGCGCATCAAGCCTGCCTCGATGGCGGGGCTGCTTGTGACGGTGGCGCTGCTCTTCGGGTTTCAGGGACAGGTGATCCTGGGACAACCGCTGCTGATCGCGCTGATTGCAGTGCCGATCCTGCTGCAATCCTATGGCATCTTCGCGCTGGCCTATGCCTGGGCCTGGGCCTGGCGCGTGCCGCACAAGATCGCTGCCCCCTGCGCGCTGATCGGCACCTCGAACTTCTTCGAGATGGCGGTGGCCGTAGCAATCGGCCTTTTCGGCCTGAATTCGGGTGCGGCGCTGGCCACGGTGGTCGGCGTGCTGGTCGAGGTGCCGGTGATGCTGTCGCTGGTGGCTTTCGCCAACCGCACCCGGGCGCGCTTTCCCGCCTGAGCCGCCCGCAAGGCCGCCCCTTGCGATACGTCCAGACGAGAAAACGTTAAAACGCTTGCCAGCCCGCCCCGCGGTGACGTGATGCCTCCCGCCACGGCACAGGGTCCGGTTTCGCCCGATCCTCTTGCCCTTGGCCCGGCCATCATCGCGCCCGGCGCGCCCGCCCCAAGGACATGCACAAGGGTGCCGCCGTCCTTGCGACCTCCAACCTGACGGAAGCCATGAGCGAGGTGGCCGAGCGATGACCGATCACCTCGGCGGGCACAGGGCCAGCCTGCTACCGGCGGGCGGTTTGTCACACTCGCTCTGGCCATGCCCTGGGATCAGGGCATGGCGCCCGATGCGCGTCTGCGCTAGGTCTGCGCCTGGATTGTCGGCGAGGAAGGCATGAAGGACGATCTGGACCGGGCCGAACAGGCCGCGCGTGCGGCGGGTGCCGCCCTGATGACGCATTGGCGTGCCCGCGACCGGCTGGATGTGCGGGCCAAGCGGCGGGGCGATTATGTCTCGCAGGCCGATGCCCAGGCCGAACGGATCCTGCGCCAGCACCTGCTGCGCCCCGGCGAGGGATGGCTGGGCGAGGAAAGCGGCGCCCTGCCCGGCGCGCGGCGCTGGATCGTCGATCCGCTGGACGGGACCACGAATTTCCTGCGTGGGATCGGACATTGGGCGGTCTCGGTCGCGCTGGAGGATCGGGGCCGGCTGGTTCTGGGCGTGGTGCTCGACCCGGTCAGGGACGAGATCTTCACCGCGCATCTGGGCGGGGGGGCGTATCTGAACGGCCAAAGACTGGACCCCGCCCCGCCTGCGGGCTTCGACACGGCGCTGTTCGGCACCGGGCTGCCCTTTGGCGACATGGATCATATCGACGACCATGCCGACGACCTGCGCTGCGTGCTGCCGCAATCGGCGGGTGTGCGTCGGATGGGTGCGGCGGCGCTGGATCTGGCTTATGTCGCGGCAGGGCGGCTGGACGGGTTCTGGGAACGCCGCCTGCGCCCTTGGGACATCGCCGCGGGGCTGGTCCTGCTGCGCGAGGCCGGTTGCCGGGTCGAGGGCTGGACCGCCGAAGATCGCCCCGAGGACAGCGGCAACGTCATCGCGGCGCCCGCGCCCCTGTTCACGGCCCTGGCCGGGGCGCTCAGACGCTGACAAGGCGCGCGTAAAGATCGCCCGACCGGGCATCCGGCGCCAGCCCTGCCAGAAAGGCCCGCGCTGCGGCCGCGTCCTGCCATTCCGGCCACAGAAAATCCGCCCGCTCACCCAGAACCGGGTTGAAACGGTATGCGCCCAAGGCCTCGAGCCGGTCGATCACCGCCAGCGTGCGGTGACGAAAGCCCGGCAGATATTCGACAGACAACATCGGCAGCGGCTGGCTGAGACCTGCCAGAACGTCCAGTTCAAACCCCTCGACATCAATCTTGACGTAATCGGGCAGACCATGATCCGCGATCAGCCGGTCCAATGTGGTCATGCGAACCTGCTGGCTGCGATCCCACCGGACATGCCCGAAACCGGGCGCCAAGGGCGCCTCGCCGGTGAAACTGGCGCTGAGCGAGGACACCGTCGGGTGCAGCGACGAAACCGCCATCCGCGCCATTGTCTCGACCGGGCCCACGGCCTCGCGGCGCAGCACGATGTCGCGCGGCAGGCTCAGCGCCAGGAATGCGGCGAAAGGCTCTTGCGGCTCGCAGGCCACGACCCGCGCACCCGCTGCCCGCATCGCCCGCGACCGGCTGCCGACATGAGCCCCGATGTCAAAGACCAGGTCGCCGGGCCGCAGAAGCCTTGCGTGGAAACGGTTGCTCGCGATGCGGCGCAGCGGATTGTAATAGATCACAAGGGACCGCATCAGTCCCAGACAGGCGCGCAATCCCATGATTTCTTCCCGCTCTCACCACGTCCAGAGCCTAAGGCACGCATCGCAGCAAGATCCAGTGCGCAGGCCACCGCCAGCCCGTGTGACATCCTGTCACGCATCACGCCCTTGAGAGGAACCGCCGCCTGTGCGGAAGTGTTGAATGCTGCGACCTTTTCGTTCCGCAGGTGGGGGGGCCTTGGAAATGATGGCTGGGCAATCAGAGGTTCAGATTGCGGGACAGGTGGCGGAAAGCAGTAGGGCAAGGAAGGCGCAGGGCGATCCTTTCGCCCCTGACGGCGGCCAGAAAATTGCCCGCGCCTTGACTGACCTGCGCCTCGGCCTGCCGGTCCTGCTGAGCGAGGCGGCGGGCGCGGCCATCGTCCTGCCCCTGGAGACCGTGCAGCCCGACCGTCTCGCGGCGTTGCAAGTGTCAGCTCTGCTGGTGCTGACCGCCCGCCGGGCCGAGGCGCTGCGCCTGCCCGCCAAAGGGTTCGATGTGGCCGCCCTGCCCGTGCCCGCCGATGCACGGCTGGACTGGCTACTGGCGTTGGCGGACCCTTCGCGGACGCCGCCCCCCTCGGCCGCCATTCCGCAAGCCGCGACGCAGAAAACCGGCAATCTGCACCGCGCAGCGATTCGGCTGGTCAAGGCCGCGGAACTGCTGCCCGCCGCGCTTGTCACAAGCGACGCGGCAATGGTCTCGGCCGCGCTGCGGTCGGGGCTTCAGCCTCTGGCGGCCGATGAGGCCCTGTCGCAGACCATTCTGCCGCGCGACCCGCGCCCGGTCTCGAATGCGCGCGTCCCGATGCTGGCCTCGCCCAATGGGCGGCTGCATGTCTTCCGCGATCCTGGCGGGGCCGAGCATTACGCCGTCGAGATCGGTCAGCCTGACCGCGCCACGCCGGTTCTGGTGCGCCTGCATTCGGCCTGTTTCACCGGCGACGTTCTCGGCAGCCTGAAATGCGATTGCGGCCCGCAACTGCGCGCGGCCCTTGCCGCGATGGAGGATCACGGTTCTGGCGTCCTGCTGTATCTGAACCAGGAAGGACGAGGCATCGGGCTGGCCAACAAGATGCGCGCCTATAGTCTGCAGGATCAGGGGCTGGACACGGTCGAGGCCAACCACCGCTTGGGTTTCGAGGATGACGAGCGTGATTTCCGCACCGGCGCGGCGCTGCTGCGGCGGATGGGCATTTCCCGCGTGCGTCTGATGACGAACAATCCTGCCAAGATCGCGTGGCTGGACCGCGACGGGATCGAAGTCGTCGAACGCGTGCCCCTGCGCGTCGGACGCGGCCCGGAAAACAGCGCCTATCTGGACACCAAGGCCCGGAAATCGGGGCATCTTCTGGCATGACGCCCCGCGCTCTGTGGTGCATCGGCCCAGACCGGGCCGAACTGCGTCCCGCCTCGGAAGGCGAAGGGGTCGGGGTGCGTGCGCTGTTTTCGGGCATCAGCCGGGGCACGGAACGTCTGGTCCTGGCAGGCCGCGTCCCTGCGGGCGAACGGACCCGGATGCGTGCACCCTTCCAGGAGGGCGACTTCCCCTTTCCGGTGAAATACGGCTATGCCTCGGTCGGGCTTGCAACCGAGGGCGAACTGGCGGGACGCCCGGTCTTTGCGCTGTTTCCGCATCAGGACGCCTATCGCCTGCCCGAGGACGCCCTGATCCCCCTGCCCAAGGGCCTGCCACCCGAACGCGGGGTGCTGGCCGCGAACATGGAGACCGCGCTGACCATCCTGTGGGACAGCGGCGCGGGGCCGGGCGACCGGATCGCGGTCGTCGGCGGCGGGTTGGTCGGGCTTCTGACCGCCAGCCTGGCCGCGCGCCTGCCGGGGGCCGAGGTCGTCGTGATCGACCTGCTGGACCGCGCCGCGCTGGCACGCAGTCTCGGCTGCGGCTTTGCCCATCCCGGTGACGCGCCCGGCGGACAGGATGCGGTGATCCATACCAGCGCCTCGCAGGCCGGGCTGGCACTTGCCCTGTCTCTGGCCGGCCCGCAGGCGACCATCACCGAGGCCAGCTGGCACGGCGAGGGCAGCGTCGCCCTGCCCCTCGGCGCGGCCTTTCACAGTCAGCGCCTGCGGATCGTCAGCAGCCAGGTCGGCGCGATACCGCCTGATCGCGCACCGCGCTGGACCTATCGCCGCCGCCTGACCAAGGCGCTCGACCTCTTGCGCGACGACCGGCTGGACGCGCTGATCTCGGGCGAGACCGCCTTTGCCGACCTGCCCGACGCCTATGCCGCGATCCTGTCGGACCCGGCCACCCTTTGCCACCGCATCCGCTACTGAGGAGCCAGCATGTTCGCCGTCGAAGTCCGGGACCATATCATGATCGCCCATTCCTTTCCCTCACCCACCTTCGGGCCGGCGCAGGGGATGCATGGCGCCACCTTCACCGTCGATGCGGCCTTCTTCGCGACCGAGATGGACCACGAAAGCCTCGTCGTCGATATCGGCCTTGCAACCGAGGAACTGGCGCGGACGCTGGCGCCGCTGCGCTACAAGAACCTCGACGAAATCCCTGAATTCGCAGGGAAAATGACGACGACGGAATTCCTGTGCAAACATATCTTCGACCAGATGGCCGCGACCGTCCGGGCGGGCGGCCTGAAGGATGGCGGGCGCGTTCGCAAGCTGCGGATCACGCTGCATGAAAGCCACATGGCCCGCGCCTGGTTCGAGGGGGACATCTGACATGGGCTTCTCCGCCGCCTGGCTGGCCCTGCGCGAACCGGCCGACCGGGCGGCGCGCGATGCGGGGCTTCTGGCCCGCGCGGCGGCGCTGGCCGGGCCGCGCCCGGTGATCCTGGACCTTGGCTGCGGCACCGGCTCGACCCTCAGGGCGATGCGCCCGCATCTACCCGGTCAGACGCTGTGGCGCCTTGCCGATCTGGACGCGGACCTCCTGGCACGTGCCGCGACCGAGGCGCCGGGCCGCGCGACCACGCACAGGCTGGACCTGCGCGATCTGAACGCCCTGCCCCTGGGGGAGGTGACACTGGTCACGGCCTCGGCGCTCCTGGACCTGATGCCCGCCTATTGGGTCGAGGCGCTCGCCGCCCATCTCATGGCCGCGCGGCTGCCGTTTTACGCGGCCCTGTCCTATGACGGGATAATGGAATGGCAACCGCCCTTGCCCGACGACGACGCAATCACGCGCGCCTTCAATGATCACCAGAGACGCGACAAGGGACTTGGCCCCGCCCTCGGCCCCGCCGCCGCGTCCCGCGCGCCCGCAATCTTCGCCGCCGCGGGGTTTGCGGTCACGACAGCCAACAGCCCTTGGCGCATCGGCGCCGATCAGCAGGATCTGCACAATGCCCTGGTCCAAGGCATCGCGTCGGCTGCCGCCGAACAGGGTGCATCCAATGCCGAGGCCTGGGCGACGCGCCGCGCTCCTCTTGCCGCGTCCGAGCGCTGCGTCATCGGGCATGGCGACATGCTGGCCGTGCCGCCCGCCTCTGCCCATCCCGAACCCAACTGAGGAAAGACCATCATGCACGCCATCGACCTCACCCCTCGGGTCTGGGACAGGATCCTGGCGGTGCGCAAGGGCACCGCCTGCGCCTGCTGCGGCCGCTTCACCCCTGCGGAACGGGCAGCACTGGAACTTTACGGTCCTGTCGCGCGCCGCGACCTGGGGCCGGTCACGGTCGCTCAGATCGGGCAGTCGCTGGACGGGCGGGTTGCGACATGTTCGGGAGATGCCCGCGACGTGTCGGGCCCCGAGGGCCTTGCGCATCTGCATCGCCTGCGCGCGCTGGTCGATGGGGTTGTGATCGGCGTCCGCACCGCGCTGCACGACCATCCAAGGTTGACCGTGCGCCTGTGCAGCGGGCACGATCCGGCGCGCATCGTTATCGACCCGCAGGGGCGTTTGCCTGATGATGCGATGTTGCTTCGGCCCGGTGGTGCCCGCAGGGTGATCGTGACCGCCTCTGACCGCGCCCGCGCTCCGGGCGTCGAGGTTCTGCGACTGCCTACCTATGGGGGCCGCCTCGACCCGGCACAGATCCTTTCGGGACTGCGCGAGATCGGCCTCGGCTCGTTGCTGATCGAAGGTGGGGGCCTGACGATCACAAGCTTCCTCGAGGCGGGTCTGCTGGACCTTCTGCAGGTCTCCATCGCGCCGCTGATCATCGGGTCCGGCCCGCAGGGCCTGACCACGCGCAATCCGGTCGCGAGGCTCGCCGACGCACTGCGTCCCGACACGCGCGTCTATGGCCTGGGCACCGACATCGTTTTCGATTGCGGCCTGGGCGCCCATGCCGAACTGGCGCGGCGACCCCTGCACGACCGACCGGCGACCCGATACGCCCATTAACACCGGGCGTTCAGTGCACTTGTAGGGATGCAGCGCGCAGCAGGTCATCAACCGCAGCAAGCAGTTCGGTCAGCGTGAAAGGCTTTGGCAGGAAGGCCGAATTGGCCATCGGCTGATGCCCTTCGGCAAAGATGTCCTCGGTATAGCCGGACATGAAGATCACCGCCGCATCCGGCCGGGTCTCGCGGGCTTTGGCAACCCAACCAGGCCCGTCCATGCCCGGCATGACGACATCGGTCAGGAACAGATCGACGCGCAAGGCCGGATCGGCCAGGATTGCCAGAGCGGCCTCGGCGCTGTCGGCTTCGATCACGTCATATCCCTTGAGCTTGAGCGCGCGGGCGGCGAAGGCCCGAACCGGAGCCTCGTCCTCGACAAGCAGAAGGCGCGGCTGACGCTGCCGCTCCAGGCGCGGTGCGATCACGTTGCGGGCTTCGGACCGAGGCGCAACGGCGGATAGCGCCTGGTGCTGAAGGGCGGGCAGGTAGATCGTGAAGCTCGTTCCCGCACCTGGATGGCTATCGCAGAAGATATAGCCACCCGTCTGCTTCACGATGCCATAGGCCGTTGATAGGCCCAGTCCGGTCCCTTCACCCGTGCGCTTCGTCGTGAAGAATGGCTCGAATATCTTGGACAGATGCTCGGGCGCGATCCCGCAGCCCTGATCGCTGACCGCGATGCGCACGTAATCCCCTGCCGGCAACGCGACACGATCGCGTCGAAGCGGCCGATCCAGGAGGGCGTTCTCGGTCCGGATGGTGATTTCACCGCCCGAGGGCATGGCATCACGCGCATTCACGACAAGATTCATGATCACCTGCTCAAGCTGGCGCTTGTCGGCCCGGATAGGACGCAGCGCGGGGTCGTGGCTGACGGTGAGGGTGATCCGCTCACCCACGAGACGATTCAGCAGATGGGTCAGATCGGCAACCGTGTCACGCAGGTCCAGCGTCTCCATCCGCAAGTTCTGCTTGCGCGAGAAGGCCAGCAACTGCCCGACCAACGCGGCGGCACGATTGGTGTTCTGGCTGATCTGGTCCAGATCCGAATAATCCGGATCGCCCTTGTCGCGACGCAGCATCAGCAGATCGCAATGACCACGAATTGCGGTCAGAAGGTTGTTGAAATCATGCGCGACCCCGCCCGCAAGTTGACCGATGGCCTGCATCTTCTGGCTCTGGACGAATTGCGCCTCGAGTGTCTTCATGGCGCTGATATCGGTCAGAACGGCCACCAGGCCGCCGCGCTCGGCAGGGTCCGGCGCCAGCGCCACCTGGAAATGCCGATCCTGGTCGCCACGCGCCTGGCCCCGCAGACGCAGGATCTCGGTCGAGTTGTCGAGGTTGCCGGCGCTGACCTCCTTCAGCCACTGGATCAGCGGGCGGCCCGGCCCCTCGAACAGGGTCGCAAGGTTCAGACACTGCCCGTTTGAAAAGGCCATGTCACGGTCCAGAAGACGTCGCGCTGCAAGATTGGCCTGACGCACGCGGCCATCGGGGGCAATCCGCAGCATGGCGACGGGTAGCGCCTCGATATCGCGGCTGCTGTCTGACTGATCCATCGCGGCTGCGATCTCGAACTGGTCGGGTGCGGCACCGGCCGCGTGATAGGCCCAGATCTGCAAGGGCGCGTCGGGCGCACCGCTGAGCGACAGTGCATCGCCGTTGCCAAGTTCGATTTCGGCCGAGCCAAGGCGCATGGCCCGCGCCGAAAGCTGCGCCATCTCGGCTGCTGCATCCGCGCGCAGCCGCGACAGCACATCCAGGACCGAGGCTGCATCGCCTTCATGCATCTCGCGCGCCGCGCTGTTCTGAAACAGGATCCGACCCTCTGCATCGCAGACCCAGACGGGTTCAGGCGCCGCCGCGACCTCTCCCCTGATTGCAGACAGCGCCCGCCTGGCACGGTGATCGCGCAGGATATGGGCCAGCGCTACCGCGCCCCCCAGCAGATACCACGCAACCGCGATCGTCGCCACGATCACAGCCGCTTGCCCAGCCACCGCCCCCGGCATCACCAGAAGCGCCGCCGAGCCCAGCACCATCGGCAAAACCAGCAACGGCACCGCCGAGACCGCACCACGCGGCAGCCCAACACGTTCGTCCCAATAAGCCATGCGAATCGCCCTTCTGGCCCCTCGATCCGACAGGCGTAGCCGATCCAATCTTAAAAGAGCGTTAAGTCGGGTCTTTCGCCTCATCCATCCTCATGCCGCAGCAAGGAGAGAAAGAAGCCATCGCCCGCCTCAAGCGGGGTCCAGAGGCGCTGCGTGACCACATGGAATTCTGGACGTTCAGAAATCAATCCACTGACTTGGCTATTGTTTTCATCATCAAGAAGTGAGCAGGTCATATAGGCGAGGTGTCCGCCCGGCACGACCCTGCCGGCTGCGTCGCGCAGAATCTGCGCCTGCGTCGCACGCAGCCGGTCCAGATCCCGCGGCGTCATGCGCCAACGCGCATCCGGGCTGCGCCGCCATGTGCCGCTGCCCGAACAGGGCACATCCGCCACGACCAGATCGAAACGCCCCGTGACCCGCGGCAGGATCGACACGCGCGCCCCTGCGCGCGCGGCGCGCGCATTCAGATCCTTGAGCCGCTGCGGAGCCGCGTCATGCGCGAAGAATATGGCGCCAGGTTGCCGCGCGGCCAGCGCCAGCACCTTGCCGCCCCCGCCCGCGCAATAATCCAGAACGCGCATCCCCGGACCCAGCGGAAGCGCCTCGCAGGCCAGTTGCGGCGACAGATCCTGCAACTCGACCAGCCCCTCGCGATAGGCGCTGCTGGCGGCCAGGCGCCTTTCGCCCTGGGTCACGCGCAGGGAGGCCGTGCCCTCGCCCGGCTCGGTCAGCACGCCGTCCCGGGCCAGGGCCGCGGCAGCGGCCTCGCGCGGGCCGCGAGCCAGGTTCGCGCGCAGCCAGACCGGCGCGCGCTGCGCCATCCTTGCCGCGACCGCCTCGGCCCTCTCGCCGAGCGAGGCTTGCCAAGCCGGATGCAGCCATTCGGGCAGATCGGCCAGCGCACCGAGAGGCGCGGCGGTGTGGGAGGCCTCGGCCTCGGTCAGAGGCGCGGGGGCGTGGCCGGCGCCGGTGAACAGCGCCCGCGGATCGCGGCCTTCGGCGCGGGCCAGACCGATCATCAGGCCGCGGCCCGTCAGCGCCCCGCCCAGGGCCGCCAGCGTGTTGCGCTGCCGCAGCGCGCCAAAGACCAGATCGCGCACTGCCGCCCGATCACCCGAGCCCGCAAAGCGCGAGGCCCGCGACCAGCGCAGCAGCGCGGCCTCGGCCGGGTCGCCGGCAAGGATCCTGTCCAGAACCTCGATGGCGGCGGCGATCCGGGCGCCCGGCGTCACCAACCCCCCCCATCACAATGTCTCATTCGGCAGCCTTCCAGATCGTTGCAAAGGTGCAGAATGCTACAGGCAGGTCGAGGTCGCAATGACCGGGAACAGCGTGAACAGGGTCGAGCCCAGCCCGATCCAAGCCCCTGCCACGATCAGCCAACGCGACCGCCCCGGCGGCACGCCCTGCGGCATCGTGCGCAGCAGGATGACGTGCAGCACCAGGCCCACGCCCCAGACCAGCCACATCGCCAGGTGGTGCCAGTCCGTGAACAGGACCGGCACGCGCCGCCAGCCCAGGGCACAGCCCGCCCCATGCAGCCCATAGACCGCCGAGAACAGCACCGCCCACAGGATGAGCCCCGCCAGCGCACGCCAGAGCCAGTTCATGTCAGCACCTCCTGCGCGAGGATCAGGATGAACGACGCGGCCGATGTGCCCAGCCAGAACAGCTGGAACAGCTGCCAGATGGGCGAGGCGCCGACGCGGGCGGCGCTGACCCGGCCCTGACGGTGATCGGCCAGGCTGCGCAGCGCCAGAAGCGATGCGACAACGCCGTGAAAGACCGCAAAGCCCAGCACGACTCCGCGCAGCGCGTCGCGCGCGTGGCGTGTCGGATCGTCAAGGCCATAGGCCAGCACGGCCAGCGCCGCCAGCGCCAGCACGCCCGTGCCAAGCCCCACCATCGCCCAGGTGGCACCCATCGGCGTGGTCCGGGTGGTCTCGGCCCGGAACGAGGCAACAAGGCCCAGAGCCATTGCCCCAAGCGCCACAAGCGCGGCGAGCAGATTGGGCAGCGTGGCGATGCCGCTTTCCGGGGCGGGCCAGTTGGGCGCCACCACGGTCAGGAAGCCCACCCCGAACATCAGCGAGGCATAAAGCGTCCCATCCGCCAGAAGCAGCGCCAGCGTGCCGGTCCGGGCCAGCGTGTTACGGCGCTGAAAGTGCAAGGGTAGCGCCAGGCCGGGCGCCACCTGGGCAGGCGGATGGTCGCGATCCGTGCCCATGATGTCGCCCCATTTCCACCCCGCCCAGATCGTCAGCAGGATACCGACCGGCGCCAGCCAGTAGAACCCCGACAGCATCGCCGCAAAGAAGCTGCCGATCGCGGCCGAGGTCTGCAATGGCAACAAGGTGCTGTGGGCCAGCACCGCCACATGGTCGGGCTTGCCGCTGCCCGGCTCGACCACCAGCGTCTCGCGCCAGCCGCGCGGGGCGCCGGGCAGCAGCCCCTCGCCGCGGGCCAGAGGCAGAAGCGCGGTTGCATCGCTATGCCGCGGACCGGGCAATGAGGCGAAGTTGTAGGACGGCGCGGGCAACGGCATCGCCCAGTCCAGCGTCGGCGCGCGCCAGGGATTGCGCCAGCTGCGTCGCCCGAACAGCCATTGCATCACCACATCAAAGGCAAAGAGCGCAAAGCCCGCCGCCATGACCATGCCGAAGATCGACGAGATCAGGTTAAGCCATTCCCATTCCGGATTGGCCGGATAGATCGCGATGCGGCGCGGCATCCCCAGAAGCCCGGTCAGGTGCATCAGGAAAAAGGTTCCATGAAAACCGATCAGGATCAGCCAGAACGCAGCTTCGCCCAAGCCCCTCACGCGCCAGCGCCCGCAGATCAGCGGCATCCAGTAGCTTACGGCGGCCAGCATCGGAAAGACGAAGCCACCGATCAGGACATAATGCAGATGGGCCACCACGAAATGCGTGTCATGCGCCTGCCAGTTGAAGGGCACCATGGCCAGCATCACGCCCGTCAGCCCGCCCATGACGAAGGTCGCGAAAAAACCCATGATATAAAGCATGGGCAGCCGGAACTGCACCTGTCCCATCCACATCGTGCCGATCCAGGCAAAGATCTGGATCGCCGTCGGCACGGCCACCAGCGCCGAGGCCGCCGAAAAGAAGGCCAGCGCCATATGCGGGATGCCCACGGTGAACATATGGTGGACCCAGAGCCCAAAGGACAGAAAGACCAGCCCCGCCACTGCCGCCACGATGGCACCATAGCCCAGGATCGTGGTCCGCGACAGGATCGGGATGATCGTGGACAGCGCGCCTGCGGCGGGCAGGAAGATGATATAGACCTCTGGGTGGCCGAACAGCCAGAAAAGATGTTGCCACAGAAGCGGGTCGCCCCCCCGCGCGACCTCGAAAAAGGGCCAGTCGAAGGCGCGCTGCACCTCAAGCAGGATCGAGCCCAGGATCAGCGGTGGAAAGCCTACCAGCATCATCACCGCCGTCCCCAGAAGATACCACCCCATCAGCGGCATCCGGGTCAGGGCCATGCCCCCCGCGCGGCAACGCAGAATCGTCACGGTGATTTCGATGGCGGCGGCTATGGCGCTGATCTCGACGAAGGTGACGCCCAGAAGCCAGACATCCGCGTTCACGCCGGGGCTATGGGTGCGGTCCGACAGGGGCGTGTACATGAACCAGCCGTCATCGGGCGCGACCCCGAAGACCAGCGACAGCACGATCACGCTGCCGCCGAAGAAATAGCACCAATAGCCCAGCGCGCTCAGGCGCGGAAAGGCCATGTCCCGCGCGCCGAGGATCTTGGGCAGAAGCCACAGCGCCAACCCCTCCAGCATGGGGATGGCGAAAAGGAACATCATGATCGTGCCATGCATGGTGAAGATCTGGTTGTAGAGGTCCAGATCCAGGAACGCGCCCTGCTGCGTGGCCAGCTGCGCGCGGATCAGCATGGCCAGAACGCCGCCGATGGCGAAGAAGACGAAGGCCGTCACCATGAAGCGCAGCCCGATCGTGCCGTGATTGACCGAGGTGAAGAACCCTCTCCAGCCCGGCTCGTCGCGCCAGACCGCGTCCAGTTCACGATGTAGCGCCAGCGCGCGGCGCGGCGGGTTGGCGGCGATGTCCAGCGCATCGACCATCGGCTCGGAGGGGGCGATGGCACGGGGATCGGCGGGTGACGTGACGGTCATGGAAGCATCTCTGCCTGATTGTCTGCGAAGGGGGCCATCGCCTCGGACATGTCCGGCATGGGCAGGGCGGGGTCATAGGCAATGACGGTAAAGCGCATGAAATTATGGCCGATGCCGCAGAATTCGGCACAAAGCCCCTCATAGACGCCCGGAGCGTCGGCGCGCAGGCGGTGGCGATTCACATGGCCCGGAATGGCATCCATCTTGCCGCCAAGCTGCGGCACCCAGAAACTGTGGATCACGTCCTCGGAGGTGATGACGACATCGAAACTGGTGCCGGCGGGGACATAGAGCGTGTCCAGCGTTGCGACCGGCTGACCGTCGGGACCAGGCTGGATGAAGCGCCATTCCCATTGCGCCGCATGGGCCGAGACCTCAAGCGCGTCATCGGCCCGCGCCAGCATCCGCTCGCCCAGCCATAGCGAAAAACCGACCAGCACGGTCAGCACGCTCAGCGTGAAGCCCAGACCCCAGCCCCAGATCCAGTGCCGTTCCGAGGCTCGCCCGCCCTTGTTGCGGATCGCCAGGACCAGCATCGCGCCGACCATCAGCGTGATCAGCGTGGAACCCGCCAGCATCGCCCACCACAGGATCGCCACATCCCGCGCCGCCGGCCCCGAAGGTTCGAGCGTGCTCAGGGGCCCATCGCAAGCAGCCAGCAGCGGAACCGGCAGCATGGCCGCCTTGTTCCCCAATCGCCGACCCCAAAGGAGAGACCGAAGATGCGCCAGAAAAGAAGCTGGAAACAGCGCCGCCGCCTTGCCGACCCGATCGAGGAGCACGCGGCCTTTGACGATACCGAGACCAAGATCGCCGTGTCGGGTCATCCGCTTCACGCGATGATGGTCGCCTTTCCCATCGCGCTGGCCTTCTCGACCCTCGGGGCGGATGCGCTCTACTGGTGGACGGGCGACGCCTTCTGGCCGCGCGTCGCGCTCTGGGCCTCGGGAATAGCGTTCTGGCTGGGCGTTGCGGCGGGCGTGACCGGCACGATCGAACTTCTGATCGTGCCAGGCATCCGCATCCGGTCGGCTAGCTGGACTCATTTCATTCTCGCAGTGATGCTTTTGTCGCTTCTGGGCCTGAACTGGGGCTTCCGCTTGCCAGACCCCGAGGGCGCTGTCCTGCCCTTCGGCATTCTGCTGTCGGCGCTGGCGGGCCTGATGACCGGGATCACCGGCTGGCACGGCGGCAAGCTGGTCTTTGACTATCAGATCGGCACGCAGCGCCGGCCTGGGGTCGGGGACCAGGACAGGGCCTAGCCGCCTCATGGCTGGTCTCCGATTCCGCGGGGGGACAGCATGAATTCGGGCATCAGATTGACGGTCCAGGCCAGATCGGGCTTGGCCAGGACCAGCCATAAGACCGCCGCCATCAGCGGTATCCCCAGAACCAGAGCCCAGAGAGGCGAGGGCAGGTCATACAGCCCCCTCTGTTCGCCCGAGGACAGGATCAGGTGCCCGATCCAGGCGTGGACCAGGCTCATGCCCGCGACCAGCGCCAACTTGGCCACGAACCACAGGTCAAAGACCTGATCGGCAAAAATCAGTCCTGTTCCCGCCGCGATGGCGATGATCGCCGCCGGGGTCGCAAAACCGATGTAGCCGTAATGCGTGATCAGCCGGAATTCGGCATAGCGGGCCTGCGTCTGTTCAGACCCGGTCCGGCGGCGCCAGATGCTACCGTAAAGCCACAGCATCATCGGCAAGGCGATCATCGCCGCACACCAGGCGACCATGGCAGCGATGTGCAGGAATTTCAGCCCCGCGACCATCATGCGGCAAAGCCCCGGCGCCAGCCTTGCCACAACATGCCCGCCGCGATCACCGCAACCGGCAGGAAGCCCGGCACCCACATGACCAGGCCGGCAAGTTGCTGATCGACCAGCGGGTCCAGGCCCCAGGCAACCGCCCCTTCGACATGCTGGAAATAAAGGATCGAGGGCGCAAAGGTCAGGATCGCTCCCAGGAAACCCATCACCCCGGCCAGCCCGCCGATCAGGACGGCACGGCGCAGGGCCTCGTCCCCGGCCGGGGCGGGGGCCAGAACCGCCGACCAGAAGGCCCAGGCCGGCAGCAGCATCGCCGCCTGCATCAGCCAATAAAGCCCGTCCGACCGCCAGATCGCATCATAGATCGCAGGGACGTGCCAAGCCACCATCGCACCGGACAGAACCGCCAGGGACAGGCCCGCAGGCAGACGGCGCGCAAGGATCGGCCAAGCCACCGCCAGGGCGGGCGCGGCCAGCGTGATAAGCAGCAGGTGATGGGCCGAGCGCACCGAAAACAGCGCTACCGTCATCGCGCAAAGCGGCGAGACGAAGGCCACGAACAGCGCCGCCACCGCGATCAGACCCGCGCCCTTCTGCGTTCGTCCCGCCCGCCACAAGAGCAGTGCCGAGAACAGCGCAAGTCCTGCCAGAAGCGGCGGATCGAAATTCCAGCTTTGCCACAGCGTGCCCGGAGCCGGGGCCGGTCCGCAATAAGGGTCAAACCTGTCGCTCATGAGATGCCTCGTCCTGCCTTGATCCTGCCTTGATCCGCCCCGCCCGGCGGACAGGGTTGCATCAGAGGCACAACCGCGCCCGCGCCCCCCGGTTCCCCCCGCCCGCGCCCGTTCCCCACGCCCGCGCCCGCGCCCGCGCCCGCGATGCTGGACGCTGCCGCTACCGATGCCACCACCCCGCCCTATGATCGCGGCATACCTTCGGCTTCCGGTTTCCCCACGCCTGCGCCCACCCCCGCGACAGGCACCCGGAACCGCCCCGACCTCAAGGCGTTGCCCTGGCATGAGCGCCTCTCGCACTGCCCTGCCTCAGGACCATGTCCGGCCCGCCGATCGCCCCGCCGTGATCCTGGCCGAGGCCGCGGCCTGGATTCTGGCCGCAGCCCTGCTGTTGGCGCTGCCCTTCGTCGTGATCCTTGCCGGAGACCCGCCGCGCGGCGCGCCCTTCACCCGCAATCTGGCCTATGCCCTGGGCTTCGGGGCGCTGGCGCTGGCGGGGCTGCAATTTGCGCTGACGGGGCGGCTGAAGCCGCTGCTGCGGCCTTTCGGGGCCGATATCGTGCCGGTCTTTCACCGCTTTCTCAGCTGGGCGGCGCTGGCCTTCATGCTGGGCCATTTCGGAATGCTTTACGTCTGGCATCAGGATGACTTGGGCAGTCTCAGCCCGCTTCAGGCGCAACCGCACATGACGGCAGGCCGCGTTGCTCTGGCGGCCTTTCTGGTGCTGATCGTCAGTTCCGAGTTCCGCAAGAGGATCGGACTGGATTATCTCTGGTGGCGCAGGCTGCACGTCGTCATGGCGCTGCTGGGCTTCGGAGCGGCCATCTGGCATGTGCTGGGCGCGGGATACTTCACCGCCCAGGACGGCACACGCGGATTGTGGCTGGCGGTGACGCTGGCCTGGCTTGGCCTGATCCTCTACACGCGGCTTATCCGGCCCTGGTGGCAATCGCGCAACCCCTGGCGGGTGATCGAGAACCGCGACGAAGGCGACGGTATCCGCCTGCTGCGCCTGCGTCCCGAAGGCCGCCCGCTGCGCGACTGGCGGCCAGGGCAATTTGCCTGGCTTGCTATCGGCAATTCGCCCTATTCCCTGCGCGAGCATCCCTTTACCATCGCCACCGCACCCGACAAGGGGCACGAGATCAGCTTTGCCATCAAGGAACTGGGCGATGACAGCCGCCGCCTGGCCAGCGCCGAGATCGGCAGCAAAGCCTGGATCGACGGTCCCTATGGCGTTTTCACCATCGACCGCGAGGCCGAGGCAAAAGGGTTCGTGATGATCGCGGGCGGGGTGGGCATCACGCCGGTCATCGCCAATCTGCACGCACTTCAGGAACGCAAAGATCCGCGCCCGGTCCATCTGCTTTATGCGAATACGGATTGGGACAGCATCGCCTTCCGCGCCGAACTGGACCGGATTGCCCGCCATATCGACCTGCATGTAACGCATGTGCTTGAAACCGCGCCCGACAACCCGCCCCAAGGTCAGCGCATTGTCGAAGGCCGCATCGACGCAGACCTGATTGCGACAATTCTGCCCGACGAAAGCCGCGACTGGCCTCATATGATGTGCGGCCCCGCGCCGATGCTGGACGCGCTGCGAAAGGCGCTGCGGCATCGCGGCGTGCCGGCGCACCGCATCCACAGCGAAATCTTCGAGATGGTCTGACCCATGCGCCCGTTTCTGGCCCGCCTTCTGGCGCTGATCCTCGCCATGCTGACGCTTGGCTACGCCGTCGGGCTGGCCCTGCTGGTCAGCTAGCATCGCTTGCATCCGGGCCCGCGCTGGTCGATCAATCGGCAACCGAGACACGGCCTGCGGAGCCTGAGATGAGCCTGCCCCTGCTGGGCGTTGCCCTGACCCACCCCGATTTCGACGGCCTGCGTGACTGGATCTGCGCGCCGGGCCGCGCAGTCGAGATCCAGGATTTCTGCGCGCTGGATGCGATCCGTGACGTGCGCGACGACCTCATTGCCGCTTGGGCCGCGCTGCGCGACGACCTGACGGGGCCGGTGGGTATTCATGGACCGTTTCTTGGCCTTGATATCGGCAATCCCGATGGCGAAATCCGCGCCATCGTGCAGAAACGCCTGCTGGAAGGGATCGAGATCGCACTGGCCCTGCGCGCCGATCAGATGGTCGTCCACAGCCCCTTTACCTATTGGCAGCACCTGAACCGCGAGAATTACCCCATGATCCGGCCCGCGATCTTCGAGGCGGCGGCGGATTGCCTGGCCCCCGTCCTGGCCCGCGCGACCGAGGCGGGCTGCCAGATCGTGCTGGAAAACATCGACGACGCCGATCCGACGGTGCGTGTCGATCTGGTCGCCGCGATCGACCACCCGCTGCTGGCCGTCTCGCTGGATACGGGCCATGCAGAACTGGCGCATGGCCGCTATGGCGCGCCGCCGGTGGTCGATTACATCGCCGCCGCGCGGGGGCGATTGGCCCATGTGCATCTGCAGGACGCGGATGGCTACGCGGATCGCCACTGGCATCCGGGAGACGGGCGCATCCCCTGGCGCCCGGTCCTTGACGCGATCGCCGCCCTGCCCGACCGGCCGCGCCTGATTCTTGAGGTCAATGACGACCTGCCGCGCCTGCCCGACACGGTGGCCCGGCTGGAGGCGCTTGGTCTCGCACGCTGACCGCTGGGCAAGGCTGTGTCGCAAGGGGCCGTATCGTTCCGCCTGCCCCGCCCTGCCCGGACCGATTGATGCAGCCCTGACGTCCCTTGTGCCCGATCCGTTTCGGGCCCCCGGTGCAGGACAGATGATGCATCAAGGGTCGAACCGCGCCGGCCGCGCCCCGGCGAAAGCCTCGTGCAGGATTTCGGCCAGTTCGGGCAGCGTCGCGTCGCCGACGCCAAGGGCAACCGCATGGGCCAGGGCCTGCCGCAGGCCATCGGCCGCCATGCGGGCAGCGCCCGCCTCGGTGGCCATCTGGACATAATAATCCAGATCCTTGGCGGCATTGGCGATGGAAAAGGGCATCGCCTGGCGATCCCCGCGGGTCAGGAAGGGCTCGATCCTGTCCAGCGCCACGCTGGCGCCTCCGCCTGCCCGAAGCACCGCGATCAGATCGCCGGGCGCGATCCCGGCCTCGCGTGCCTGAGCCGCGGCCTCTGCCAGGATGGTCAGAAACCCGACCGAGACGTAATTGTGCAAAAGCTTCATCCGGTGGCCCGCACCGATGGGGCCGACATGCGTGACGGCCTCGGCGAAGGCATCCAGAACCGGGCGCATCGCCGCCAACACCCCGGCCTCGCCGCCGACCAGCAGGTTCAGGCGGCCCTCATGGGCGGCCTGCGCCGTCCGCGTCATCGGCGCATCAAGGTAATGGCCGCCCGCCTCGGCCACCAGCACCGCCATGCGCTGCGTGGAATGGGGCAGCGAGGTCGAGCAGTCGATCACCGTCGCCCCCGTCGCCAGCGAGGACAGGACGCCGTCGGGGGCTGTCAGCACGGCCTCGACCTGGGGCGAGCCGGTCACACAGAGAATCACCGCATCCGCCCCGCCCGCCACGGCGGCGGGCGACAGGGCCGGGCGACCGCCCAGCGACAGGATCTCGCCGGCGGGGCGATTGCCGGGATGATCCAGAAAGACCAGCCGATGCCCCTTGATCAGCAGGTTGCGCGCGATGCCGTGGCCCATATGGCCCAGTCCGATCAGTCCGACTTGCGCCATCGCGCGCCCCTTTCAGTCCGTGTTGATCCAGATGGCCTTGGTGTCGAGAAACTCGTCCAGGTGCTCGGTCCCGCCCTCGCGGCCATGGCCCGACATCCGCACCCCGCCAAAGGGAACGGCCGGGTCGATGGCGTGATACATGTTGACCCAGACCGTCCCCGCCCGCAGCCGTTGCGCCAGCTTGTGCGCGGTGCCCAGATCGCGGGTGAAGACGCCGGCAGCCAGCCCATAGGGGGTGGCGTTGGCACGGCGCAGCGCGTCTTCCGGATCGTCGAAGGGCAGCACCGACAGGACCGGGCCGAAGATTTCCTCGCGCGCGATGGTCATGTCGTCCGAAACCCCGGCAAAGATCGTGGGCTGGATGAAATGCCCCGCCAGCCCCTCGGGCGTGACGCGCGCGCCGCCGGTCAGCAGCCGCGCGCCCTCGTCCTGGCCGCGCTGCAAATAGCTTTCGACCCGCGCGGCCTGGCGAGCCGAGATCAGCGGACCCAGATCGACCTCGGGGTCGATGCCGTGGCCAAGGCGCAGGCCACGCGCGTGATCGGCCAGATGGGACAACACCTCGTCCTCGATCTCGCGCGCGACGAAGAGGCGCGATCCGGCGATGCAGATCTGGCCGGAATTGGCAAAGACCGCCATTGCCGCGACCGGGATGGCCCGGTCCAGATCGGCATCGCGGCACAGGATCACCGGCGACTTGCCGCCCAGTTCCAGCGAGACGCGCTTGATGTTGCCGCCCGCCGCCCGCGCGATGGCGCGCCCCGTCTCGGTCGAGCCGGTAAAGGCGATGCGGTCGATCCCCGGATGGGCGGCCAGCGCCGCCCCCGCATCCGCGCCAAGCCCGGTGACGACGTTCAGCACGCCATCCGGCAGGCCGCATTCCTGCATGATCCGCGCAAGCCGCAGCACCGTCAGCGAGGCTTCCTCGGAGGGCTTCAGCACCACGGTGCAACCCGTCGCCAAGGCGGGCGCGATCTTCCAGACCGAGCCCGCGATGGGTGCGTTCCACGGGATGATCGCACCGACCACGCCAAGCGGTTCGCGCACCGTCATCGAGACGATCTCGCCCGGAAAGGAATTCGCGATCGTGTGGCCGTGGATCGCCACCGCCTGCCCGGCATAGAAGCGCAGCATTCCCAGCACGCGGCGGCTGTTGGCCAGGCTGCGCTGGATCGGCATACCCATGTCCAGCGTGTCCGACAGGCACAGATCCTGCCATTCGGCCTCGACCCGCTCGGCGATCCGCAGCAGCAGGGCCTGCCGTTCAAAGGGGGTGAACCGCGACCACGGCCCCTCGAAGGCGCGGCGTGCGGCGGTCACGGCGGCGTCGATATCGGCGGCGCCCCCCTTGGGGATCGTGGCCAGCAGGCGGCCATCGGCGGGGTCGCGGGCCTCGATCACCTCGCCCGAGGCGGCGTCGCGCCATTCTCCGTCGATCAGCATTCGGCGGTGGCGGCCGTCATAAAGCTCCGCCGCGCGGGCCGCCCAGCCGGTCATGCGGGCACCCTTTGGGCCATCGGCCAGGGGCGCGGCGCTGGGGCGATGGCCTCCCATGCGCGGGCGGCGCGCAGGACGCCCAGATCGTCGAAGCGCCGCCCCGCGATCTGCAGACCGATGGGCACACCCGCCGCATCATGGCCGCAGGGAACCGAGATCGCGGGCTGTTCGCCCAGGTTGAAGGGCATGGTGAAGCCGATATGGGCCATCGTGCGCGCCATGTCGTTCTCGCAGGGGCAGGCCCAATCCGCCGGAAAGGCCGTGTTGGGCGAGACCGGCGACAGGATCAGGTCGTAACGCTGGCTGACTTCGGTCGTGCGGCGGCGGACCTCGATCGTGGCGGCATAGTCGCGATAGACCGCCTCGCCGCTGCGGCCCAGCCCGGCTTCGGCCCATTCAAGGATCTTGGGCAGGATCTTCGCGCGCCGTTCGGCGGGCAGGCCGCCCGTTTCGACGGCCGCGCGGGTGCGCCAGAAGTCATCAACATGCTTCAACAGATCGGGCGTCATCCAGGGGTCAAGGGTCTTGACCAGCGCGCCGGCCTCGCGGAAGCGGTCGGCGGCGGCCTGAACGGCGGCCATCACTTCGGGGGCGACGGGCATCCCGCAGCCCGCATCCAGCAGCAGGCCCACGCGCAGCCCGCGAAGCGTGCCGTCCAGATCCTGCCAGTCCAGCGCGGCGGGGGGCAGGCTCATGTGGTCGCGCCCATCTGGCCCCGACAGCACCGCCATCGCAAGCGCCGCATCCGCGACATTGCGCGTCATCGGCCCCGCGACGCGGCCCATGAAGGGCGGGTCGATCGGCACGCGGCCAAGGCTGGGCTTCAACCCGACCAGCCCGCACCACGCCGCAGGCAGCCGGATCGAGCCGCCGATATCCGTGCCCAGATGGATCGGCCCATAACCCGCTGCCCCCGCGACCCCCGCCCCCGCGCTTGATCCGCCTGGATTCATCGCCGTGTTCCACGGATTGCGCGCCAGCCGGTGAAAGCTGGACAGGCCCGAGGACAGCATCCCCAGATCGGGCATTGTCGTGCGACCGACAAAGACCGCCCCTGCCTCGCGCAGGCGGGCGGCGGGGGGCGCGTCCTCGCTGCGGGGGGTCAGGTCGGTGGCTGCAGTGCCAAGCGGCATCGGCACCCCGCGCGTGGCGATGTTTTCCTTGATCGTGACCGGCACGCCGTCCAGCACCGCACCATTCACCAAAAGCGGCGCCCCCGCCCGCCAGCGCGCCTCGGAGGCGCGGGCCTGCGCCATCGCCTCGTCGCGGTCCAGATGCCAGATCGCGTTCAGCACCGGGTCGCAGCGGTCGATCTGCGCCAGCACGTCCGACAGCACCTCGACCGGAGAAAAACGCCCGGCCCGATAACCTTCGACCAGTTCCGTGGCCGCCAGTTCGTTCAATCCGGTCATCGGGAGCCCCTTGCAAAAGTATCGCAAAGCGATACGGTAGTATCGTTACGATGATATGCCCCGCTTTTGCGGCCCGTCAAGGCGAACCCGCATGACCGACATCACCCGCCCCGTCCTGCCCCCCCTGCCCGTCCCCGCGCCGCAGGATGACGCGCTGTTCGTCGATTCCATCGCGCGGGGCTTCCGCGTCCTGTCGGCCTTTCACGGCGCCTCTGGGCCGCTGTCCCTGGGCGAGATCGCGGCGCAGAGCGGGCTGACCAAAAGCGCGGTGCAGCGGATCGTCCACACGCTGCGCCAGCAGGGCTATCTGCGCCGCGACCCTGCCGACCGGGGCTATCTGCCGGGGCTGCGGCTGCTGGATCACGCGCTGGATTACCAGCGCCTGAACCCCGAGATCGCGCGCGTCCTGCCCGTGCTGATGGAGCTTCGCGCCGCCACCGGAGAACGGGTCGATTTCAGCCTGCGCGACGATCTGCGGCTGGTCTATGCGCTGCGCTTCCAGTCCAAGCGCGGCTTCTACGCAGCCTCGCTGATCGGGACCAGCGTGCCGCTCTACTGCACTGCGGGCGGGCGCGCGATCCTGAGCCGACTGCCCGAGGACGAAGCCAGGTCCGTCATCGCAAGATCCCCGCTGGTTCCCTATTCCAGCCGCACGCTGACCGACCCCGCGGCCATCATGGCGCGCGTGGCCGAGGCGCGCGAAGCCGGTTACGCCATTGCCGAGGAACAGATCGTCGCGGGTGAGATCGCGCTTGGTGTCCCGGTTCTGGACGAGGCCGGGCACCCCATCGGCGCGATCCACGTCGCCGGATCGCTGGCCGAATGGGATGCGGACAGCTTCGCGCGCAATTTCGCGCCTCTGGCGATGACCGCCGCCGGATCGCTGAACCGGGGTTAGCGAATCTCGGTCAGCAGCCCTGCGGCCAGACGGGCGCGCTCGGTCAGGCTGGCCACCTCGATATGCTCGTCCAGCGTATGCAGGCCGCGGCCCCGGACGCCGATGGAATCCAGCGTGGGCACGCCCATCGCCCCGGTGAAGTTCCCGTCCGACCCCCCGCCCGACCGGTCCGAGGTCAGGTCGAAGCCGATCCGGCCCGCGATGCTTCGCGCCAGATCGTAAAGCGCCATCGTGCCGGGCTGCGGTTCCCAGACCGGGCGGGTGACGCCGCGGGTGACGGTGAATTCGACGCCGTTCTCTTCGCCCTGAAGGGCCATCATCGCGGCAACGCAACGGTCCAGATCGTCCTGCGTCTTGGCCATCGACAAGGCCTCGGCCCGGCATTCCGAGGCCACGCAATTAACCCATTGTCCGGCATGGATGACGCCCACCGAAAATGTGCAATCCTCGGTCGTCATCGCCTCGATCTGCAGGATGCGGCGGGCCATGGCGGCGATGGCGGATCGCCCGTCCTTGAGCGCCCAGCCCGCATGACTGGGCCGCCCACGCGTCAACAGGTCGAAACGCGCGATGGCGTAGCGGCCGATCACCGCGCCGCCATCGGGCAGCGCCGGTTCGGGAACCAGCACGGCACGCTGACCGCGTGCGGCATCCTCGATCAGGCTGCGCGTGGCGGGGGTGCCGGCCTCCTCGTCGGGGGTAAAGAGAAACGTGACCGGCAATGGCGTCGTCAAACCGGCGCGGACGATCTGGCGCATCGCCTCAAGAAAGACGAAGTTCCCGCCCTTCATGTCCATGATGCCCGGCCCCCACGCCTTGCCGTCCTCGACGCGGAAGGGCAGTTTTTCCAGCGTTCCGACCGGATGGACCGTGTCCATGTGCCCCGAGACAAGAATGCCCGGCTGACCCTGATCGGGATGCGGAAAACGCGCGCGGATCGAGGTGCCGAAGCCCTTGGTCCCCGCCACGGTCTCGACCGTCGCGCCAATGGCCGACAGGTCGCGCGCGGCCAGATCCATCATCCGGCTGACGGCGGCGGCGTCCCAGGTGGGGCTTTCGCATTCGATCCAGGGGCGCAGGCCCGCCAGCATCGCATCCGCGTCAAAGGGCAGGTCAAGCGCGCTCATGCCGCCACCGGCAGGCGGCGTTCGATCAGGCGGGCATAGATGGACGCGCCGACCGGCAGGGTTCCTTCGTCCAGCACGAAGCCCGGATTGTGCAGCGGCACGGTGCCCGCATGGCCCAGATTGCCGTAAGCGCCCGGCACCTGTTGCAGCATGTCGGCGAAATCCTCGGAGCCGGTGAAGGGCTGGGCGTCGTCGCGCACATTTTCTGCGCCCAGGATATCGGCGGCAGCCTGGGTCCAGGCGTCGGACAGGTCGGCATCGTTCACCAGCACGTCGAAGATCTCGCGGAACTCGCAGGTGATCGACAGATCAAAGGCCTGCGCGGCGCCCTCGCAGATGGCGCGCATCCGCGCCTGCATCAGGTCGCGCACCTCGGGTTTGAAGAAGCGGATCGTGCCGGCCAGCGTCGCGGATTCCGGCACCACGTTATAGGCGCTGCCCGCATGGATCTGCGTCACCGACAGGACCGCCTGATCCAGCGGCGCGACGTTGCGGCCCAGGATCGTCTGGAACTGCCCGACCAGCCCCGAGGCCGCGACCAGTGCGTCGCGCGATTGCTGGGGTATCGCGGCGTGGCTGCCCTTGCCCGTCACGGTGATGTCGAAAAACGACGCGCCCGCCATGGCCGGACCCTTGCACAGGCTCGCGCGGCCCGGCTGACCATTGGGCTGATTGTGCATCCCGTAGATCTCGTCCACGGGAAAGCGGCGGAACAGCCCATCCACGATCATGGCGCGGGCGCCTCCCAGACCTTCCTCGGCAGGCTGGAAGATCAGAACCGCCGTGCCGTCGAAATTGCGCGTCCGCGCCAGATATTGCGCCGCGCCCAGCAGCATCGTCGTATGCCCGTCATGGCCGCAGGCATGCATCTTGCCGGGGTTGGTCGAGGCATGGGGCAGGCCCGTCGTCTCGTGGATCGGCAGCGCGTCCATGTCTGCGCGCAGGCCGATGCGGCGGTTGCCCTGCCCCCGCCCGCGCAGGATGCCGACCACGCCGGTCTTGCCGACGCCCTCATGCACCTCGTCCACGCCCCATTCGCGCAGCTTCGCGGCCACGACCGAGGCGGTGCGAACCTCTTCCATCCCGATCTCGGGATGGGCGTGGAGGTCGCGGAAGATCGCTGTCAGGTCAGACGCAGCGGCGTCGATTTCAGGCAGGTTCGGCATGGATCACCTCTGGCATCTCGCGGAAATTCTGAAAGTCCCAGGCCCGGCCGGGGGCGGCTTCGATCAGGGCGCGGGTATAAGGATGGGCGGGGGCGGCCAGGACCTGGCCAGCGGGGCCGTGTTCGACCACCGCGCCGCGCTGCATGACGATCACCTCGTCGCAGATCTGGGCTGCGACACGCAGATCGTGGGTGATGAAGACGATGGCGATGCCCAGATCGCGCTGGAGCTGGTCCAGAAGGTCCAGCACCTGAGCCTGAACGGACACGTCCAGCGCCGAGACCGCCTCGTCCGCGACCAGCACGTCGGGGCGCATCATCACCGCGCGGGCGATGGCGATGCGCTGGCGCTGCCCGCCGGAAAACTGATGCGGATATCGGCGCAGCGCATCCTCGGGCAAGCCCACGACGCCCATCAGGCGGGCGGCCTCGGCCATGGCCTCGCGGCGGGGCGTGCCATAGTTCAGCGGCCCTTCGATCAGGCTTTCGCCCACCGTCCAGCGCGGGTTCAGCGACCGCATCGGGTCCTGGAACACCACCTGCAGCTTGCGGCGATGCGGGCGCAGGGCGGCGCGGGACAGGGGCGCGATATCGGCCCCGTCCAGCATGATCCGCCCCGAGGAGGGCTCGATCAGCCGCATGATGCAGCGCGCCACGGTGGACTTGCCCGACCCCGATTCCCCCACGATCCCCAAGGTCCGGCCCCGCGACAGGGCGAAGGTTACATCCTTGGCCGCATGGGCCACCGGCAGCTTGCGAAAGAGACCGCCGCCGCCATAGACCTTGTTCAGACCCTCGACCCGCAGGACCGGATCGCCGCCCATCGCGCGTGCGGGGCGCGGCGCAAGGCTTGGCACGGCGCGCAGCAATTTCTGCGTGTAATCGGCCTTGGGCGCACGCAGCAGGGACTCGACCGCGCCATGCTCGACGATCTCGCCCTGCTTCATCACATAGACCGTATCCGCGATCTCGGCGACCACGCCCATGTCATGGGTGATGAACAGGACGGCGGTCCCGTGCTTCTGCTGCAATTCGTCGATCAGCGACAGGATCTGGCGTTGGGTCGTCACGTCCAGCGCGGTCGTGGGCTCGTCCGCGATCAGCAGCGCGGGCTCCAGCACCAGCGCCATGGCGATCATGATGCGCTGGCGCTGCCCGCCCGACAGCTGGTGCGGATAGGACCGGAAGATGCGGTCAACATCGGGCAGATGGACCTGCTCCATGATGGCGATGGCGCGGCGGCGGCGTTCGGCGGCGGAAAGCTGGGTGTGAAGCTCCATCACCTCCATGATCTGGTCGCCCACGCGCAGGACGGGGTTCAGCGCGGTCATGGGTTCCTGAAAGATCATGGCGACGCGGGCCGCACGCAGATCGCGCATCTGCGCCCGGCTCAGCGCCAGAAGGTCACGTCCCTGCAGATGGATGCTGCCGCCCGCCACGCGCAGCGCCTGCGGCAGAAGCCCCATCACAGCCAGCGAGGTCACGGATTTTCCCGACCCGGATTCGCCGACCAGACAGACGGTTTCCCCCGCCCGGATGGTCACGTCGATGGATTTCAGCACCGCCGGATTGCCTGGCGTCTCGGGCAGGGTCACGGACAGGTCGCGGACGGTCAGGACCACCTCGGCCGCGTCGAAAGTGCCGGTCTTGAAGCGCATCAGCCTGCCCTCTTCTTCAGCCGTGGGTCCAGCATGTCGCGCGCGGCGTCCCCCAGCAGGTTGATCGACAGGATGCAGAGCGACAGCGCGATGCCGGGATAGAGGATCAGCTCCGGCTTGATGCGGAAGAACTGCCGCCCCTCGGCCATGATGTTGCCCCAGGTGGGGGTCTCGGTGCTGACGCCCGCGCCCAGAAAGGACAGGATCGCCTCGGTCAGGATGGCGGAGGCCAGGATATAGGTGCCCTGCACGATCAGGGGCGCCGTGGTGTTCGGGACCAGATGGCGGACCAGGATCTTGCGCATGGGGGTGCCAAGCGCGATGGCAGCCTCGACATAGGGTTCCTCGCGCGCGGACAGGATCACGGCGCGGACGAGACGGACCACGCGCGGGATCTCGGGGATGGTGATGGCGGCGATCACCGACCCGACGGACGGCCCGTTCAGCGCCACAAGCGCGATGGCCAGAAGGATCGAGGGGATCGCCATCAGCGCATCCATCGCCCGCATGATGATCGCATCCGCGGTGCGGAAGAACCCCGCCACCAGTCCGATCACCAGGCCCAGGGTCACGGCCACCACCGCCGTGGCGATGCCGATGATCAGCGATAACTGGCCGCCGATCAGCACCCGGCTGAAGATGTCGCGCCCGAAATTGTCGGTGCCGAGCGGATGGCCCGGTTGCGATCCCTGCAGGCGCACCATCGGGTTCATGGCCAGCGGATCATGCGGCGCGATCCAGCCCGCCAGCAGCGTCAGCAGGACGATGACCGCCAGGATCAGCGCCGCCAGTTTCGCGCCCAGACCGAATTGCGGCAGGCGCAGCGCGCGCAGCACGGGCTGCATCGCGGAAGTGGGTTGCGGGATCGGTGCCATCAGTAGCGGATCCTTGGATCAAAGAGGCTGTAGCTGAGGTCGATCAGAAGGTTCACCAGCACATAGAGAAAGCTGGTCAGCAGGATCATCGCCTGGATCACCGGATAGTCCCGCGCAAGGATCGCATCGACCGTCAGCCGCCCCAATCCGGGGATGTTGAAGACGGTTTCCGTGACCACCACGCCCCCGATCAGCAGCGCAAATCCGGTGCCGATCACCGTCAGGATCGGCACGGCGGCATTCCTCAGCGCATGGCGGAACAGGACGCGCCGTTCGGGCGCGCCCTTGGCGCGGGCGGTGCGGATGTAATCCTCGCCCAGCACGTCCAGCATGTTGGCCCGCGTCATCCGCGCAATCAGGGCGACATAGATCGTGGACAATGTCAGCGCGGGCAGGAAGGCGCTGGACAAAAATGGGCGCAGGCCGGCCGAGATCGGCTGAAAGCCCTGCACCGGAAACCAGCCCAGTCTCAGCGAAAAGATCAGGATGAACAGATATCCGATCACGAAGACCGGCACCGAAAAGCCCAGGACCGAAAAGGTCATCACCGCGTAATCCACGCCGCTGCGATGTTTCCACGCGGCCAGCACACCCATCGGCACGGAAATGACAACCGACATCAGGATGGTCAGCACTGCGATCGAGATCGTCGGCCCGATACGCTCGGCCACCATTATCGAAACCGGCGTGTTCGAGATCAGCGACACGCCCAGATCGCCCTGCATGAGCTGCCCGATCCAGGTCGCGAACTGAACGGGGATAGGGTCGTTCAGGCCCATCGCCTCGCGGATACGCTCCAGCTGGGCGGGGGTGGCCATGTCGCCCGCGATGATCGCGGCCGGATCGCCCGGCGTCAGGCGCAGCAGCAGGAAGACGAAGACCGCGACCAGCAGCATGACGGGAATGACGGCAAGACAGCGCCGCAGGATATAGCCGGACATCTGGCTCCTCCGGGAATGGGCCGAAAGATGTGGCAAGGGCGGAACGCGCCGCCCTCGCCGGTTGACGGGCGTCGATCACTCGGTCTTGTTGATGCCCCAGAAGACCGGGACCGGGCTGTCGATCATGTCGGTGATCGTCGTGCGGCGCGCCTGCGGCAGGGTGTATTGCCCAAGCGGCACCAGCAACACGTTGTCGAGGGCGTGATCCTGGATGCGGGCAGCGACCTCGGCCTGCGCCTCGGGATCGGCGGCGTCGATGAACTCTTCCTTCAGCGCCTCGATGGTCTCGTCGGTGGGCCAGCCGAACCAGGCATCGTTGCCGCGCCCGTTCAGCATCGGGTTCGAGATCGGGTTCGAGATCTCGGGCACCATCCAGTTGGTGATGAAGATGTTCCAGCCGCCATCGGCAGGGGCCGCCTGGCTGGCACGACGCGTCACCAGCGTCTGCCAGTCCATCGGCTGCATGTCCACATTGAAGCCGACCTCGCGCAGCGCCTGCGAGACCACGACCGGCTGCGTGACCAGCGCGACCAGATCGGTCGGCGCCATGATGACGACTGGCGTGCCGTCATAGCCCGCCTCTTCCAGCAGAGCGCGCGCCGCGTCCTGCCCGCCGCCTTCGGTCAGCGTCTCGGACCCGCCGGTGCTTTCCAGAGGTGTGCCGCAGCCCAGGACCGCACCGCAGATCTGATAATATTCGGGATTGCCGACCATCGCGGCCAGGACCGGTTCCTGCGTGATCGCCTTCAGCGCCGCCTGCCGGACCTGCTGATTGTCAAAGGGCGGGTGCAGGAAGTTCATCCGCACCATGGTCTGCATCCCGGTCGGCTCGCGCTTTTCGACCACGACATTCGGATCGCCCTCTAGCAGCGGGATCAGATCGACCTGCATCGCCTCGATATAGTCGATTTCGCCACTGGACAGCGCGTTCACCGCCGTCTGCACATCGGGCATGTTGACCCATTCGACGCGATCCACATTCACCACCTTGCCGCCCGCCATCCAGTCGGCCGGTTCGTCACGCGGCACATAATCGTCGAACTTCTCATAGACGACCTTCAGGCCCGGCTGAAACTCGGCCTCTAGGAAGCGGAACGGCCCCGAGCCGATATATTCGGTGATTGCCTCGTCGGCGGGCGTCTCGGCCACGCGGGCAGGCATGATGAAGGGCGGGATGGCGGATTGCTTGGACAGCACGTCCAGCATCGGCACGAAGGGCTCGGTCAGGGTCCAGGTGATCGTGCGGTCGTCTGTGGCCTCAAGGCTTTCGGTGCGGTCCATGATGACCTGGCCGCCCGCATCGCGCTGCGCCCACCGCTTCAGCGAGGCAACCGCATCGGCCGCCGTCACCGGCGCGCCATCGTGAAAGACCAGCCCTTCGCGCAGGGTGAAGGTCCAGGTCAGCCCGTCATCCGATGTGGTCCAGTCGGCCATCTGCGGCTGCGGCTGGAACTGGCTGTCCTGCGCGACCAGCACGTCATAGATCATGTAGGCGTGATTGCGGGTGATATGGGCCGTGGTGATGATCGGGTCCAGAACGCGCAGGCCCGAATGCATCACGGCGGTGATCGTGGTTTCGGCAAAGGCCGTGCCGGCCAGCATGGTCGAGGCCAGAAGCCCCGCGGTCAGTCGGTTGAACATGATGTCCTCTCTGTATGGCGATGGTGCTGGCCGGTCTTGGCGCCGGCTTGCGCGGTTGCGGAAAAGGGCCGGGTGACGACCAGAAGCCTGAGGCCGGGGGCAAAATGCAGAAAGGGCCGCGTCGCTGCCGGACCAAGGGGCATCAGGCCGGGTGCTGCGCAGCTCAGGATGCGCGCCGCACAGAGCGCGAAATCGGCGCGAAGATGATTGTAGCCCGCCTCCAGGCGGATTTTCTGCGCCCGAGGCTCGCCGCCCGGAAAACAGGAATCCGCCGATCGGCCATCTGCGCCTTTCCCCGACTGACGGCCATCCGGGCGCAGGCGATCCGCAGCAGCGCCGCAAGGCCAGGCCGCCGATGCACGCCGCCGAAACCGGGACCGGTCGCACGATGATGCCCGTCCGACAGGGGCTCGACCGCGAAGCCGCCCGCCGAAGGTCTGCGACACCTGCGCGCGAGGCGCCGCCTCCGCCGAGACCTGCAGCAGCAGCGTCAAGCCCGCCTGGCCTGGATGGTCGATCATCCCCGCAACCGGCAGGTTCGGGCGCAGCGGCAGATGGTCCCCGCCCTGTTCAAAGGCCGCCATCTCGCCCCGGCTTGGCGCAGGGGAATCGCCCCCTTGCACAAAACCGGCAAGAGCGATGCGCGCGGTCTGGGCAGGTCGGGACATCTGTATTGCTATCCGATACGGCTGCATTGCATAATGAGATTAGAAGTCTGGTTTTCCACCTGTCAACGCCAGAGACACGCCAGTGACCGAAAACGATCATTCTGATCCGTCCAGAGGCGCGGACGGGCTATTCAACCGATCTCTTGCCCGCGGACTGAGCGTTCTTGAATCCTTTCGCGATGCCGACCGGCCCCTGTCGCTGGCGGAGATCGCGTCGCGGACCGGCCTGACGCGCAGCGCGGCGCAAAGACTGGTCCACACGTTGCGAAAGCTGGGCTATCTGACGCTGGCCGATGACGGCCGGGGGTTTCTGCTGAATCTGCCGATTCTGGATCTGACGCATGATTACCTGCGCATGAACCCGGTTTTACGGCGCGCCAGCCCGGTGCTGCTGGAATTGCGACGGCAGGTGCAGGAACGGGTGGACCTGTCGCTGTTCGACGGGGTGAGGATGGTCTATGCGACCCGCCTGCAAAGCAAGCGCGAGGCGTTTTTTGCCACGCTGGTCGGCCATAGCGTGCCAGTGACCGGTTCTTCGGGCGGATGGGCGGCGCTGGCCTTGCTGCCGGATGCCGAGATCGACGCGATCCTGGCCCGCGCGCCCCTGCGCGCGCTGACGCCGCGCAGCCTGACCGACCCCGACGCGATCCGCGCCCAGATCGCCGCGGTTCGCCGCGACGGTCACGCGCTGGCGCTGGAGCAGGTGCTGATGGGCGAGGTGGCCATCGCCATGGCAATCTCCGACCCACAGGGGCGACCGGTCGGTGCGGTCCATATCGCCGGATCGCTGGCCGAGTGGCAACCCGAGGACTTCCGCCGCCGCATGGCCCCTCCTCTGGCTGCGGCGATCCGAAGCCTTCGCGCAGCCTGACTGCGATCAGTCCGCCAGACCGATACGGCGCCGGATATCGGGATCGCGCAGAGAGATCTCGTCGCCCAGCCAGGGATCGGCCTCGGATCCGCACATCCAGACCAGCGCGCGGGCAGGCCATTCGGGCGGGATGTGCAAGGACCAGTCCAGCCTGCTGACCGGGCCCACCCCGCTATCGCGAATCGCGCGCTGCATGTCGGTCGCAACCGTGCCCGGCGACAGGCTGATCGCGCGAATACCATCGCCCCGCGCCTCGAGGTCAAGCGACCGGGTCAGCATCAGCGCCCCGGCCTTGCTGGCGCAATAGGCGCTCCAGCCCTCTTGCGGGCGATGGGCCGCGCCCGAGCCGATGGTCAGGACCGTGCCGCCCCCCGCCGCACGCATCAGCGGCAGCACCGCCCGGATGCCGTGAAAGACGCCCTTGATGTTCACGTCGATGCACGCGCCCCAGTCCTTGGCATCGGCCAGATCCATGCGGCTCAACGGCCCGATCAGTCCCGCATTGTTCACCAGCACGTCCAGCCGCCCGGCCCGGTCGTGCAGGGCGGTCACGACCCGCTCCATGTCCCCGGCCACAGCCACATCGCCCACCAGCGGCAAGCCGCCGATCTCGTCTGCCAGCGCCTCGACGGCCTCGGCACTCCGAGCCATCACGCCGACGAGTGCGCCGGCCGCAGCAAAGGCCCGCGCCGCCGCCGCGCCGATGCCGCGCGACGCCCCTGTCACCAGAACCGCCTTGCCCGTCAGATCGACCATATCGCGCTCTCCTGTTTGTCAGATCCCCGTTGTGCGGGCGGGCGCCAGCGCGCGTCAAGGGGCGGGTTTCGGGCAAGGAACCCGCATGGGCTCCGCAGCCCCGCTCTGACGACCCTCATCCGGGTGATATGCCGGCAAAGGCCGGGCGAAGAGGCCGAGCCATGAACCAAGGCGGCTACGCCCCGTCGCGGCGTTCTACCTTGATGTGCGGTCAGCCCGTCCAGCGCGCCCGGCTTGTCGTGGATCGTCAGCCGGTCCATCAGCGTCGCAGAGGCTTCGTTCAAGCCGATGACCTGTGGTGGGATCAAGGCCGGATATCTTCGCGCGCAAGGCGCAGATCCGCGCCCGCCTCGAAAGAGCAGAGGCCGTCACGCTCGTCCTCGATCCTGCGATACGCCTCTGCGTCGATCGGCACCCGAGGATCGGCCGCCGGGCGAAGCGTGGGACCAGTCCAGAAGACCAGGCCCCGCAGGAAGCCAGGCCTGAGACGGCTGTTCGGATGGTCAGCCCGCATCCCGTCCGGCAGCACCGCGATGCTGCGGCGCCACATATTCCTGGCCGTCCCGTGACGGCGCGTCACAAAGACCCGGCGAACCGGCCTTGATGGAGGGATGGCGCAGAGTGGGTCAGACAGTGTCGAGATACAGTTCGACCGTTTCCTCGTCGGACAATTCCGCCATGTAGTGCAATTCCTGCCGCTTGGTCATCAGATAATTCTCGACCAGGTGATCGGGGAAAATGCGTCGGATCTCGGGGCAGGCAGCGAAAGCCTCGATCGCTGCACCCCAGTCGCCGGGCAACTGCGCAAGGTTCTGGTCATAGGCGTTGCCCTTGAAGGCAGGGGGCGGCTCGATCCCGTCCTGGATGCCGTTCAGCGCCGCGCCCAGAATGGCCGCGATGGTCAGATAGGGGTTCACGTCGCCCCCCGCCACACGATGCTCGATCCGGCGCGACCGCGGGGGGCCTGAGGGGATGCGGATGGCGGCGGTGCGATTCTCGTAGGCCCAGCCGATCCCGGTCGGCGCATGGGCGTTCGGGACCAGCCGGTCATAGCTGTTCTCGTGCGGGGCGAACAACAGGGTCGAGCCGGGCATGGCGCGCAGGCAGCCGCCGACGGCATGGCGCAGCGCCTCGGTTCCCTCTTCGCCGCCATTGTCGAAGATGTTGCGCCCGTCCTCGGTCAGGATCGAGAAATGCATGTGCAGCCCGTTGCCCGAGAAAGCCTCGTAGGGCTTGGCCATGAAGCTGCCCGCAAAGCCGTATTGGCGAGCTATGCCCTTGACCAGCATCTTGAACAGCCATGTGTCATCGGCCGCCTTCAGCGGATCGGCCTGATGCATCAGGTTGATCTCGAACTGACCCGGCCCGGCCTCTGATATGGCAGTGTCGGCGGGAATATCCATCGACTCGCAGGCATCATAGAGCGTGGTGAAGAACTGGTCGAACGCATCCAGCGCGCGCAGCGACAGCACCTCGCCGCCGGTGCGGCGCTTGCCGGAACGAGGGCTGGGCGGCACGCGCAGCTGCTTGCCGCTGTCGTCGATCAGGAAGAACTCCAGCTCGGTCGCGACAACGGGGACCAGGCCTGCGGCCTTGTAGCGTTCCACCACCCGCGCCAGCGCCTGACGCGGATCGCCCTCATAGGGGCGGCCGTCGGGGTGGAACATCCACAGCGGCAGCAGCGCGGTCGGGGCATCCAGCCAGGGCATGGGCAGAAAGCCGCGTTCCGTGGGCAGAAGCAGCCCGTCGGGATCGCCGGATTCAAAGACCAGCGGGCTGTCCTCGACATCCTCGCCCCAGATATCCAGGTTCAATACCGAATAGGGAAACTTGGTCCCCTCATCCAGAAGCTTGCTGGCATAGCGCGCCGGGATACGCTTGCCGCGCGCGACGCCGTTCAGATCGGCGGCGGCCACGCGGATCGTCTTGACCTCGGGATGCTCTTTCAGCCAGTCCATGATCTCATCTCAACAGCAGGGGGCGGTAACGCAGGCGCCTGGCGGGGCCCGGAAGATGGCGGTTCAACCGCCGGTTCACCCTGCCAAACAGCCAGATCAAAGCCAAGGTCGCCAGCACGAAATAAAGCGCCGCAATGGGATAGGCGACAAAGGGGTTGAAGGTGCGGTCCGCGAAATAGCGCGCGTAATACAGCGCGTCGCCCTGTTGCTGGAAGGCCGGAAAGCCCGAGAAGAAGACCAGCGTCGTGGCGTGGAACAGAAAGATCGCCTCGTTCGTGTAGCTGGGCCAGGCCAGCCGCATCATCGAGGGCCAGATCACCCTGCGGAACCGGGTCCAGCCTGTCATGCCATAGGCGTCCGCGGCCTCGACATCGCCGCGCGGCACCGCCATCAGCGCGCCGTGGAAGATGTTGGCCGAATAGGCGGCGGTGTTCAGGATCAGGACGATCAGCGCGCCCGCCCAGGCACGGGTCAACCAGCTTGTCTGGACCGTGAAGCCGAAGATCTCGATCCCCGCGCGCGGCAGCAGGACCAGCAGTTCGTAGGCCAGAAAGAACTGGATGAACAGCGGACTGCCCCGAAAGACAAAGATGAACGCATCCGAGGGGCGGTTCAGCCAGGGGTTCCGGCTGGCCTTGCCAAGCGCCAGCAGGTTGGCCAGCACAAAGCCGAAGGCCAGCGCCAGGACCGCGAAATAGAGGTTCCAGATCAGCCCCGACCCGATCAGCGTGAACTGCTGGCACAGCGTGTAATCGGCGCGCGGCAAGAGCCTTTCGCCAATGCCGATCGAGCGCAGGCCATAGTCGATGATGGTCTGCGCGCAACTCATGCGGCGGCCTCCCTGCGCAGAGCCTCGCCGCCAAGCGTCGCCTGACCACGCGACAGGCGGCGCGTGACGCGCGCCAGCACGCGTTCCGATATCGCCGTCATCAGCAGGTAAAAGACCAGCAGCGCAAGAAAGTAGTAAAGCCGCCAGTCGGGATGCGGATAGCTGAAGGCCGAGGTCTTGGCCCCGCCCAGTTCGCGCGCCCAATAGACCACGTCCTCGATCCCCAGGATGAACAGCAGCGGCGTCGCCTTGATCAGGATCATCCACAGATTCGACAGGCCGGGCAGCGCATAAATCCACATCTGCGGCACGAGGATGCGGCGCATCACCTGACGGGGGGTCATGCCGTAGGCCTCGGCGGTTTCAAGCTGGGCGCGCGGGACAGCCTGCATCGCGCCGTAAAGCACATTGGCCGCGAAGGCGCCGAAGACCACGGCAAAGGCGATGATCGCCAAGGTCAGGTTGTAGGTGTTGTGGACCCATTCGGCGGCATTGTTCAGCGGCAGCTTGGCGGCCGGGCAAACAACGAAGTCGTTTCCCTGCCTGACGGGGGTACCGCTGTCGCAAAGGAACTGGTGGCGGACCCATTCCAGCCCCTGATCCAAGGCAATCGGCACGAACAGGAAGAACAGGATGTCGGGAATGCCCCGCACCATCGAGGTGTAGGTCTTGCCGAACCAGCGCAGCGGCGCGATCTGTGACCGCGAGGCCAGCGCCCCGGCATAGCCAAGCGCCAGCGCGGCGGGCGCGGTCAGCGCCAGCAGCAGGAAAACCGTCCCGAAACTGGCATAGAACAGCAGATGCGTCCCCGAGGTCAGGTAGCATGACATCCAGACCAGGCCCTCGAGTTGCGAGGGATCAGAGCAATAGGAAAACATCGGCCATCCCGAACGGGCCGCCGCACGTCAGCACGCGCGGCGGCAGGTCAGATCAATGGATCACTCGAAGACCAGCGCGTCTTCGCCGAACCATTTGCGGATCAGCTCGTTCAGACTGCCGTCCTCTTTCATTGCGGTGATCTGGGCGTCGAAGGTCTCGCGCAGTTCGTTGTCGGACTGGCGCAGACCCATGCCGATCCCCTCGCCCATGGGAACGGTGTCGAAGCCCTCGACCCAGACCAGCTGTCCATTCGATTCGGCCACGATCGGCGCCAGGAAGTCCTTGTCGGCAAAAACCGCATCGGCCTCGCCGTTGCGGACGGCGGCGATGGTCTCGTCGGGGGTGGGGAACTCCAGCAGCGTGGCGCCGGTCTGAGCCACATGACCCGCCTGGATGGTGTTCGTCTGCGCCGCGACCACGCCATTCTCGACATCGACATCGGGGGACAGGGCAGCATAGGCCGAGGGCATGGGCGGGGTATAGGGCTGGGTGAACTGGATGACCTGCTTGCGATCCTCGTTGATGTTCATGCCGGCCATGATCGTGTCGTAGTTGCCCGAAACAAGGTTCGGGATGATCGAATCCCAGTCATTGCGGACCCAGGTGCATTCCAGTCCGGCGCGCTCGCACAGCGCATTGCCCAGCTCGATCTCGAAGCCCGTGACCTGCCCCGTCGCGTCATCGATGAAGTTATACGGAGGATAGGCGCCCTCGGTCCCCATGCGGATGGTCTGGGCCGAGCTCAGCCCGGCAGTCAACGCAAGAGCGGCAGCGGCAAGCGTCAGAGTTTTCATTCGGTTCTCTCCTGTTGGTGATTATTCGACCATCGAGGCTGACAGGAATTGCCGCAGACGATCGGTCTGCGGGTTCCCGAACAGCCTTTCAGGCGGGCCTTCTTCGCAGATCACGCCCTGATGCAGGAACAGGACATGATCGCTGACATCGGCGGCCAGGCGCATGTCATGGGTGACAATGATCATGGTCCGGTGCTCGGCGGCCAGATCCTTGATGACGCGCACGACCTCCTGCTGAAGCTCGGGGTCCAGCGCGCTGGTCGGCTCGTCGAAAAGCAGCGCGGCGGGCTGCATGCACAAGGCGCGCGCGATCGCGGCCCGCTGCTGCTGGCCGCCCGATAGCTGGGCCGGCCAGGCGTCGACCTTGTCCCCGATCCCGACCTTGGCCAGAAGCGCGCGCGCGCGGTCCTCGACCTCGGCGCGGTCCTGGCGCAGCACGCTGACCGGAGCCTCCATGACGTTTTGCAGGACCGTCATGTGCGACCACAGGTTGAACTGCTGGAACACCATGGACAGATTCGTGCGCATTCGGGTGACCTGGTCGCGGTCGGCAGGCACCCGCGAGGCGCCTTGTCCCTTCCAGCGCACGGCCTCTCCCTGGAACAGGATCTGGCCAGACTGGCTGTTTTCCAGCAGGTTGCAGCAGCGCAGCAGCGTGGATTTACCCGACCCGGATGAGCCGATCAGGCTGATCACATGGCCGCGCGGGGCGGTCATCGACACGCCCTTGAGCACCTCGAGCGGGCCATAGGCCTTGCGCAGGTCGCGGATCTCTATGACCGGCGCCGCGCCGGGCTGGCCGGGTTGCGAAGGAACGGTGTCTGTCTGCATCATCCGCACATTGGGCGACAATCGCGCGCCTTTTGCAACGGGGTCGCATGGACAACCTGACGATAAAGGCAGGTTGCCGCAGCGTCAGCCCAAGGGTCAGGCAATCTCGATCGCGTATTTCTCGATCACGGTATTGGCCAGAAGCCCTTCGCACATGCGGGCGACCTCGGCGCGGGCGGCCTCGGGATCGGTAGCGTCCAGGTCCAGCTCGATCAGCTTGCCTTGCCGGACCCCGGTGACACCCTTGTGACCCAGCCCGCCAAGCGCGTGTCGGATCGCTTCGCCCTGCGGATCGAGGACGCCATCCTTCAACATGATGGTGACGCGTGCTTTCATGGCGGGCTCCCTAGTTGATCGCGGTCGGCTTGAGGCTGGTCGTGTTGGCGGGCATCAGGCCCAGACGGCGCGCCACCTCGGTATAGGCATCGGTCAGGTTGCCCAGATCGCGGCGGAACACGTCCTTGTCCAGCTTCTGGCCGGTCTTGATATCCCACAGGCGGCAGCTGTCGGGGCTGATCTCGTCGGCGACGATCAGGCGCATGAAATCGTTGTCCCAGACGCGACCGATCTCGATCTTGAAGTCGATCAGCTTGATGCCGACACCATAGAACACCCCCGACAGGAAATCGTTGACGCGCAGCGCCAGCGACACGATGTCGTCCAGATCCTGCTGCGTGGCCCAGCCGAAGGCGATGATATATTCCTCGCTGACCATCGGGTCGCCCAGCTCGTCGTTCTTGAAGCTGTATTCGACGATGGGGCGCGGCAGCATCGTGCCTTCCTCCAGCCCCAGCCGCCTGGACAGCGAGCCGGCGGCGAAGTTGCGCACGATCACCTCCAGCGGAATGATTTCGACCTGGCGGATCAGCTGCTCGCGCATGTTCACGCGGCGGATGAAGTGGTTGGGCACGCCGATATTCGTCAGGCCCTGCATGAAGAACTCGGACAGGCGGTTGTTCAGCACCCCCTTGCCTTCGATCGTGGCCTTTTTCTGCGCGTTGAAGGCAGTAGCGTCATCCTTGAAATACTGGATGAGCGTGCCCGGCTCGGTGCCTTCGTAAAGGATCTTGGCCTTGCCTTCGTAAATCTTCTTGCGCCGCGGTGCCATCAGCCGACCGTCCTTTCGCGTGTCCCCAAAGTGGCGCCTTATCCCAGAACACCCTGCCGGGGCAATACACGAGGCTTGAAGGCGTCGCTGCGCGGGGGCATATCCTTTGCAGAACACAAGCAGGAGGGTTCAGATGTCCACGTTCGACGACCGCGAACGCGCCTACGAGGCGAAATTCGCCCATGACGCCGACTTGCGCTTCAAGGCCGAGGCCCGCCGGAACCGCCTGCTGGGCGAATGGGCCGCCGGGCTACTGGGCAAGACGGGCGACGATGCGCGCGCCTATGCCATGAGCGTGGTCAACGCCGATTTCGAGGAACCGGGCGAAGAGGACGTGTTCCGCAAGGTCGAGGCCGACCTGACCGGCCATGCCGATGCCGCAACCATCCGCGCCAAGATGGCCGAATTGATGGACGAGGCCCGCCGTCAGGTGATCGAGGAAAGCTGAGGCGGGCGCGACCCTCATCAGGAAAGGGGCCCGTCGCGGCCCCTTTTGCATGGCGGCATGGCGTCACCCTTGCCCACGACGCGCAAACGGCCACGGGGCAAACGCATACAGGGCAGACGCATATCGGCCGCGATCCTGCTTCCCTTTTCAGCGGGCTGCTTCTAACCTGCCGACAGGACAATGTTCCAACTGGGAGACTACAGAATGAAAAAACTTCTCCTCGCAACCGCCGCCGGGGCGCTGATCGCCGGTGCGGCCGGAGCGGAAGACATCAAGCTGGGCATCTCGCTCGGTTTCACCGGGCCTCTGGAATCGATGTCGCCCGCGATGGCGGCAGGCGCCGAGCTGGCGATGAAGGAAGTGTCGGATTCGGGTCTGCTGCTGGGCGGCGCCACCGTCGTTCCGGTTCGCGGCGATTCGACCTGCATCGACGCGGCCGCCGCCACCGCCACGGTCGAGCGTCTGATCACGGCCGAAGGCGTGCGCGGCATTGTCGGCGGCATGTGCTCGGGCGAGACCATCGCCTCATTGGAGAATGTCGCCAGGGCGAACGGGATCGTGATGATCTCGCCTTCGGCCACCTCGCCCGCCCTGTCCACGATCGAGGATGACGGCCTGTTCTTCCGCACGGCGCCCTCGGATGCGCGTCAGGGCCAGGTCATGGCCGAAATCATCATGGAACGCGGCCTGAACAGCGTCGCCGTGACCTATACCAACAACGATTACGGCAAGGGGCTGGCGGACAGCTTCGCGGCGGCCTTCCAGGAGGCGGGCGGCACCGTCACCGTGAACGCACCCCATGACGACGGCAAGGCCGATTATTCGGCCGAAGTCGCGGCACTGGCCGCAGCGGGCGGCGATGCGCTGGTCGTGGCGGGCTATGTCGATCAGGGCGGCTCGGGCGTGGTGCGCGCTGCGCTGGATACGGGCGCCTTTGACACCTTTGTCTTCCCCGACGGCATGGTCGGCAGCGCTCTGGAAAGCAATTTCGGCTCTGAAATCGACGGCAGCTTCGGCCAGAACCCCGCCGCCGAAGGCGAGGGCCGCGACCTGTTCCTGGCCCTGGCCGAGGAAGCGGGCTTCGACGGCGCCGGCGTCTATTCGGGCGAGTCTTATGACGCGGCGGCCCTGATCCTTCTGGCGATGGCCAAGGCGGGCAGCAGCGACCCGGCCGAATACAAGAACCACATCATGGACGTGGCCAACGCCCCCGGCGAGCCGATCCTGCCCGGCGAACTGGCCAAGGCGCTGGAAATCATCGCGGATGGCGGCGAGGTCGATTATGTCGGCGCGACCGCGGTCGAGCTGATCGGCTCGGGCGAGGCGGGCGGCAGCTTCCGCGAGATCGAGATCCGGGACGGCAGGATCGAGACGATCGGCTTCCGCTGATCCTGCAGGAGACTGACAGGCCCGGCACCCTTCGCGGTGCCGGGCCATTTTGCAATCATACGAGCCACGAACACGGCCGGCTTTCTCCCGCATGGGACAACAGGGAAGCGCAACATGATCAGGGTCGAGAACCTTCACAGACATTTCGGCGGCTTTCGCGCCGTGGACGGTGCCAGCCTGACGATCGAGACCGGCTCGATCACCGGGCTGATCGGGCCGAACGGGGCGGGAAAATCGACCTTGTTCAACGTCATCGCGGGCGTCTTGCCCCCCACCTCGGGCCGCGTCCTGATGGATGGCGAGGACATCACCGGCCTGCCTCCGCACGAATTGTTCCACAAGGGCCTGTTGCGGACCTTCCAGCTGGCGCATGAATTCGCCTCGATGACGGTGCGCGAGAACCTGATGATGGTTCCGGGCGGCCAGTCGGGCGAGACGATCTGGAAGACCTGGCTGCAACGCGGCCGCATCAGGGCCGAGGAACGCGCCTTGCGGAAAAAGGCCGACGAAGTGCTGGAGTTTCTGACCATCCGCCATCTGGCGGACGAACTGGCGGGAAATCTGTCGGGCGGACAGAAGAAGCTGCTGGAACTGGGTCGCACGATGATGGTGGACGCCAAGATCGTGTTCCTGGACGAGGTCGGCGCAGGCGTGAACCGCACGCTGCTGATGACCATCGCCGACGCAATCATCCGGCTGAACAAGGAACGCGGCTACACCTTCTGCGTGATCGAACACGACATGGACTTCATCGGCAAGCTCTGCGACCCGGTCATCGTCATGGCCGAAGGCAAGGTTCTGGCCCAGGGCAGCGCCGCCGACATCATGCAGAACGAGGCCGTGATCGAGGCCTATCTGGGCACCGGTCTCAAGAACAAGGACATGGTCGGATGAGCGATCAGGACGCAGTTTTCGGCAATCGCGGCAACCGCGACCTGTCGGTGGTCAATCCCCAGGGGCGCGGCACGACCGACGGCACCCGTCGTTCCGGCCCCGTGGGCGAGGGGCGCCCCGGCGATCCTTTCCTGATCGGCGAGAACATGACCGGCGGCTACGGCAAGGGCGCGGACATCCTGCACAACTGCACCATCGCCGTGGAAAAGGGCCAGATCGCCGTGATCGTCGGCCCGAACGGCGCGGGCAAGTCCACCGCCATGAAGGCCATCTTCGGCATGTTGAACCTGCGCCAGGGCAGCGTGCGGCTGGACGGGCGAGACATCACCGCGCTGAACCCGCAGGACCGGGTCAGGGCGGGGATGGGCTTCGTGCCGCAGGTCAACAACATCTTTCCCTCGATGAGCGTCGAAGAGAACCTGGAAATGGGCGCCTATATCCGCAAGGACGACATCCGCGCCACGATGGAACAGGTCTATGAACTGTTCCCCGCCATCGCCGCCAAGCGCCGCCAGGCGGCGGGCGAATTGTCGGGCGGCCAGCGCCAGCAGGTCGCGGTGGGACGGGCGCTGATGACCCGACCTTCGGTCCTGATGCTCGACGAGCCGACTGCGGGCGTCAGCCCCATCGTGATGGACGAGCTTTTCGACCGCATCATCGCCATCGCACGCGGCGGCCTGCCCGTGCTGATGGTCGAGCAGAATGCACGCCAGGCCATGATGATCGCCGACAAGGCCTATGTGCTGGTGCAGGGGGCGAATGCGCATACCGGCACCGGAAAGGAACTGATGCAGAACGACGAGGTGCGCCGCACCTTCCTGGGGGGCTGAGCCATGGATATCCTGAACGGCCTCGTGGTCTTTCTGAACTTCGTGTTCATCCCCGCCGCCGCCTATGGCGCGCAGCTTGCGCTCGGGGCGCTTGGCGTGACGCTGATCTATGGCATCCTGCGCTTTTCGAACTTCGCGCATGGCGACACGATGGCCTTCGGCACGGCCATCGTGATCCTGCTGACCTGGGGGTTGCAGGCGCTTGGCGTCTCGATCTTCCCGCTGCCGACCGCGCTGCTGGCGCTGCCGCTGGCCATCGCACTGACGGCGCTGCTGGTCCTGGGCACGGACCGCGCGGTCTATCGCTTCTACCGCCGCCAGAAGGCCGCACCGATCATCTTCGTGATGGCCTCGGTGGGCGTGATGTTCGTGATGAACGGCCTGACGCGCCTGCTGATCGGAGTGAACGAACAGCGCTTCGACGACGGCGCGCGCTTCCTGATCGATGTCCGCACCTTCCGCGAGGTGACTGGCCTGGCCGAGGGCTTGGCGCTGCGCTCGACCCAGGCGCTGACGGTGGTGCTGGCCTTCGCGGTGATGGTGGCGCTGTTCTGGTTCCTGAACCGCACCCGGTCGGGCAAGGCGATGCGCGCCTATTCCGACAACGAGGATCTTGCGCTGCTGTCGGGGATCGACCCCGAACGCGTCGTGCGCCTGACCTGGATCATCGCGGCGGGGCTGATGGTGATTGCGGGCACGCTTTATGGTCTGGACAAGTCCTTCCGGCCCTTCAACTACTTCCAGATCCTGCTGCCGATCTTCGCGGCTGCCATCGTGGGGGGCCTGGGCAATCCGCTCGGCGCCATTGCGGGCGGGTTTCTGGTCGCCTTTTCCGAGGTCGCAGTCACCTATCCCTGGGTGCGCGTGGTCAGCTATATCGCGCCCTGGTATGATCCGGGGCCGGGCAACCTGATGCAGCTTCTGGGCACCGAATACAAATTCGCCGTCAGCTTCGTGATCCTGATCGTGGTGCTGCTGTTCCGGCCCACGGGCCTGTTCCGCGGCAAGTCGGTCTAAGGAGGGGTTCATCATGGCAACAAACCGACAAGCCGCAGCCTCCAGCCCCTGGCGGGCGCCCATCGTGCTGGCGATCCTGGCCGTGCTGTTTCTGCTGGAGGGCACGGTCAGGAACGCGATGTTCTCGGGCAGTTGGAACACGGCGCTGGCAATCCTGAACATGGGGCTGATCTCGGCCATCGTGGCGCTTGGGGTGAACATGCAATGGGGCTATGCGGGCCTCTTCAACGTAGGGGTCGTGGGCTTTCTGGCCCTGGGTGGACTGGCCCCGGTGCTGGTCTCGCTTCCGCCGGTCGAAGGCGCATGGGAAGCGGGCGGGCCGCGACTGATCCTGTCGCTTCTGGTAGGGCTGGGGGTGCTGGCGGCAGCCAGCCTTGTCTGGCGGCGGTGGCGCAAGGGCTGGGCGGTGGCGCTGGTGCTCATCGCGGGCTTCTTTCTCTTTCGCCACCTGTTCGATCCGGCCGTCGCGGCCATCGAGGCCAACAACCCCGCGCGGCACGGCAATATCGGCGGGCTGGGCCTGCCGGTGCTGGTCTCGTGGCTGGTGGGCGGGCTGTTTGCCGCCGCCGCGGCCTGGGCGATCGGCAAGGTCGCGCTTGGCCTGCGGTCGGATTATCTGGCCATCGCCACGCTCGGCATCGGCGAAATCATCGTGGCGGTGCTGCGCAACGAGGAATGGCTGGCGCGCGGCGTGATGAACGTCACCTCGATCCCGCGCCCCGTCGCGTATGAGATCGACCTGCAGCGCAACCCCGACTTTGTCGCGTTCGCCCAAGGCTGGGGCCTGCCCGTGGCCGAGGCGTCGGGGATCTGGGTCAAGCTGTCCTACATGTCGCTGTTTCTCGTGGTGCTGCTGGTCATCATCCTGCTGGCCGAACTGGCGCTGAAATCGCCCTGGGGGCGGATGATGCGCGCCATCCGCGACAACGAGACCGCGGCCGGGGCGATGGGCAAGAACGTCACCGGGCGGCACCTTCAGGTGTTCATCCTGGGCTCGGCCGTCATCGGCATCGCCGGGGCGATGATGGTGACGCTGGACGGGCTTCTGGCGCCGACCAGCTACAACCCGCTGCGCTACACCTTTCTCATCTGGGTCATGGTGATCGTCGGCGGCTCGGGCAACAACTGGGGCGCGGTTCTGGGCGCGGTGCTGATCTGGTTCCTCTGGATCAAGGCCGAGGTCTGGGGCCCTGCCCTGATCGCGCTTCTGACCGGGCCGATGGCCGATGGCCCGCTCAAGGCGCATCTGCTGGAAAGCGCGCCGCATATGCGCTTCATCGCGATGGGGGCGGTCCTGCTGCTGGTCCTGCGCTTCGCGCCGCGCGGGCTGGTGCCCGAACGCTGACCACAACGCGGATCGAAAAAGGGGGCGCCACGGCGCCCCCTTTTATTTGCGGACCTTGACCTTTCAGGCCGGGCGGATGCGCTCTACCCTGCCCCGCCGGTCCAGCAGCAGCACCTCGCGCACATCCCCCAGCAGGGTGGCCACGGCCGCGATCTCTTCCGTGCTCATCAGGCAGGCCGCCGTCGAGAACCCGTCGGCCATGGCCGCACTGTCCGCCACCACCGCCACGCTGGACCATGGCGGTTCCTCGCCGCCAAGCGGGTTCAGGATATGGAAGATGCCGGGCGCCACGCTCAGCGCACCGGGGCTGGACACGGCCAGAGCCGTATCCTGCAAGACCACGCGGCCAAAGCGACCCTTCTGGGGGTCCAGAACACCCATCCGCCAAGGCCCTCCTGCCGTCGCCGTCTCGCCCATATCGACGCAGAGCCGCGTCAGACCCGCCTCGCGCAGGACTTGCCGCACCGCGTCGCTGGCCGCCCCCTGCGCGATCCCGTTCAGGCTGAGCGCCTGCCCCGCGTCCAGATGCAGGCCGCGCCGCCCCGGCGCGGGCAAGGCGACGCGGCCCCAGCCGACCAGCGCCCGTGCCGCGCTGATGTCGCCGCCCGTCGCATGGGCCAGCCACAGCGGCTGGATCGTCGGATCGAACCGCCCCCCGGTCGCACGGTGCAGTCGGTCGCAAAGGTCCAGCATCGCCCGCCAGCGCGCATCCAGATCGGGCAGATGCCCCGCCGCATTCAGGCGCGACAGGTCGGAGGCGGCGCGGAACAGGCTGAACCGGGCCTCGTAGGCCTCGATCTCGTGGCGGGCGCGGGCCAGGGCGGGGCGCGTCACCTCGGGCGGGCCATCCAGCGTGATGCTGACCTCTGCCCCAAGCGCCACGCCCCGCCATGTCAGGCGCGGGGCAGGTGCGGCACCGGCCGAGCCCGTCAGCCCGGTCGCGGCCGAGATCGCCAGAAAGCGGCGGCGCGACAGCCCGCTCATGCGCCGGCCTCCTGCGGTTGCGGCACAAGGGCCGGAGGCCGCGAGCCGGTCCGCCCGGCGCGTCTTGCCGCCAGGACCAGCGGCACGCAGCGGCTTTGATCATCATGGATCGCGACACAATCGAGGCATTGGAAACACTCGGAATAATCAATCCGACCGCTTTTCTCGATGGCACCATACCTGCATTTGACGCGGCACAGATGACAGGGACTGCCGCATTCGACGCGCCGCGCGATCCAGTCGCGCCCGCGCAGCAGCCCGCCCAGGGCCATGAAGGCGCCCAGCGGGCAGAGATAGCGGCAAAAGCCCTTGAACAGCACCATGCCCAGGGCCAGCCAGAACAGCGCGTAGGCCACGAAATACCATTCGCGCTGGAAATGGACGGTGATCGCGGTCTTGAAGGGCTCGATCTCGGCGGCCTTGTCCACATGCTGCGGCGCCAGAAAGACCAGCGCGACCAGCCCGGCCAGCGCGACGTATTTCAGCGATTTCAGCCGCCGGTCCCACCGGGCCGAGGGGGTGATCTGCGGCAGACGCAGCGCCCGGCCCAGATGATGCGCGAATTCCTGAAGCGCCCCGAACGGACACAGCCAGCCGCAGAAAAGCCCCCTGCCCCACAGCACGAAGCCCAGGATCGCCGCCGCCCAGACCAGCAGCGAAAACGGATCGTAAAGCAGAAAGGCATAGCTGCCCCCCTCGACGGCGCTGCGCAGCACCGCAAGGGGCGTGACGATCGACAATTGCCCCTGCCCCCAGAAGCCCACGAAGCCCGTCATCACAGCCAGGATCAGCAACCGCGCGGGCGTGAAATGGCGCCAGCCCGCCAGCCGGTTCATCCGCGCGCCAAGCGCCCAGACCAACGCCCCCAGCCCCGTTGCCAGAAGGATCAGATCGACCTGCCGGTTCTGAAGCGCCTCAAGCCAGGGCGGCACAGGGACGGGCGGCACCTCGCGGAGGAAGAACCGCTCGTCGGTCTGGTGGTCCAGCGACAGTTCGACCCGGCCGACCTCGGGGGTGATATAGCCATGCTCGCGCACGGCCTCGATCAGCAGGGTGAAGGGCTCGGCGGGGTTGAAGCCCAGCCTGCGGTCGGTGCGCAGGATCAGCGCCGTCCCCTGGGGCACGCCGGGGGCCAGATCGACCAGGAAATCGGCATCGCGCAGCGCGATGGGCAGACCGCCCTGTTCGGCCTTGATCAGGTCGGGGGCGGTGTTGCGGACGAAATCCTCGCTGACCAGCCCATGCCGCCCTGCATCGATCAGCAGCAGGAACTCGTCCGTCGGTGCCACGCCGCGAAACCGGTCCATCTGGTCGATGGTGGACTGGTCCAGCGCCGCGCGGGCCAGTGCGGGCGGCGTCACATCGACCAGCCACAGGTCCAGATAGGGATCGTCCGGCCGGGCCCGGGCTTCGGGGTCGGATTGCGCCCAGATCGTGCCTGCAAAGGCCGCGTCGATCTGGGCATTGCTGACCTGAAGGCGGCTGACCAGCCCCTGCGCCACCAGATCGCCCCATGTCAGCGCCTCGTCATGGTCGAAATCGGGGCGTGCGGCGGGGGCGGCAACGCGGCCTTGCAGATGCTCGCGCGCGACGGTATGGGCGGCCGCCATGATCGATTCATGCGCGATCCGGACCGAGGCCGTGGCCTTCGTCACCCCGTCCAGATGCACCAGCGCCGAGCCGCTGTCGGCGCCGCCATAGGGCGTGCCGATGGTCATGGGCGACCAGATCGACTTGCCCGCATATTGTTCGAAGAACTCGCGGAACGGCCCCTCTCCCATGCCCGAGACGAAGATCGGCTCGTTGTGGTGGACCAGCCGCACGGTGACGATGGTCCCCTCGCGGTCCAGCACCACGACCACGTTGACCGGCGCACCGGCAAAGCCCGGCAGCGGCGCATAGGGCTGTGTGGTAAAAGCATAACCCGCCGGCGCGCCGCCCGAGTTCAGCACCTGATACAGGCCCTTGTCGTTCAGCGCCTCGCCCAGGGCGAAGGGCGGCGGGACATAGGCCAGCATCTCGTCGGCCGACAGTGCCTGGGCCCGCGCCTGCAAGGGCAGAAGGCCGATCAGCAACACGAGGACAAGACGAAGCAGCGACATCATGGGCCAAGGCTATGCCTGCGGGCCGGGCCTGCCTATTCGACTTTCGGCAGGGGCGGGGACGTGAAAAACCCGGCCGCAGGGGCCGGGCTTCGCAGTGTCGCGGATGACGCGATCAGTTGGCCGAGGCCAGAAGCTGGTCGGGGATGCGGAAGGTCCAGACCGAACCGCCCTGGTTCAGATAGGACACCTCCTGCGCCACCTCGCCACCCCAGAGCGGCACGGCCCCGCCCCAGCCCGAGACGACCGACAGCCATTGCACGCCATCTTCGTCTTCCCAGGTGACAGGCTGGCCGGTCACACCCGACCCGGTCTGGAACTGCCAGAGAATCTCGCCCGTCTCGTCGTTGATCGCCTGGATATAGCCTTCGGGCGTGCCGTAGAAGACCAGCCCCCCCGCCGTTGCCATGGTCGAACCCCAGAGCGGCGCGCCATTGGGAACCTCGAACTTGATCTCCATCGTGTTCGGGTCGATCGCCTTCAGCGCGCCGATATGATCCTCGAACAGCGGCTTGATGGTGAAGCCCGCACCCAGATAGGCCGCGCCCTGACGATAGGTGATCGGCTCGTTCCAGATATCCATGCCCCATTCGTTCGAGGGCACGTAGAAATAGCCCGTGCGCTGCGAATAGGACATGTGCTGCCAGTTCTTGCCGCCCAGGAAGCCCGGCACGGCCCAGACGACCTCGCCCTTTTGCCCGTCGGCTGCGTCCGCAGGGTTGCCCGGACGGTTCTCGGGATTGTAGATCGGGCGGCCGTTCTCGTCGATGCCGCTGGCCCAGGTGATATCCTTCACGAAGGGCATGGCGTCCACGAAGCTGCCATCCTCGCGGTTGAGCACATAGAAGAAGCCGTTGCGATCCGCCGTGGCCAGGCGGCCATTGCCGTTGGCGTCGGTGAAGGGGATCACCTCGTTCACACCATCATAATCCCAACCCTCCCAGGGCGTGGTCTGGAAATACCACTTGATCTCGCCCGTGGCGGGGTCGAGGCCGATGCGGCTGGCGGCATAGAGGTTGTCGCCCTCGCGCAGGTGGCTGTTCCAGGGCGCGGGGTTGCCGGTGCCGAAGATCAGCGTGTCGGTCTGGGCGTCATAGGTGCCGCCCAGCCAGGGCGCGCCGCCGCCGGTTTTCCACATGTCGCCCGGCCAGCTGGCATTCAGCGTGCCGGTCATGGTGCTTTCCTCGCCGTTCAGCTCGCCCATGTGCCCCTCGATCACGGGGCGGCGCCAGACCAGTTCGCCATTCTCGGCGTCGCGGGCCTCGATGGCGCCGACGATGCCGAACTCACCGCCGGAATTGCCGGTGATGACCAGTCCGTTCACGATCAGGGGCGCGGCGGTGTAGCTGTAACCCTCGCGGTAATCGGCGATGCGCTTGTTCCAGACGACCGCGCCGGTCTTGCGGTCCAGCGCGACGATGCGCGCGTCCAGCGTGCCGAAATAAATGTTGTCGCCATAGATCGCCGCGCCGCGGTTGATCACGTCGCAGCAAGGCAGGATGCCTTCGGGCAGGCGGGCGTCGTATTGCCAGATCTTGCGGCCGGTCTTGGCGTCCAGCGCGAAGACGCGGCTATACGAGCCGGTCACATACATCACACCGTCATAGATCAGCGGCTGCGATTGCTGGCCGCGCTGGCGTTCGCCGCCGAAGCTGAAGGACCAGGCCGGGAACAGGTTCTTCACTGTCTCGCGGTTGATCTGGTCCAGCGGGCTATAGCGCTGCCAGTCCCGGCCCATGCCGTTGGTCACAACCTGAGTCGTGATGGTCTGGTCGTTCAGAAGATCCTCCTCGGTCACCTGTGCGAACGCGCCAGGCGTCGCCATCATGCCGATGCAGGCGGCCATTACGAACTTGTTCATCCTCTCTCCTCCCAAGGGGCCGGGCTGGACCGGGCGACGGTGACGGCACGGCAGAACAGACATGCCCGCAGTATCAGCAGTGCGAGAGAGGCTTGAAAATTGCACATTGGTCTTAGGTCCGCCTTGGCCATGACGCATTGCGCGGCGATGGGCCTCGGGGGGCTTGCGCGAGGCGGGTGGCGCGCTTAAAGGCGGGCCATGACACAGCATCAGCGCCTTCTGATCATCGACTTCGGCAGCCAGGTGACCCAGCTTATCGCGCGGCGTCTGCGCGAGCTGAACGTCTATTGCGAAATCCGCCCCTTCAACCTGCTGACCGATGCGGCGCTGCGCGAGATGGCGCCGCAGGCGATCATCCTGTCCGGCGGACCGGCCAGCGTGACCGATCCGGGCAGCCCCCGCGCACCTCAGGCGGTGTTCGAGATGGGCGTTCCGGTCTTCGGCATCTGCTACGGCCAGCAGGTGATGATGGCGCAGCTTGGCGGTGCCGTCGAGGCGGGCCATCATGCCGAATACGGCCGCGCCTTCATCACCCCCGCCGCGGGGCACAAGGGCGATGGCATCTTTGCCGGCTTGTTCCAGACGGGCCGCGAAGAGGTCTGGATGAGCCATGGCGACCGCGTCACGCGGCTTGCCCCCGGCTTCGAGGTGATCGGCACTTCGCCCAACGCCCCCCTTGCGATGATCGCGGACGAGGCGCGGCGCTTCTATGGCGTGCAGTTCCACCCCGAGGTGCATCACACCCCCAATGGTCGCCGGATGCTGGAAAACTTCGTCCGGCTGGCGGGCTTCACCGGCGACTGGACCATGGCCTCTTACAAGGACGAGGCGATCCGCAAGATCCGCGAGCAGGTCGGCGACCGCAAGGTGATCTGCGGCCTCTCGGGCGGGGTGGACAGCTCGGTCGCGGCGGTTCTGATCCATCAGGCGATCGGCGACCAACTGACCTGCGTCTTTGTCGATCACGGCCTTCTGCGCCTGAACGAGGCCGAGCAGGTCGTGGCCATGTTCCGCGACAATTACAACATCCCGCTGATCCACGCGAATGAAAGCGAGCTGTTCCTGGGCGCGCTGGAAGGCGTCAGCGATCCCGAGGTCAAGCGCAAGACCATCGGGCGGCTGTTCATCGACGTGTTCCAGAAATACGCAAGCCAGATCGAGGGCGCGGATTTCCTGGCCCAAGGCACGCTTTACCCGGACGTGATCGAAAGCGTCAGCTTCTCGGGCGGGCCTTCGGTCACGATCAAGTCGCACCACAATGTCGGCGGCCTGCCCGAGAAGATGGGCCTGAAGCTGGTGGAACCCCTGCGCGAGCTGTTCAAGGACGAGGTCCGCGCGCTTGGCCGCGAACTGGGCCTGCCCGAAAGCTTCATCGGCCGCCACCCCTTCCCCGGCCCGGGCCTGGCGATCCGCTGCCCCGGCGAGATCACCCGCGAAAAGCTGGAGATCCTGCGCAAGGCCGATGCGATCTTCATCGACCAGATCCGCAAGCATGGTTTGTATGACGAGATCTGGCAGGCCTTCGTGGCCATCCTGCCGGTCCGCACCGTCGGCGTGATGGGCGACGGGCGGACCTACGACTATGCCTGCGCATTGCGGGCCGTGACCTCGGTTGACGGGATGACAGCGGATTACTACCCGTTCACCCACGACTTCCTGGGCGAGACCGCGACGCGGATCATCAACGAGGTCAAGGGCATCAACCGCTGCACTTATGACATCACCTCGAAGCCCCCGGGCACGATCGAGTGGGAATGAAGGCCGCGCGCCCCTCTCACCGCAAGCCCGCCCCGAGGCGGGCTTTTTCATGCGCCGTTCACGGCGCGTCGGGTGTCCAGCGATGAAAGAGGTCGTTGCCCAGACGCCGCGTCTCGACCAGCCGGAAACGCGGGGCGGCAGCAAGACTGGGCCAGTCGGTCGCGCCGATGGCAGGACGGGCCGCCGCGCCCAGCGCCAGTCCGGCGGTGTAGCCCATCACCTGATCGACCAGCCCCGCCCGCAGCAGATCCGCGGCCAGAACGCCGCCCCCCTCGCAGAAAAGCCGCGTGATACCGCGCTGCGAGAGTTCGCCCATGATTTCGGGCAATTCACCCTGCATGAACCACAGCGGACCATGGGTTTCGTCCTCGGGCGGCATCGGCGGCGGCGAGCCGCGCGTCAGCACCACGCGCACCGGCTGGCGGGGCGTGGCGATGCCGCGCACGTTCAGATGCGGCAGATCGGTCCGCGCCGTCCGGGCACCCACCATTACCGCATCGTGGCTGGCGCGCATCGCATGGACATGCAGCCGCGCCTCGGGGCCGGTGATCCAGCGGCTTTCACCATCCGGCATGGCGATGCGTCCGTCGAAACTGGTCGCCAGCTTCAGCGTCACGAAGGGCCGCCCCCGCATCAGGCGGCTGAGAAAACCGGCCTGCAACCGCGCGGCCTCGGGCGCCAGCACGTTCTCGGTCAGGGTCACGCCGCCCTCGCGCAGGATCGCATGGCCCGCACCACAGACGCGCGGGTCAGGATCGGTCATGGCCGAGACGACGCGCGCGATGCCCGCCGTGACCAGCCCGCTGGCGCAGGGCGGCGTGCGGCCATGATGGGCGCAGGGCTCCAGCGTCACATAGGCCGTGGCGCCGCGCGCGGCCTCGCCCGCCATGTCCAGCGCCATGCGTTCGGCATGGGGGCGCCCGCCGGGCTGGGTCCAGCCGCGCCCCACGACGCGGCCATCCCTGACGATGACGCAGCCCACCGCCGGGTTCGGCCAGACATTGCCCAGACCCCGCGCGGCAAGGCGCAGGGCATGGCGCATGTGGCGGATGTCGTCCTCGGGGGCGGTCACGCCGCAGATTACTCGGACGCGGCGCCGGGGCGCAGTTCCGAGACGAACTTGTCGAAATCGTCCGCGTCCTGGAAGTTCTTGTAAACGCTTGCGAACCGCACATAGCCGACATTGTCGATGCGCGACAGCGCCTCCATCACGATCTCGCCGATCATCTTCGAGGGGATATCGGTCTCGCCCGTGCTTTCCAGCCGCCGCACGATGCCGCTGATCATCTGCTCGATCCGCTCGGGCTCGACGGGGCGCTTCTGCATGGCGATGCGGATGGACCGGGCCATCTTGTCGCGGTCGAAATCTTCGCGCCGCCCGTTCGACTTGACCACGACCAGATCGCGCAACTGCACGCGCTCATAGGTGGTGAAACGGCCCCCGCAACCGGGGCAGAGGCGGCGGCGGCGGATGGCCACGTTGTCCTCGGCCGGGCGCGAGTCCTTGACCTGCGTATCGGCATGTCCACAGAATGGGCAGCGCATGGATGGTCCCTCTGGTCCGGCAATCCACCGTCACTATAGGCAGAGCCGCAAGGATTGGGTAGCCTAATCCACGACCTACCAGATCCGCCCCGCCTTCTGTGTCCCGATTGTCGCGTTTGCCCCCTTGCGCACCAGACGCGGCCGGTCTAGCGTGACGCAAGACCGTTGGGGTGCCTGGAAACAGGCTGAGAGGCCGTGCGCCAACCCATCGAACCTGATCCGGGTCATACCGGCGGAGGGAACGGTGCATCATGACGCAGCCCGCGCGCTGCCCCTGCGTATCGCCCCCTTGCCGATATCCCGACCGACAGCAAGGAGGAGGCGTGTGACCGCCATCGCCCTGACCATCGCAGGCTCGGATTCCGGCGGCGGCGCTGGGATACAGGCCGATCTCAAGACCTTTTCGGCGCTCGGCGTCTATGGCGCCAGCGTGATCACCGCGCTGACCGCGCAGAACACCCGCGCCGTGACCATGGTGGAACCGGCAAGCCCCGCGATGATCGCGGCGCAGATGCGGGCGGTGTTCGACGATCTGGACATTCGCGCCGTCAAGCTGGGGATGCTGGGCGACGCGCAGGCCATCCGCATCGTGGCCGAGGGGCTGGACGGGCAAGCGGTGCCGGTCGTGCTGGACCCGGTGATGGTGGCGAAATCAGGCGACGCGCTGCTACCCGAAGCCGCCATCGGCGCGCTGCGCGATCTGATGCTGCCCCGCGCGCGCCTTGCGACCCCGAACCTGCCCGAGGCCGCGCGGCTTCTGGGCTGCGCCCCCGCCTGTGACGCGGCCGAGATGGCGCGTCAGGGGCGCGCGCTGCTGGATCTGGGGCCGCAGGCGGTGCTGATGAAGGGCGGCCATGCCGAGGGGTCGGTTTGCACCGATCTTCTGATCACAGCCCAAGGCATCACCGAGTTCACCGCGCCGCGTCAGGCCACCCGCAACACCCATGGCACGGGCTGCACCCTGTCGGCGGCGATCGCCGCCGGGCTGGCGCAGGGGCTTGACCTGCCGCTGGCCGTGGGGGTCGCGCATCGCTATCTGCAGGGTGCCATCGCGGCGGCGGACGGGCTGGCCATAGGCTCGGGTCACGGGCCGGTGCATCACTTCCACGCGGTCTGGGCCGATGGCTGACATCACGATCATCGGCGCGGGCGTCGCGGGCCTTTTCGCCGCGCATGAACTGGCGCGGCGCGGCCTGCGCCCCCGCATCCTGGATCGGAACGGCCCGCCGGGGCCGCATGGCTGTTCCTGGTGGGCGGGGGGCATGTTGGCGCCCCATTGCGAGGGCGTGACCGCCGAGCCCGTCATCACCCGCCTCGGGGCCCAGGCCGCCGATGCCTGGGCGGCGATCACCCCCGTCGCCCGCCGCGGCACGCTGGTCGTCGCGCTGGACCGCGACCGGGCCGAGCTGACACGCTTTGCCCGCCGCTGCCCCGCGCATCAGCCCTGCGCGCCGGGCGATCTGGAACCGGGCCTTGCCCATCACCGCGCCGGCCTGCATGTCCCGTCCGAGGCGCATCTGGACCCCCGCCGCGCGCTGGCCGACCTGATCGCCGCCCTGTCCGCCCAAGGCATCGCCATCGAACGCGCCGAGGCCGAGCCGGACGGCATCCAAGGCCCGGTCATCGACGCCCGCGGCTTGGCCAGCCCCCTGCCCGGCCTGCGCGGCGTGCGGGGCGAGATGGCGGTCCTTCACGCCCCCGACATCACGCTGTCGCGCCCGGTGCGGCTGCTGCATCCGCGCCATCCCCTCTATATCGTGCCGCGCGAGGGGGGGCTGTTCATGCTGGGCGCGACCCAGATCGAAAGCGCCAGCCGCGCCCCCGCCACCGCCCGCTCGGCGCTGGAGCTGCTGTCAGCCGCCTATGCGCTGGACTCGCGCTTTGCCGAAGGCTCCATCGTCGAACTGGGCGCCGACCTGCGCCCGGCCTTTGCCGACAACATCCCCCGCGTGGTGGTGCGGGGCCGGGTGCTGCACCTGAACGGCCTTTTCCGCCACGGCTATCTGATGGCCCCGGCGCTGGCGCGCCAGGCGGCCGATTACCTGACCGACCGAATCAAGGGAGAACTGATCCATGAGGATTGAGGTCAACGGCACCGCCCGCGACATCACCGCCACCACGCTTGCCGAGGCACTGGTCGAACTGGGCTGGGCCGAGGCCCGCGTCGCCACCGCGCTGAACGGGGAATTCGTCCCCTCATCCGCCCGGGCCGGACAGGCGCTACGCGACGGCGACCGGCTCGAGGTGCTGGCCCCGATGCAGGGCGGCTGAGATGCGCGATTTCTACGGGGTCACCCTCGATTCGCCCCTGATGCTGGGGACGGCGCAATACCCCTCGCCCGCCATCCTGCAGGCGGCCTTCCGCGCCAGCGGGGCGAGCGTGGCCACCGTGTCCCTGCGGCGCGAGGGCGGGCAGGGCCAGGCCTTCTGGTCGCTGATCCGCGATCTGGGCGTGCGCGTTCTGCCCAACACCGCAGGCTGTCACAGCGCGCGCGAGGCCGTCACCACCGCCCGCATGGCGCGCGAGGTCTTCGAGACGAACTGGATCAAGCTGGAGGTGATCGGCCATGCCGACACGCTGCAGCCCGACCCCTTCGGCCTTCTGGACGCCGCCGAGACCCTGTCGGCCGAGGGCTTCGAGGTCTTTCCCTACACGACCGAGGATCAGGTTCTTGCCGGACGCCTTCTGGATGCGGGCTGCAAGGTGCTGATGCCCTGGGGCGCGCCCATCGGCTCGGGGCTGGGGCTGAACAACCGCTATGGGCTCAGGATGCTGCGCGCGGCCTTCCCCGATGTGCCCATGGTGATCGATGCAGGGATCGGCCTGCCCAGCCACGCGGCGGATGCGCTGGAGATGGGCTTTGACGCGGTGCTGCTGAACACCGCCGTGGCGCAGGCGGGCGACCCCGAGGCCATGGCCCGCGCCTTCGGCCTTGCGGTGCAGGCGGGCGCCTTGGCCCGCGCCGCCGACCCGATGGAGCCGCGCGAGATGGCCGCCCCCTCGACCCCCCTCATCGGAAAGGCCTGGCTGTGATCCTGCCCCGTTTCTACCCGATCTTCGACGATGTGGCCTGGCTGGACCGCGCCCTGCCCTTGGGCGTCCGCCTGGTGCAGCTGCGCCTGAAGGACCGCGCGCCGGACGATCTGCGCGACCAGATCCGGCGCGGGCTGGCGCGGGCGCGGGCGCATGGCGCGGCGCTGGTCGTCAATGACCACTGGCGGATCGCCATCGAGGAAGGCGCCGACTGGCTGCATCTGGGCCAGGAGGATCTGGACCACGCCGACATCCCCGCGATCCGCCGTGCGGGGTTGCGGCTTGGGCTGTCCACCCATGACCATGCGGAACTGGACCGCGCGCTGGCGCTGGCGCCCGATTACGTGGCGCTCGGGCCGGTCTGGCCGACGATCCTGAAGAAGATGCGCTGGCACGAACAGGGCCTGGACCGCGTGACCGAATGGAAGCGGCTCGTCGGCGCGACGCCCTTGGTGGCGATCGGCGGGCTGACGCCCGATCGCGGGCGGCAGGCCCTGGCGGCGGGGGCGGATGTGGTCTCGGCGGTGACCGACATCACGCTGAACCCCGATCCCGAGGGCCGGATGCGCGACTGGCTGGCGGTGGCGCCATGATGCGCTATGCCCGCCAGATGGTCCTGCCGGAACTGGGCGAGGCCGGCCAGCAGCGCCTGACGGATGCCCATGTGCTGGTCGTCGGCGCGGGGGGGCTGGGCTGTCCGGCGCTGCAATATCTGACCGGCGCAGGGGTGGGCCGGATCACCCTGATCGACGGCGATCATGTCGAGGAGACGAACCTCCACCGCCAGCCGATCTTTGCCATGCGCCAGATCGGCCAGCCCAAGGCCTGCGCGGCGGCGGCCCAGATGGCCGCGCTGAACCCCGATGTGACGGTGACGCCCCTGACCGAATGGCTGACGCCTGCCAATGCGCCCGCGCTGGTGGCAGGGGCCGATCTGGTGCTGGATTGCGCCGACACTTTCGCGGTCAGCCTGACGCTGTCGGATGCCTGCATGGCCGCAGGGCGCCCGCTGATCGCGGGATCGGCGCTGGCGCGGTCGGGCTATGCGCTTGGCTGCTGCGGCGGCGCGCCCAGCCTGCGGGCGGTCTTTCCCGACCTGCCTTTGCGCGGCGCGACCTGCGCCACGGCGGGGGTGATGGGGCCGGTCGTGGGCATGATCGGCGCGCTGCAGGCGCAGATGGCGCTGGCGGTGCTGCTGGGGCACGATCCCTCGCCTCTGGGGCGGCTGGTCAGCTTGGATGCGGCCAGCTGGCGGATGGGCGGCTTCCGCTTCGACCGCGCGCCCGAGCCCGAGGCCCCCCTGCCCTTCATCGCCGAAAGCCAGATCGCGCCGGGCGATCTGCTGGTCGATCTGCGCGCCGAATCCGCGCCCTTTCGCGCGGATGCCCGCCACCTGCCGCCCGAGCGCATCGCCCATCTCGACCCGCCCGAGGGCGCGCGCGTCGTGCTGGCCTGCCGCACCGGGCTGCGCGCGCATAATGCGGGGCGCGATCTGCAATCCATCTGGCCGGGGCGCATCGCCCTTCTGGCCCTGAACGACTGAGGACACATGCGACATATCCTTGTCCTGGCCCTGATGGCCGCCCCCGCACACGCGGATACGAACCTGACGGTGATGCTGGACTGGTTCGTGAACCCCGACCACGCCCCCATCATCCTGGCCGAGGAACTGGGCTATTTCACCGATGCAGGGCTTTCGGTCGAGGTCGTCACCCCCTCGGACCCCAATGATCCGCCGCGCATGGTGGCGGCCGGTCGCGCCGATCTGGCGATCAGCTATCAGCCGCAACTGCACCTGTCGCGCCACCAAGGCCTGCCGGTGATCCGCGTGGGCACCCTGATCGAGACACCGCTGACCTGCCTCGTGGTGCTGGCGGACAGCGACATCCGGACCCCCGCCGATCTGTCGGGCCGCCGCGTGGGTTTCGCCGTGGCCGGCGTGCAGGAGGTGATGCTGGACGCCATGCTGGCCGATGACGGGCTGGTGCCGGGCGATGTGGAACAGATCAATATCGGCTGGTCGATCTCGCCTGCGCTGATGTCGGGGCAGGTCGATGGGGTGATCGGCGCCTTCCGCAATTTCGAACTGAACCAGTTGCGGCTGGAGGGATTCGACGGCCGCTGCCTCTATCCCGAGGCGCATGGCATCCCCGCATATGACGAACTGGTCTATATCGCCAATCCCGACCGCATGGACCCCGAGGCGGTTGGCGCCTTCCTCGAGGCCACGGCGCGGGCCACCGACTTCCTCAAGAACGACCCCGACGAGGCTTGGCGCATCTTCTCGGCCACGGCGTCCGAATTGCAGACGCCGCTGAACGAGGCCGCCTGGCCCGACACCTGGCCGCGTTTCTCCAGCCGCCCGGCGGCGGTGGATGCGGGGCGCTATCAGCGCTTCGAGGCGTTTCTGGCCGAACGCGGCGCGACGCCGGGCGGGCTGGTCCTGTCCGACCTGGCCATCGACGTGAACAAGGTGCCGCAATGACCCCCGATTACGGACGCGCCTTTGCGCTGTGGCGGCAGGCGGCGGCACCCCATTGGGACGCCTATATCCACCACGCCTTCGTGCGCCAACTGGCGGCGGGCAGCCTGCCCCGCGACAGCTTCCTGCATTACCTGCAGCAGGATTACGTGTTCCTGCTGCATTTCGCACGGTCCTGGGCGCTGGTCTTTGCCAAATCGGACCGGATGTCGGAGATGGCGCTGGCCTCTTCAATCGCGCATGGCTTGCTGAACGGCGAGATGCCGCTGCATGTCGAGATCTGCGGCCGCGAGGGCATCTCCGAGGCGATGCTGCAGCAGACCCCGGAATCGCCTGCCAACATGGCCTATACGCGCTATGTCCAGGCCTCGGGCTATGCGGGCGACATGCTGGACCTGCTGGCGGCGCTCGCTCCTTGCGTCTTCGGCTATGGCGAGATCGGGCTGATCCATAAGGATAGCGGCGGTCCTTATGGCGAATGGACCGCGACCTATGGCGGGGCGGATTACCAGAAGGTCTGCCACGATGTCGGCGCGCTGATCGACAGCGCGCTCGAGGCGCGGCTTGGCCCCGACTGGCCGTCCCTGCCCCGCGCCGAGGATCTGGCGCGGCATTTCCGGCGGGCGACGCAGCTTGAGGTCGGCTTCTGGCAGATGGGGCTGGACCGGACATGAGCGCGAGCCCGCACGACAGCGGCAGGGGGGCGCTGCCCCCTGTCCTGCGGACTCCCCCCGGGATATTTGCCGACCAGGGCAAAGAGGCGGGGGCGGTCACGATCCGCGGCGATCTGTGGCTTGGCGATGCGGTTCTGGCGCGGGGGCTGGACATTCACTGTCGCGCGGGCTGCTGGACCTGTCTGATGGGGCCGTCGGGCGCGGGGAAATCGACGCTGGGGCGGCTGGTGGCGGGACTGCCCGTCAAGGCGCGGCTGGAGGGTCGTGTGAATGTGCCCTTTGGACGGGTCGCGCTGATGGGTCAGGCGGACCAGTTGTTGCCATGGGCGAGCGCGCTGGACAATGTCTGCATCGGGGCGCGGTTGCGGGGCGAGCGGGCGGACCGGGACCGGGCGCGGGCCTTGCTGGCGCTGGTCGGCCTGGAGGGGCTTGAGGACAGGCGGCCCGACGAATTGTCCGGCGGGCAGCGGCAGCGGGTGGCGCTGGCGCGGACCTTGATCGAGGAGGCGGCAGTCGTGGTGCTGGACGAGCCATTCTCGGCACTGGATGCGGGGACGCGGGCGGCGATGCAGGATCTGGCCGCGCGGCTGCTGGCGGGGCGGGTCGTGATCCTGATCAGCCATGATCCGCTGGAGGCCGCGCGTCTGGCCGACCATGCCTGGCTGATCGGACGCGAGGGCAGCCGCGCCCTGCCTTTGCCCGGCGGGACTGCGCCGCGCCCAATAGATGCGCCCCAGGTTCTGGCCGCGCAGGCCGCATTGTTCCAGGCGCTGTCCCGCCCATGCGCGGTCTGAGGCTGATCGCCGTTCCCCTGTCGCTGCTTGCGCTGTGGCAGGCGTTGGTCTGGGTGACGGCTGTGCCGCCTTTCATCCTGCCCGGTCCGGCGCGGGTGGGGGCAGCGCTGTTCGGCAATGCCGCGATGCTGGCAGAACATGCGCGTTTTACCATCGGCAATCTTTTGACGGGGATGCTGGCGGGGGTCGCGCTTGGATTGGCGACGGCGCTGAACCTGGCGCTGTTGCCCCTGGCGCGGGCCATGATGCGGCCGATGCTGGTCGTGGCGCAGGCGATCCCGGTCTTTGCGCTGGCGCCGGTCGTCACGCTGTGGCTGGGCTACGGACCGGCCTCGAAGGTGGTGATGGTGGCGCTGGTCGTCTATTTCCCGGTCGCCTCGGTGCTGTTCGACGCGCTGATGCGGCCGCCTGCCGCGCTGGACGATCTGGCCCGCGCGATGGGCGCGACGCCGATGCGGCGGCTGTGGCTGATCCAGTTGCCCCATGCGCTGCCTGCGCTTGGCTCGGGGCTGCGGCTGGCGGCGGTCTATGCGCCCTTTGCCGTCATCGTGGGCGAATGGGTCGGGTCCAGCCGGGGGCTGGGCTATCTGATGCTGATGGCCAACGGGCGCGGTCAGACCGATCTGATGTTCGCAGCCCTTGCGCTGCTGGCGGCGATGGGGCTGGTCCTGTTCGGGCTGGCGGGCGCCGTTCAGCGCCTGACGGAAAGGGGCCGCCCGGTGGGGGCGGCCCGCGATTTTACCAAGAGGTGATTACGGCGCCGTCATAGCTGTCCTCGATGAAGGCTTTCACCTCGGGCGATTGATAGGCCCGGATCAGCGTCTGGACCCAGGGCTCGGCCTCGCGGCCCTCTTGCACGACGATGATGTTCACATAGGGGCTGTCGGCCTTTTCCATCGCGATCGAATCCTCACGCGGGGAGAGGCCCGCGGCCAGCGCGAAATTCGTGTTGATCACCGCCGCATCGGCATCTTCCAGCGCGCGGGGCAGTTGCGCGGCGTCCAGTTCGACAAAGCGCAGGCCTCGCGGATTGTCGGCGATGTCCAGAGGGCTGGGCACAAGGCCGGTGCCCTCGGTCAGGGTGATCAGGCCAAGATCCTGAAGGATCAACAGCGCGCGGCCTCCATTCGTGGGATCGTTGGGGATCGCCACCTGCGCGCCTTCGGGCAGGTCGGCCAGATCCTCGACACGCGCGGAATAGACGCCCATCGGGGTCGTGATCGTGGTGGCAACCTCGACCAGACGGAAGCCGCGATCGCGCATCTGATTTTCCAGATAGGGGCGGTGCTGGAAGCTGTTGGCATCCAGATCGCCATCGGCCAGTGCCTGGTTCGGCACCACGTAATCCGAGAACTCGATGACCCGGATGTCCAGACCCAGGGGGGCGGCGATCTCGGCCACCTTCTCCATGATCTCGGCATGTTCGCCAGGAGTGACGCCGACGGCGATGCTGTCGGCCAGAGCCGCGCCGGAAAGGGCCAGCGTCGAAACGAACGCGGTCAGTCGCAGCATGGGATTTGTCCTTTCTTGTCTGCGGAAAAAGCGGGGTCAGGCGCCGCGGTTGCGGGGGGCGCGGCGATCCAGACGGGCGGCGATCCATTCGCCGATGGACTGGACCAACTGCACCATCACGATCAGGATGACCACGACGGCAGCCATCACCTCGGGCATGAAGCGCTGATAGCCATAGCGGATGCCCAGATCGCCCAGGCCCTGTCCGCCCACCGCGCCGACCATTGCGGAATAGCCGATCAGGCTGACCACGGCCAAGGTCAGGCCAAGCGTGATGCCGGGCAGCGCCTCGGGGATCAGCACCTTGCGGATGATCTGCAAGGGCGTGGCGCCCATGGCGCGGGCGGCCTCGATCAGGCCGGCATCGACCTCGCGGATGGCGTTTTCCACCAGCCGCGCGATGAAGGGGATCGCCGCCAGGGTCAGCGGCACGATGGCCGCGTTCGTGCCGATCGAGGTGCCGACGATGGCGCGGGTCAACGGGATGATCGCCACCACCAGGATGATGAAGGGGACCGAGCGCGTGGCATTGACCGCCAGCCCGAGAATCCTGTTCATCCAAGGCGCGCTGAGCAACTCGCCACGCTGCGAGCAGGCCAGGAACACGCCCAGAGGCAGGCCGCCAAGCGCGCCCAGCAGCGACGAGATCGCCACCATATACAGGGTCTGCAGCGTGGCTTCCCAGAGAATCGGGATCAGGTTAGCGGACATGGCCCAGCACCTCCGTCGTCAGACCGTGACGTTCCAGAAAGGCGCGCGTCTCGGCGCCCCGGTCCAGAGGCACCGAGATCAGCAGATTGCCGAAGGGCTTGGCACCGATTTCCTCGATCGTGCCGCCCAGGATATTGGCGCTGATGCCCAGATCGGTGGCCAGACGGGCCAGCATCGGATCGGTCGCGTGAGCGCCCGCAAAGGTCACGCGGATCACCGGATCGCCCGGCGGCTCGGGCGCCAGCCGTTCCGCGACGAAGGCAGGCAATGTCGCGCCGGTGACGCCCGCCAGAAAGCGCCGCGTGGTGGGATGGGCAGGACGGGCAAAGATGTCGTAGGTCGGACCGGATTCCACGATGCGGCCGGCCTCGATCACCGCCATATGGCTGGCGATGTCACGCAGGACGGCCATTTCATGCGTGATCAACAACACCGTCAGACCCAGTTCACGGTTGATCTGCGCCAGAAGGTTCAGCACTGTCTGCGTCGTCTCGGGGTCCAGCGCGCTGGTCGCCTCGTCCGACAGAAGCACCTTGGGGCCGGTGGCAAGCGCCCGCGCAATGCCCACGCGCTGCTTCTGGCCGCCCGACAATTCGGCAGGGTAGCGTTCGGCCAGCGCGCCCAGGCCGACCTGCTCGATCAGCTCGGCCACGCGGGCACGGATCTGGCTGCGTGCCATGCCCGCGATTTCAAGCGGCAGGGCGACGTTGTCGCGCACATTGCGCGAGGCCAGCAGGTTGAAGTGCTGAAAGATCATCCCGACATCGCGCCTGATGCGCCGCAAGGCCGGGCCGCGCGCCTGCCCGACATCCTGCCCCTCGACCAGCACCCGCCCCCGCGAGGGGCGTTCTAGCCCGTTGACCATCCGCAGCAGCGTGGATTTGCCTGCGCCCGACCGGCCGATGATGCCGGTGATGCTACCCTTCGGCACCGCAAGCGACACATCCTGTAGCGCGACAACTGCGCCCCCGGCCTTGGGATAGGACTTGCCCAGATTGTCAAACAGGATGGCGGGGGCCGGATCGGCGCAGCCAGACATGGATCTATCCTTGCGATTGCGAGGCGGGGAAGCTTTGCGAGGCGGGGGCATCGCCCATATCGCAGGCGGGTTCAAGCCCGGATTGGCCCTGATCAGGCGGCAAAAGCCCGCGCCGCGCGAAGGCTGTCCGCTGCCTGCAGCGCCTTGGGGGAACGCATGTTCCGGCCGGACGACCGAACGAGGACAGGCATCCGGCGGGCGTCACAATGACAGGATCGGTGTTCTTTTCACGCCCTGCTTTCAGGCTCAGACCTCGACCTTGGGTCGGGCGCTGCGGGCCAGCATCTGCGCCAGCACGTCGCGCAAGATGTCGGGCCGGAAGGGCTTTTCGATCAGGGGCGCGTCGTCATGGCCAGACGGCAGATGTTCGCGCCCATAGCCCGAAACAAAGCAGAACGGCACCGACTGACGGGCCAGCGCATCGGCCACTTCGCCCACCGGCTGGCCCCCCAGATTTCCGTCCAGCAGCGCCAGATCGAAGCTGTGGCCGGCCATCAACGCGCGCGCCTCGGGGATGCTGCGGGCGATCGTCACCTGCCGGGCGCCGGCATCCTCCAGCTCGAACCGCAGGTCCATGGCGACCAGAGGTTCATCCTCGACCAGAAGGACATGGCAGCCCTCGATCCCCTGCGCGGGGGCGGGCAGGGGCTGGGCGGGCGTGACCTCGGGCGGGGTTTCGCGGTTGAGGGGCGTCACACCATCGGCCATGCGAATCGTCCAGACGACGCCTTCGGGGCGCCAATCTGCCTGAGCAGCGTTGGCATCACCTGAGCCCGCAGCGCCGATCAGCGTGGTGCCGAATCCCGCGCGATCCGGAGCGGTGACGGGCGGGCCGCCGGTTTCGCGCCAGGTCAGCGTCAGACAGCCGGAGTGATAGGTCCAGTTCAGATCCACACGCCCCTGGGGTGTCGAAAGCGCGCCGTATTTTGCGGCATTGGTGCCCAGTTCGTGCAGCGTCAGCGCAAGGCGCAGCATCATGTCGGGCGCCAGTTCCACGGGCGGGCCGCTGCGGTGAAGGCGATCGGGATCCAACGTGCCCGCGCGGATCTGGTCGTCGATCAGCTGATCCAGCGGTGCGCTGGACCAGGTTGCATCCGACAGGATCGAATGCGCCCGCGCCAGCGCCTGGAGGCGGCCGGTGAAACTGGTCTCGAAAGCGGCCAGGCTATCTGATTGCCGCAGGCTTTGCCGGGCGATGGATTGCACGTTGGCCAGCGTGTTCTTGATGCGGTGATTCAGTTCGCCGATCAGCAGCGAGCGCACTTCCTCGGCCTGGCGCCGCTCTGTGATGTCGAGGATCTGCAACGACAGGGAATACGCTTCGCCCTCGTCGCAGAGCACCGAGCCGTAAAGCTCGCAAGAGACACGACGGCCGTCGGCGTGACGAGCCTCGATTGCGGTCGAAAAGCGGGGCGGCGTCTGGTCATCGCAGTCGAACCAGCCAGAAAGCCGGGCGCAGGCCTCGGCGTCAAGCCAACCCATGGCCGAGGCATGGCGCCCCAGAACCTGATCCGGGGTAAAACCAAAGGCGCGCTCGGCGCCTGCCGACCAGGCCCGGATCACCAGCTCGCTGTCACATTCGACCAGCGCCAGCGGCGAATTGTCGGCATGGGCCCGCAACCGCGCCATGGCCCGGTCGCGCAGCCGCGCGATGGCCTGCATCTCGTCGCGCTGGCGTTCCAGGTCACGCGCCTGACGACCGATGCGAAAGAACACCTCGGCCTTGGATTTCAGGATCATCGGGTCGATGGGCTTGAAGATGTAATCGACCGCCCCCGCCTCGTAGCCACGAAAGCGGCGAGCCTCGTCCATCTCGGCAGCGGTGACGAAGATGATCGGCACGCTGCGGGTGCGTTCGGTGCCGCGCATCAGTTCGGCCAGTTCGTAGCCGTCGGTGCCAGGCATCTGCACATCAAGAAAAGCCAGCGCGTATTCGTTGACCAGCATCAGCTCCAGCGCCTCTGCCGCTGATCGGGCGCTGTCGATGATCAGCCCGTCGCGGCGCAGCAGCGCCTCGAGCGCCATGATGTTCTGGACCGTGTCGTCCACGATCAGAAAGCGGATCGGAGTGTCAGGCATGGGTCATGTCCAGGGCCGTGCGGCGCCAGATGCGCCGGTTTTCGTCGAAGGGCGCAAAGGCCTCTGCATGGGTCGAGAAGCGCAGCGTCTCGTGCAGCCCAAGGCCCAGAAAGCCGCCCCGCGCCAAGGCCTCGGCAAAGAGGCCGATGGCCCGCTGCTGAAGGTTGTTGTCGAAATAGATCAGAACATTGCGGCAAGAGATCAACTGCACCTCGGAAAAGACCTGGTCGGTGGCAAGGTTGTGTTCGGTAAAGACCGTGCGCGCCCTGAGACGCCGGTGGAAGACCGCGCGTCCATAGGCGGCAGTATAGTGATCCGACAGCGATCCGCGCCCGCCAGCCTGCTGATAGTTCCGAGAGAACAGCGCCATGCGGTCGATGGGATAGATCCCGGCTTCGGCGCGGGCCAGCGCGCGACGGTTGATCTCGGTCGCGTAGAACAGGGTGCGATCCAGAAGCCCCTCTTCCTCCAGCATGATCGCCAGCGAGTAAAGCTCTTCGCCATCCGCGCAGCCGGCCACCCAGACCTTGATTGACGGGAAGGTCCGCAGATGCGGCAGCACATCGCGCCGCAGCGTCAGGAAGTAATCGGGATCGCGGAAGAATTCGCTGACCTGCACGGTCATCGCGTCGATGATGTCGGGCAGGATCGAGGCGTCGCGCAGCAGCCGACCCTGCAATTCCGACAGCGTGGCGTAACCCAGCCTCTGACGTGCCAGATCGGCACGCCGCATCAGCGAATTGCGGGAATAGGAGCGGAAATCGTAGTGATGACAGCGGTGCAGCGCATCAAGGAACAGGTCAAGCTCGATCGCCTCTGGGGCCGCGGGCACAACGGGGCGCAGGCTCATCGCGGCATCCACACGCGGGTCAGCGACAACAGCTTGTCCACGTCCAGCGGCTTGGGCAGGTAATCGTTGGCCCCTGCGGCAAGGCACTGGTTCTGGTCGTCGGCCATGGCCTTGGCGGTCAGCATGATGATGGGCAGCGTTCTCCAGCGGTCGATCTTGCGGATCTCGCGGGTGGCGGTCAGGCCGTCCATCTCGGGCATCATCACATCCATGAGCACAAGGTCGATCGGTGGCGCGGCGCCGTCATTGACGCGGCCAAGCGCCTCCAGCGCCTCGCGGCCATTGCGGGCAATCTGGACATGGGCACCATGCGGCTCGAACACGGCGGTCAGAGCATAGACATTGCGGATATCGTCCTCGACCACAAGGATGCGCCGCCCTTCAAGCTGGGCATCGCGGTTCAGCGAGGCGGCCAGCATCTCGCGCTGCTTGGCGGGCAGATCGCTGACAACTTGATGCAGGAACAGCGTCACCTCGTTGATCAGTCGCTCGGGCGATTTCGCGCCCTTGATGATGATCGACTTGGAATAGCGGCGCAGGCGCTGTTCCTCGGGCTGGGTCAGGGCGCGGGCGGTATAGACGATGACCGGCGGGAAGGCCCCCAGCCCGTCGCCGTCCAGACGTTCCAGCAGATCCAGCCCCGAGGCATCTGGCAGCGTCAGGTCCAGCACGATGCAATCGACGGTCTCGGCGCGGCAGATCCTCAGGGCCTCGGTGGCGGTGCCCGCGCCGATCGCCTCGACCTCGTCGCTGGCCAGCAGCGCCTTGAGCCCCTCCATCTGGGCCGGGTCGTCCTCGACGATCAGCACGCGGCGCATCCGCTGTTCCAGCCGGTTTTCCAGATTGCGGATGGCGCGGGCCAATTCGTCGCGCTGGACGGGTTTCAGCATGTAGCTGATCGCGCCCTGCGACAGGGCCTGCTTGGTGTAATCCTCGGCCGAGACGACATGGACCGGGATGTGCCGGGTCGAGACGTCGCGTTTCAGCCGGTCCAGCACCGACAGACCGGAATGGTCGGGCAGCCCCATATCCAGCACGATCGCATCGGGCACATAGTGCCGCGCAGCGGCTACGGCCTCGTCGGCGCGCGAGACGCAGATGCAGCGAAAGCCCAGTTCGCGCGACAGATCGCACAGGATGCGCGCAAAGGCCGGGTCGTCCTCGACCACCAGCATCACGCGCTCACCCTCGCGGATCAGGTCGCGGTCGTCCTCGACCCCCTCGACCACCCCCAAGGCAGGCGGTTGCGCCACCGGCAGCGTCGCGGCCGAAGCCGGTTGCGGCAGGGCGGGCGCGGCCGCGCGGGCCTCGCCTCGGGGCGCGCGTTCGGGCAGGATCAGCGTGAAGGTGCTGCCTCGTCCGGGCTGGCTGTCCAGCGTCAGGCGGCCGCCCAGCAGATCGGCCAGCTCGCGCGAGATGGACAGGCCCAGCCCCGTGCCGCCATATTTGCGCGAAATGGTGCCATCGGCCTGCCGGAACGCCTCGAAAACAGCCTCTTGCTGGTCGGGGGCGATGCCGATGCCGGTATCCTCGACGGCAAAGGCCACGCCCTGCGGCGCGCGGGTGATCCGCAGCGTGACGCGGCCGTGATCGGTGAATTTCAGCGCATTCGACACGAAGTTCCGCAGGATCTGTTCCAGCCGCTGCGTGTCCGTGTGCAGCGGCCCCAGATCGGGGGCGACCTCGGCGGTCAGGTCCAGGCCCTTTTGCCGGGCCTGGGCCTCGAAGGCGCGGATGATGCGGTGGGCGACATGGCCGGGATCGACCTCGTCCAGAGCGATCTCGACCTTGCCGGCCTCGATCTTGGACAGGTCCAGGATGTCGTTGATCAGCGCCAGAAGATCCTGCCCCGAGGACTGGATTGTCTCGGCCCAGCGGACCTGTTCCTCGGTCAGGGTGCCGCCGCGATTTTCCGCCAGAAGCCGCGACATGATCAGCAGCGCGTTCAGCGGCGTGCGCAGTTCGTGGCTCATGTTGGCGACGAATTCGGACTTGTAGCGGCTTTCGCGGGCCAGCGCCTCGGCCTGATCCTCGAGCATCCGGCGCGAGCGCGCCAGCGCATCGCGTTGTTCCTCAAGCTCTTGCGTCTGCGTTTCCAGGCGCGTGTTCTGGATCTCAAGCTCGGCCTGCTGCTCTTCGAGCCGGCGCTGGCTGTCCTGCAAGGCGCGGGTCTGTTCCTCAAGCTCTTCGTTCGTGGCCGCCAGTTCCTCGCCATGGCTTCGCAATTCCTCGGCCTGGCGGCGGGTCTCTTCCAGCAATTCGTGCAATTGTTCGCGGTATTGCGCGCCGCGCAGCGCGATGCCCAACTTGTCCGAAACCCGCTCGAACAGGTCGATCACATGGTCGGGCGCAGGGCGGTCCAGACCGAATTCCAGCACGCCGTTGATCAGTTGCCCGTCCCGCAGAGGCACCAGCACCGTGCTGGCTGTCCGCCCCCGCGCCAGGCCCGAGGACCAGCCAAGCGCCTCGTCAGAAGCCAGTTCGATCCGCAGCGGCTTGCCGCTGGCGACAGCGCGGGACAGATGACCCTGCCCTTCCTCGATCCGCTCGGGAATCAGCGCATCCTCGGTCCCCCAGCTTGCCAGCCGCAGAAAGCCGCGACCGTCGCGGGCATAGGCGACGGCTGCGCGCGCGCCGATACGCTCGGCCATCGTGTCCAGCACCTGCCGGGCCAGCCGGGCCGGAGACATCTCGCCCTGTATCGCGCGCGAGACGGCAAGCTGACCCAGATTGACCCAATCGCCCCGCGCAAGGCGCGCGCGATTCTTGATCAACCCGTAGCCCAGCATCCCCAGCGCGATGAAAATCAGCCCGGCCATCACCCGGTTTGCAACCGCAAGGCCGAGGCTGACGCCCGGATCGCTGAGAAAGAACCCCGCGACCAGCAGCAGGCAGGCCAGTCCCGCCAGGACGGGCGGCAATAACGGCCAGCGCGCCACCAGCGCCAGGCCAAGCGGCACAGCATAAAGCAGCCAGACCGCCGTCCCCAGGGGATAGTGCAGGTCCAGCACGAATACGCCAGCAACAAGGGCGGCGATCAACGCCGCGATCGCAAGATTCAGTCTCTTGTCCACGTCCACTCCTGCCCCGTCCCGCCGCGCCTTGGCGCCAGCGTCCCGCCGGAACGCAAGCCAGGCCGATAAGGTTCAATCCTGCCCGCGGAAAACATGCCGAACAGCTTCGTACAAGACCTGACGCAGCGCCCGAAGCACGGGGGCGACGGGTGCGCGTGGCCCGCCGCGATCAGCCGCGCAGGGTCGCGCCAGTGGCCTTGTGGACCTTTTCCACGACCTTGGCGGCGACGGCCTCGATCTCGGCCTCCGTCAGGGTCTTGTCGGCCGCCTGCATCCGCACGGTCAGACCGATGGACTTGGCGCCGCCCTCCAGCCCGGTAAACTGGTCAAAGACGCTGACCTGCCGGATCAGGGTCTTGTCGGCGCCAAGCGCGGCGTTCACCAGCGTCAGCGCCTCGACCTCGGGGGCGGTGACAAAGGCGAAGTCGCGCTCGACCGCCTGGAAGCCCGACAGTTCCAGCGCGGGCCGGGTCGGGGTGCGGGTCTTGGGGAAGGGGATCGCGGCCAGATGGATCGTGAAGGCCACGGCCGGACCCTTCACATCCATCTCGCGCAGGATGCGGGGATGGACCTCGCCAAAGGTGGCCAACACGTTGGGGCCAAGCGCGATGTTGCCCGCCCGGCCCGGATGCCACCAGGCGTCCAGCTTGCGGTTGATCTGCGCCTTGGCGGGGGCGCCAATGGTCGCCAGCACCGCCTCGACATCGGCTTTGGCGTCATAGATATCCACCTTGCGGCGGCTGCCGAAGGGGTCACGCGGCGCGATCTGACCCACCAGAAGTCCGCTGAGCCGCAGCGATTGCTCGCCCGGTTCACCGCCCGAAAAGACCGGGCCCAGTTCGAACAGGGCCAGATCGGCAAAGCCGCGCGCCTGATTGCGCGCCGCCGCCGCCAGGAGGCCAGGCAGCAGGTCGGGGCGCAGATGCGTCATCTCGCTGCTGATCGGGTTCTCGATTCTCACCGCATCCGAGCCACCGCCGAACAGCGACGCCGCCTTGTGGTCGATGAAGCTGTAGGTCACGCATTCGTTGTAGCCCAGCGACGCCGCCATCCGGCGCGCCGCCTTTTCGCGCTGTTGCAGCGGTGTCAGCACAGGCTGGGCCACACCCGCGCGCGGACGCGGCAGGGGCTTGCCCTGAAGCCTGGTCAGGCTTGCGATGCGGGCGATTTCCTCGACCAGATCGGCCTCGCCCAGCACGTCGGGGCGCCAGGATGGCACATGCGCCATATCGCCCTCCAGCCGGAAGCCAAGCGCCTCCAGCGTGCGGCGCTGCCTGTCCTCGGGGATGTCCATGCCGACCAGCCGCGCGGTGCGCGTGGGGTCCAGCCGATAGGCGCGGCCTGTATCGGGCAGCGCCCCCGCGGTCACGATCCCGGAGGCCTGGCCTCCACAGAGGTCCAGCACCATCTTCGTGGCCAGTTCCAGCCCCGGCAGGGTAAAGGCAGGGTCGATGCCGCGCTCGAACCGATAGCGCGCATCGCTGTTGATCTTCAGCGCCCGGCCGGTGGCAGCGGTGCTGATCGGGTCGAAATACGCCGCCTCGATGAACACATCCGTCGTGGTCTCGGACGCGCCCGAGGCCGCGCCCCCCATGATGCCCGCGATGCTTTCGGGACCGTTATCGTCGCAGATGACCACCGCGCCTTCGGGCAGGGCATGGGTCTTGCCGTCCAGCGCGGCCAGTTGCTCGCCCGCGCGCGCGCCGCGGAGCGTCAGGTTGCCCTTGATCAGGGCCGCATCGAAGACATGCAGCGGACGGTTCAGGTCGAAGGTGAAGAAATTCGTGATGTCCACCAGCGCATTGATCGGGCGCAGCCCGATCGCGCGCAGCCGCTTCTGCAGCCAGTCGGGCGACGGTCCGTTCGTGACGCCGCGCACCACCCGGCCCGCGAAAAAGGGCGCCTTGGCGGCAATGTCGGGGTCGATGGTCACGCCGATGGGGCAGGGAAAGGCACCCTCGATCCGCGCTTCGGGCACGGGCTTCAACGCGCCCAGTCCGCGCGCGGCCAGATCGCGGGCAATGCCGCGCACGCCAAGCGCATCGGGGCGGTTCGGAGTGATCTTGATATGGATCATCGGGTCGATCTTCTCGGGCGCGTTCTCGGCCAGCCAATCGACGAAACGCTGACCGACCTCGCCCGAGGGCAGTTCGATGATGCCGTCATGTTCGTCGGACAGTTCCAGCTCGCGTTCGCTGGCCATCATGCCGTGGCTTTCCACACCCCGGATCCTGCCTACGCCAAGCGTCGTATCCAGGCCGGGCACATAATCGCCGGGCTTGGCCAGAACCACGGTGATGCCCGCCCGCGCATTGGGCGCGCCGCAGACGATCTGCTTTTCGCCCTCGTCCGTCATCACGCGGCAGACCCGCAGGCGGTCGGCGTCGGGATGCTGCTGGGCGTCCTCGATCCGGGCCAGGGTGAACGTGCCCAGCTTTGCGGCGGGATCGACGATCTCCTCGACCTCCAGGCCCAGATCGGTCAGCGCCTCGGCGATTTCGGCCAGGGTGGCGGTGGTGTCCAGATGCTCTTTGAGCCAAGAGAGGGTGAACTTCATGACGCTGCCTTCCGGTTCCGGCCCGCACAGGGGCGGGCATGGCTTTGCTGCCTTCAAGCGCGGGCGCGCGCGCGGGTCAAGCCGGATCGGCATGTCTTGCGGCCAAAGATCGACTTGCCGCGCTCGTCCGGCGGTGCCACCTTGCGCCGTGTCGTGACTCCAGGGTGTTCCCATGAAAGTGCTTTTGCCTCTTGCCGCCGGCCTGACCGTTCTGTCCGCGCTTCCCGCGCTTGCCCAGGGCGACGGGGTCGCCTGTTCGGGCGATCCGGCGCAATGGTTCGCCGCAGACGCCGCCGCCAGCACGGTGAACACCGCCCAGACCCCGCTGCGTGTCGAGGTCGAATCCTCCGAAGGCAGCCGCGACTGGCACGCCTTTGTCGTCGAAGGCGAGGCGCAGGCCCTGCGGATCGAGGCCGAGGCCATCGGCGGCGGCGATCCCTCGCTGGTCCTGTCCACCCCCGAAGGCCGCATCCTGGCCGAAAACGACGATGCCATGGGCGGGCTGAATTCGCGCATCGAGGCGGTGCTGGAACCCGGCGTCTATTGCGTGCGGATGGTTCCGGTCGGCAATCCCGACATCCGCGCGGCGGTTCAGGTCAGCCGCGAGGATCAACCCGCCCTGCTGACCGCGCCCCCCGACCTGACCATCGCCGATTGCCGCCCCGAGACCGCGGCCGAGGCCCTGACCGACGGGCCGCTGGACGCCGCGCTGACCTTGGGGCGGGTCAGCCGCCAGACCGGCGCCGAAGTCGCTTATCTGCGCTTTGCGCTCGATACGCCCCGTTCGATCACGCTGCGCGCGTCCAGCGTCGAGCTGGATCCCTATCTCAAGCTCTTTGATGCCACCGGCAGCCTGATCGCGGAAAACGACGATGCCGACGGTCTGAATTCGCGGCTGGACTTCCTGACGCCGCTGGCGGCGGGCGAATATTGCATCGGCGTGGCACCCCTTTCGGCGCGCGAGGGCGTGATCGAGGTTTCGGCCGAGATTCTGGACCGCGACAGCTATCTGCGTGCCGCCTGGAGCCGGGGCGAGATGGCGCCTCCCGCCGGGTCGGACTATCCGATGCAGCAGATCGACCTGACCCGCGACCGCGAGACGGTGTTGCTGCATGACGGCACCGCGCAATGGCTGGCCCTGACCGTCGAGCGCCCGAGTGTGCTGATCGTCGATGCCTTCGGCAGCGCGACCGGGGTGGACAGCAAGCTGGTCCTGTTCGGCCCGAACGGTGCGCAGGTCGCGATGGATGACGATGGCGGCGAGAACACGGATGCGCGGCTGGGGCCGGTCCTGCTGGAGCCCGGCCTCTACCGCATGGCGGTGCTGGATGTAGGCCGGCTGGATCAGCCGCGCGGGCCGATCCGCGCCATCTCGCTGGTCTTCGACCGGTTCGAGCGGGTCGAATAGGCGTCTGGCAAAAGGTCGTCACCGCGGTAGAGGACTTGCGCGCCCGGCCCCCTTTTTCCTGCGGTATCGGGCACACGGGTCGTGGAGGCAGCGTGCACCGAACGTGCACCGCCCGGCCTGCCCCGGCGGGCTGCGACATCGGGTCGGGGCGCGCGCGGGTTGATCCGGCCGGGGGCAGCGCCCAGATTGCGGGTCAGAGGAGCCGCGCCCCATGTTCGACCTGCCCCGCCCCGATCCCGTCAAGGTGCCGCTGGCCGTGCGCCCTCTGGGCATCATGGGCACGGTCGCCACCGCCCGGCGCAACCTGCTGGAGCTGATCCCCGCCATCGCCACGCGCCAGCCCATCGTCTCGGGCAAGACCGGGCTGCGCTGGCACATGGTCATGGACCCGGCCTCGCTGCGCCGGATCCTCAAGGAACGGGTCGAGGATTACCCGAAATCCACCACCACGAAGCTGATCCTGAATCCTGCCATCGGCGAAAGCATGTTCGTGGCCGAGGGCGCGCATTGGCGCTGGCAGCGCCGCGCCGCCGCGCCCGCCTTTGCCCAACGGCATGTCGAGGCGCTTGGCCCCGTCATGAGCGCCGCCGCCGAGGCCTCGACCCGCCGGCTGGCCGCCGCGACGGGACCGGTCGATCTGTTCGCCGAGACGATCGCGGCAACCTTCGAGGTCATCTCGGACGTGACCTTCTCGGGCGGGGGCGCTGCGGTCTTCGACCGCGACGCCGTGCATCACGCGATCGAGGGCTATATCGCACAGACCGCGCGGATCTCGCTGATGGATGTGATGGGGCTGCCGGCATGGCTGCCCCGTCCGGGGCGGCTGTTCGCGGGGCCGGGGCTCAGGCGCATGAAGGCCCTGGCCGACCGCGCCATCGCCGCCCGCGCCAGGACCGCGCGCGATCAGGGGCCGCCCGACCTTCTGGACCTGCTGCTGGACGCGCAAGACCCTGAAACGGGCCGCCGGATGAGCCGCGACGAATTGCGCGACAACCTGCTGACCTTCATCGTGGCGGGCCACGAGACGACCGCCCTGACGCTGGCCTGGGCGCTTTATCTTTGCGCCCACGACCCCGAGGTGCAGGAACGCGCCGCCGCCGAGGCCCGCGCCGCCCTGGGCGGGAGGGTGGCCGAAGCAGGCGATCTTGGCGCCCTGCCCCTGACGCTGCGGATCGTGAACGAAACGCTGCGGCTCTACCCGCCGGCTGCCTTTCTGTCGCGCACGGCGCAGGCGCATGACAGGCTCTGCGGACGTGAGGTCCGTCCTGGTGACACGGTGATGATGCCGATCTACGCCCTGCACCGCCATCATCTGCTGTGGGACCGGCCCGACGCCTTCGACCCCGACCGCTTCCTGACGGCACCCGACCGCTATGCCTTCCTGCCCTTTGGCGCGGGGCCGCGCATCTGCATCGGTGCAAGCTTCGCCCTGCAAGAGGCCGTGATCATCCTGGCCACCCTGCTGTCGCGGTTCCGCTTTGATCCCGTGCCTGGCCGCCTGCCCGAACCGCGCATGATCCTGACGCTGCGCCCGCATGGCGGGGTCTGGCTGCGTGCCGTGCCGCGTGCAGGCGGGCAATCCTAGGGCTGCAAGTCTGCAAGGCCAGTCCCTCCGTTGCTGGGTCAGAACTGCGTAAGAGGCGGCCCGCAGGACACCGAACTTCGACAGCTCGGGGGCGGTTTCTGGCGTCCGGATTTTCTCCGGCTTCGTTTTCCCAAGGGGTTAGCCTGATGCGAGGCGGCGGTTTCGCCCATCTTTGTCATCACAAACACTTCTTTTTTGAACTGGCACTGATGACTGGCGTCCTGCGCAGTAGTGCCGCCACAGAATGTACACGCGCATCACCAAGGCCGGAGGCCGTCAGTACCTGCAGCTGGTCGAGTCGTTCCGAAACGACGCCGGCAAGGTGCGCACGCGCGTTGTGGCCAACCTCGGGCGCCTCGACCAGCTCACGCCGGAGCGGCTGGATCCGCTGATCAACGGGCTCAATCGGGCGGTGGGGCGCGCCGAGAACACCGCCTCCGAGGTCATCCAGGAGCCCGGCTGCAGCCTTGGTGATGTCTTCGCACTCCACGAACTCTGGCGGGAGCTCGGGATCGACACGGCGCTGAGGCGCGCACTGCGGTCTTCGCGAAGGGAAATAGACGCTGAGGCGCTCGTACGTGCCATGGTCTTCAACCGCCTGTGCGATCCCACCAGCAAGCTCGGCTGTCTGCGCTGGCTGGACACCGTCGCCATGCCAGCGATGCCCGAGGGCGTCACTCACCAGCATCTGCTGCGGGCGATGGACGCGCTGATGGACCATGGCGAGGCCGTCGAAGCCGCCCTTGCCCGCCAGATCCGCCCGCTGGTCGACCGCGATCTGGCTGTGGCCTTCTACGACCTCACGACCGTCCGCATCCACGGGGAGGCGGTTGCGGCAAGCGGTGTGATCCTTGTTCAGGGCGAGACGCGCGATGTGCAACTCGCGGATTTCATGCATGGTTTCGCTGCGCACGGGGTTGGCGTCCAGTTCGGGCACCGCCCCCGTCCGCGCCGGCATGGCGGCATCGACACGGTCGGTCTTGGCGCCCTGGCTGATAGCCTGCGCAAAGCGGCGGGCCCGCGTCGGATTGACCTTGACCAGATCATGACCGGCCGCGCTCAGCACCGCCTCCAGATCGCGATGATAGCGCCCGGTCGCCTCGTGGACGATCCGGACCGGCGTCTTGCCGATCCCGCGACGCAGGGCGGCCAGCCCCGCCTTGTCGCTGCCGAACCGCTCGTGCCTGCGATCCGAGAGCCGATGAATGTCAAACGTGTCCCTGGAAATGTCGATCCCGATGGTATCCTGCATCGCCTTTCGTCCCCTGTGCTTGTCATGCGGGGCAAGGGCGCGCCTTCCCCATGTATCCGTCCAGGTCACGCGAAAGGCAGGGGCGATCAAACTTCTGACCGGTCCAAGAGACCACCGTTGCTCCGATCCGTCCCCCGCCGCTCTCCGGCATGTGTGAGGTGCCGGAGAGCGGCTCCCGTATCGCACAGGAGCCGGTCGCTTCTTAAGACAAGGTTGCTCATCATCACCCCCGTCAGTCCGGGAGCTTGAATCACGCAGGCCCGGCGGCCTCAAACCAATTAATGAGTCCTGACCCTAGGCCATCTGCCAGAGGGCGCCATCTGAGGCGGACAAGCTGACCCATCACAGCGACCGAGGCAGCCAATACCTGTCGATCCGATACACCGAGCGGCTCGCAGAGGCCGGCATCGACACATCAGTCGGAAGCGTCGGAGATTCCCATGGCAATGCACTCGCCGAGAGCATCATCCATTCCGGGACTTACGCGGCCCCATCTGGGGCCACGGTCCGCTCCATATGTTCAAGACCGAGGTCATCAAGTTCCTCGGACCTTGGAAAACGGCCGGCCAGGTCGAGTGGGAACCCTGAAATGGGTCGACTGGTATAACAACACCCGCCTTCACAGCGCCATCGGCTATATCACGCCACAAGAAGCAGAGGAGGCATTCTACGCAACCTTGAACGCTGACGAAAAAGCAGCGTAATCATTGAAACAGAAACTCTTCGGTAAACCAGGGGCGGTTCAGGACGACCGGGGGGGCGGGTCACTCCACGCGCCTTCTAGCCCCCAATGTCGTCTTTGCCAAGTGTCGCGCCACGCAAAATCGTGCAAAGGGTTAGGCTACTGTCCGATCTGAGCCTGCACCGGTCTTTTTCAGGTCTGTTGAGAGCGATAGAGCGCCACTGTCGCGCCCGGTTGCGTGTCGTCCACGACAACCCTTGCCGGGATGACCTCGATTTCGCCGTCACGCGGGGCGGCGCCGTCGAACCAGGCAAAACAGCGGGCGATCAGCGTCTCGACATCGTGGCGCAGCATGATCGTCTCGATGGGCAGGCAGGCCGCAAAAGGATCCCAGTCGAAACAGGCGACCCGCAGATCCGGCAGGTCGGATGCGTGCGCCTGCCAGAAGCGCGCAAAGCCCTCGAAAGCGGTGATCGAGTTCACCAACAGGGCCTTGGGGATTTCCCCACCCCGCGCGAAAATCGCTGCCATCGTGTCGCAGGCCGCTTGCGGGCTGTAGCCGCAACAATGGATCGCCGATGCATCGGGATCGCGCCCTGATTCGGCCAAGGCTGCGCGAAAGCCGTCGATCCGCGCCTCGGTCGCGTATTCGTTGCGCCGACCGCCCAGAAACAGCGCCCCGGTCTCGGGCGCCAGCCCCCCCATCAACCGCCGCGTCAGGTCGCGCGCGCCGCCATGGTTGTCCGTCACCACCGAAAAACCCAAGCCGCCAGGCAGGTCCACGTTCACGCAACGGATCCCCGCCTCGCGGCAGAGCGCATTGATGCGGGCGGGTTCCTCGGTTCCGGCCAGGACCAGAAACTCGACCTCTTGCGCGATCATCGTATCGGCCAGCTTCTGTTCGATCCGCGCATCCCTCTGGGTGCTGGCGACCAGAGGGATCAGGCCGCGCATATGCGATTCGGCCTCGAAATGCTCGGTCAGTCCGGCAAAGAACCGGTTGCGGTGATGCGGCACGATCAGCCCCGCCAGCGAGGACCGGTTCAGCCGCAGCGCCCGCGCCCGCTGATTGGGCCGATAGCCCAGGCTCTGGGCCAGTTGCAGCACGCGCTCGGCCGTATCGGGGTTGATGCGATGGTCCTTCCAGCCGCCATTCAGCACCAGGCTAGCCGTCGCGGGCGAGGTTCCCGCCGCCTGCGCCAGATCCTTAATCGTGGGCTTGCGTCCTGTTCTGGCCATTCGTCCCCCTGATGTCGCCCCCGAAAGAAATAGACAGATTTCCTGTTGACGTCACCTGCTAAAAGGATTTAGCAAATCTCTGGCCGACAGGGGAGGACAGGTCGGCGTCACATCATGGGAGGAAAGAATGTCGTCCTGGACACTGACGAGGCGCGCCCTTCTGGGTGCAGTTGCGGCAAGCGGATTGCTGGCGCAGGGCGCGCTGGCCGACGACCGGACCACTATCGGCGTGGTGGTCAAGATCGGCGGGATTCCCTGGTTCAACGCCATGGAGGCGGGCATCCGCGAACGCGCCGAGGAACTGGGCGTCAACGCTTTCATGATCGGGCCGACCAGCGCCGACCCCGCACTTCAGGTCCGCGCCATCGAGGATCTGATCGCGCAAGGCGTCGATGTGATCGGCGTGGTCCCGAACGATGCCGATGTGCTGGAACCCGTGCTGGCCCGCGCACAGGCAGCGGGGATCAAGGTCGTCACCCATGAATCGCCCGGCCAGCAGAACGTGGACTGGAATTTCGAACTGGCCTCGGCGGTGGGATTCGGCGAGGCTTACGGACAGCAACTGGCCGAGATGCTGGGCGGCGAGGGGCAATATGCCGTCTTTGTCGGCGGGCTGACAGTGCCCCTGCACAATGCCTGGGCCGATGCCGCCATCGCCTGGATCGAGGCGAACCACCCCGAGATGGAACTGGTCGGCGACCGCTTCGGCGTGGCCGAGGACGTGGACGCCTCGCGCCGCACGGCGCTGGACCTGATGCGCGCCCATGAGGGTCTGCGCGGCTTCCTGGCCTTCGGCAGCCAGGGCCCCATCGGCGCGGCTCGCGCCGTCGAGGAACGCCGCCGGGGCGGCGAGGTCGTCGTTCTGGGGCCGTTCTCGCCCGGACAGGGCCGCACGCTGATGCATGACGGCATCCTGTCGGGCGGCTACATGTGGAACCCCAAGCAGGCGGGCGAGGTCTTCGTGACGCTTGGCACGATGCTGGCCAATGACGAGCCGATCGAGGCAGGCATGGAGATCGAGGGGCTGGGCGTGATCGAGCCGGAGGGCCGCAACATCATCGTGGACCAGCTTGTCGAGATCAACACCGACACCGTGGACGATCTGGCCGCGATGGGTCTGTGATCCACACCGGGCGGGGCCGTGCCGGTCCCGCCCTTCTCTTGTCCGACGGAGGGTCTGATGCCCGAACCCGATCCGCAGGGTGCAAGCCTTTTGCGGCTGGCCCATGTCTCGAAGCGCTTTGGCGGCGTGCAGGCGCTGGACGACATCGCCTTTGACGTCCGCCCCGGCGAGGTGCTGTGCCTTGCCGGCGAGAATGGCTGCGGCAAGTCCACGCTGATCAAGGTGATCAGTGGCGTCCATCGCCCCGAACCCGGCGCCGTGATGGAGTGGGAGGGGCGCGACATCAGCGGCCTGACCCCCGCGGAGGCGCGCGCGCTTGGCATCCAGGTCATCTGGCAGGATCTGGCGCTTTTCCCCGAGATGAGCGTGGCCGAGAACATCGCATTCGAACGCAATCTGGGCGCGCGGCCGCGACTGGTGAACCGCAAGGCCATGCGCGCCGAGGCCGCCGCCGTGCTGGCGCGGTTGGACGTGGACCTACCGCTGTCGATGCCCGTTGGGCGCCTGTCCATCGCCAACCGCCAGCTTGTTGCCATAGCCCGCGCCCTGGTGGCCGAGGCACGGCTGGTCTTCATGGACGAGCCGACCGCATCCCTGTCGCAGCGCGAGACGGATGCGCTGATCGCCATCGTCCACCGCCTCAGCGCGCAGGGGATCGCGGTCGTCTTCGTCTCGCACCGCCTGAAGGAGGTGCTGGAAATCTGCACCCGCGTCACCGTGCTGCGCGACGGCCGCCTGGTCGGCACCTATCCGACGGCGGGCATGACGCAGGCGCGGCTGACCGAATTGATGACCGGGGCCAGCTTCAATTACGCGCCCCGCCCGGAAGCGCGGCCCGCAGCACCCCTGCTGGAACTGCGCGGGCTGACGCGGCATGGCGAATATCACGACATTGACCTGACCGTCGCCCCGGGCGAGATCGTCGGCCTGACCGGGCGCCTTGGCTCTGGGCGCACCGAATTGGCGCTGAGCCTCTTCGGCATGACCCGCCCGGATGCCGGCACGATCCTGTGGCAGGGCCAGCCCCTGCGGATGCGCCATAACCGCGACGCGATCCGCATGGGCATCGCCTATATGTCCGAGGACCGGCTGTCGCTTGGCCTCGTGCAGCCGCAATCCATCGCCGACAATACTGTGGTGACGGTGCTGGACCGCGTTCTGGGCCGTCTGGGCCTGATCTCGCCCGCGCGCAAATCCGCGCTGGTGCGCGACTGGCTGACGCAACTGCGCGTCAAGATCGGACAACCCACGGATGCGGTCTCGACCCTGTCCGGAGGCAATCAGCAGCGCGTGGTTCTGGCCAAATGGCTGGCCACCGCACCGAAACTTCTGATCCTGGACAGCCCCACGGTCGGCGTCGATGTCGGCGCGCGGGCGGGCATCTTCGCCATCGTGGACGAGCTGGCGCGTCAGGGTCTGGCGATCCTGCTGATCTCGGACGAGGCGCCCGAGGTCTTCTTCAACGCCGACCGCATCCTGCACATGCGCGAGGGTCGGCTGATCGAGGAATTTATCCCCGCCCGCAGCACGCTGGCCGAACTGGAAGAGGCCGTCCATGCCTGAGATCCTGCGCGCGGTGGGCGCGACCGAACGCTGGCTGATGGTGGTGATCGCAGTCATCTGCCTTGGCCTGTCGCTGGCCACCGATACGTTCCTGACTCTGGTCAACCTGTTCGATCTGCTGAATTATTCAGCGGTGAACCTGATCTTCGCGGCGGGGCTTCTTGTCGTGCTGATCGCGGGCGGGATCGACATCTCGTTCGCGGCGGCGGCCTCGGTCGTGCAATATCTGGCCGTGACGATCCTGATGCAGATCGGCGGTGGCAACTGGGCCATCGGGCTGCTGCTGGCCGGGCTGATCGGCTTCGGCCTGGGCGCGATCAACGCGGCGCTGATCCATCATTTCCGCCTGGTCTCGATCGTCGTGACCATCGCGACCTTCAACCTGTTCTTCGGCCTGCTGATGTTCTTCACGGGCGGCGTCTCGATCTACGCCCTGCCGGGCTGGCTGAGCCGCCGCATCATCCTGTTCGAACACGAGACCGCCTCGGGCTGGGCCGAGATCACGCTGCCCGTTCTGGTCATGGTCGTGATGCTGGCCGCGACCTGGTTCATGCTGCGCCGCCTGAATTTCGGGCGCCAGCTTTTCGCGATGGGCGACAATCCCGAAGGCGCGCGGCGGCTTGGGATCAATCTGGGCGCGATGCATTACCTGGCCTATGGCTGGCTGGGTCTCTGCGCCGGCATCGCGGGGCTGATGCAGGTCCATTACGCGCGCGAGGTTGTGCCCAACGCGCTCTATGGCCGAGAACTTGAGGTTCTGGCCGCCGTCGTTCTGGGCGGGGCGCGGCTGGGGGGCGGGCGCGGCACCTTGCTGGGTGCGGTGCTGGGCCTTGCGCTGGTCTCGATAACGCAGAACGGTCTGAACCTGCTGGGCGTGTCGCCCTTTGCCTTCCGCATGATCGTGGGGCTGATCATCCTGATCGCCATCAGCATGTCGTCGGAAACCCTGCGCGGCCTGACCGAGGGCCTGCGCCGCCGCCGCATCCGCGAGGCACAATCATGAAAGGCGCCGTGATGACGCGTTTTCTTTCACCCGCCGGCCGTCAGACGACCCCGGCCCTGCGCGAGAACATGGCGCTGGTGGCGGTGCTGGTGGTGCTGGTCCTGCTGTTCGCGTCGCTCAGCGACCGGTTCCTGACCGCCGCGACGTTCCTGTCGATCGGCTATCAGCTGCCGGAACTGGGCCTGCTGACGCTGGCCATGCTGATCCCAATCCTGTCAGGCGGCTTCAACCTGGCTGCGACCTTCTCGGCCAATATCGCGGGGCTTCTTCTGGCGTCGGTCCTGATCTGGGGCGGGGGCGCGGCGGCGGGGCCGGTCGTGCTGGTCGCCGCGATCCTTGCCGCGCTGGCGGGTGGGGCGCTGATCGGCTGGGTTCTGGGCGTGGTCGTCGCGAGGACCGGGGCGCATCCGATCCTGGCCTCGCTGGCGATGATGATCTTCCTGCGGGGCCTGGGCGAGTTCCTGACCCGCGGCGGCAGCGTCTCGGGCTTTCCGCCCGCGCTGCTGTGGCTGGGGCAGGGGCAGGTGGCGGGTGTGCCGGTCCCGCTGATCGTGTTCGGCTTCTGCGCAATCCTCTGGGCGGTGATCCTGAACCGGACGCGGCTGGGGTTCTCGATCTATCAACTTGGATCGAACCTCGAGGCGACGCGCTATTCCGGCGTGGACACCCGCCGCGCGCTGACGATGGTCTATGTGCTGTCAGGGCTGATGTGCGCGGTGGCGGGCATCATCATGGCGGCGCGCTTCAACTCGGTCCGGGTCGGTCATGGCGAGGCCTATCTGCTGATCACGGTGCTGGCCTGCTTTCTGGGCCGCGTCGATCCGTTCGGCGGCTTCGGCCGGGTCATGCCGGTCGTCCTGGCGCTGGTGATCCTGCAGGTGATCGGCTCGGGGCTGAACCTGATCGGCACGAACCAGCATCTGGCCACCGCGCTGTGGGGGGCGATCCTGATCGCGGTGATGGTCGCGCGCCATCTCTGGGGCCGTTGGGCAGCCCGATGAAATCCTTTTCCGAAAACAGAATGACCTTGCAAGGACAGTGACATGACGATCAGCGGCTTTGGCGTGCATACCGCGATGTGGGCGATGGAATGGAACCGCGAGGCGGCGGAATACGCCATCCCCGAGGCCGTGCGCCACGACATCGCGTTTCTGGAAATCACCATGCTGGACCCCGAAGGCGTGGACGCGGCCCATACCCGCGCGCTGCTTGAAAAGCATCAGGTCGCCTGCGTGGCCTCGCTAGGCCTTCCCCTTGACCGGCTGCCCACGAACAACCCCGACGGCGCGCTGGATTTCCTGAAGATGGCGCTGGACGTGACTGCCTCGATCGGGGCCGAGGCGATGAGCGGCGTCCTCTACGGCGGCATCGGTCAGCGCACCGGCAAGCGCCCGACCCAGGCCGAATACGACGCCACCGCCCGCGTGGTCGAGAAGGCCGCCGCCTATGCCCGCACCAAGGGCCTTGGCTTTGGCCTTGAGGCCGTGAACCGCTACGAGAACCACCTGCTGAACTCGGCCGATCAGGCGGTCCGCCTGTGCGAACGTGTGGGCGCCGAGAATGTCTTTGTCCATCTGGACACCTACCACATGAACATCGAGGAAAAGGGCCTGGCCAACGGCATCCTGCGTGCGCGCGAGCATCTGAAATACATCCACCTGTCGGCATCCGATCGCGGCACGCCCGGCATGGACACGATCCAGTGGGACGAGGTCTTCGGCGCGCTGGCCGCCATCGGCTTCAAGGGGGGCATGGCGATGGAGAGCTTCATCACCGTGCCGCCGCAGATCGCCGACGCGCTGTCGGTCTGGCGCGATGTCGCCCCCTCGCGCGAGGAGGTGCTGACCGAGGGTCTGTCTTTTCTCAAGATGAAAGCGCGGCAATATGGGCTGATCTGACAGAAAGGCCCCGACATGAACCCGACCCCTGCCCCCTCCATGCGCGGCCGCGCAGCAATCTCCCGCACCAGGCTGGCGGAACGGCTGGCGCCCCTGGCGGCCGGGCCTTCGCGTCGCTTCGTCGCTCTGGCGGGGCCTCCGGGCGCGGGCAAGAGCACCTTGGCCGAGGCGCTGCTGGCCGATCTGTCGCGCACCCATCCGGGCCGGGTGGCGATCCTGCCGATGGACGGGTTCCACTACGACGACCTCTGGTTGGAACCGCAGGGCCTGCGCCCACGCAAGGGCGCGCCCTTCACCTTTGATGTGCGCGGCCTTGCGGCAACACTGGCGCGGCTGCGGGCCGATGACGGGCCGGTCGCGGTGCCGGTCTTCGACCGCGCAATCGAGATCGCCCGCGCCGGCGCCCGCATCATCGACCCGGCCATCCGGCTGGTCCTGGTCGAAGGGAATTACCTGATTCTGGACGATCCCGAATGGCACCCCTTGGCGGCGCATTTCGACCTGACGGTCGCACTGGATGTGCCTTTGTCGGAACTGGAACGGCGGCTGCTTCGCCGCTGGCACCACCTGCCCGAGGCCGAGGCCCGGCAAAAGGTCGATGCGAATGACCTGCCCAATGCGCGGCTGGTCGTGTCCTCGTCGCGGATGGCGGACCTGGTGGTAAAAGGCGAGGACTGACTCGTGAGCCGCTCCAACACTTTCGGCGCCGCCGAAATCGTTCGCGTCGCTTGAATCCGAAGGGAAAGGGCGCTTACGTCTCAGGCTGCCTTTCTGCAACAATGCCCGGCGAACAACTGAAAGCCCAAACCGCAGCGCGCGGGCGCGCGCCGAGCCTCGGCTGATGGGCGCCACAACAATCAGAATGGCCGGGTGAGTTGACGAAAAGCTAGCTGTCCGAGGGTCTGTCCTGCCACGAGAGGCTCTGGCGCAGCACATCATGCACATCCGACATCGTCAGCCCCTGCATGGCCGAGGCGCTCTGGATGATGGCAAAGCTTTCCCAGGTTTCTGGAATGAAGACCCGCATCCGCAGGTTCAGCCCGCCGGCGTAATCCGCCGCCATCAGGCGGTTGACGACCGCCAGCCCCTCACCCTCGGAAACAAGGCGGCAAATGGGGCCAACCCCCTCGACCGAAATGCGCGAATAAGGGGTTCTGGCCGTCTGTCGGAAAGCCGCGACAACCGCCTGCCACGAAGGCGCGTTCTCACTGGTGCGGATCAGGTGACGGCCGCCGATATCCTCGGGGCCGACACGCTCCAGTGCTGTAAGCGGATCATCCGCCCGCATCACGACAACCAAAGGCACGTCAACCATCGGAAGGATGCGCAGCCGCCAGTCGTTGACCGGAAGCTTCACGATGGCCTGATCCATCCGGCCCTCGGCCACGGCCTCGACCAGTTCGGGGTAGCGGCCGAACTTGAGCGCGATGGAGAGGTTCGGAAATTGCCGCCTGAGGTCGCGCGCCAGTCGCGGCAGAAGCGTCATGGACAGCGATCGCGGTGCGCCGAAGGTCAGCACCTGATCGTCCCCCCGCCCAAGGCCAAGCCGCGCAAGATTCTGATGGGCCTCGAAGACCCTCGCCGCGCGCTCGAAGACCTGTTCGGCAGCCTGGGTCGGCACAAGCCGACCGCCTTCGCGCCGGAACAGTGGACGGCCCAGCTGCGCCTCGATGGCACGCAGATCGGCCGATACCTGGCTTTGCGACCGTCCCGTCACCTGCGCGGCGCGCACTGTGGTGCCATGCGTGAAGACCGCCTGAAAGGATTGCAGCTGGACCAGGCTGAACATGATGCTACCGAAAATACGCTAGACGAAGAAATATCCTAGTAAAGTGGACGCTGCCTGTCCACGGCGCCATGCTGGATCAACAGGAGGATTCGCAATGGCGGCATATCTTGTCAGACGGCTGGGGCAAGCGGTGTTCGTGCTGCTGCTGGTATCGTTTCTTGTGTTCATGGGCGTCTATGCCATCGGTGATCCGGTGCAGATGCTGGTGCCGCCCGACGCGACTGCGGCCGAAGTAGAACGCGCCCGTGTGGCCCTGGGCCTCGACCGGCCGATCCTTGTGCAATACTGGCTGTATTTGCGCGGCCTGTTTCAAGGCGATCTGGGAACCTCGTTCGTCTATAATCAGCCGACCATCGACCTGGTGCTGCAACGCCTGCCGGCCACGGTGGAACTGGGGCTGGCGGCCTTTGTCATGTCCCTGATCATCGGCCTGCCGCTTGGGCTGATCGCGGGATACCGCGCGGGCAGCGTCGCTGACGACGGAATCGTGAACGGCTCGATCTTCGCCTATTCGCTGCCGAATTTCTGGCAGGGGCTGCTGCTGATCCTGCTGTTCGCCGTGCAACTGCGCTGGTTTCCCTCGGGCGGACGCGGCGAGACCGGCACCTTCCTGGGCATCGAGACAAGCCTTGTGACCGCCAGCGGCTGGTCTCATATCTTCCTGCCCGCGCTGAACCTTGCGCTGTTCAACGCGGCCATGGTGATCCGCCTGACGCGGGCGCAGGTGCAGGCCGCAATGAACAGCGAATATGTCCGCTATGCCCGCGCCAAGGGCGTGCCGGAAGGGCGCATCCTGATGCGCCATGCGTTTCGCAACGTGCTGATCCCGCTGGTCACCGTGCTGGGCCTGGAACTGGGGAACCTGCTGGCCTACGGCATCATCACCGAGACGGTGTTCAACTGGCCGGGCATGGGGCAACTGCTGATCAACTCGATCAACGTGGTCGATCGGCCGGTGATCGTGGGCTACCTGCTGATCGTGGTCGCGATGTTCGTGGTCATCAACCTGCTGGTCGATATTACCTATACGCTGCTGGACCCGCGCATCCGCCTTGGGGGGAAACCGGCATGAGAAACGCCATCCTGTCCCTGCGCCACGCGCCCTTTGCGCTGTTCTGTCTGGCGCTGTTCCTGCTGATCGTCGTGGCGGCCCTGCTGGCCCCCTGGATTGCGCCGCAGAACCCCTACGACAACGCCGTCGTCGATTTCTTCGACAGCAACCTGCCGCCGGGATCACCCGCCGGCATGGGAGGGATGACCTATTGGCTGGGGACCGACGCGCTTGGGCGCGATCTGTGGTCAGCGATCCTCTATGGCCTGCGGATCACGCTGACGGTGGCGGCAACCGCATCCATGCTGGCGCTGGTGATCGGGGTGCTGGCGGGGCTGGTCTCGGCCTATGCGGGGGGCTGGGTCGATGCCGTCATCATGCGGCTGGTCGATATCCTGCTGGGCTTTCCGACGATCCTTGTCGCGCTGACCATCATGGCGCTGGCGGGTGCGGGGACCGGCAACCTGATCCTGGCGCTGGTCGTCGCGCAATGGCCCTATTACGCGCGCACCGCCCGGTCCGCCGCCCTGGTCGAGATCGGCCAGGACTACATCGAGGCCGCCCGCTGCCTGGAACTGCCCCATTGGCGGATCATCCTGCGCCACCTGCTGCCCAATTCCATCTCGCCCATCATGGTCGTGCTGACCTTGCAGCTGGCCCATGCGGTCGCCATCGAGGCTTCCCTGTCCTTCCTGGGTCTCGGCACCTCGATCGAGCGGCCCTCGCTCGGCCTGCTGATCGCCAACGGCTCGCGCGAGATCCTGTCGGGGCATACCTGGGCGCTGATCTATCCGGGTCTGGCGCTGGCGGCCCTGATCTTCACTGTCAACGTGTTCGGCGACCGCATCCGCCGCGCCCTGAACCCGCAGGAGGCCTGAGATGCTGAGCGTCGAAAACCTTGTGACCGGGATCACCGCCAAGGGCACGCCCATCGTGCGCGGCGTCAGCTTCGACGTGCAGCCGGGCCAGATTTTGGGGGTAGTGGGCGAAAGCGGCTCGGGCAAGTCGATGATGGCCTATTCGCTGATCGGCCTGCTGCCACGCGGCATCGCCATTGCGGGCGGGCGGGTGATCTTTGACGGCCAGGATCTGACCGCGATGCCGGTGGCGCAGCTGCGTCGGTTGCGCGGCGACCGGATCGCGATGATCTTCCAGGATCCGATGGTCGCGCTGAACCCGGTCCTGACCATTGGCGAGCAGATGATCGAGGCGGTCCTCGCCCATCGTCGCGTCACCCGGCAACAGGCCCGCGCCCGCTGCATCGCGGTGCTGGGCCGCGTCGGCATCCCCTCCCCCGAGGAACGGATGGCTTCCTATCCGCATGAATTTTCGGGCGGAATGCGCCAGCGCGTGGTCATCGCCATCGCTTTCCTGAACGACCCTGCGCTGATCATCGCGGACGAGGCCACGACCGCGCTGGACGTGACGATCCAGAGCCAGATCATCGCCGAGATCCAGTCTCTTGCCGCCGAGACCGGCACGGCGATCCTGTGGATCACGCATGACCTGTCGCTGCTGTCGGGCTTTGCCGATCACGTCATGGTCATGTATGCGGGCCAGGTGGTCGAGACGGCGCCCGCCGACCGCATCTTTGCCGCCCCCCGCCACCCCTATACCGCCGCCCTGATGGAAGCCGTGCCGGTCCCCGGCCGCACCCGACTGGCGAACCTGCCGGGCGTGCCGCCCGCGCTGGACGCGCTGCCCGCGGGCTGCGCCTTTGCGCCACGCTGTCCGCGCGTCCAGCCGCTGTGCCGCGAACAGGCCCCGCCGGTGACGGATGGCGCGCGCTGTCATTTCCCGCTGGAGGTGACGCCATGAGCGTTCTGGAACTGACCGAGATCCGTCGCGTCTTTTCCCGCCATGACGGCCCGCTGGACCGCGCGATGAACCGCGTCGGGCTGGGGCGCAAGCCGCAGCATCTGGTGGCGGTGGACGACGTGTCCCTGCGGCTGGAGCCGGGCGAGATGCTGGGCATCGTGGGCGAATCCGGCTGCGGCAAGTCCACCTTGGGCCGGATCGCGGCGCAGCTGCTGCCCGCATCGGGCGGCACCGTCCGCTGGCAGGGCCAGCCCATCGCCGACATGGCGCCCCAAGACGCCCGCGCGGCGCGGCGCAAGATCCAGATGGTGTTCCAGAACCCCTATGCCAGCCTGAACCCCGCCATGAGCGTGGCCCAGACCATCCTCGAGGCGCCGCTGGCCCACGGCCTGATCCGCCGCAGGGACAGCGCGGCCTTTCTGGCGCAGATGCTGGACAAGGTGGGCCTTGCCCCCGATCTGGCGGATCGTCGCCCCCATGCGCTGTCGGGCGGCCAGCGCCAGCGCGTCGGCATTGCCCGGGCCCTGGCCGTCAGCCCCGAGGTGGTGATCTTCGACGAGGCGGTGGCCGCGCTGGATGTCTCGGTCCAGGCGCAGATCCTGAACCTGCTGGTCGATCTCAAGGCGCAGGGCGGCTTCGCCTCGATGTTCATCAGCCATGACTTGAACGTGGTGCGCTTCATCTCGGACCGGATCGCGATCCTCTATCTGGGGCGCCTGGTCGAGATAGCCGACCGCGACACGATCTTTGCCCGCGCGCATCACCCCTATACCCGCGCCCTGCTGGCCGAGGCGCCGCAGTTGGGCGGCGCGAAACGCCGCTTTACCGCGCTGAAGGGAGAGCTGCCCTCGCCGCTGAACCCGCCTTCGGGGTGCCATTTCCACCCGCGCTGCCCGCACGCGACCGACTTGTGCCGCAGCACGCGGCCCGCCCTGCGCAATGTCGGCGCGGGCCACCGATCCGCCTGCCATTACGACCTGCCGCAGGTCGCCCCCCCAACCACAGGAGCCTGACATGACCGCCCGCCTTCTGCTGACGACCGCCATTCTGGCCGCCACCACCGCCGCCGCTTCGGCCGAAACCCTGCGCATGGCGCTGAAGGCCGAGCATCCGTCCATTGATCCGCATTTCTCGCGCACCTCGCCGGGGCAGAACACCGCGTCTCATATTTTCGAGGGCCTGGCCGGCATCGACGAGACGTTGCAACCTGTCCCCCTGCTGGCTGAATCGTGGGAAAACATCGACCCGACGACATGGCGCATCCGCCTGCGCGCGGGTGTGACCTTCCATGACGGCAGCACGCTTGACGCCCAGGACGTGATCACAACCTTTGCCCGCGTCCCGAATGTCGCCAATTCGCCCGCCTCCTTTGAAAGCAATGTTGCCGCCATCGCCGACATCGAGGCCGAGGACGACCTGACCCTGTTGATCACCACGCATGAGCCGACGCCGGACCTGATCGAGCAGATCGGATCGGTCTATATCCTGCCCTCGGAACTGGGCACGGAGATTTCCAGCCGCGACTTCGACGCAGGCACCGCCGCGATCGGCACCGGCCCGTGGCGCTATGGCGGCTGGACTCCGAACGAACGCCTGACCCTGACCGCCTTCGAGGATTACTGGGGCGACGCCCCCGCCTTTACGGATGTGGTGATCCGCTACATTCCGAACGACGCGGGCCGGGTGGCGGCGCTGATCGCGGGCGATGTGGACGTGATCGACGCGGTGCCTGCGGGCGACGTGCCCGCCATCGAAAGCCGCGGCGGCGCCGAGATCGTGACCGCCACGACCGGCCGCCTGATCTATCTGGCGCTGGACAGCGACCGCGAGGAAAGCCCCTTCGTCAGCGCGCCGGGTGGCGGAAATCCGTTGCAGGATGTGCGCGTGCGTCAGGCCCTGTCGCTGATGCTGGACCGGCAGATGATCTCGGACCGGATCATGAACGGCACCGCAACACCAACCGGGCAACTGGTCCCCGAGGGCTTTGTCGGCTGGACCGATCAGGTGCCGGTCCCGCAGCATGATCCCGAGGCCGCGCGCGCGCTGCTGGCCGAGGCCGGCTATCCGGACGGTTTCACGATCACGCTTCACGGGCCGAACAACCGCTATCAGAACGACGCGCAGATCCTGCAAGCGGTCAGCCAGCTATTCGCCCGCGCGGGCCTGCGCTCATCCGTTGAGGCGATGCCGTCGAACATCTTCTTTGATCGAGCCGGGCGGCAGGAATTTTCGGCCTTCCTCGGTGGTTTCGGCACCACCACCGGCAGCGCGATCCGGGGGCTGCAGCAGGTCATCGCGACGAACGACCCCGAGGCGGGCACGGGCGGCTTCAACCGCACGCGCTTTTCGGACCCCGAATTCGACGCGCTGGTGGCGCGCGCCGCCCAGAGCTTCGACGAGGCAGAGCGCGACGCCCTGTTGACGCAGGCCACGATCCGCGCCTTCACCGAACAGCAGGCAATTATCCCGCTGCATTTTGAACAGCAGATCTGGGCCCTGCGTGATGGCCTGACCTATGACGCCCGCCCACTTGAGCGGACCCTGGCCCAGGACATCCGCCCCGCCGAGTGACGGCGCGACAAAGGACGCAGATCATGCAGACGCAGATGGTGGTGATGCGGGACGGGGTCCGTCTCGCAACGGATATCCACATGCCGGACGGAGCCGGCCCCTGGCCCGTCATTCTGGAACGCACGCCCTATGACCGGCAGGGGATCTCGGGCTCCGAGGTGGCGCTGGATCGGCCCGATCCGCTGACCCGGGCCGAGTTGGGCCGGATCATGGCGGCGCGCGGCTATGCGGTCGTCATGCAGGATGTTCGGGGTCGCTACGGGTCAGAGGGCCAGTTCGAGAAATACGTTAACGAGGCCGAGGACGGTGTGGACACGCATCGCTGGCTGCTGGAGCAGCCCTGGTGCGACGGGCGGATCTGCACGATGGGGCTGTCCTACGGCGCTCATACGCAGCTGGCCTCGGCCGTGGCGGGCGCGCCGGGGATTGCGGCCATGGCCATCGACACGGGCGGGCTGATGGATGCCTGGCGCCATTCCGTCCGCTATGGCGGCGCGTTCGAGCTCAAGCAGGTGACATGGGCGTTTCGTCATGCCGCCAAGGCACTGCGCCAGAGGGGCTGCATCCGACAGGCGAAGGCTCTGGAGGCCACCGACCTGCGCGCGGCGCTGCTTGGCGGGGACTGGCAGCCCGGCCGGTCTCCACTGGCGCTTGCACCGGATTACGAGGCGGCACTGCTGCGGCTGTGGGGGATGAGGCGTGACGATCCTTGCCTGAACCTGCCCGCCACACATGCAGCGGCCCATTTCAACCGGTTTCCGGACGTGCCGGTCCTGTTGCTGGGCAGCTGGAACGATCCTTATGCGCGCAACATGCTTGAACTGGCAGAGGCCATAAGCAGGCGTAACACGGCACCTTTACGGCAGATCTTCGGACCTTGGCTGCATGGACGCCGCAGCACGGGACAGGCGGGCGAGGCGGATTTCGGCGAGAATGCCACGATCGACCGCGCCACGGGCCGTGACTGGGTCAACCTGCGGCTGGACTGGTTCGACCATGCCTTGGGGCGTGCCGAAATACCGCTTGAAACGGATCTGTTCTGGCAAATGTCGGCGGGGCTCTGGCCTGCGATGACGGGTCGGTGGACGCAGCGGCGCGATGAGGCCGCGGCGCCAGCGACTGCCCCTGTTTCGATGGACGATGTCACGCTGATCTTCGATCCGACGCGGCCTCATCCCACACCGGGCGGTGCCGTGACCTCGGGCGGCTCGCTGATGGCGGGCGGCATGTATGACCAGCGTCTGATGGGCACACTGGATCATCCCGGCTCGGTCACGACGTTTGGCAGGCCGCTGCCCTCCGACCTTGTCCTGACAGAAATCGCAGTGACGGCCGATTGCCGTGCCGAGGGCGTCTTTGACCTGCACGCCGTTCTGGTCGAAAAGCTGGCCTGCGGCGCGGTGGTCAACATCACCGATGGCATCCGCCGCGCCTCGGCGGGCCGCGTCAGGATCGAACTGGCCCCGACCTTCTACCGGGCACAAAGGGGCAATCGGCTGGGCCTGATCCTTGCAACCTCCAGCTTTCCGCGCTTCGACTTTGCGAGTGGCTTGCCCTACGCGGTGAGGGTCAGGGACGCAATTCTTCAATGCGGATCAGGGCCGTCTCCGTGCGAGAGGGGATAGGCTAATCCTCCCCATGGTCAAGGGGATGCGGAAGCGGAATTTTCCCGGCAGGATGGGCCAGGAGATTTCGGTGAAGAAGAGCCGCTTCACCGAAGCCCAGGCCATGGGCGTCCTGCGCCAGGCAGAGGGCAAGGCGCCCTTGCCCGAACTGCCCCGCGAGCGCAGGACCAGCAGCGCGGCGTTCTGCAAGCGGCGCGTCTGATGCAGCGGCATGGATGCGTCGAGGATGAGACCGATCAACGCCTTGCTACTGGATATCGCCGGTCCGCGCTCTTGGATATGGCGCTGGACATGTTGCAGAGCCGCCCCGACACATGCGCGGTTCCGACGATTCGTCTGCATCGCCGGTTGCGGGGCAGTGATGTGATTGGCCCGTGTCCTGGTCCGGCCGGATCGGGCGTCCCATGCGGCGGCAAGCGCAGCAGCGCTGGAAGGCCGCTCGCTGGAGATCGAGCATACTTGCAGTCCCGATGTTGCTGTCGCAGCCCAGTCCCGACCGGAACCGAACGAAGCCCGAGCAAGGCTGACATGGCGGGTGCCAACCCCGACCGCCGTTCTGGACCAAGGGGTTGACGGATTTCGTGATTCGGGCTACCTCACCACCACCGCTATCGTTGCGGTCTTTTTCGTGCATCAACCAGAGAGAACCATGGACAGCTGCTCTAGTAGCGGTCCGGCTCCTGTGATGATCCTTCGCAGCAGCCGGGCCTTCCCATCGACATTCTGCCCGCTCGGCCTGTCTCTGGCTGCACGCTCAAGCGTCTGACGCGCTTTCGTGCTTGCCCCTGACCGGCCGCAGCCGGCTTCATGGAGGCAAGCAATGACCCTGCACTTCACCGATTTCGCATTCGACCGGGCGCTCTGCGCATCGGCCTGCACTCCTGCACGCGTCGCCCGCTGGGAACGCTGCGCCCGGACCGGGCGGATGCACTGCCGCTGGCAGCCCGCCGCCTCGGGCCGGACCGGGTCGGACGACCGTCGGACACCTGCCTCGCCCCAGGCTCGTGCGGCCTCGGCCCGCGCCGACGCGCAGCTTGCAGCACTTCTGCGCCGTCACCGGGAGCTGCGCGCGGCCTGAGGGTCTGCGCGCCGCTTTGAACGGACGGAGGTTGCCATGCGTCTGCTGGTCGCCGGTGGGCGGCATCTGAATGATGTCGCGCTGATCCATCATGCTCTTGACCGGGTCCATGCCCGCCACCCGCTTGCCGTGCTGATCCACGGCGGCCACGCCTTTCTGGGCATCGCCGCCGAGGATTGGGCGCGGGACCGGGATGTGCATGTCCTGCGCTATCCCGCCAACTGGCGGCTGCACGGCAAGCGCGCCGAGGGTATCCGCAACGCCTTCATGCTGGCCGATAGCCGGCCCGACATGGTTCTGGCCCTGCCGGGCGGCGAGGATACACGGGTGCTGGTCATGGCCGCATCGGCGCGCGGGCTGGTGGTGCTGGACCCGCGCGGCCAGCGTCTGACCGATCACGACGGCGCCCCCTGCCGGACGCTGGCCCGTCCCGAGCCCGAACCGGCCTGACAGACAGGACGGTCTGCGCGCGGCGCAGACTGCCCGCTTTCATATCCATCTCCCTGCCCCGCCTGTGACAGGAAAGCCCGCCATGACGATGATTCGCACCCCCATCAACACCGCCTTCCACGCCGATCTGATCCGCACGCTCCAGGTGCTGGGGTCGGCCCCTCCAACGGCCGGTGTCGGGCCCCGGCCGGCTGTGGCCGCACCAGGGCCCGCCCTCGCCGAAACCCATGTTTCCGGCACGGGCGAAGCGTCGCGGCCATGTGCCTTTTACCGAGACGGCGACCGGATCGGCCCCGTCCGGATGAGCGACCTGTCGCACCCCTGATTGCCACACGATTTCCAGAACGCTTCCAACACGCGAGGATCTGTCATGACCACCCTGACCAATGCCCTGACCACCTGGCTTGCCTCCGGCGACACCGCCTCGGTGCGCGAGGCCGTGAAGTCGATGCACCCGGCGGACATTGCCAACGAAATCGGCGGGCTGAAACCCGCGGACGCCGCGCGCGTCCTGACTGCATTGCCGCCTGACTGGCAGGGCACGGTCTTTGGCTATTTCGATGCGCCCTTTCAGATCGCCATGGCGAAGTCGCTGTCGCGAACGGAACTTGCCCGCATCGTCACCGCCATGAGCCACGACGAACGCGCGGACCTGTGGAAACGGCTGGACCCGACTGCGCGTGACGCGCTGATGCCCGCGCTGGCCCAGGCCGAGCGCGAGGACATTCGCCGCCTTGCCGCCTATGAAGAAGGCACGGCAGGGGCGCTGATGACCTCGGACTATGCCACGCTTTCGGCCGGGATGACCGTCCGCGAGGCTCTGGCCAGCCTGCGCAAGGAGGCCCCCGACGCCGAGACGATCTATGCCGCCTATATCGTCGATGAGGACCGCACATTGCTGGGCGTGGTCAGTCTGCGCGACCTGATCCTGGCCGAGGAACATGCGCGGGTCGGCGACCTGATGCAGCCCAATCCGGCCAGCGCCCGGGTCGATGACAGCAAGGACACCGTCGCCGAGAAAATCGCCAACTACGATGTTCTGGCCCTGCCGGTGGTGACGGATGGCAACCGGCTGGTGGGCATCGTCACGGTGGACGACGCGCTCGACATCGCGCGGGGCGAACGTGCACGGCGCTTGACGCAGTTCGGCGCAGCGGCCCCGGTCCGCGGCGGCCCGGATCTGGACCTGCGCAACTCGTCCTTTGGGGCGATTTTCAAGGTGCGGGTGTTCTGGCTGTCGCTTCTGGTGTTCTTCGGCGCGATCACCTCGACCTTCGTGGCGGGCCAGGAAGAGCTTCTGTCCGAAGTGCTGATCCTCGCAGCCTTCATCGCGCCCATCGTGGACATGGGCGGCAACACCGGCTCGCAATCCGCGACACTGGTGATCCGCGGCATGGCCCTGGGGCAGTTCAAGCTGCGCTGGCAGGACATCTGGTTCGTGATCAGGCGCGAAATCCCGGTGGCCCTGGCGCTGGGTGTCGTCATCGCGATCCTTGAGGCGGTGCTGGCGGTCTTTACCAAGGGCGTGGGCTTCGAGGTGCTGATGGTCGTGGGGCTGGCGATGGCCATCGTGACCATCTCGGGTGCGCTGATCGGGGCGCTTCTGCCCTTCGCGGCACGGCGGATCGGGACGGACCCGGCGACGCTGTCTTCGCCCATGATCACTTCGATCATGGACATGCTGGGCGTGTTCATCTACTTCGCGCTGGCCTATGCCTTCCTCGGCCATCTGCTCGAGGTCTGAAGCCACGAGCCGCTGGCGCAGCATGGTCCGCGGCTTCGCCGCGGCCCTGCTGCGCGGTTTGGGCCATGGTCGGTTCTGCGGCATGCCGAACCCCGAAGATCGCTCCGACCGATCTGCCGCACGTGTGGCGTCCCGAGCCCTGAAATCGAATGCCTCCTGCACAGCGCGCTGTCCGCACCGGGGGGCGCGACCCCGCATCCTGCCGCTGCGGCTCGGCCAACGCGTGAACGGCCTGCGCGTTCACCGTGACCTGGACAGGTCAGCGGCCGGCCCCGAGGCTCTGCAGAGCCCCTTGCGAACCGGATGGCCGCCATCCTCCCTCGGGCCCATGCAAGCCGTGCTCAGCTTCCGTCAAGGCTGATCCCAGCGCCGTCCGAGTGTCACCGGACCGTCATCGACCCTGCCTATGTTGCCGAAAAATCGAGGTTCCTCATGTCCATTGCCCCCGAAGTCGCCGTTCTGAACCTTGCCGTTGCCCTTGCCCTTGGCGCGACAGTCGGGTTCGAGCGGCAATGGCGCCAGCGCCTTGCGGGACTGCGCACCAATACGCTGGTGGCCCTGGGTGCGGCCAGCTTCACCGTCTTCGCCGCGTCCTTTCCCGACGAGGTCAGCCCCACCCGCGTCGCCGCGCAGGTCGTGTCGGGCGTCGGTTTCCTTGGCGCCGGCATCATCTTCCGCGAGGGCTTCAACGTCCGCGGCCTGAACACCGCCGCCACGCTATGGACAGCCGCCGCCATCGGCCTTCTGGCGGGGGCCGGACAATATCGGCTGGCCATCGCAGTCACCGCCATGGTGGTCTTTGTCAACCTGGCACTCCGCCCGCTTTCGCGCCTGCTGGACCGCCAGCCGATTCAGACCACCGAACTCATGCGCAACTATGCGGTCGAGATCGTCTGCCGCGCCTCCGAGGAGGCCCATGTCCGCGCCTTGATGCTGCAGGGTTTTGCCACATCGGGCCTGCACCTTACCGCACTGGACAGCGAGAACATCGAGGGCAGCGACCGCGTCGAGGTCACGGCCGCTGTCAATGGCGAAGGCGTGCCCCCCGGCGCCCTGGAGCAGATCGTGGGCCGCCTGAGCCTGGAGCCCGCCGTGACCGCCGCGCGCTGGCGGATGACGACCGACGTGGCCTGACGAAGAGCCCCGTCAATAGTCCGTCTCTACAGAGACCCCGAGCAGTCATAGGCGACGACCGCCGCAGTGCTGCCGGTGCTCATGTCGTTGCGGGAGATCAGAAGCGGGCGGCGATGGGAAGGACGTAACCGTCCGGTCTGACCGCTCTGCCGCGGGCTGAGAGAGCCGGATAGCCGATGCCAGTGGGGTGCAGGGTGCTCAGCGACAGCCTGCTCGCATAGTGCGCGCTTCTCCGTTTGCGGCCGCGTCCCTCTTCCCGCGCAGCCGGTCGAGCAGACGCGCAACAGATGCCTCGGCTGCGTCGTCAAACGGGCTGAGGACCAGATCCGCGCCGATCTCGCGATACCGGCCGGCATGGGCAGGATCGTCCACCGTCACGGCGATCAGACCCCGGAACCCGGCCTCGCGCAGGGCCGTGGTGGCCGCGGCGTGGCCATCTGCCTCGGTCAACGCCCCGGTAATCCGCGGCGTGGCCGAGACGACCGCGCTGAAACTGCCCAGCGGCAGATGCGCCAGGAACTCGGGGTCGTGGGCGTCGCCCAGGATCGCATCGAACCCCGCCTCGCGCGCCAGACGCACGGATTCCGGGTTGAAATCCACCCCAAGCGGGCGCAGGCCCGCAGCCCTGAGCCCACCGGCGATCCGCGCCCCGAAGCGGCCGACGCCCAGCACAAGCGCGTCATGCGAACGGTTCTCGGCGCCCGGCGTGTCCTCGGCGAGTTCGCGGAAGGGGGTGCGCCGCTCGAAGATGCCCAGAGCCGGCGCGCAGAGTTCGTAAAGCGGCTGCGACCAGGTGATCATATAGACCGACAACGTGATCGTCACCAGCCCGACCAGGGTAACAAGCCCCATCGCCTCGGCCCCGACATGGCCCAGCGCGATGCCCATGGCCATGAAGATCAGGCTGAATTCCGAGATCTGCGCCACCGTCAGCCCGGCCAGGAACCCGGTGCGCTTGCGATAGCCCATGTAGCCCATGATCGCCAGCACGATCAGCGGGTTGCCGATCAGCACGAAAAGCGACAGCACAACCGCCGGGCCGATCTGCGCCCCCAGCGTGCCGAGGTCCATCCCCGCGCCGAGCGACAGGAAGAAGAACAGCAGCAGGAAGTCGCGCAGCGCCGCCAGCCGCGCTCCCAGAAGATCGCGCACCGGGGTCGAGGCCAGCGTTACCCCGGCCAGCAGCCCGCCCAGTTCCTTGCCCAGCCCAATCAGATCGGCCACCGCCGCAAGCCCCGCCGCCCAGGCCACCGCGAAGATCACCAGCAGCTCGCCCGACCGGCCGAGCAGACGCATCAGCGGATCGGCCAGATGCCGGATGAAGACCCAGGCCAAAGCGGCCAGCGCCAGCGTCCCGATGACAAGCGTGCCGAGGCCGCCCCCGCCATGCGCCTCGGGCGCGCCGATCCCCAGGGTCGAGACCACGACCATGGCGAAGACAACAAACAGATCCTGCACGATCAGGAAGCCCAGCGCGATCTTGCCATGCAGCGAATCGACCTCGCGCTTGTCGGAGAGCAGCTTCACGATGATGATCGTCGAGGAAAATGTCAGCGCCACCGCGACATAGAGCGACGTCACCCAGTCGAAGCCCATGCCGAGGCAGAGAGCGAAGCCGATCGCCGAGGTGAAGCCGACCTGCCCGAGGCCCGTGGCCACCGCCACCCGGCCGAGGTTCCGCACCAGGGTCATGTCGAGCTTCAGCCCCACGAGGAACAGCAGCACCGCGATCGAGATCTGGCTCAGAAGCGCCACGGCCTCGGTCGAGCGGACGATATTCAACGCATCCGGTCCGGCCAGAAGGCCCGCGGCGATGAAGGCCACGATCATCGGCTGACGCAGCAGCGTGCCGAGGATGCCAAGGGCCGTGGCCAGCCCGATCAGCAGGGCGATTTCGGTGAAAGTGCCGAGTTCGGGCAATGACATCCGGGCGGCTTCCTTGTGTTTCAGGGGGTCGCGCCAAGATGGGCGCGGCGGATCTCAATGTCTAGAGGATCGGCGCGAACAGCCGGGCGAAGCCGTCGCGCAGCGTCGTGGGCAGGGATCGCGTGGCCAGGGTTTCGGCTGTGACCGGGTCGCATTCCTGGTCGCGGAGGCGGTCGCCGTGTCGGGCGACGGTGCGGGTGCCAGCCGCGGATGATCCTCGCGCATCCGGATCGCACGGCGGCGGTAGCGGTTGATGCCGAAGAGGACATAGAGCGCCACGCCGACGAGGGGCAGGAGCAGGATCGCCAACAGCCAGATCGTGGCCGAGCGCGGATCGCGCTTGGTGACCAGCGTATGCCCCACCGCCCCGATGGCCAGCAGGAAGGTAACCGCCCCGCCGACAAGCGAGGCGATCTGAACAGGATCAAGGGCGGTCGGGCCCACCCGGTCAGTCCGGGGTGCGGCGCAGCGTCAGGCGCAGCCCGGCCTGCTGGATGATGCCGGCATCCTCGATCCGGGCCGACAGGAAGGCCTCGGCTTCGGTGATCCAGGTCTCGGCCCGGGCCTCGGTCGTCTCCAGCACTTCGGCGATGGCGGCGGCCGAAAGCCCCTCGAGATCGCGCAACAGCCAGGCCCGCCGCCAGGCCACCGGAAGATCCTTCACGACATCGGCAAGGAAGGCCTGCGCGGCGGCTGTCTCGTCCTCGGCGGGTGCGTCGGCCAGCGGCGCGGTGTCGTCCGGCAGCACGTCGGCCAGCGTCAGGCTTTCGTCGGGTTGGTGGAATTCGAGGAACTCCTCCTCGACCATGGCCTCGGCCTGATCCCGGGCATCCTCGGGCGGCGGGGCCTCCAGCGACACCGCCTGCCCGAAGACCCGGTTGGCGGCCACTTCGCGGTTCAGCACCTTGAAGAGGTTGCGCAGGAGCGCCAGCCAGACCTTGTGGGCCGGCCTTGTCGGATCCCAGGCCTCGCGGGTGGCGACGGACGCCTCGTCCACCACATCCTCCAGCGTCGGCCAGTCGGGCGCCAGATCGCCGGTTGCGCGCAGATAGGCCAGCTCGCGCCGGGCTACCGCGCGCAGCCGCTCGAGTAGGGGCGCGATGCCGGCCTGCGAGGCGGGCGCGATGTCGGCGGGCAGCGCGGCAAGGCGCGAAGCAATCGCGGCGCGGGCATTCTGTTGCTTCTGCCGGCGCTGACGCTTGCGGTCGATAAGCAGGTCGAAATGCCGCTTCGCCTCACGGAACAGGCGACGAACGGCCTGCGCCACGGCGGTCTCGGGATCGGGGGCTTCGGCAGAGGCGGTCGCGATCCGCTCGCGCGGCAGGGTCATCTGCAGATCGAGCCGCCAGCGCGGGGTGGACCCTTTCACTTCGGTCAGCTGCGCATGTAGCAGCCGGTCCTCGACGCCATGCTTGCGCAAGAGCGGCAGCAGCAGGTCGTCTGCGGCCGCCTCGATCAGCTGCGCAAGCGCGGGGCCTTCGTAGTCGGTTCCCTTCGCCAGACGTGGAACAATTCTCATGCGGTTCTCTCTTCCTTTTTTGTAGTTGAACGATTGATCCAGGCCGTCGCCCGCGACCAGGTGTCGGATCAGCCGAGCTGGGCGCGCGCCCAGCGGGCGATGTCGGCGGCGGACATGGCGCCGCTCGTTCGCGCGACTTCGCGGCCGGCGCGGAACAGGATCATCGTCGGGATGCCGCGGATGTTATAGCGCCCGGCAATCGCCTGCTCGGCCTCAGTGTCGAGTTTGCCCAGACGGACCTGCGGCTCGAGCATCCCTGCCGCGGCCTCGAACTGCGGCGCCATCACCTTGCAGGGCCCGCACCAGGCGGCCCAGAAATCGACCAGAAGCGGGGTTTCGGCGTTCAGGTGCCGGTCGAAACTGGCCGAGGTCAGATCGACCGGGCGCCCCTGGAACAGGGCCGCACCGCAGCGCCCGCATTTCGGGCCTTCGTTCAGGCGGGCGTCAGGGATACGGTTGGTGGCGGCGCAGTCGGGGCAGGCGACGGTGGGCATGGGGGGCTTCCTTCGGTTTCACGGTTTTCGACGCATTGCAACGCGATCCGGCGATTACCGGCGCGCCTCGCGCTGGCGCCGTTCGGGCAGGTATTCGACGCCGCCCGCTTGGCGGCGCACCGGCTGCGGGTAAAGCTTCATCAGTTCCATCATCTCGGCGGGCATTTCCAGCCTGACGGGCAGGCCCATCTCGCGCGCTTCCTCGGCGCCGATGGGGTAGTCGTGGGTCCAAATGCCGGTCGCAAGCCTTCTGGCCAGGGCCTCGGCCGCGACCGGGTCCATCCGGGCGGCCAGCAGGCTGCGCGCGGTCTCGGTCACTTGGGCGATAGCCTTGCGCCCGACATCGGCCAGGATCAGGGTCTGGTCCTCGACCTCGGCGATGGGCTTTTCCTCGGCCACGCGGATGACCGAGGCCGCGGGCATACCGCCCAGTTGCGGGTCGATCGGGCCCAGGACCGAGTGGCGGCACATGACGATCTCGTCGGCCGCCAGCGCGATCAGCGTGCCGCCCGACATCGCATAATGCGGCACGAAGACCGTGACCTTGCCCCGATGCGCGCGGATCGCGCGGGCGATCTGGGTCGCGGCCAGCACCAGCCCGCCGGGCGTGTGCAGCACGATGTCGAGCGGCACGTCGTCGTCGGTAAGCTGGATCGCGCGCAGCACCTCCTCGCTGTCGTTGACGTCGATGTAGCGCATCAGCGGGAAGCCCAGGAGGCTCATCGTCTCTTGCCGGTGCACGAGCAGGATCACCCGGCTGCCGCGCTGGCCCTCGATCTGGGCGATCTTGCGGGAGCGCATCGCATCGAGATAGCGCCGCTGCAACACCGGTTGCAGTGCCGAGACGATGAAGAACAGCCACAGAAGTTCCATCAGCCCCATGGTCCGCGCCCTCCGATGCGCCGCCCGTCCGGCCGGAAGCCGGCGATGCCTTCGTCCCGATAATACCGTCGATAGCCGCGCCGAGGACGGTGCACGAGGGGCGCGAGCATCAAGCCCGCGACGAAACCGCCGATATGCGCCCACCAGGCGATCCCGCCGCTGTCGGTCTGTTGCCCGAACTCCACGATGCCGGGGATCGCCTGCATCGCGAACCAGACCGCGGCAAAGACGATGGCGCGGACCTCGAAGAACAGCGGGATGAAGAGGACCGGCACCATCATCACCAGCCGGGCATGCGGAAAGAACCGGGCATAGCAGCCGATGATCCCGGCAATCGCGCCCGAGGCCCCGAGCGCGGGGATGACCGAGTCGGGATTGGCCAGCGCATGGGCGGAGGACGCCGCCAAACCGCAGACCAGATAAAAACCGAGGAAGCGCAGGCTTCCCAGCCGGTCCTCGACCGCCGGGCCGAAGACCCAGAGCGTCCACATGTTCAGGATCAGATGCAGCCAGCCCCCGTGCAGGAACATGTTGGTCAGAAAGACCATCGGATCGCCCGGCGCGATCGCGGCCAGCGGGCCGAAGAACCGCGCCGGCACCAGCGCGTAGTGGAACAGGAACACCTCCAGCAGCCGCGGCGGCAACGATGTCTGGTGGAGGAAGGCCAGCACGCAGGCCGCGATCAGCGTCCAGACCGCCACGGCCGGGTAACGCGCGGGGATCGTCTGTCCGTAGGGCATCATGGCGGGGGGATCCCCCGGTCGGTGCGGGCAGGCCCGAGCGCGGGACTGCGCCCCTGTGCGCGCCTGTTCGATGATCCATTGTATCGAAAACCGACCGGCATCAGGGTTCGCCGCGCGGCGGGCCGATGCTGATGCCGCTCCGGGCCGGCGGGTCGGAGGCGGGGAAGGACTCGCGTGACGCTTCCTCGACCGGATCGACCGGGCCGTTTGTGCCCGTCGGGAGGTCGATGCGCGCCGGCGCCGCGCCCTTGTAAGGGAGCCTCTTCATCCCCGCGACATCCGCCCCCCATATGAAGCCGGTGGTGGTGCGTGCCCGCCTGTGCGCGCGGTTCGTCCTCGAACACGATATAGCGCCAGTCATTGGCCTCGGCGAAACGGATGGCGCTGGCGACATCGGGGAAGGTCAGCCGGATGCTGCGGTAAGGATCGGCGCTGGTCGTCCAGCCCATCAGCGGGTCGAGCGCGGGCGCGCTCGAGGGTTCGAACTCCAGCACCCAATGGCGGGGGCGCGAGGCGGATTGCGTCACCGGACGCGCCGGGCGGCGGATGATGGCCAATGGCACATTCGGAGAGCGCAAGTTCGTGCCGGGAATGCGGGGGGGGGCGGGATCGGCGCGGTTGCGGCCCTTGGTCACGCCGGCGGTCCAGCCCATGGTCGGTTCCCGGGTCATCGCAGTGGTGCTCTGGCTACTGGCAGGATCATGGTCATCTCCGGTGCGGATTGGGGACGGCAGCCGATGCCATCGTCCCGGCGCGCAGGATACGCAGGCAAAGTCGGCGTTTGAGTGCTGTCTTTCAAGAGGCTTGCGGTTAAGGTCAGGGAAAACCATCCTGTTTTGGACAGCATCGACGGGACGGACAGCCATGAACAAGGAACAGCAGATCAACATCTGGTACTGGATCGCGGCGTTTCTGCTCTTGATGCTGTTCCAGTCCTGGTGGCAGGGGGCAAGCGTCACCGAGCGCATCCCCTATTCCCGCTTCCTCGAGCTGCTCGAAGCGGACCGCATCGCCGAGGTGCAGGTGCAGCCCGAGCGGATCGTCGGCCGCTACCGCGACCCGATCAACGGGCGCACGAACTTCGTCACCATTATCGTGCCCGAGGATCTGACCCGCCGGCTGGAAGCCTCCAGCGCCGAATACGACGGCACGGTGACGAACACCTTCCTGTCCACGCTCTTGTCCTGGGTGGTGCCGATCCTGCTGATCTTCGGGCTGTGGATGTTCGTCTTTCGCCGCATCGCCGAGAAACAGGGCTTCGGGGGCATGATGACGGTCGGCAAGTCGAAGGCCAAGGTCTTTGTCGAGACGGACACGGGCGTGACATTCGACGATGTGGCGGGCATCGACGAGGCCAAGGCGGAACTGCAGGAGATCGTGAGCTTCCTGAAGGAGCCGGACAAATATGGCCGCCTCGGCGCACGCATCCCAAAGGGCATCCTGCTGGTGGGCCCGCCGGGCACGGGCAAGACGCTGGTCGCCCGCGCTGTGGCGGGCGAGGCGGGGGTGCCGTTCTTCTCGATCTCGGGCTCGGAATTCGTCGAAATGTTCGTGGGCGTGGGTGCGGCACGGGTACGCGACCTCTTCGAGCAGGCGCGCAAGGCCGCGCCCTGCATCATCTTCATCGACGAGCTCGACGCCTTGGGCAAGAAGCGCGGCCTGGGCGCCTTCGGTGGCGGCCACGACGAGAAGGAGCAGACGCTGAACCAGCTTCTGACCGAGCTTGACGGCTTCGACCCGCGCGAAGGCATCGTGCTGCTGGCCGCCACCAACCGGCCCGAGATCCTGGACCCTGCGCTTTTGCGCGCAGGCCGCTTCGACCGGCAGGTGGTGGTGGACCGCCCCGACAAGGGCGGGCGCGCGGCGATCCTGCGGGTGCATCTGAAGAAGGTGCAGCATCAGGGCCTTGATGTGGACCAGATCGCAGCACTGACCCCCGGCTTTTCGGGGGCGGAACTGGCGAACCTGGTCAATGAAGCCGCAATCCAGGCCACCCGGCGCGGGGCGGAAGCCGTGACGATGCAGGATGTAACGGCGGCCATCGAGCGCATCGTGGCAGGGCTGGAACGCAAGGGGCGGCTTCTGAACCCGAAGGAACGCGAGGCCGTGGCCTGGCACGAGATGGGCCACGCGCTGGCCGCGGCCAGCCTGCCCGGGGCGGACCCGGTGCACAAGGTCTCGATCATCCCGCGCTCGATCGGCGCGCTCGGCTACACCATGACCCGGCCGACCGAGGACCGGTTCCTGATCACACGTCAGGATCTGGAAAACCGCATGGTGGTGCTGCTGGCAGGCCGCGCGGCCGAGGATCTGGTGCTGGGCGAGATCTCGACGGGTGCCGCCGACGACCTTGCGCGCGTGACCGACATCGCCCGCCAGATCGTCACCCGCTTCGGGATGCACCCGAAGGTGGGCCAGGCGGTGCTGGAAGCGCAGCGCGCGAGCTTTCTGGGAGAGGACGGAGCGCCGGGGCTGATGGGGCGCGACTATTCCGAGGCGACCGCGCGCGAGGTGGACCTTGCCGTCCGCGAGCTGATCGACGCGGCTTATGAGCGTGCCAAGGCGGTGCTGACCGAACGCCGCGCCGATCTCGAGGCCGGCACCCGCCTGCTTCTGGAACGCGAGACGATCACGCCTGACGACTTCCCGGCGCTCAAGCCGGTTCCCATGACGGCAGAGTAAGCCCATGTCGATGCGGTCTGACTGGAATGCCTTCCTCGACCGCTGGGCGATTCTCACTCTCTACCAACGCTTCGAACAGGTGGCGACCCTGGCGCTGTCCTTCCTGTTGATCGTCGTGATCCTCGCGTCGATCTGGAACCTCTTCATTCGCATCCTGTTCGACCTGATCCTTGCCGGCTCGCTCGACCCGACCGACTTCCAGTCGTTCCAGATGGTCTTCGGCGCGATCTTCACGGTTATCATCGCGCTCGAGTTCAAGCGCTCGATCGTTGTCTCGCTCGAGACGCATGACACCGTGTTCCATGTCCGCATCGTGGTGTTGGTGGCGCTGCTGGCGCTGTTGCGGAAGTTCATCATCCTCGATCTCTCCAAGACCGACGCCGCGACGCTGGCCGCGCTCGGCTTCTCGACGCTGGCGCTTGGTGGGCTGTTCTGGATCATCCGCCAGCAGGACGAGACGCGCGCCGCCGCCCGCAAGATTGAGGCAAATCAAGGCACAGAGTGAGATTTTCGGGCGAATGACGCCCAAACATGGCAAACCATCACGGAGGAAGCCCATGCAAGGCAAATGCGACATCTGCGGAAAGCCCGCCACGGTGCGGGTGCGCGCCTCGGTCAACGGGCGCACCCGGAACATGGAGCTCTGCGACGAGCATTACCGCGAGGTGCTGCGCCGTCAGGGGCGCACGGCCTCGCCGCTCGAATCGCTTTTCGGCCGGCGCGGGGGGCTGTTCGAGGAGTTCTTCGGCGACCAGCCCTTCCGCAGCCTGATGGGCGATGCAGGCTTCGACCTGCCGCCGCTGGGGGCGATGGGTGGCGCGGGCGATGACGGGATGGTGGACGCCACCTTCGGCGACGAGGCCCCGCGCGCCCGCAGCGCCCGACGTCAGGTTGGCGGCTTTGCCAGCAAGATCAGCGAACAGGCCGAGAAGCTGTTGCAGGAAGCCGCGCGGCACGCCGCCGAGATGGGCCGCGCCGAGGTGGACACCGAACATCTGCTGCTGGCGCTGACCGGCTCGGACGTGGTGCGCACGGTGCTGGACCAGTTCAAGGTTTCGGTCGATCAGCTCAAGGCGCAGATCGAGGCCGAGGCCAAGCGCGGCGAGAAACCGCAAGAGGGCGAGATCGGCGTCAGCCCCCGGGTGAAGGACGCGTTGAGCCGCGCCTTCGGCGCTTCGACCGACCTTGGCCATTCCTATGTCGGCCCCGAACACCTTCTTATCGGTCTCGCCGAGGAAGGCGAGGGGCTGGCCGCCAACATGCTGAAGAAACTGGGCCTGACGCCCCAGGCCCTGCGCCAGCAGGTCGCCCGCGTGGTGGGCAAGTCGGGGGCCGAGGACGGCCGCGCCGAGGCGCCCACCAACACCCCCGAACTCGACAAGTATTCCCGCGACCTGACGAAGATGGCGCGCGACGGCAAGCTCGACCCGGTGATCGGGCGCGCGGCCGAGATCGAGACGACGATCGAGATCCTGGCGCGGCGCAAGAAGAACAACCCCGTCCTGATCGGCGAGCCCGGAGTGGGCAAGACCGCCATCGTCGAGGGGCTGGCGCAGCGCATCATTGAGGGCAGCGTGCCCGAGGCGATCCGCGGCAAGCGGCTGGTGGAGCTGAACATCAATTCCATGGTCGCGGGCTCGAAATACCGCGGCGAGTTCGAGGAGCGGGTGCAGAAGATCCTCAAGGAGGTGACGGATCATCAGGGCGAGATGATCCTGTTCATCGACGAGCTGCACACCATCGTCGGCGCAGGCCAGGGCGGCGGCGAAGGGGGCCTCGACATCGCCAACGTCTTCAAGCCGATGCTGGCGCGCGGGGAACTCAACCTGATCGGCGCCACCACGCTGAACGAATACCAGAAGCACATCGAGAAGGACGCCGCGCTGGAGCGCCGCTTCCAGCCGGTGATGGTGCCCGAGCCGACCGTGGCCCAGGCCATCATGATCCTGCGCGGCCTGCGCGACACTTTCGAGGCGCATCACAAGGTCACGATTACCGACGAGGCCATCGTGGCGGCGGCGGAACTGTCGGACCGCTACGTCCAGGGCCGCTTCCTGCCCGACAAGGCGATCGACCTGATCGACCAGGCGGCGGCGCGGGTGAAGCTGTCGGCCACCGCGCGCCCTGTCGAGGTGCAGGAGATCGAGGCCGAGCTGCACCAGCTGCGGCGCGAGCAGGACTATGCCGCCGCGCGCAAGAACTATGACAAGGCCGCCGAGATCGGCAAGGAGATCGAGGCGAAGGAGGCTAGGCTCAAGGAGCTGACCGAGGCCTGGGAAAAGGAGCGCGCCACCGGCACCGCCGAGGTCAAGGCGACCCATGTGGCGCAGATCGTCTCGAAGCTGACCGGCATCCCGGTGGACGAGCTGACCGAGGAAGAGCGCGCGAAACTGCTGAAGATGGAAGAGCGCCTGCACGAGCGCGTGATCGGCCAGGAAGAGGCGATCAAGGCAGTCTCGGATGCCGTGCGGCTGGCTCGCGCAGGGCTGCGCGAGGGATCGAAGCCGGTGGCGACCTTCCTGTTCCTCGGGCCCACGGGCGTCGGCAAGACGGAACTCGCCAAGGCCCTGGCCGAGGTCGTCTATGGCGACGAGGATGCGATGATCCGCATCGACATGTCGGAATACATGGAGAAGCACACGGTCGCCCGGCTGATCGGCGCGCCTCCGGGCTATGTCGGCTATGACGAGGGCGGGCAACTGACCGAGAAGGTCCGCCGCAAGCCCTATTCGGTGATCCTTCTGGACGAGATCGAGAAGGCGCATCCCGATGTCTATAACGTGCTGTTGCAGGTCTTCGACGACGGGCGGCTGACCGATGGCAAGGGCCGGGTGGTGGATTTCACCAACACCATCATCATCGCCACCTCGAACCTCGGCGCCGACCGCATCCAGAAGCGGCTGCACCTGCGCGGCACTGCGGCCGAGAAGCCGGAGGCGCTGAAATCCGAACTTATGGGGGTGCTGCGCGGCCATTTCCGCCCCGAATTCCTGAACCGCCTGGACGAGATCATCGTCTTCCAGAGCCTCTCGAAGGAGGAGATCCGGCAGATCGTGCTTCTCCAGCTCGAGCGGGTGAAGCGCACGGCGCAGTCGCAGGGGGTGGAGATTGTTTTCGACGACAGCCTCATCGACATGCTGGCCGCCGAGGGCTTCCGCCCCGAATACGGCGCGCGGGAACTCAAGCGCCAGATCCGCAGCCTGGTCGAAACCCGCCTCGCCCGCGCCATGCTGGGCGGCGAAGTGGGCACGGGCGACCGGGTGCGCATTTTCTGGGATGCGACGGCCGAGCAGGTCAGGATCGAACCGGCCGGGACCGACAGCGCAGAATCCGGGGCATCCGACGCGCCTGCCGCCGAGACGGCGCCCGAAGCCGGGAACTGACCCCTTGACGGCGGCGGCAACGGCCGCCGCCCCTCTCAAGGCGTTGCAATCGAACACCAATTTTCCGATGTCCTGGCTCTTGAAATCAATGCGCCCGCTCCCCTTATTTGCGGCGAACGCCCGAACGGGGTTCACACAAGACGACGGGTCTGGCCAAGGCGGCAGGCCACCGGAGGTGCCGATACGGGCCTCGCAGGGTGACGTCCGATCTCAGAGCATGGGGCATCCAAATGCCCTGACCCGTCCTTTGTGTGCGCCGCAGGGCCTGTCAGAAGGAGGTGACAATGCTCTACCGGACTGCTCTTTACCCCGCCGATCCCTTTGCACTGATGCGCCGGCTGTCGCAGGATCTGGACCGCGCCTTGGGTGCTCCGCGTGCCTTCCCCGCGCTGAATGTCTGGCAGAACGACGAAGCCGCGGCGATCACCGCGGAACTGCCAGGGCTGGAGCCTGCCGATATCGACATCCAGGTGAAAGACAACGTCCTGACCCTTTCGGGCGAGCGCAAGCTGCCTGACCTGCCCGAAGGTGCCACCTGGCACCGCCGCGAGCGTGCCTTTGGCCGCTTCACCCGTGCCATTCGTCTGCCCTTCCGCGTCGATCCCGAGAAGGTCGAGGCGCGCTTTGCCGATGGTGTGCTGCGCATTGCCGTGGGCCGCCCCGATGAGGACAAGCCGCGCCGGATCGAGATCAAGGCCGCCTGAGAAAGGAGGAAAGACCCATGACCACCGAAGTCACCAAGGCCCCCGAACAGACCCCGGCCGAAGCTGCGGCCGAAACCACCCGCAACCGCCCGCTCTGGCGGCCGCTGGCCGATATCGTCGAGACGAAGGACGGCGTGACGCTGATGCTGGAACTGCCCGGCGTGGCGGCCGAGGATGTGGACGTGGCGCTGGAAAAGCGGGTGCTGACCATTCGCGCCCGGTCGCACGACGCCAGCCCCGACAAGCTGCGCCTTGTCCATGCCGAATATGAGGCGGGCGATTACGAACGCGCCTTCACCCTGTCCGAGGATTTCGATGCCGGGCGCATCGAGGCCGAGATGAAGAATGGCGTGCTGACCCTGCGCCTGCCGCGCAGCGAGGCCACCCAGCCCAAGGCCATCAAGGTCAAGGCCGCCTGACCCAGTGAAAGGAAAGATGCCATGAAGATCAAGGATCTGATCCCCTGGGCCCGCAAGGACGAGCCCGCCCGCCCGGATTCGCAGGACAACCCCATCACCGCCCTGCAGCGCGAGATGAACCAGGTCTTCGAAGGGTTCTGGAACCGCTTCGGCAAGTCCTTCGGTGAACTCGACTGGCCCTGGGGTCATTCCGAGGCGAAATCGGACGTGGTGCAGACCGACAATGCCATCGAGATCTCGATCGAACTGCCTGGCATGACGATGGAGGATATCGAGGTCACGGTCACCGACGACCTTCTGACCGTGAAGGGCGAGAAGAAGATCGAGCGGCAGGAAGAGAAGAAGGGCTACTATCTGTCCGAACGCAGCTATGGCGCGATCTGGCGCACGATCCCGCTGCCGCCGGGCACTGATGGCTCGAAGGCCGAGGCCAGCTTCAGGAACGGCGTGCTGACCGTGCGCCTGCCCCAGACGCCCGAGGCCCAGGCCCGCGTCAAGCATATCGAGGTCAAGGCCGGCTGAGCCGATCTGACATGACCTGTCCGGGGCGGGTCCATGCGCCGCCCCGGTCACTTCTTTACCGCGATACCCTTCTCAGGCGTCGGCGCACAGGCCCGGCCAGATCATGGAGCGCCGATGATGCAGGAAAATACACCCCGACCGAACGCCCCACGGCGGATCAACCTGGCGCTGCAGGGCGGAGGTTCGCACGGCGCGCTGACCTGGGGCGTGCTCGACCGGCTGCTCGCCGATCCGCGCCTCGAGATCTGCGAGATCAGCGGCACCAGCGCCGGGGCGATGAACGCCGTCGTTTTGGCTGACGGCCATGTTCGGGGCGGGCGCGAAGGGGCGCGGGCGGCACTGGAGCGCTTCTGGAAGGCCGTGAGCGATGCCGCCCGGTTCTCGCCAATCCGGCGCAGCCCCTTCGATCAGTGGTTCGGGCGCTACACGCTCGACCATTCGCCGGGCTATATCTGGTTCGACATCGCGTCCCGCCTCTTCTCGCCCTACGACCTGAACCCGGCGGGTTTCAACCCGCTGCGCCGACTGCTTGCCGATACGGTGGATTTCGACAATGTCCGCGCCAGCCGCGAAATCGCGGTGCATGTTGCGGCAACCAATGTCCGGACGGGGCGCTCGCGCGTCTTTTCGGGCGAGGCGGTCACGCTTGACGCGGTGCTCGCCTCGGCCTGCCTGCCGCAGCTGTTTCCGGCGGTAGAAATCGACGGCGAATTCTACTGGGACGGCGGCTACAGCGGCAATCCCGAATTGCTGCCGCTGGTGGAAAGCGCGCGCACGGCCGACATCGTCATCGTGCAGATCAATCCGATCCTGCGCCGCGAATCGCCCCGCCGGGCGCGCGAAATCATCAACCGGATCAACGAGATCAGCTTCAACACCTCGCTCATCAAGGATCTGCGCGCAATCGCGCTGACCCAGCGGCTGAACCGTGCCGAGGGGCGCGAGTGCGGGATGGCCGAGACCACCTATCTGCACCTGATCCACACCGAGGCCGACGTGCAGGATCTGTCGGCCTCGAGCAAGCTCAACCCGGAATGGGCCTATCTGAAGCTGTTGTTCGAGCGCGGCGAGCGTTGGGCCGACGAGTGGCTTGACCGCAACTTCGACGCGCTCGGCCAGCGTTCGACGCTGGATCTGGATGATCTGTTCCGCGACGTGCCGCGCTCGGCGACGATGAAACCGCTGGAGGAATGAGCATGACCGCGATCCTGCCGATCATTGTTGCGCTGGGGCTTCTGGTGTTTCTGGCCTATCGCGGCTGGAACCTGCTGATCGCCACGCCGCTTCTGGCCGTGCTTGCGGTGATCCTGTCGCAAGATGGGCCGGTTCTGGCCTTCTACACCCAGGTTTTCATGCGGGCGACGGGCGATTTCATCGTGCTCTATCTGCCCATCTTCCTGCTGGGCGCTGTCTTCGGCAAGCTGATGGAAGCCAGCGGCAGCGCCGCGGTGCTGGCCCATGGCACGATCCGCCTTCTGGGCGCGCGGCAGGCGATCCTGGCAGTGGTGCTGTGCTGCGCGCTGATGACCTATGGCGGCGTGTCGCTGTTCGTCGTGGCCTTCGCCGTCTTTCCGCTCGCTGCCGCGGTCTTTGCCGAGGCCCGGATCAGCCCGCGCCTGATCCCCGCCGCCATTGCGCTGGGCGCCTTCACCTTCACCATGACCGCCATGCCGGGCACGCCCTCGATCCAGAACGCGATCCCGATGCGCTTCTTCGGCACGACACCCTTCGCCGCACCGGGGCTGGGGCTGATCGCCAGCGCCGTGATGTTCCTGATCGGCTGGCGCTGGCTGGAATGGCGGGCGCAGCGCCTTGGAACCGAACTGCTTGATACGGACGGCGCCCCCGCTGCCGCGACATCCGCCGGCGGACCCTCCGCGCCTGTCGCGCTCCTCCCGCTTCTGGTGGTGCTGGCGGTCAATCTCGCCTTCACCTTTGCCATCCTGCCGCGTCTCGATACCGGCTGGCTGGCCGATCCGCGCTTCGGGGCGGCCGATCTGGACACGGTGCGGGGCATCTGGTCGCTGATCGCGGCCCTGACGCTGGCCTGCGCGACGATCCTGATCCTGAACTGGACGCGGCTGAAGGAACAGGTCAAATCGGCCCTGGGCGAGGGGGCGGACAGCGCGATGAAGCCGATCTTCAACACCGCCTGCCTGGTGGGATTCGGATCGGTCGTGGCAGCCCTTCCCGGCTTCGCCGCCGTCAGCGCCGCGGCGACCGGCCTTGGCGGCGACAACCCGCTGATCTCGCTTGCGGTCTCGACAAGCCTTCTGGCCGGCATGACAGGCTCGGCTTCGGGCGGCATGAGCATCGCGCTCACTGCGCTTGGCGACACTTATCTGCAGATGGCCGCGGCGGCGGGGATCGCGCCCGAGCTTCTGCACCGGATCACCGCCGTGGCCACCGGCGGGCTCGACACGCTGCCGCATAACGGCGCGGTCATCAGTCTGCTGGCGATCTGCGGCCGGACGCACCGCGAATCCTACCCCGACATTGCCGTGGTCGCGGTGGCGGGGCCGCTGGTGGCTTTGGTCGTGCTGATCGGGCTCGGCTCGGCCTTCGGCAGTTTCTGAAAGGGGCTGCATGATCCGGCCCAGCCTGTCGCATCGCCTGCTGAACCTGGCCCAGACGCTGCTGATCCTGGGCGGCATGGCGGCGATTGCCTGGGTCGTGCTGAGCACCTTCGCCGGGCCGGAAACGACCCTGCTGATCGTGGCGCTGTCGCTTGCGGGGCTGGCCCTGGCCCCGTCGCTCTCGCGCGAGCTTCTGCTGCGCGGCTACCGCGCCCGGCCGCTGGGGCCCCGCGACTGGCCCGAGGGGGTGGCGGTGCTGCACGAACTCGCTCGCCGCGCCGGCCTGCCCCGTCCGCCGGAACTGTGGTATGTCCCCAGCCAGGTGCCCAATGCCTTCGCCATGGGCCGGCCCGAGGAAAGCGCGGTCTGCGTTTCGGACGCACTTCTGCGGCTTCTGACCCCGCGCGAACTGGCCGCGGTTCTGGCACACGAGGTGGCCCATATCGCCCACCGCGACCTGTGGCTGATGGGGCTGGCCGACGCCATGTCGCGCGCGGTCTCGGTGGCCAGCTGGCTGGGACAGTTCCTGCTGATCCTCAACCTGCCGCTCCTGGCCGCGGGGGCAGCAACCTTCCCCTGGGGTGCGCTTCTGCTTCTGGTCTTTTCGCCCACGATCATGGCGCTTCTTCAGCTTTCGCTGTCGCGTCGGCGCGAATATGACGCCGATCTCGGCGCGGCCCTTCTGACGGGCGACCCGGAGGCGCTCGCCTCGGCGCTGACAAAGCTCGAACGGCTTTCCGGGCGCTTCTGGGAAGAGATCTTCCTCCCCGGGCGCAGGATCCCAGAGCCCTCGCTCCTGCGGACCCACCCTCCGACCGAAGACCGGGTTGCACGCCTGCGCGCGCTTGCGCCGCAGAAGAGATATCCGTCGCCGTCGATCTTCTGCCATTCACCGCCTGACGGCTTTCCGACACCATCGCGCCCAAGATTCCACCGCTACGGCCTGTGGTTCTGAAGGGGGCGAGTCAGATGGACCGTAAGCGCGATGGTGTGGCCCTATGCGGCGAGGCTTGACGGCTGTGCGTATCGCCAGGGCATGAGGTCCGCGATGCGGGATCTGGAGTGCCCGCCGAGGATGGCGCGGAGGGTGTCGGCGAGATCGCCGGCCATCTTGCAGGTGGAGACGAGCGAGGCGAGCATGGCCCAGTTCTCGGCGCCGGTCTCGTTGCCCGCGAAGAGGGCGTTCTTTCGCGTCAGGGCGATCGGGCGGATTCGGTTCCCGACCGGGTTGGTGTCGCGCTCCAGCGTGCCGTCGCCGAGGGTGAGGCTGCGCCGAACGATCAGGCCGGGCCAGTGGCCAAGGGTGTAGCGGATATCCTCCGCAAGCCGGGATTTCTGCGGGATGCGCGAGAGCCGGGTCTCCAGCCAGAGCTTGAGTGCGGCGATGATCGGGGCGGCATGTCCGCGCCGGGCGGCGAGACGGACGCGGGCGCCTGGCCGCGCACGGTCTTCCCGCTTCGATACAGCAAAGCCCTCTGGCGCAGCATCTCTTCGGCGATGGGCGAGCCCTCGTTCTCGAAGCGCTTGACGAAGCGGCGGCGGACATGGGTCCGGCATGGGTCCGGCAACAGACCAGCGGCCACGGGCCGGCGTCGCGCGTGATCCCGGTCAGCGCATTGCAGGACCGGTAAGCGCCGCATTGCAGGAACAGGCCGCGCCATCCGCCAAGAAACCTCAGCGGATGCTCTCGTCCGCGACCGGGGGCGTCATAAAGTGAGGGCATGACTGCCATTGATGGCGTGGATGGCTCCCGCTTCCGGCATCGCAATGTGCCATGTTGGGTGCTGTGCGGGAATGTCCCGCCCGATGTTGAACTTCGTGGGATGAGAGGTGGCGTTGCTCTCGCTGAGCCGCAGGCTCGGGGTGTCCAATCCAAACGGAGAGCAACACCATGAAGACAGCCACC
>NZ_JAHYSR010000080.1 GCF_019431455.1 Paracoccus bogoriensis
ATGGCCCTTCACGCAGGTGGGCGGCATGAGCCGGACATCATGCCCGAACTTGATCACTTCCCGCCCCGGTCGTGCGCATTGGCGCAGGCTTCGATGCCGATCAGGCAGGGTGGCAGGCGCTGAAAAAATCCAGCATCTGGCTGCGCCGCAACTGGCGCCGCAAGACAGCCCGGCCTTCGGCATCAACGCCGTGCAACTGAAAAACAGACTTCGCCAGATCGATCCCGAGTGTGGTAATCCTGTTCATGGATGGCTCCCTTTGTTGGTGATGTTCACA
>NZ_JAHYSR010000081.1 GCF_019431455.1 Paracoccus bogoriensis
CAGGGCCAATGAAGACGCACAGCGCCTGCAGACGATCCCGGGCATCGGCCCGGTCACGGCAGGCGCCCTCGTCTCTGCGCTGCCCGACATTGGCGACGTTCGGTCAGGCCGGCAGTCAGGCCGGGATCTGTCGGCCTGGCTGGGTCTGACAGCAAGGCCGCACGCGACAGGCGGCAACCGAGGCCCCGAACGCGATCCGTCCGGGAGAGGGGCCGAAGCGGCTGGGGCGCATCTCGGAAATGGGCAGCAGGTCTCTGCGCAGTCTGCTCGACCTGG
>NZ_JAHYSR010000082.1 GCF_019431455.1 Paracoccus bogoriensis
CCTGTCGATCGCGTCCTGGTCGTTCTCGACCGCGCGGTCGAGAACGACCCGGCCCTCGGCGTCAACGGCCACCGCCCGATGTGTGCCTTTCGCGGCGTCGATACCGACGCATACCCTCGTCCTCTGATCCCCCTACCAATCCCGGAACGCATGCCTCGTCTCGCCGGCATCGCCTCAGAACTTGCTCAAAGTCTTTTGAGCAGACGAGTCAAGAAAGCCAAGTGAATGAACTGCAGACTGGTGTTAAGTAGCCGCTCGCAGTTCTTCCACAGCCGC
>NZ_JAHYSR010000083.1 GCF_019431455.1 Paracoccus bogoriensis
ACCGCAGCGGCCGCCTAACCATGAGCCCGGCAACGCTGCCCCGACCCGATTTCAACATTCATCGGGACATCCCCGACGGCCGGGGGCCGGTCGCGCAGCGTGAAGGGGCTTGGCAACATCATCAACGACGCGGCGCACGAAGCCGAACTGACGGGCCGAACTGCCCACGGCCTGCGCAAGACGCGGTTGACGATGATCGTGTCCCTCGGAGTGGTGTAGCTGGCCGATGGCCAGCGTGATCTCCGGCGGGGCCGGGGTCAGCCTTCGACAT
>NZ_JAHYSR010000084.1 GCF_019431455.1 Paracoccus bogoriensis
ACACCCCGAGCCTGCGGCTCAGCGAGAGCAACGCCACCTCTCATCCCACGAAGTTCAACATCGGGCGGGACATTCCCACAGGCTGCCAGTGGTGTGCCTTACCGAGTGATTCCCGAAGTGGCGCACCGTGCACTCGTATTTCACCATCTGGTGTGAGCCGCGTGACAGCGGTAGCCTGCTTGAGATAGCGCCTACACCGGTAAGCCGTATGCCCAGGGAGTACATGAGATCCTAGGGGCCACGGTGCAGGTGGCCAAGC
>NZ_JAHYSR010000085.1 GCF_019431455.1 Paracoccus bogoriensis
CGGCTTTTTCGAGAGAACCGCGCCGAATACGCGAGCGACACGGCCGCCTACAAGGCGATCGCGCCGAAGCTTGGCTGTTCACCCGACAGTCTGCGTGTCTGGCGCCAGCAAGCCGAACGTGATGCCGGGCAGCGGGCTGGGCTGACAAGTGCCGAGAAAGATCGGAGTGAGCCATTGGAACGCCATTGATGGCGTGGATGGCTCCCGCTTCCGGCATCGCAATGTGCCATGTTGGGTGCTTTGAGCATCACCAGCAA
>NZ_JAHYSR010000086.1 GCF_019431455.1 Paracoccus bogoriensis
GCTTGGCCACCTGCACCGTGGCCCCTAGGATCTCATGTACTCCCTGGGCATACGGCTTACCGGTGTAGGCGCTATCTACCAAGACACTCTCGACTTGCCCTAACCCTGGCTGACAGCGCTCAAAGGCTTTCAGAGCTCCCTTCCGATCCGTCACGTTCGCTGTCGTCACGGCGACGGCATGCGGCAAACCTTGAGTATCGACCGCAATGTGCCGCTTGATCCCCGATACTTTCTTGCCCGCGTCGTAGCCT
>NZ_JAHYSR010000087.1 GCF_019431455.1 Paracoccus bogoriensis
TTCGCACGGCAACTGGGCCTGAAGCCCTGCTTCACGCCGGTGCAGACCCCGCAGAGGTGCGCAGCACGCATCTCGGAAGCTTTCGTGAAGACGCTGAGGCGCGACTACGTCCTGATCACGCCGCTGCCAGATGCCCAGACCGTTCTCGGACTGATCGGAGGCTGGATGATCGTGTCCCTTGGAGTGGTGTAGCTGGCCGATGGCCAGCGTGATCTCCGGCGGGGCCGGGGTCAGCCTTCGACAT
>NZ_JAHYSR010000088.1 GCF_019431455.1 Paracoccus bogoriensis
CTCGGCCGCCTCCTTCCAGCTGGGCAGCGCCAGCTCCTTGCCGGTGGTTTTCGATCGCACCCGCGGGCGCTCCATCTCCACCTTGCCGCCGTGAAAGCCCAGGGCCCCCTTGGTCCGCCCCCAGCGGTATCCCGGCCTGTCGGCCGCGCGCGCATGCGGCGCCCCGGCCAGTGCCGTCGCATCTTCCTCCAGCATCTGCGCCAGACTCGCCAAGCCGGCGATCAGGCAGAAGCGCTCGAAG
>NZ_JAHYSR010000089.1 GCF_019431455.1 Paracoccus bogoriensis
CAGCCAACGTGCTGCAATCCAGACGCCGTATACATGGCCGCAACCGATATTACACCAGCATCAACCGAAAAACCCTTGCCCTGCGGGAGCCATCAATACATGGTTCGAGCCCACTGGCGAGGGGCACCGAATTCACCAGCAAGGCCGTCCTGAAGTCGGCCAAGGACAACGGCGCCCAGTGGCATTACATCGACCCCGGCAAGCCGCAGCAGAACGCCTTCATCGAAAGCTTCA
>NZ_JAHYSR010000008.1 GCF_019431455.1 Paracoccus bogoriensis
TCCCAGAATTCCCGCCAGTCCAGCACCCCAAAGCGCCACCCCAGCACCGTCAGCGTCCCCGCCTTCGGTGAAGCGGTAAATAGGCGCACCAAACAGAAGACGCAAGCGGGTTTGCACAAAAAAATGCATCCCCGGCGCATAAAAATTTTAACGGTTTGTTTTTATTGTGTATTATATGATACCATCACGCAGATCGTCCCCGCGTCCGGGGAATCGCAACTCTCAGGACAAGCAACGCGACAATCAGAGAGGTCCAGACAAGCGGCGCCATCTCATTGACCTTGACCGCCCAGAGCCAATGCATCCCCGCCAGCACGGCGGCCGGATAGACAAGCCGATGCAGATTTCTCCAAGCCCTCGCGCCCATACGCCGGAGCGACAGGTTGTTCGAGGTCACGCCAAGTGCGAAGATCGCCACGAAGGACAACATCCCGAACAGCAGATAGGGGCGCTTGACGATGTCGCGGCCCATCTGGCCCCAGAGCAGGCCCATATCGATCACCGCCCAGCTCAGCACATGGGCCGCAGCGTATCCGAAACACAGAACGCCGATGGCGCGGCGAAAGCGCATCAGCGACACTCCGGTCAGGCGCAGCAGCGGCGTCACCGCCAACCCGGCGACCAGAAGGTAAAATGCCGTGCGGCCAAGCCGGTGCTCGATGGTCTGAACGGGATCGACGCCAAGGTTGTTCGTCGCCGCGTCGAATACCAGCAGCGCAAAGGGAATCGTGCCAAGCACCCAGACCAGCGGCACCGGCACCCGGCGCAGCCTGTCATTCAAGTCGCGGATCAATAATTTACCCTCAGATCCATACCCGCATAGAGCGAGGCAACCTGATCGGCATAGCCGTTGAACATCAGTGTCGGCTCGCGCCCGGCGAAAAGCCCCGCGCCAATGCGGCGGTGGGTCGCCTGACTCCAGCGCGGGTGATCGACCTGGGGGTTCACGTTGGCATAAAAGCCGTATTCGCCTGGCTGCATCTGCTGCCAGGTGTTCATCGGCTGGTCTTCGCGCAGGTTGATCCGCACGATCGACTTGATCGACTTGAAGCCGTATTTCCACGGCACAACCAGCCGGATCGGAGCGCCGTTCTGATTCGGCATGGCCTGACCGTAGAGCCCGGTGGCCAGAATCGTCAGCGGATGCATGGCCTCGTCGATGCGCAGCCCTTCACGATAGGGCCAATCAAGGATCGGGCGCCGCTGGCCGGGCATCTCTTCGGGCCGCAGAAGCGTCTCGAATTCGACGTATTTCGCGGAGGGCCTCAGCCCTGCCCGGTTCAGGACCGAAGCCAGCGGCACGCCGATCCACGGCACCACCATCAACCAGGCCTCGACGCAGCGCAGCCGGTAGATGCGTTCCTCCAGCGCATTCTCGGGGGCCAGATCCTCGACGCCGTAGCGACCGGGGCGTTCGACAAGCCCGGTGATCTCGACCGACCAGGGGTCGGTGGTCAGGGCAGCGGCATTGCGGGCGGGGTCGTCCTTGCCCGTGCCGAATTCATAGAAATTGTTGTAGTTCGTGATCTCTTCGAAGCTGTTGGGCGCCTCGTCAGTCGAGAGAGGCGAGGGACGGGCCGTCAGGGCTTGGGCCTGGGCCTGCCCGCCGAGTGCCAGCGCGGCGGCGCTGCCTGCCATGAACGCACGGCGGTTGAGATACATCCACTGCGGGGTGACGTCAGACCAGCTCAGTTTCATCGCATCCTCCGATCGGGGTCGGCGCAGGGGCCTCGGCCGACCATTGCACAAGATACGCAGGCCATGCGCGCGGCGATGCATCACGATCCCTTGACGGAGGTCACAATGGCCGATCAATCTGCGGCGACGATCTCGGCAAGGAAAGCATCCGCGAAACGCCGCAGGCGCGCCTCGTCCAGATGACGCGCCAGCGCGTCCAGGCTGTCGGGCCGCGCCTCGGCGATGCGGCGGATCTGGGCGGTCGAGCAGCTCAGCGGTTTCTCTGTCCCGTCCGCGCCGCGTTGCAGCCTGGATTGAGCAGCGATCAGCCGGTCGAACAGCGCGCCCTCGGGGCGGCCCGCCAGCGCGCGGCGCGCCGGATGCATCTGCGCCGGTTCGCCCGCGATCACCTCCAGAAAGGCCTGACCATAGCGTTCCAGCTTCCTGGCGCCGACGCCGACGATCCGGGCCATCTGGTCCAGATCGCGGGGCCGACGCTCGGCCATCTCGACCAGGGTGCGGTCGGGAAAGATCACATAGGCCGGCACGCGCGCGGCCTCGGCCAGCGCCCGGCGACGGGCCTTCAGCGCGGACAGAAGCGGCTCGTCCTCTTCCGAGACCTGGGCGCGCAGGACATTCGCCGCCTTGGTGCGGGTCGTGTCCTGGCGCAGCGTGACGCTGGTCTCGCCACGCAGCACGGGATGGGCGGCCTCGGTCAGATGAAGCGCGCCATGGCGCTCGGGATCGGGGCGGCAGAGATCCAGCCCCATCATCTGCCGGAAGATCGCTTGCCACTGACCGCGCCCATGCTCGCGCCCGACCCCGAAGGTCGGCAACTGGTCATGCCCGCGTTCGCGCACCTTCTCGGTGGTCGTCCCGGTCAGGATGTCGATCAGATGGCCGGTGCCGAACCACTCGCCCGTCCGCAACATGGCCGACAGCGCCTTGCGCACCGCCATCGTGCCGTCGAACAGCTTCGGCGGCGTCTGGCACAGGTCGCAATTGCCGCAGTCCTCGGCCAGTTCTTCGCCGAAATAGGCCAGCAGGCGGCGGCGGCGGCAGCCCGTGGCCTCGGCCAGACCCAGCAGCGCGTTCAGCCGCGCGTGATCGGCCGATTTGCGGGCGGGCTCGGCCAGGCTCTCGTCGATCTGGCTGCGGCGCAGACGGATATCGTCGGGGCCGTAAAGCGTCAGCGTGTCCGCCGGATCGCCGTCGCGGCCGGCGCGGCCGATCTCCTGATAATAATTCTCGATCGATTTGGGCAGGTCGGCATGCAGCACCCAACGGATGTCGGGCTTGTCGATCCCCATGCCAAAGGCGATGGTCGCCACGACGATCAGCCCGTCCTCGCGCTGGAACCGCACCTCGGCCTTGCGCCGGGCCTCGGCCTCGAGGCCGGCGTGATAGGCGATGGCCGGGTGGCCCGCCTCGCGCAGGGCCTGCGCCAGCGTCTCGGTCCGCGCGCGGGCGCCGCAATAGATGATTCCCGACTGCCCGCGCCGCGCGGCGACATAGGACAGGACTTGACGGCGCGGACTGTCCTTGGGCTGAAAGGCCAGCCGGATATTGGGACGGTCGAAGCCGCGCAGGAAGGTCAGCGGCTCGGCGCCACCGAACAGACGCGAGACGATCTCGGCCCGTGTCTCGGCGTCGGCGGTCGCCGTGAAGGCGGCCAGCGGCACGTTCAGCGCCCGCTTGAGATCGCCGATCCGCAGATAATCGGGGCGAAAGTCGTGCCCCCACTGGCTGATGCAATGCGCCTCGTCAACCGCGATCGCGGTCACGCCCGCCCGCCGCAGAAGCGAGACCGTCCCGCCCGAGGCCAACCGCTCGGGCGCCATGTAGAGCATCTTGATCTGGCCCGCCGCGATGGCCTGAAAGACGGCCTCGGTCTCGGCCTCGGTATTGCCGCTGGTCAGCGCGCCCGCCTCGACCCCCGCCTCGCGCAGGGCGCGCACCTGGTCGCGCATCAGCGCAATCAGCGGCGAGATCACCACCGTCACGCCGTCGCGCATCAGCGCGGGCAACTGGTAGCACAGCGACTTGCCGCCGCCCGTGGGCATGATGGCCAGCACGTCGCGCCCCTTGGCCACGGCCTCGACAATCTCCTGCTGGCCGGGGCGAAAGCCGTCAAAGCCCCAGACCTGCCGCAGCAGATCACCCGAAGAAAGGTCGCGCGCCATCAATAGCCGTAGAAGAAAGCCGCGTTGTTTGCCAGCGCGCTGCGGGCAATGATGATGATGACAAAAACCACCAGCGGCGCCAGATCCAGCCCGCCCGTATTGGGCAGCATGTTGCGGATCGGCTGATAGATCGGTTCAAGCAGACGGTTCAGCCCGTCCCAGATCTGCGCGACCAGCGGCTGGCGCAGGTTCAGGACCTGGAAATTGATCAGCCAGGACATGATGATGTGGACGATCATCACGAACCACATGATCTGAAGGATCAGTTGCAAGGCTTGATACAGCGTGACCATCCGCGTTCCCCGTCATCCTGTCTGCGGCCCCCTGGCCTGTCCTGCCCCTGTATGGACGCGCGATTCGACCGGCGCAACCCGATGAGCAACCCGGTGCGACCGCCTGCCGCCGCGTCTGGGTTGACGCCCGCGTGATCCGGGGCCACCACGGGCGCGAACAGCGAAAGGGCCGCCGATGTATCCTCTGATCCGTTTTGCCAAGGAGATGTTGAAATACCGTAAAGCGCCGCGACTCGGCCCGCTGGACGCGCATGTTTCCACGCATCTCTGCTGGCCCTGGGATCTGGACCCCTGGTGGGAGCTGAACAACGGCCGCACCCTGACGCTGTTCGATCTGGGCCGCATCCCGCTGGTCAGTCGGACCGGGCTGATCCCCGTCCTGAAGGAACGCGGCTGGGGCATCACGGTGGCGGGCAACTCGACGCGCTACCGGCGGCGCATCCGCGCATTCGACCGTTTTACCATGGTCTCGCGGCTGGTCGGGTGGGATCACCGCTTCGTCTATATGGAGCAGTCGATGTGGCGCGGGGGCGAATGCTGCAATCAGGTGCTGATCCGCTCTGCCGTGACCTCGAAACAGGGCATCGTCGCCCCGGCCGAGGTGATGGCGGCGCTTGGCCACCCGACTGACAGCCCGCCCTTGCCCGACTGGATCGCCGCCTGGATCGAGGCCGACGCCCTGCGCCCCTGGCCGCCCTTTGGCCCCGCACAAACGAAAGGCTTGCCAGCCTGACGGCGTGCTGCCCTTATGGCGCCGGGCGTCCAAGGGGGGAAGATGCGGCAAGAGCTTGATCGCAAGCGGATCTGGGGCTGGTGGTTCTTTGACTGGGCCAGCCAGCCCTATCACACGCTGCTGTTGACTTTCATCTTTTCGATCTACTTCGCCGAGGTGGCGCAGCGCCATTTCATCGCCATGGGCGAAAGCGCCACGATCGCAGGCGCGCAGGCGCAGGCGCTGTGGGGCTACGGGCTGGCGATCAGCGGGGCGATCATCGCGGTCTTTGCCCCGATCCTGGGCGCCATCGCCGATACGTCAGGTCGGCGGATGCCGTGGATCTGGGCTTTTTCGGGGCTTTACGTCATCGGCTCGGCCGGTCTGTGGTGGCTGATGCCCACCCAGCCCGCGCTGGTTCAGGCGGTGGTGCTGTTCGGTATCGGCCTGATCGGCGTCGAATTCGCCACGATCTTCGCCAATGCTCAGCTGCCCGGCCTTGCCCCCAAGGCCGAAATCGGGCGTATATCCGGGTCGGGCTACGCCTTCGGCTATCTGGGCGGGGTCGTCGCGCTGGCGCTGATGCTGGCGCTGTTCGCCGAAACGCCCGGAGGCCGCACGCTGGCGGGCATCCCGCCCCTGTTCGGTCTGGACCCGGCCCTGCGCGAGGGCACGCGCTTTGTCGGCCCCTTCACCGCGATCTGGTATGCGGTCTTCATGATTCCCTTCTTCCTGTGGGTGCGCGAACCTTCAGGTGCCGGGCGGCCCGTGCGGGTCGGGGCGGCGCTGGCGGAGCTTTGGTCGCTGATCCGCAGCCTCAGGCACCGGCGCAGCCTTGCGGCCTGGCTGGCCTCGTCGATGTTCTCGCGCGATGCGCTGAACGCGCTTTACGGCTTTGGCGGGGTCTATGCGGGCACGGTGCTGGGCTGGCCGGTCTTTCTGGCCGGGGTCTTCGGTGTCATCAGCGCAATCTCGGCCGCGATCATCAGTTGGCTGGGCGGCAAGGCTGACCGGCGCTTTGGTCCGCGCGCGGTCATCATCGCCTCGATCCTTGCACTATCGGCGGTCTGCACGCTGCTGATCGGGATGGACCGCAGCTCGGTCCTGGGTATCGCCACCCCCGACCCGATCCTGGCCGGGCTGCGGCTGCCCGATCTGATCTTCTTTGCCTGCGGCGCGGTGATCGGCGGGGCGGGCGGCGCGCTGCAGGCCGCAAGCCGCACGATGATGGTGCGCCACACGACCGAGGACCGCGCGACCGAGGGCTTTGGCCTCTATGCGCTGTCGGGCAAGGTCACGGCCTTTCTGGCGCCCTTCCTGATCGCCGTGACGACCGATATCAGCGGCAGCCAGCGCATCGGCTTCCTGCCGCTGATCGTGATCTTCCTGCTGGCCCTGCTTCTGCTAATGTGGGTGAACCCCGAAGGAGAGGCAGAGGGACCGCGCCCATGAAACATTTGCTGAAAGCCGCCGCGCTGGTGCTTGGGCTTGCCGCCCCGGCCAGCGCCGATCCTCTGGCCAAGGACGTGTTCGGCGCGTTCCGCACCCCCTCGCAGGGGCCTGCCGTCTCGATCGGCTTCTATTCGCAAGGCTGCGCCCAAGGCCTGGTGCAGATGCCCGAAAGCGGGCCAAGCTGGCAGTCGATGCGGCTGTCGCGTGACCGCCACTGGGGCCATCCGGTGATGATCGACTTCCTGCAGGGCCTGTCGCGCGCCGCGCAGCAGGCCGGGTGGCAGGGCCTCTATATCGGCGACATCAGCCAGCCGCGCGGCGGGCCGATGACCTCGGGCCATGCCAGCCACCAGATCGGGCTGGATGCCGACATCTGGATGCTGCCGCCGCCCTCGCTGACGCTGAGCCGCCAGCAGCGCGAGACCATCTCGTCGGTCTCGGTCGTGGCCCCAGGCGGGCTGGGGTTGTCGCAGCACTGGACAACCGGACATTTCCTGATCATGCGTGCCGCCGCCCGTGATCCGCGGGTTGAACGCCTGCTGGTCGATCCGGTGGCCAAGGTCGCCATGTGCCAGATGGAGACGGGCGACCGATCCTGGCTGCGCAAGGTGCGCCCGATCAACAATCACGACCACCATTTCCACATCCGGCTGTCCTGCCCGCAGGGCTCGATCTGCCGGACGCAGGATCCGCCCCCGCCCGGCGACGGCTGCGCCGAGGCGCAGGAATGGATCAACAACCGCGCCAACCCCTCGCGCGCCCCTGCCGCAAGGCCGGACCCCGATTACCGGCATCCCCGCACCTATCGGATGAGCGAGCTTCCCCAGCAATGCCAGATCGTCGCCAACTCGCCCTGATCCTGATCGCGCTGGCCGCCCCTGCCGGGGCCGAGCCGGTGGCGCAGCATCTGGCAACCCATATCTGGCGCCATGACGACCCGCAATTCGGCGGCTTTTCGGGCATCGAGATCACCGGGGACGGCACGCGCTTTCACGCGCTGACCGACCGGGCGCATCTGTTCACCGGCCGGATCGACCGCGACGCGGCCGGCCGCATCATCGCGCTGCATGTCGAGGACCGCGCCCATCTGTCCGATCGCCACGGCACGCCCCTGCCCGCCGGGCATCTGGGCGACAGCGAGGGTCTGGCCCTCGCGCCCGACGGGCGGGTCTGGGTCAGCTTCGAGGGCCTGCACCGAATCGTAGGCTACGGCGATCCGCATGGCCCCTCGGACCCGCTGCCCCGCCCGCCGGTCCTGCCGGGCATGAGCGCGAATGCCGGGTTCGAGGCGCTGGCCCTGCGTGAGGACGGGACGCTGGTGATCGTGCCCGAGCGATCCGCCAGCGCAACGACTCCCTTTACCGTGCTGGCCTTCCGGGATGGCGCATGGTCGGAAATGACGCAGATCCGGCGCGACGGGAACTGGCTGCCGGTGGGCGCCGATTACGGCCCCGACGGCCGGTTCTATCTGCTTGAACGCGATTTTCTGGGCCCTCTGGGCTTCCGGTCGCGGCTGCGCAGCATGGTGCTGGATGCGGAAGGGCCGCAGGACGAGCATATCCTGATCGAAAGCGCGCCGATGCAGTTCGACAATCTCGAGGGTGTGTCGGTCTGGGGCAGCCCCGAGGATCTGCGCGTCACGATGATTTCGGACGACAATTTCCTGTTCCTGCAACGGACCGAGGTTGTCGAATACCGCATCACCCGAAGCGACCGGCAGGCGCAGGGGAATTGACAGGCCGGGCAGACAGGGCGTAAGCGCGCCCTGCCCCGCCGCCGCCCGTGCGGGGCCGAGTTCTCCGCCACCTTGTAAAACGGACCCCCAGATGAACCGCTTCCTGCCCGGCATCCTTGCCATGGCCGCCATCGTCGTGGCCTCGAACATCCTTGTGCAATTCGTGGTCGGCGACTGGCTGACCTGGGGTGCCTTCACCTATCCGCTGGCCTTTCTGGTCACGGATGTCATGAACCGTGTCTATGGCCCCTCGGCCGCGCGCCGCGTCGTGCTGGCGGGATTCGTCACCGGCGTCGCCTGCTCGCTGGTCGCCGCCGGTTTCCAGGCAACGACCCTGCGAATCGCCATCGCCTCGGGGACGGCCTTCCTGATCGCGCAATTGCTGGATGTGGCGGTCTTCGACGCACTTCGCGGCGGGCGCTGGTGGCGGGCGCCCCTGGCCTCGACCATCGTGGGATCGACGGTGGACACGGCGCTGTTCTTCACCATCGCATTCGCGGCCTTCCTGCCCGCCGACGCCAATACGGGCTGGGCAAACGAGGCCGTTCCGCTGCTTGGCTACGGACCGGTCAGCGCGCTGTGGATTTCGTTGGCAAGTGCCGACTGGCTGGTCAAGCTTGGTCTGGCACTACTTGCCCTTGTGCCCTTTCGTCTATTTGTCCGCAATTTGTTGCGGTCTGAAACATAATGGCAATTGACTGACGGGGAATCTGTGGCACCCTGAAATTCCAACGGCAATCTTTTGAAAGGAGGTGGTCCAGTGTCGAGAGTGATATTGGAGAGAGGTGTCGGAACAGTCAGGGGGGCCGTGGCCTGAGGGCAGCCCCGAGGGTCGTAAACCCTGATTGGGACCGGACGGATTTCTTCCATCCCTAACCGGACCATCTCCGTGGAACTCGCGGGCCGTCCCATCGGGACGGCCCGTCCAGTTCCGACCCATGCGAAACCGCGCCGCCCGAACGCCGGCCGGGGCGCGCATGGCCCCGACCGGCATCGCGACGTCAGATCCGCTCGATGGCCAGCGCGATGCCCTGACCGCCGCCGATGCACATGGTGATCAGCGCACGCCGCCCGCCGATCCGCTCCAGTTCATACAGGGCCTTGATCGCAATGATCGCGCCCGTCGCGCCCACCGGATGGCCAAGCGCGATCGCCCCGCCATTGGGGTTCACCCGCGCCGGGTCCAAGCCCAGCCCCTTGGTCACGGCCAAGGCCTGCGCGGCAAAGGCCTCGTTCGATTCGATCACGTCGAAATCGGCGGCCTTCAGACCGGTCTGCTCAAGCAATTGCTCGACCGCGGGAACGGGACCGATGCCCATGACTTCGGGGCGCACGCCTGCCACGGCATAGCCCAGGATCCGGGCGCGCGGCGCCAGGCCCGCAGCCTCGGCCGCATCGCGCCGTGCCAGGACCAAGGCCGCCGCGCCGTCATTGATGCCGCTGGCATTGCCTGCCGTCACGCTGCCCCCCTTCTGGAAAACCGGCTTCAGCGCGGCCAGCTTCTCCAGCGTGGTGTCCTTGGGATGCTCGTCGGTGTCGAAGGCGACGATACCCTTGCGCGACTTGATCTCGACCGGGACGATTTGCTCGCGGAAATGGCCCGCTGCGATGGCCGCCGCCGCCCGGCGCTGCGATTCCAGCGCGAATTCGTCCTGCTGCTCGCGCGAGATGTCATGCTCTGCGGCAACATTTTCGGCGGTGACGCCCATGTGGCCGGTGCCCATCGGGCAGGTCAGCGCGCCGGTCATCATGTCCAGCATCACCTGATCGCCCATCCTGGCGCCGAATCGCGCCGAGGGAACCGCATAGGGCGACCGGCTCATGCATTCCGCCCCGCCCGCCACGGCGAATTGCGCATCGCCCAGCATCAGCGACTGCGTGGCCGAGACGATGGCCTGCACACCCGACCCGCAAAGCCGGTTCACGTTCATCGCGGGGACGGTGTGCGGGATGCCCGCATTCAGCATCGCCACGCGGCTCAGATACATGTCGCGGGGTTCGGTGTTGATGACATGGCCGAACACCACCTGTCCGACCTTTTCTGGGGCAAGGCCCGCGCGCTCCAGCGCGGCGCGGGTGACGGTGGTCGCCAGATCAATGGGCGGGGTGCCCGCAAGGCTGCCGCCAAAGCCGCCGATGGCGGTGCGCGCACCGGACAGGATCACGATTTCGGATGCAGACATCATAGCCTCCTCTCAGGGTGGCGACAGCATAGAAGCCCCGCATCCTGCGGCAAGTCGCAGCCGATGTGCCGTTGCGGAATCGGCGGAAATTGCGTTCCCCGCACGGGATCGCTATGGTCACGGGGAATAACGCCATCAGCCGAGGCTCCGATGTCCGCTTCCACCCCCCGACTGCGCATCAAGCTGCGCCTGGAATATGACAGCCCGCTGATCCTGGGGCCGGGCAAGGCCGAGTTGCTGGCCCGGATCGGCCGCCTGGGCTCGATCTCGGCCGCCGCGCGCGAGATGGGGATGAGCTACAAGCGCGCCTGGACCCTGGTCGAAGAGATGAACACCGCCTTTGCCGATCCCGTGATCGACAGTGCGCGCGGCGGGGCGGGCGGCGGCGGCGCCCGGGTGACGCCGACCGGGCAGGAGGTGCTGCGCCATTACCGCGCGCTTGAGACGCTGTTGCGCGAGGCGGGGGCCGAAAATCTGCGCGCGCTGAACGCGCTGCTTCGCCCCGAAAGCGCCGCCTGATCCGACCGGCGGGCGCCCGCCCATTCCGGCTTTGTGATTTCAAAGCCTCGTGTTTTCCGCTAATACTGCGGGAAAACGACACGAAACGCAGCACGAGGGCAGGATGAACAGGCTTCTGAAGCTGGCCATTGTCGCGCTTGTCGCGTCATGCGGCGGCGGAAACTTCAGCGCTCCGCGTCAGCTTGACAATGCATGTGCCATCGCGGCCGAGCGTCCCGCCTATATGCGTGCCATGCGCGCGACCGAGCGCAAGTGGGGCGTGCCGGTGCATGTCCAGATGGCCACGATGTATCAGGAATCGAAGTTCATCGGCGATGCGCGCACCCCGCATCAATACGCGCTTGGCGTGATCCCCATCGGTCGCCAAAGCAGCGCCTTCGGCTATTCGCAAGCTCTGGACGGCACCTGGGAGGAATATCAGAGGGCCACCGGCAACCGCCGCGCCCGACGCGACAACATTCGCGATGCCACCGATTTCATGGGCTGGTACATGCATGGCAGCCAGCAGCGCCTTGGTCTGTCCAAGCACGATGCCGGGCGGCAATACCTGGCCTATCACGAGGGTCGCAGCGGCTATGCGCGGGGCAGTTACAATCAGAAGCCCTGGCTGATCCGGGTCGCAGGCCAGGTCAGCCAGCGTTCGGAAATGTATCGCCAGCAACTGGCCGCCTGCCGCCGGGCCTGATCGTCAGGCCGGCGGCGTCTGAAGTCGTGCCGCCGCCGCAAGGCCCGCCCTGCGACCGCTGGCCAGGCAGCCGGTCAGCAGATAGCCACCGGTCGGCGCCTCCCAGTCCAGCATCTCGCCCGCCACGAAAACGCCGGGCAGGGCTTTCAGTTCAAGCCCAGGACCAAGCGCGTCGGCGATGACACCCCCGGCCGAGGAAATCGCGCGATCCAGCCCCATCGGCCCCGCAAGCTGCATCGGCAGCGCCTTGGTCCGCGCGGCCCAGCCAGGCGCGTCCTGGGGCTGCGGCCTGCCCCATTCCATCAGCAGTGCCGCGCGCACCGGATCGCCCAGAACGCGACGCAGCCAGTTGCCGACCGACAGCCGCCCGCGCGGACGAGCAAAGCGCCGCGCCAGCGCGGCCAGGTCCAGGTCGGGCGCCAGATCCAGCAGCGGCTCTGCGCCGTCACGAATCGCGGCAGCGACAGCATAGACGCCGCCTCCCTCGATTCCCGCCCGCGCGATCACCCATTCGCCGCGGCTGACCTGCGCCCCGGCACGGATCGCCACGCCCTTGACCGCAGCGCCGAAATGCCGCGCCATCGCGGGCGACCAATCCACCCGGAAACCCATATTGGCGGGGCGGAAAGGCGCAACCGGGACACCGGCGGCCTCCAACAGCCCCCGCCATGCGCCGTCCGAACCCAGCCTGGGCCAGCTTGCCCCGCCCATGGCCAGCACCGCGACACGCGGGCGCACCAGCACCGGCCCCTCGGGTGTGGCAAAGCGAAAGCCGTCACCGATCGCCTTCAGCCGCCAGCGGCGGTTCAGGACGACGCCCCCCGCTTCCAGCCGCGCAAGCCATGCCCGCAGCAGCGGCGAGGCCTTCATGCCGACCGGAAAGACCCGCCCCGTCGATCCCGTGAACAGGGCGATGCCCAAGCCCTCGGCCCAGGCCCTGACCTGATCCGGGCCGAACCCGTCCAGCACGCCCGCGGCACTGCCCGAAAAGGCCGTGCGAAAGGCTGGCGCAGGCTCGTCCCTGGTCAGGTTCAGCCCCGACTTGCCCGCCATCAGGAACTTGCGCGCGGGCGAGGGCATGGCTTCGGCCACCAGCACGCGGCGCCCCGGCGCCATCAACGTCTCGGCCGCCATCAGCCCGGCAGGACCGGCGCCCACGACCAGCGCATCGACCGCAAGGCTCACCGCCGCCCCCGAGGCCGCATCGCCAGCCGCAGCAGCGCGCGCTCGACCAGCGGCATCTGCGGCGCGCGGGTCGAGGATCTCAGCGTCAGGTCCAGCGTCAGCAGCGCCCGGATGGCCTCTTCCAGCGGGCCGAGGCCCCAGCCCTGCGCCTGCCGCACCATGCGGTCGCGGCGCGGGCCGTAGATCGGGGGCCGCGCCCGCGACAGCGCGACCGCAGGCCCGGCCGGATCGGCCGCCGCCAGATGCAACGCGCGGAAATGGCGCAGCGCGGCAACGCAGATCGAGACCGGCGCCAGACCCTGCGCCGAGATCCGCCGCATCAATGCGCCGAATTCGGCCTCGCGGCGTTCGGCGACGGCGTGGATCAGTTCGTCCAGATCCGCCTCGATCGTGGCGGGGGCCATCAGGGCGATTTCGTCCGGTGTCAGGGGCGAGGGGTCGCCATGCTTGTAAAGCCCGATCTTTTCGATCGTCTGGCGCAGATCGCCGGGGTCCAGCGCGCGGGCCAGGACCAGCATCTCGCGCATGGCATCGCGCGGCACCTCGCGCAGACCGGCATCGGACAGCCAGCGCGCGATCTCGTCCTCGCCGGGGGGGTCGTCGTAGATCGGCGCGCAGATCGCCTGACCATGCGTCTCGAACAGCTTTCGCAGCGCCGAGGATTTTGCCAGCGCCCCCGCGGTCATCACGATCACCGCATCGCCCGCGCGCCATCCCTCCAGTGCGGCACGCACCGCATCCGCCGCGCCGTCGGGCGCGTCCTCGACCAGCACGACGCGCGGGCCGGGAAAGAACCCCACCTCGCGCACCGCGTCCAGCAACTGGGCGGGATCCTTCTTCAGCCCGGCCCCTGCCATGCGGGTCAGGCGCATCTCTTCGTCGGCACGCTCGCCGACCAACGCCCTGACGGCCTCGGCCCGCTTCATCGCAACGCGCATCGCGTCCTGCCCATGGATCAGCAGACCCGGCCGCGACGGGTCAGGCCGGGCCAGATAGCGCGCGATCTCGGCCCCTTTCAGCAGCATCGCTCAGCCCGGCAGGGTGCGGGCAGCGGCCAGAAGCCGCGTGACCACCTGATCGGCCATCATCAGGGCCAACCGCTCGCGCGCGTCGCCCTCGGCCGCCAGGGTCGAAATGGTCGTCCCGGTCGTCGAATAAGAGGTGAAACTGCTGACGCGGCCCTGCGTCAGCACCGCGCCGTCCGGCCCGGTCAGGGCGAAATCGGCGGTGCCGTTCAGCGAATAACGGGTCGTGATCTCGTCCGGCGTGATCGCCTGAGACGTGACGCCGACGCTGATCCGGTAATCCAGATCGTAGATCGCCATGTCATCGGGGCCCAGCCTCTCGGCCAGCCGGCGGTTGAACACGAAATCCAGCGGCGTGTCCGGGTCGCGCGGTCGGACCTTGCCGAACAGGCGGTTGCCGCCCCCGCCCGGGCCATGGACTGGCTGCAATCCGCAACCGGCCATGGCCAGCAAGCCAAGAATCAGCGCCCGACGGTCAGGCGACCACATTGACGATCCGCCCCGGCACCACGATCAGCTTCCTGGGCGCCGCGCCGTCCAGGAAACGTTGCACCGTCTCGTCGGCCAGGACCAGCGCCTCGACTTCTTCCCTGGGCATGTCCCTGGGCACCGCAATCTCGGCCCGGCGCTTGCCGTTGATCTGGATGGGCAACGTCACGGTATCATCCTCCAGCAAGGCCGGATCGGCCTGTGGCCAGGGCGCGTCCACGACCATCCCCTGCCCGCCCGATATCGCCCAGACCTCCTCGGCCAGATGCGGCACCATCGGCGCCATCAGCTGCGCCATGATGCGCAGCACGGCGCGGCGCGCCTCGCCCCCGGCCGGCGACTTGCCGACCGCATTGGCCAGCTCGTAGAGCCTGGCGACCGCCTTGTTGAAGGCAAAGCCCTCGATGGCCTTCGTGACATCCGCGATGGCGCGATGCGCGGCGCGGGTCAGGGCGGGGTCGTCGCCGCCCTCGGCCGGAGCCTCCTCGGCCAGGCGGAAGACGCGGGCCAGGAATTTCGCTGCGGCCTCGGCCCCGGCGGCGGTCCATTCCACGTCGCGTTCGGGCGGGCTGTCGGACAGCATGAACCAGCGCGCGGTGTCGGCGCCGAAGCGGCTGACGATGTCCACCGGATCGACGACGTTCTTCTTGGATTTCGACATCTTGGCCGAGGGGATGACCTCGACGGGGGTGCCGTCCGCCAGCTTCCCGTCCTTCACGTCCTCGGGGAGGTGATAGACCGGACGGCCGCGATCGTCGGTGGTCTTGTAGATTTCGTGCGTGACCATCCCCTGGGTGAACAGCGCGTTGAAGGGCTCCTTCGCCGTCTCGGGCAGGTGGCCGGTCCTGACCATCGCCCGGGCGAAGAATCGGGAATAGAGCAGGTGCAGGATCGCGTGTTCGATCCCGCCGATATACTGGTCCACGTTCATCCAGTAATCGGCCTCTGCCCGGTCGGTGGGCGTATCCGCATGGGGCGAGGTGAAGCGGGCGTAGTACCAGCTGCTGTCAACGAAGGTGTCCATCGTGTCGGTCTCGCGCCGGGCGGCGTTTCCGCAGACAGGGCATGGCACCTGCCGCCAGCTGGGATGGCGGTCCAGCGGGTTGCCGGGCAGGTCGAAGGTCACGTCCTGCGGCAGCAGCACGGGCAGGTTCTGCTTTTTCTCGGGGACGGTGCCGCAGGCGTCGCAATGGACGACCGGGATCGGACAGCCCCAGTAGCGTTGGCGCGAGATGCCCCAGTCTCGCAGGCGGAACTTGGTCACGCCCTCGCCATAGCCCTGCGCCTCGGCATGGGCGATGGCGGCGTCCACCGCGGCCTCGCCGGTCTGATCGGCCGCACCGGCAAATCCGCGCACATAGGTGACGACCTCTGTCCTGGCGGGCACGAAGGGTGCCTTTGCCACCAGCGCGTCGGCCTGATCCTGCGTCATTCCGCGTTCGCCGAAGGTGGCGCGGATGGGCAAGCCGTATTTCGTGGCGAATTCGTGGTCGCGGGCGTCATGCGCGGGCGAGCCGAAGATCGCGCCGGTGCCGTAATCCATCAGCACGAAGTTCGCGATCCAGATCGGCAAGTGCCACTCCGGGTCCAGCGGATGGCGCACTGTCAGCCCGGTATCCAGGCCCAGCTTCGGCGCGGTCTCGATGGCCTCTTCGGTCGTGCCGATCCGGCGACATTCCTCGCGGAAAGCCTCGATCTCGGGGCGCGAGGCAGCCAGTTCCCTGGCCAGCGGATGATCCGGCGACAAGGCGACGAAGGACGCGCCCATCAGTGTGTCGGGGCGGGTCGTATAGACCTCGATCGTCTCGTGGCCGGCGGGCGCATCGACGGTCTGGAAGCGGAACTGAAGGCCGCGCGACTTGCCGATCCAGTTGGCCTGCATCAGGCGCACCTTTTCCGGCCAGCCCTTCAACCCCTCCAGCGCCTCCAGCAATTCGTCCGAATACTCGCTGATCCTGAAAAACCACTGCGTCAGTTCGCGCCGCTCGACCGGCGCGCCCGATCGCCAGCCCTTGCCGTCGATCACCTGCTCGTTGGCCAGCACGGTCATATCGACCGGATCCCAGTTCACCTGCGCCGACTTGCGGGTGACAAGCCCTGCTTCCAGCATGTCCAGAAACAGCGCCTGCTGCTGGGCCACATAGGCGTCGTCGCAGGTGGCGAATTCGCGGCTCCAGTCGATGGACAGGCCCAGGGGCTTCAACTGCTCGCGCATGGTGGCGATATTGGCATAGGTCCAGTCGCGAGGATGACCGCCCTGTTCCATCGCGGCGTTCTCGGCGGGCATTCCGAAGGCGTCCCAGCCCATCGGATGCAGCACGCTGAACCCTTGGGCACGCTTGAAGCGCGCCACCACGTCGCCCATCGTATAGTTGCGGACGTGCCCCATATGGATGCGCCCCGAGGGATAGGGAAACATCTCCAGCACGTAGTATTTCGGGCGGTCGTCGCGGGTGGCGGTAAAGCTGCCGGCCTCGGCCCAGGCCTTCTGCCATCGGGCTTCGCTGGTGGCGGGATCATAGGGCATCGGGAACCTCGGGCATCATTCGTTGCCCGCAGGGTTTATACGCCCCGCCGCAGCGGGTCCAGATGCGCCCGCCGCGTTCGGTCGCTACAGCCGTCCGTCGCGCAGACGCAACTGGCGCGCGCGGGTCAGGATCGCATCCTCGACCGCGCGGACGGTGCCGGGTTCGACCGCGGCGCCACCCGGGCCTTGCAGCGACAGCCGCAGGCTGCGCGCGTCCAGCGCTGGATCGGTGATATGGATTGTCGCACGATAGGCGCGCCCCCCGCCGGGAGGCGTGCCGAAGCCCGTCTGGATCACCCCGGTGAAAGGGTCCACCGTCTGCACGGGCAGGAAGTTCAGAACCTCGAGGCTGGCATTCCACAGATACTTGTTCACCCCGATGGTCGCGTTGAGATCCTCGGACCGGCCGAACACGTCCTGGATGCGCGTCCCGCGCAGGGCGGGGCGCATGTCGGGCTCGTTCAGGGCAGCCTCGGTCGTCGAGGCATTGCGGGCGCCGCCGCAGGCAGCAAGACCCGCCATCAGCATGGTGGCCATTGTCAGGCGCGCAATGCGTGCAGGTGTCATGCCATCCCCCGGCTGTTGCTTGTGGGCCAAGCATTAGACCGGATCGGCGGTGCAAAACAAGCGCCTTGCCCTGTCGAAGGCAAGGGCGGGGCCTGCCGCAAGGCCGCCAAGGATCAAGGACGCAATCGCAGGTGTGGCCCTTGTGCATCACAGAAATGACCAAAGAAATCAGCGCAAACCTGATTCCGTTGCATCACAAGTCCGAAAGGAGGAAACAAACAGCATACCCAGGGCGGGATCGCCGGCTTGGGCACCAGAGAGACAAGAGGGAACACACCATGAAAAAGGCTCTTATCGCCTCCACCGCGCTGGTCCTGTCGGCCGGTGTCGCCGCGGCCGACGTGAAATTCTCGGGCTTCGCCCGCACCGGTCTGGACTTTGTCGAGAACCGCGCCAACGGCACCCAGCAAGAGACCCAGATCCAGTCGCGCGTCCGTCTGAACGTGCTGGCCACCAACTCGACCGACCAGGGCGTTGATTTCGGCGCCCGCCTGCGCTTCCAGTGGGATCAGGGCCAGCCGGAACTGAACCGCTTCGCTCCCGGCCAGATCTACGTGACCGCCAGCGGCCTGACCGTGTCGGTCGGCAACGTCGGCACCGCCTTCGACAGCGCCAACCTGCTCTACGCGTCGGAAATCGGTATCTTCGACCGCTCGCTCGGCAACCCCTCGGGCGATTTCTTCGCCTATTCGACCGGCGGCTACGGCGCCAACAACAACCGCGTCGGCATCGCCGCGACCTATGCGGTTGACGCTCTGACCGCCCGCATCTCTTATGTGAACACCGACCAGGCTTCGCTGGCCGGCGGCGATGAAGAGATCGGCGTCTCGGTCGATTACAAGATGGACGGTATCGCCCTGTCGGCCGCCGCTGTCATGGACGGCGCTGGCATCGACGGCAACGACCAGTATTTCCTGGGCGCCGCCTACACCCTGCCGGGCACCGAGAACACCGTGGGTCTGAACTGGATCGACAACGGCGACGCTGACAGCACCACCATCACGCTGTATGGCGAGTTCGAAGTTGCTCCGCTGACCACCGTCAAAGGCTATGTCGCCAACAACGACGCGGCCGACAACGCCACCGACATCGCTTATGGCATCGGCGGCAAGTACGACCTGGGCGGCGCCTACCTGGCCACCGCGATCCACCGCAACTACAACAAAGACATCATCGCCGACTTCGGTGTGCGCTTCAACTTCTGATCCCACGATCAGCGGTTACGGAAAGAGCGGGCCTTGCGCCCGCTCTTTTCTTTTTGTCTTGTGCAGACATGGGACTGGATGACATCAGGCGCCGCATCCGGGCGGCCGAACAACAGGCCGGGCGCGCGCCCGGCAGCGTGACGCTGATCGCGGTCAGCAAGGTGCAGCCCGCCGCGCGGGTGCAGGCCGTGCTGGACCAGGGCCACCGTGTCTTTGGCGAAAACTACGTCCAGGAAACCCAAGGCAAGTGGCCGGCGTGGCGCGTCCGCTATCCGGATGTCTCGCTCCACATGATCGGCCCGCTCCAGTCGAACAAGACGCGCGCGGCGGTCGGCCTGTTCGACGCGATCCATACGCTGGATCGGATGACGCTGGCTCGCAAGCTGGCGCAGCATTGCGCGGAACAGGGCCGCCAGCCGCAATTGTTCGTCCAGGTCAATACCGGGGACGAGCCGCAGAAGGCCGGGATCCTGGCCGACGAATTGCCCGGCTTCCTGCGCCAATGCCGCGATCTGGGCCTGTCGCCCGAGGGGCTGATGTGCATCCCGCCCGAGGGTCTGGACCCGCTGCCCCATTTCCGCCTGCTGCGGCGGCTGGCCCAGGATAATGGCCTGGCCCTTCTGTCCATGGGGATGAGCGCCGATTTTGAGACCGCCATCGCCGAGGGCGCGACCCATGTGCGCGTCGGCTCGGCGATCTTCGGGGCGCGCGATTACGGCTAGGGCCGGCAACTGACGATCAGCACCGTCCCCGGCACCGCGCGGGCCGCGATCCACAGCAGATGCGGGCGGGCAAAGGCGATGCAACCCTCGGTCCCGAAGCGGGGCCTGCGCCATTGATGCAGGAAGATCGCCGAGCCCCGGCCCGGCATCCCCGCCTGATTCCAGTCGGTCGTCAGGATCAGGTCGTATAGCGGATCGGCCCGGCGCAGGCGTTCATGGCTGGCCGACAGCGGGGCGCGAACATGGCGGTTGTAAGCCGGATGGCCCGGATCGTCGCACCACAGATCGCCCGGCCCGATGGGCCGCGCCCAAGGCGCCGGCGGCGGCAGGCGGTCGGGACGATACCACAGCCCGGTGATGCGGTGGCGTCCCTCGGGGGTCGCGCCATCGCCCTCGCGCTTGGTGGCGCTGATGCCCCCCTTGCCGATGGCGCAGGGAAAGAGCCGCCCGCGAAAACGCAGCCCGGCTGGCGTCAGGACCATGTCCTCGGCCCTCACAGCAGGTGGCCAGATTTCTGCGCCTTGACGGCCAGATAGCCCTGATTATGCGGGTTCTGCGGCACGATCAGCGGCACACGTTCGGCCACGTCGATGCCGTGGCCCTGCATCATCGCCACCTTGCGCGGGTTGTTCGTCATAAGCCGCACAGCCCGAAAGCCCAGCCGTCGCAACAGGGCGGCGCCGATGCGAAAGTCACGCTCGTCATCCTCGAAGCCAAGGCGGTGATTGGCCTCGACGGTATCGAAGCCCTGATCCTGCAGGTCATAGGCGCGCATCTTGTTGGCCAGCCCGATGCCCCGACCTTCCTGATTGAGATAGAGCAGCACGCCGGCCCCGGCCTGCCCCATCGCACTGAGCGCGGCCTGAAGCTGCGGGCCGCAATCGCATTTCAGGCTGCCCAGAACGTCGCCGGTGAAACAGGCCGAATGCAACCGCGCCAGAACCGGGGTGTCGCGGGGGGGATCGCCGATCTCGACGGCGTAATGCTCTTCGCCGCCATTGTCGGGGCGAAAGACATGCAGGCGCGACCGTTCCGAAGCGATGATCGGCACGCGGGCGGCGGCGACCGGGGCCAGCGCGGCCTCTTGCGACAATTGCGCCATCAGGGGCGCGGTCGGCAGGCGGGTCAGACCTTCGACCGGGGCGGCAGGAACCATGACGACGGCAGGCAGAAGCTGCGCCGATTTCGTCAGCGCCAGCGCGGCACGGTGATCGGTGGCATCGCCCTCGCGCGCGGTGAAAAGCGGCCCCTTCATCGCGCGACGCAGATCATGGGCCGGATCGGCCAGCGCGCGCAGCCAGGCCAGATCGGCCTTGGGCGGCAGGATCACGCGCGCAAGCCCCGCATCATAGGCACGCGCCTTCAGCGTCTGCGCCCGCCGCTCGGTCAGGACCAGCACAGCGGGCCCAAGCGCACGCAAATCGGCCAGGCGCGCCGCCGACAGGGTTTCGGCCGCTGCGGCAACGTGGCTGCCCACCATCACGGGCAGACCCATCCGCAGGTCGGCGCGGGCGCGGGCCACGATTTCGGCAAGGGTCGGGATCAGGCTCATGCGGGCGCTTTCTGAAACAATCCGAAACAAAACCCGCCTGTGCGACAAAACCATGTGAGACTTCCGACATGGTGCTGGACGACACGCGGGCGTGATCCTTCATGTGTGCCGAGAAGCCAAAGGAGGCAACATGCCCGGACTGAAAAAAATCCTTCTGGTCGATGACGAGGAAGACCTGCGCGAGGCGCTGGCCGAACAACTGGTCGCCACCGAAGATTTCGACGTTGCCGAAGCCGGCAGCGGCGCCGAGGCCGTCGAGGCCACCAGGAACGCCATTTTCGATCTGGTCGTGCTGGATGTCGGCCTGCCTGACACGGACGGGCGCGAGCTGTGCAAGAAACTGCGCAAGCTGAACGTCAAATGCCCCATCGTGATGCTGACCGGTCACGACACCGACGCGGACACGATCCTGGGTCTGGATGCGGGCGCGAACGATTACGTCACCAAACCCTTCAAGTTCCCGGTCCTGCTGGCCCGCCTGCGCGCCCAGCTGCGCACGCATGAGCAATCCGAGGACGCGATCTTCCAGCTTGGGCCCTATACGTTCAAGCCCTCGATGAAGATGCTGATCGACCAGAAGGACCGCAAGATCCGCCTGACCGAGAAAGAGACGAACATCCTGAAGTTCCTTTATCGGGCGCAGGATGGTGTCGTGCCGCGCGACGTGCTGCTGCACGAGGTCTGGGGCTATAATGCGGGTGTGACCACGCATACGCTGGAAACCCACATCTACCGCCTGCGCCAGAAGATCGAGCCCGATCCCTCGAATGCCCGCCTTCTGGTGACGGAATCGGGCGGCTACCGGCTGGTCGCCTGAAACCCTGCGCGACTTCCCGCCGATCATATCATCGCGGGAACCGGCGCGGCGGGGATGCGTTTTCCACCCGAAGCCCAGTGGTCGGTGGATGCGGCCACACTCCCTCCTCTCCCTTGCCCCGGCAGTCAGGCTGCCGGGGCTTTTTCTCATCCGCGACCGTGGGGCGCGGTCCAGTCGGGCCGGGGGCCGATGGGAATGATCCGGTGCGGATTGATCATGTCATGACTGTAGTAATAGTGCCGCGTGATATGGTCGAAATGCACGGTCTCGGCGACGCCGGGCCATTGGTAGAGTTCACGCGCCCAGCCCCATAGATTCGGGTAATCCACGATCCGGCGGCGGTTGCACTTGAAATGCGTGTGATAAACCGCGTCGAAGCGCAGCACGGTCGTGAACAGCCGCCAATCGGCCTCGGTGATCCGGTCGCCGGTCAGATAGCGGTTTTCGGACAACATCCCCTCGATCCAGTCGAGACTGTCGAACAGTGGATGCACCGCCTTGTCATAAGCGGCCTGCGTGGTGGCGAAGCCGGCCTTGTAAACACCGTTGTTCACCGTGTCATAGATCCGGTCGTTGATCGGCTCGATGGCCTCGCGCAAATCTTCGGGGCAGTAATCGTCGCGATTGCCGGTGATGTCGTCGAAAGCGCTGTTGAACATGCGGATGATGTCGGCGCTTTCGTTCGACACGATCTGGCCGGTTTCCTTGTCCCACAGGACAGGCACCGTGACCCGCCCCGAGGCATCGGGCCGCGCCTTGACATAGACCTCGCGCAGATAAGCCAGCCCGAATTGCCGGTCGCCCGTGGCGCCGTCGAAATCGGTGCGGAACTCCCAGCCCTCGGACCCCATGTCGGGATGCACGACCGAGACCTCGATATGCGGCTCAAGCCCCTTGATGGCGCGAAAGATCAGCGTGCGATGCGCCCAGGGGCAGGCATGGCTGACATAGAGGTGATAGCGCCCGCTTTCCGCCCGAAAGCCACCCTGGCCAGTCGGACCTGCGCTGCCATCCGCCGTCACCCAGTTGCGGAACTTCGACGTGTCGCGCCTGAACTCGCCGCCGGTGCTGTCGGTGTCATACCATTCGTCCTTCCAGACGCCGTTGACCAATTGGCCCATGCCTTCCTCCTTGCGTTCTGTCGTCAGGGCAACGGGCCCCGGCGCGGCTGCGTTCCCGGCGTCAGGCGATGGCGCGGTCGCGCGTCTCGGCCCTGACCAGCATCAGGGCCAGCGCGGCCAGCAGCAGCAATGCGGCAAAACTGCCGATGGCAAGACCGAAGCCCTTGGCGAAGACCACGGCCAGCAGGCTGGGCGCAAGGATGCCCCCCAGCCGTGCCATGGCGCTGGCCGTGCCCATGCCGGTCCCGCGCAGATGGGTCGGGTAAAGCTCGGGCGTAAAGGCGTAAAGCGCGCCCCAGGTGCCCAGCAGCGCAAAGCTCATCACGATCAGGGCGGCGGCGACCAGCAGAGGCGCGGTCGCAAAGGCGAACATGCCGCAACCCGCCGCGCTGAGGATCAGGAACCCCGTCAGCGTGGCGCGGCGGCCCAGGGCCTCGACCCCCCAGGCGGCCAGCGCGTAGCCCGGCACCTGCGCCAGGGCCAGCACCACGAGGAAACCGTAGCCGCGGACAAAGCCGAAGCCCTCGGTCGCCAGCTGGCCGGGCACCCAGACGAAAACGCCGTAATAGGACAGCGAGACCAGAAACCACACCGCCAGAACGCCAAGCGTGACCCGCCGCAGCGACCCCGCCCAGATCGAGCGCGCGGCCCCGGCCTCGACCGGCGCGGCGACCAGATGGGTCTGGGGCGGCAGGGGCGGCGCGCCATTTACGGCCAGCACCTTCTGGATCACGGCGCGCGCCTCGGCCTGCCGGCCGGTGCGGACCAGATACATGGGGCTTTCGGGGATCCAGAAGCGCAGGAAGAACCCGATCAGCGCGGGGGCGGCGGCCACGAAGAAGATCCAGCGCCAAGGCGCATCGGCGCCCATGGTGACAGCGGCCCAGGCGGTCAGGGCAATGACGATGGTGCCGATCGCCCAGAACCCCTCCAGCCAGACCAGCCAGCGCCCCCGGTTCCGCGGCGGCAGGAACTCGGCCATCATGGCGTAATCGACGGGCAGCGTGCCGCCCACCGCCACCCCGGTCAGGAAGCGCAGCGCCAGAAGCCAGGTGAAATCCCCCGCCCAGACCGAGGCCAGACCAAAGACCGCATCCATCGCAACGGTCCCGACCAGCACCCATTTACGCCCGATCCGGTCGGCCAGCCGCCCGAACAGGAACGCGCCCGCGAACATGCCCAGAAAGAACGCCGTGCCGATCTGCAAGGCGGTCACGCGGTCCAGACCGAAGGTGACGGCCACCGAGGGCGCGGCGAAGCCCACCGCGATGACCTGCATCGCATCCGCCGCCCAGACCAGCCCGAAGATTCCCAGCAGGCGCCACTGGAACCGGCCCGTGCCGCCCTGCGTCAGGGCATCGTCGATGGTCATGCGCCGCATGGCAGGCCCTTTCGCGTTTCCCCAATCCATAGCGCAGGCGTCCCATATCGCAACCCCGGCTTGGCACCCGGCGCCCCCGCGGCTAGGCTCCGCCGCAAAGGAGACCCCCATGTTCACCATCGCCACCTGGAACATCAACTCGGTCCGCCTGCGCGAAGGGCTGGTCGCGCGGTTTCTGGCCGAGCAAGGCCCCGACATCCTCTGCCTTCAGGAATGCAAGTCGCCGGTCGAGAAGATCCCCCTGACCCGCTTTGCCGAACTGGGCTATCACCACATCGTCGCGCGAGGTCAAAAGGGTTACAACGGCGTTGCCATCCTGTCGCGCCTGCCGATCACCGATGCGGGCGACCGCGATTATGCCAGCCTGGGCCATGCGCGCCATGTGTCTGCCCGGTTGGACAACGGCGTGGTGATCCACAACATCTATGTGCCCGCAGGCGGCGACATTCCCGACCGCGAAGTGAACGAGAAATTCGGGCAGAAGCTGGATTTCCTGACCGAGATGCGCGACGCCTTCCACGCCGACCGCCCGCAGAAATCCATCCTTGTGGGTGATCTGAACATCGCCCCGCGCGAGGATGATGTCTGGTCGCACAAGCAATTGCTGAAGGTCGTCAGCCACACCCCGATCGAGGTCGAGCATCTGGCTCAGGCACAGGATGCCGGGCAGTGGGTGGATGTGACGCGCCAGGACATCCCCGAGGGCAAGCTCTACAGCTGGTGGTCGTATCGAGCGCCCGACTGGAACGCCGCCGACAAGGGGCGCAGGCTGGACCATATCTGGGCCAGCCCCGACATCGCCAATGCCGCTCATGGCAGCCGCATCCTGCGCGAATGCCGGGGTTGGGAAAGCCCAAGCGATCACGTCCCGGTCCTGGCCCGCTTCGACCTTTGATCCGATGGGGACTTTCGCTTGCCGGGCCAAGCGCCCATATTGCCCGAAACACCAACCAGAAGCTTTGGGGACGCCATGAGCATGTTTTTCGACGGGGCCGCAGCACCCAGGACCGGCGATGTCATCAAGGATGTGACCGAGGCCGATTTCATGGCCGAGGTGGTCGAGGCCTCGATGCAGGTTCCTGTGATCGTCGATTTCTGGGCGCCCTGGTGCGGCCCCTGCAAGACGCTCGGCCCCGCGCTTGAAGCCGAGGTGGCGCGCCACAAGGGCCGCGTGCGGATGGCCAAGGTGAACGTGGACGAGAACCAGATGATCGCGGCCCAGCTTCGCGTGCAGTCGATCCCGACCGTCTATGCCTTCTTCCAGGGCCGTCCCGTCGATGCCTTCCAGGGCGCGATCCCGGCCAGCCAGATCAGGCAGTTCGTCGAAAAGCTGGTGGCGATGGGCGGCGATGACGGCGGGCTGGCCGAAGCGATCAAGGCCGGCGACCAGATGATCGAGGCCGGAGAGACCGCCGACGCCATCGAGACGTTTACCGCCATCATCGGCGAGATGCCCGACAGCCCCGAAGCCTGGGGGGGCCTGATCCGCGCGCATCTGGCAGCGGGTGACATGGCCGCGGCCGCGGCCACGCTGTCGCAGGTGCCACCCGCCATCGCCGGCGCCGCCCCGGTCGAGACCGCTCGCGCCCAGCTGGATCTTGCCCGCCAGGCCGAGAATGCGGGCCCCCTGAACGAGCTTCAGACCCGTGTCGAGGCCGATCCCGCCGATCAGCAGGCGCGCCTCGATTACGCGACCGCCCTGCACGCGGCTGGCCGGACCGAGGAGGCAGTCGAAATCCTTCTGGACAGCTTCCGCCGCGATCGTGAGTGGAACGATGGCGTGGTCAAGACGCAGCTTCTGACCATCTTCGATAGCCTGAAACCCGGCGATCCCATCGCGCAGAAGGGTCGCCGCCGGCTGTCCTCGCTGATCTTCGCCTGAGCCGATGCGCCGCCGCTTCGATCTTCCTGACCGCATCCCCCTTTTCCCGCTGACCGGCGCCGTGCTGATGCCACGCGCCCGGATGCCACTGCATATCTTCGAGCCGCGCTACCTGCAGATGCTGGAAGACACGCTGAAGACACCCCATCGCCTGATCGGCCTGATCCAGCCCGAAGGCGACGGACTGGCCTCGATCGGCTGCGCGGGGCGCGTGGTGGCGTTTTCGGAAACCGATGACGGTCGCATGATGATTTCGCTTGCGGCGGTCTCGCGCTTTCGGCTGCTGGAAACATTCGAGGGCTTTGCCCCCTATCTTCAGGCCGGGATCGACTGGTCGTCGTTCGGGCGCGATCTCGGCGCGCCGGAACAGGATGACGGCCTCGACCGGCAGGCCCTCTTCGCGCTGCTCGCCCGCTTCATGCAAAGCGAAGGCCTCTCGACCGATTGGGAGGCCGCCGCCCAGGCCGAGGACGAGCTGCTGATCAACTCGCTCTCGATGATGCTGCCCTTCTCGGCGGGCGACAAGCAGGCGCTGCTGGAATCGCCCAGCCTGACGGACCGGCGCGAATTGCTGGTCGGCCTGATCGAATTCGCGCTGCATGGGGGCCAGGACGAGGAAAGACTGCAATGACCGACACCGCCCCCGGCTTCGACCGCCACATGCTGGAAGCGCTGGTCTGCCCCGTGACCCACACCACGCTGGCCTATGACGCGGCGCGCCAGGAACTGGTCTCGCGCGCGGCCGGTCTGGCCTTCCCGATCCGCGAAGGCATCCCGATCATGCTGATCGACGAGGCGCGGCAGATCAAGGCCGATGACTGACCCGCTGCGCGACCCGCGCCCGGCGGCCTTTCCGCGCGTCTCGGCGCGCAGGCTCGGCCCGGTGGCGCTGCCGCTCTGGGTGCGGCTGGTCATCCTGGCCTGCTGTCTCATCGAGGGCGCGCTGATCGCGGCCGGCCTTTTCGGCTATCCGGTCGCGCGCCATGCGACAGTGATGCTGGGCGGCTTCTGGTCGCCGGTCTTCTGGCAAGGAACGGGCCTCTATCCCTTCCAGCAATGGGTGATGTTCGCCAGCTACGGCCTTCTCCATGCGGGGCTGCTGCACCTGGCCATGAACATGATCGGCCTTGCCGCCCTGTCGCGCGAATTGATGCGGATGATGGGCACGGGCCAGATGGCGCTGGTCTATCTCGTCTCGCAGATCGCAGGCGCGCTGGTCTTCGCCTGGCTGGAACCCGCCGCGGGCCCGATGATCGGCGCCTCGGGCGCGGTCTTCGGGATCGCGGGCGCGCTGGTCGTTCAGACGGCGCTGACGCTCAGACGTCGCCAGCGTTCGACAGCACCGCTGGCCCGCGCGGTGGCGCTGATCCTCGGCCTGAATGTCGCACTGACCTTCGCCATGCCCTCGGTCGCCTGGCAGGCCCATCTGGGCGGTGCCCTGGCCGGGATCGCCCTGACCCTCGCCTTCGCCGCCCGCCGCACAAGCGCCTGACCCCAGCCCCTTTGCCTTGGCTCAGCTATCCTCGGGGCGTCCGGGGGGCGAGTTGCCCGCGGCCTCTTCGCCGGGTGCCTCCTCGACCTCAGAGGGCGCGACCGTCTCGGGCTCTTCCACCCCTTCCATCGCCATCAACCGCCGCAAGGCGGCCCGGAAGGCGTCGGCGGGCGCATGGACCAGCGCCGCCGCATCGCCGCCCTCGGCCAGATGCTCGGCAACGATCCGGTAGCCCAGCCCGTAACCCGACCATTTCCGCATCCGCCCGCGCCCCTGGAACCACTCGCCAGGATCCTGATCGCGCCGTGCCCACAGGGCGGCCGCCTGTTTCAGCATCCCCGTTCCGGGCCGCACCTGATCCCACGGGTCCACGCCACCCAGTAGCTCGGTCACAAGATGCCCCGCCAATCCGGCCGCCACCAGCGCCTCGCCCAAAGAGCGGTCCGGTGGCGCTATCTCCCACCGCAGCAGATGGACCATCTGCCGCACCAGCATCCGCCTGAAATGCGGCGCTTCGACGCGGTCGGGGTCCAGGACCAATTCGATCACGCCAAGCGCGGGTGCTTGCCCCGCAATCCCCCATTCCGGGATCACCGCATCGCCACGACGCACCACCAGATCGAAGCGCGGCAGGTCCAGTCGCTGCGAGACCAGTTCGACAACCTCGCGCGCATGGGCGCGGATCTCGGCCATGATGGGCGTCAGCGTGCCGCGCGCATTCAGCATGTGAAGCTGCCAGACGGTCATGGATGTCTCCTTGGGCGCCGGCTCCCGCGATCAGATCTCGGGCACCAGAACCTCGCGCTTGCCGACATGGTTCGCTGCGCTGACGACGCCCTGTTCTTCCATCTGCTCGACCAGACGGGCGGCCTTGTTGTAACCGATGGCCAGCTTGCGCTGGATGTAGCTGGTCGAGCATTTGCGGTCGCGCGCGACGATCATCACCGCCTGGTCGTAAAGCGCCTCGTCCCCGCTTTCTCCGCCGCCAAGGCCCAGCACGGCGTCGATGTCGTCGGCCTTGTCCTCGTCCACGCCCTCGACCACGCCGGACTGGTAGCTGGGCGGTCCGAAGGATTTCAGATGCGTCACAACCTCCTCGACCTCTTCGTCGCTGACGAAGGGGCCGTGGATGCGGGTGATCCGCGCGCCATTGCCCATGTAGAGCATGTCGCCCTGGCCCAGAAGCTGCTCGGCGCCCTGTTCGCCCAGAATGGTGCGGCTGTCGATCTTGGATGTGACCTGGAAGCTGATCCGGGTCGGGAAGTTCGCCTTGATCGTGCCGGTGATCACATCGACGGACGGGCGCTGCGTCGCCATGATGAGATGGATGCCCGAGGCCCGCGCCATCTGCGCCAGGCGCTGGATGCAGGCCTCGATCTCCTTGCCGGCGACCATCATCAGGTCGGCCATCTCATCCACGATCACCACGATATAGGGGAAGGTCTCGGGCTGGAACTCCTCGGTCTCGAAGATCGGCTCGCCCGTATCCTCGTCAAAGCCGGTCTGGACGGTCCGCCTGAACATCTCGCCCTTGGACAGGGCCTCGCGGACACGGCCGTTATAGCCCTCGATGTTGCGCACGCCCATCTTGGACATCTTGCGATAGCGGTCCTCCATCTCGCCCACGACCCATTTCAGCGCGACGACGGCCTTTTTGGGGTCGGTGACGACCGGGGACAGCAGATGCGGGATGCCGTCATAGACCGACAGTTCCAGCATCTTGGGGTCGATCATGATCAGCCGGCATTCGTCCGGCGTCAGTTTGTAGAGCAGCGACAGGATCATCGTGTTGATCGCGACCGACTTGCCCGACCCGGTGGTGCCCGCGATCAGCAGATGCGGCATCTTGGCCAGGTTCGCCACGACCGGATCGCCCCCGATATCCTTGCCAAGTGCCAGCGGCAGGGGATGCGTGCCGTCGCCAAAGGCACGGCTGGCCAGGATCTCGCGCAGCAGCACTTTCTCGCGGCGCGCATTCGGCAGTTCAATGCCGATGACGGTGCGGCCCGGCACGGTCGAGACCCGCGCCGACAGGGCCGACATGGACCGCGCGATGTCGTCGGACAGGCCGATCACGCGGCTGGCCTTCAGCCCCGGAGCGGGCTCCAGTTCGTAAAGCGTGACGACCGGGCCGGGGCGGACCTCGGTGATCTGGCCCTTGACGCCGTAATCGTCCAGCACCGCCTCTAGCATCCGGGCATTTTCCATCAGCGCCTCTTGCGAGATGTGGTGCCGGTCGCTGGCCGTCGGCGCGGTCAGCAGCGCCAGCGGAGGCACCTCGTAGGCGGGGCCGCTTTCGTCGAAGCGCAGGCGCGGCTCGGCCTCGGCCTGGGCGCTGCGCGAGGGCGCGGTGCGTTTGGCGGGGGTCACGATCTGACGCGGCGTCTCGGCGCCAAAGGGGCGCGGCTCGGCTTCGGGTTCCGCAGCGGCAGCAGGGGCGCCACCGTCGCGGGCCAGACGCGCCGCGACCGCCGCCAACACCGACGGCTTGCCCGAGCGCCTGGTGATCGCGTCGCTGATGCGGCCGCGCAATTCGTCCTGGGTCGGGGCGGGACCGTGATCGTCATGGTCGATCAGCTCGGGCTCGATCAGTTCGGGCTGGGGCATATCGGCCTCCAGCTCGAAGGGTTCGGGCGCGCGGCGCGTGCGGGCGGGGGCGGGCTCGACGCGCGGCTGCGGGGCCTCGTCCGCATTGCGGGCACGGCGGTCGCGCAGGCCCGCGACCAGTGCCTGCGCGCCGCCAAAGGCCGCCTGCGCCATCTGCGCGGCCAGCGCCAGACCCATCACGAAGCGCCGCCACAGGCCGCGCAGTTCGGCCCGGTCGAAGCCCAGCACAAAAGCAAGGATCGCCACCACGCCCGCAGCCGTCAGCAGGCCCGCCACCCGGATACCGATCTGCGCCTTCACGGGCATCAGATTCAGCATGGCGCCCATTACCATGTCGCCGAAATGGCCGCCCAGGCCATAGGTCTGCTGCCAGTCCGGCCCCGGCAACAGGGTCGAGCAATAGACCGCGACCAGCGCGACCGCGATCGGCGTGAAGATGCCGCGCATCAGCCGCGTCTCGCCCTTGTGCAGCATCAGCCGCAGGCCCCAGACGACACCCGCCAGAACCAGCACCCAGGACCCGTAGCCCGCGATCATCATCAGGGGCGAGGCGATATAGGCTCCAAAGCTGCCCAGCAAATTCTGCGCAGGTTCGTCCGTTGCCGACAGGAAGCTGGGATCGTCCGAGGACCAGCTGCCCAGGATCATCGCCACGATCACCGCCAGCGTGATCAGGCCCGCGCCCATCAGCTCCTTGCCGCGGCGTTCCAACGCGGCGCGGGTGGTCTGGTCGAACAGCGGATCACGGTGTTTCGCGTGCCAGCTTGCCATGGCTCAGCCCCTTTCATCCGTCAGAACGTCAACCATGCGGCGCAGGGCCGCCTCGGTCTCGTCGGCATCGGCGACCAGCGCCACGCGGACAAAGCCGCGTCCGGGGTTCTGCCCGTCCACCTCGCGCGCCAGATAGGCGCCGGGCAGGACCTGGATGCCCGCTTCGGCCCAGAGCCTGCGCGCCGCCTGTTCGCCATCGTTTACCGGCAGCCACAGGAAGAACCCGGCCTCGGGCGGCAGATAGCCCGGCATGGCGCCCAGAACCCGGTCCGCGATGGCGTATTTCTGCTGATAGAGCGCGCGGCTGGCCCCCACGTGATCCTCGTCACCCCATGCGGCGGCGCTGACGGCCTGCACGGGCAGGGGCAAGGGCGCGCCCGCATAGCTGCGCAGGCGGCGCATCTCGCGGATCTGGGCCACGCCGCCCGCCGCGAAACCCGACCGAAGCCCCGGCAGGTTCGAGCGTTTGGACAGCGAATTGAACATCACCACCCGGTCGGGCAGGCCCATCGCTGTCGCCACCTGCAAGGCGCCGGGCGGGGGCGTGTCGCGCCAGATCTCGGAATAGCATTCATCGGCGAAGATCAGGAAATCATGCCGCTCGGCCAGCGCGATCAGCCGTTCCAGATAATCGCGCCCCGCCACCGCGCCCTGAGGGTTGGCGGGCGAGCACAGATAGGCGACCGCCACCCGGTCCAGCAGCGCCGGATCAAGGCCCGCGTAATCAGGCAGGTTGCCGGTTTCGGGCGTCGCGGGGACAAAGACCGGATCGGCCTGCACGGCGGCGGCGGCCACCGCATAGACCTGATAGAACGGATTGGGCACCAGAATCGCGGGGCGCTGGCCGTTCTTGCGTTCCGGACACAGCGCAAGGGCTGCGTTGAACAACCCCTCGCGCGTGCCGTTCAGCACCATCAGCCGGTCGGGCGCCACGTCCAGACCATAGCGCCGCCCCAGCCAGCCGCTGATGGCGCCCAGCAATTCGGGCGTGCCCTCGTTCACGGGGTATTTCGCAAGGCTGCCGATGCTGTCCGCCATCACCTGCGCGACGAAATCGGGCATCGCGTGGCGCGGCTCTCCGATGGTCAGCACGGTGGGGGCGGCGCCCGGCGCCAGCCCCGGCGTCAGGTCCGCAAGCAATGCCCGCAGACGCGGGAATGCGTAGTCCGGCAGGTTCGAGAACCGCTCGGGTGTTGCCATCTCTGCCTCGCTTCGGGGTCTGCGCCCCGTTTTCCTGACAGAAACTTTAGCGTGATCGCCGCCTTGCGTCCAGCAAAGAGCAGGCAGAGGCGGGCGGCCCTCAGACCGCCAGCGCAGCCTCGACCCCGGCGGCCACGCACAGCAGATGCCGGTCGCGCCCCGCATGGCCCATCAGCGAAATCCCGCAGGCCGGGTGCCCGGTGGGCAACGTCACCGCCGGCAGGCCCAGCAGGTTGCCGATCCGCGTGTTGCGCAGCGCCAGCAGGTTGGCGCGCACGAATTCGGCCTGATCGTTCATCAGTCGCTCGACCCTGGGGGGCAGGATCGGCACGGTCGGGATCAGGACGGCGTCGAATCCGCCCGCGATTTCCTTGACCCATTTGCGGCGGATGCGGGTCAGGCTTTCCCAGCCGGCGACGTAATCCATCGCGCTGATATCGGCCCCGCCCCGGAAGCGTTCCAGCACCGGGGTCCACATCAATTCAGGCGCATCCTCGATCTGGGCGCGCCAGATACCATAGGCCTCGGGGGCGAACAGCACCGGCGACAGGGCCAGCGCGCGGTCGGTCCATTCGGTCGCGACATGGGTGATGTGCGCGCCCGCCCGGCCCAGCCTGTCCAGCGCATCAGCAAAGGCGGTGACGGGCGCGGTCTCGGCGCCGTCGAAGGGCGCGCCCTCAAGCACCAGCAGGCGGCGCCCGGAAATCGAGGCATCCGTCAGATCGGGCGCAGGCTGGTCCGTCATCAGCGCGAAGATCTCGGCGCAATCCTCGACGCTGCGGGCGATGGGTCCGGTCACGTCGAACTTGCGGCACAGCGGCACGACCCCCTTTTCCGGCACCGCGCCCGGCGTCGGCTTGAACCCCACCAGACCGTTCCAGGCCGCAGGCACCCGGATCGAGCCGCCGGTATCCGATCCGATCGCCGCCGCCGCCAGCCCAAGCGCGACCGAGACCGCCGCCCCCGACGAACTGCCCCCCGGCGCCAGGTCGGGGTCCAGCGCATTGGGCGGCGTCGCGGTCATCGGGTTCAGACCCAGACCCGAAAAGGCCAGTTCGGTCAGATGCGTCTTGCCCAGACAGACCGTGCCGCGCCGTGCCAGCCGCGCCAGCACGATGGCGTCCTTGCGCGGCACCCGGCCCTCCAGCAGGCGAGAGCCGGCCTCGGTCGGGGTGCCGCCGCTGTCGATATTGTCCTTCCAGCTGATGGCGACGCCGTCCAGCAGACTGTGGCGGCGCTCCTGCCTGGCGCGGTCATGCGCAGCGACGGCCTCGGACCGGGCGCGGGCAGGCGTCAGACGGGCATAGATGCGCGTGCAATCGGGATGGCCCTTCGCGGCGGCCAGATAGGCCTCGGTCTGGTCGATGGGGTCCAGGATGCCCGCCATGATGGCGCGCCCCTGCTGCATGGCCGAGGCCCGAAGCCAGTCCATCCTCAGAAATCCACCGCGATGCCGTTCTTTTCGTAATCGCCGTAGCGCACGGGTTCAGGACCATCGCGGCCGCCATATTCCTTGGGCAGGATCTGGGCGGCGCGCGCCTTGCGGCGCTCCTCGGCCTCGGCCAGGGCGCGTTGGGCGGCGGGGGGAAGATCGCGCGTGGCAGGGCTGGCATCGGCGGCCGGCACCCCGGTTCTGTCATCGCTCATGGAAAGATCCTCGGAATGGTCGTAAGGGCTTGGGCCAGTCTTGACGAAGATTCAGGTGAAGGAAAGCATTTTGGCAAGGCCGGGCGGCGATATGGCGCGCAAGGGCGCGTTGCGATTGATCCAGGGCGTGCGCGAGGGGCGTGCGCTGTCAGACCTGTCGGACGCCTTGCGCGCCCTGCCGGTGGCCGACCAGGCGCGTGCCGCGCGGCTGGCGGCCGAGACGCTGCGCCATCAGGGCCGGGCCGATGCCGTTATCGCCCGGCTGGTCGCGCGCAATCCGGCGCCGCAGATCGCGGATGTGCTGCGCCTTGGCGTGGTCGAGATGCTGGAACTGGGCGCGCCCGCCCATGGCGTCGTGGGCGCCGCCGTCGATCTGGCGCGCGGCCTGGGCAAACGCGGGCAGGCGGCGGCGGGAATGGTGAACGCGGTGCTGCGCAAGGCATCTGCCTGTCAGGGCTGGGCCGATCTGCCACCGCAGCGCCTGCCCGAATGGCTGCGCGAGCCGCTGGCGCACGCCTATGACGCAGCGACCCTGCTGGCCATCGAGGCCGCCCATCAGCAGGGCGCGCCGCTTGATCTGACCGTCAAGCCCGGCGCCACGCCGCCTCCGGGGGCCGAGGCGCTGCCGACCGGATCGTTCCGCCTGCACGGGCCGGTCCATGTCAGCGCCCTGCCGGGCTATGATGCGGGCGACTGGTGGGTGCAGGACGCCGCCGCCGCCCTGCCCGCCCGCCTGCTGGACCCGCAACCCGGCGAGCGGATCGTCGATCTCTGCGCCGCGCCGGGCGGCAAGACGCTGCAACTGGCCGCGGCCGGGGCGCAGGTCACCGCGCTGGACATCTCGGATGCGCGCCTGCGCCGCGTGACCGAGAACCTGACCCGCTGCCGCCTGTCCGCCGATCTGGTCGCCGCCGACGCGCTGGACTGGCGGCCTGCCACCGCGCCGGACGCGATCCTGCTGGATGCGCCCTGTTCGGCCACGGGCACCATCCGCCGCCATCCCGACCTGCCCTTCATCCGTGACGGCCACGGCATCGCCGAATTGATCGCGCTGCAGGCCGCGATGCTGGATCATGCCCTGTCCATCCTGCGCCCCGGCGGGCGGCTGGTCTTTGCCACCTGCTCGCTGATCCCCGACGAGGGCGAGGTGCAGATCGACGAGGCGCTTGCCCGCCATCCCGGCCTGATGGTGGAGCGCCCCGACCTGCCGGGCATCGACCCCGCCTGGATCACCGAGGAAGGCGGGCTGCGCCTGCGCCCCGATTACTGGGCCGACCGGGGCGGCATGGACGGCTTCTACATGGCACGCCTGCGCAAGCCCGGCTGAGCGGGGGACAAGCGGCGCGCTGCGACATCGCCCCACGGAAACCCGGCAGCCCCGCCAGGCCTTTCCCCCGCGAAGCAACCCCGAACAGAGGTATTCCGATGAGACGGAGCACCATCGCCATGGGCCTGAAACTGGCGCAGTTCGTCCTGCGGACGCGCGGCGCGACCACCGCGGCGCGGGGCGCGGGCGGGCTGGCCTCGGGGATCGGCACGGCCGTCATGGTCGTGGCCGCGCTGCAACTGGCCAGCCAGATCCTGTCCTCGCGGCGCTGAGTCTGGACCTCGGGCGGGGCATTCGCTAACTGGGCGTCACCCAGAGACACGAGGCCCCACCCATGTCTGCACACGCAGCCTCTGCCGCCGTTGCCCTCAAGCGGGCGTTGATCTCCGTATCCGACAAGACCGGCCTGGTCGATTTCGCCCGCGCGCTGGATGCCCGCGGCGTCGAGATCCTGTCCACCGGCGGCAGCGCCAAGGCCCTGCGCGATGCGGGCCTGACCGTGACCGACGTGGCCGATGTGACCGGCTTTCCGGAAATGATGGACGGTCGCGTCAAGACCCTGCACCCGGCGGTGCATGGCGGGTTGCTGGCGCTGCGCGACAATGCCGACCACGTGGCCGCCATGGAACAGCACGGCATCGGCGCGATCGACCTGCTGGTGGTGAACCTCTATCCCTTCGAGGAGACGGTCGCCAAGGGCGCGGCCTATGACGACTGCATCGAGAATATCGACATCGGCGGTCCGGCGATGATCCGGGCGGCGGCCAAGAACCACGGCTTCGTCACCGTGGTCGTGGATGTGCAGGATTACGACGCGGTCCTGGCGGAACTGGACGCCCATGGCGGCACGACCCTGCCCTTCCGGCAGCGCATGGCGCAGATCGCCTATGCCCGCACCGCCGCCTATGACGCCGCCGTCAGCACCTGGATGGCCGAGGCCATCGGCGAGGCCACGCCCCGCCGCCGCGCCTTCGCAGGCACCCTGGCGCAGGGCCTGCGCTATGGCGAGAACCCGCATCAGCGGGCCGCCTTCTACGTCACCGGCGATGCGCGCCCCGGCGTGGCCACCGCGCAGCAGCATCAGGGCAAGGAACTGTCCTATAACAACATCAACGACACCGACGCCGCCTTCGAGCTGGTGGCCGAGTTCGACCCCGCGGACGGCCCCGCCTGCGCGATCATCAAGCACGCCAATCCCTGCGGCGTGGCCCGGGGCGAGACCGCGCTGGAGGCCTACAGGCGCGCCTTCGACTGCGACCGGACCTCGGCCTTCGGCGGCATCATCGCGCTGAACCAGCCGCTGGACGGTGCGACGGCGGAAGAGATCGTGAAGATCTTCACCGAAGTCGTCATCGCGCCCGATGCCGACCAGGACGCTCGCCGCGTCTTTGCCGCCAGGAAGAACCTGCGCCTGCTGACCACGGGCGGACTGCCGGATCCGCGGGCGGGCGGGCTGGCCTGGCGGCAGGTTGCCGGCGGGCTTCTGGTGCAGGACCGCGACAACGGCCATGTGACGCGCGCCGATCTGAAGATCGTGACCGAACGTCAGCCGACCGAAGATGAGCTGGCCGACCTGATGTTCGCCTGGACCGTCGCCAAGCATGTGAAATCCAACGCCATCGTCTATGCCAGGGACCGCGCCACCGTCGGCATCGGCGCGGGCCAGATGAGCCGCGTGGACAGCACCCGCATCGGTCGCCGCAAGTCCGAGGACATGGCCGAGGTTCTCGGCCTGCCCGAGCCGCTGACCAATGGCGCAGCAGTGGCGTCCGACGCGTTCTTCCCCTTTGCCGACGGGATCGAGGCGCTGGCAGCGGCAGGTGCCCGCGCGGTGATCCAGCCCGGCGGCTCGATGCGGGATGACGAGGTGATCGCGGCGGCGAACCGGCTGGGTCTGGCGATGGTGCTGACCGGCCAGCGGCATTTCCGGCACTGATGGCCGCGCCGGCGAAACCCCTGCGCGCCCCCGCGCGCAAGCCCGCCACCCCGCGCAAACGCGCGCCCAAGGGGCCGCAGCGCGCCGATATGCGCCTGGTTGCCTGGGTCGCGGCGGTGATCTTCGTTCTGGATCAGGCGCTGAAATATTGGGTCGTCCATGTCCTGCACCTGGACCGGGTGCGCGCCATTGATGTCTTTCCGCCCTGGCTGAACCTGCGCATGGCCTGGAATCAGGGCGTGAATTTCGGGCTCTTCGCCTCGGATCAGGAGGTGATGCGCTGGGTGCTGATCGGCATTGCCTTGGCGATCTGCCTCTGGGTCTGGTTCTGGGTGCGCCGCAACGCCTGCGGACGGCTGGCGCGGATCTCGGCGGGGCTGCTGATCGGCGGCGCGCTTGGCAATGTGATCGACCGCATCCTCTATGGTGCGGTGGCCGATTTCCTGAACATGTCGCTGCCCAACTGGCAGAACCCCTACAGCTTCAATCTGGCCGACATCTCGATCTTTGCGGGGGCCATCGGGCTGGTCCTGATCCCGCAACCGCAATCCTTGCCGCCGAAGAAGCCCCGAAAGCCCCGCGCGCCCCGGACCCGGCCCGCCACCGCGCCCGATCGGACCGCGGGCCTGCCCGGCGAACAGCCCCGTGAACAGCCCCGTGAACAGCCCCGTGACGGGGCAGGAAAATCCGGCTAGAACGGGCGCAAAGGACCAGAGGGGCAGGATATGCGGGCATATGCGCTGATGATCGGAGTGGCGGCCGCGACGGCGCTGGCGGGCTGCTCGGGCGATGGCAGGCTGATGAATATTCGCGCGGGACAGACCTCGCCCGACGAATTCGCCATCCTGCCGACGCGGCCCTTGTCGATGCCGCCCGATCTGGCCGTGCTGCCGACGCCCACGCCGGGCGGCGCGAACCTGACCGACCCGAACCCCCAGGGCGACGCCGTGGCGGCGCTTGGCGGCAACCCGGCGCGGCTGGCCGATCAAGGCATCGGCGCGGTCGATCAGGCACTGGTCGCCCATGCCTCACGCCTTGGCACCGACCCTTCGATCCGGGCGACGCTGGCAGCGGCCGATCTGCGCTGGCGCAAGCGCAATGCCCGCCGCCCGCTTGAGGTTCTGTTCAACTCCAGCGTCTATCAGCGCGCCTATGCGCCCATGGCGCTGGATCAGCGGGCCGAGTTGCTGCGCTGGCAGCGCGCGGGCGCGGTCACGCCGACCTCGCCCCGGCCGCAGACGCGCTGATCCGATGGAACCGCTGCTTGATCCCGCGGCGCCGGATTTCGGCGCCGATCCCTGGCCCGCCTATGCCCGCCTGCGTGCCATGCCCGGCCTGCCTTATTGGGCGGCCTTTGACGGGTATCTGGCCAGCCGGATGGAGGATGTCCGCGCCATCGCGCTGGACCGGCGGATGGTGCGTTCGGCCGCGGCCTTCCTGCCCCCGGACGACGTGCGCCGCCTTCAGGTCGCGGGCAATTTCCACGACATGCCGTTCCATGAACGCTACGTCCAGACCTCGATGCTGGAACTGGACGGCCCCGACCATGACCGCCTGCGCCGCGCGGTCTTTCCCTTTTTCACCAAGACACGGCTTGAAAGCCTGCGCGGCTTCGTCGCGGACTGGGTCGCCCGCGAACTGGCGCCGCTGATCGGCGCGGGGCCGGTGGATTTCATCGAGAGCCTGGCCGCCCATCTGCCGGGACAGGTGATCGGCCATCTGATCGGCACCGACCCGGCGCTGGCCCCGCAGATGACCGCCTGGTCCGAGGATGTCGTCAGCTATTTCGACATAGACCGCAGCGCCGCCAAAAAGGCCCGCGCCGAGGAGGCGACGCGGCTGTTTGCCGAGCTGCTGGAGGAGCTTTACGCCGCCCGCCGTGCCGCGCCGCGCGACGACCTGATGAGCGCGCTGATCGGCGCCGAGACGGCGGGCCTGCTGACCCATGACGAGCTGATCGCCACGGTCATGCAGATCCTCCATGCGGGCCACGGCTCGACCATCGACGTGATCGGGTCGGGGCTGAACGCGCTGATCGGCCATCCCGACCAGATGGCGGCCCTGCGCGCCGAACCCGCGCTGATGCCGCAGGCCGTGCAGGAGATGTTCCGCCATTCTGCGCCGCTGCCGTTCTTTCACCGCTACGCCTCGGTGGATCTGACGATCTGCGGGCAGGACTGGCCCAAGGGGACGAAGTTCGGCCTGCTCTACGCCAGCGCGAACCGCGACCCGGCGGCCTTTGCCGATCCCGACCGTCTGAACATCCGGCGCCGGCCGAACATGCATCTGGCTTTCGGCGCAGGCGCGCATGTCTGCCTGGGCAACAATCTGGCCCGGCTGAACATGGAGGTGCTGTTCTCGGCTCTTCTGTCGCGCACACGGGCGATCGAAGCTGCGGGCCCGGTCCTGTGGAAGACCGGCCTGCAGGCGCATGGCCCGCGCAGCCTGCCGCTGACCCTGATCGCCTGAAGCCAAGCCTCACCTGACCGACGGGCAGGGGGCGAAAGCCCGACCCCATCGAGGGGCCGGGCTTTCGCGGGCTTCGCCCCCGCGCCCCTCGAACGGAAGGGGCGACACATTCGCTTGAGTCCGGGTTGCGTCCGGGTTGCGAGAGGTCCAGATTTCCAGCAGGAAAGAGGAGGTTGCTTCCCCGATGCCCTGCCCCGCCCTGAAAACGCCCGTCACCGCCGCCCTGCCGCTCATGGGGGGGCTGATCCTGTCCGCAGGCACCGCCCTGGCCGATCTGGCCGATGGCGTCACCCATTTCACCCTGTCCAACGGGCTGGAAACCGTGGTGATCGAGGATCGCCGCGCCCCGGTCGTCGTGCAGATGGTATGGTACCGAATCGGCGCCGCCGACGAGGAACCGGGCAAGTCCGGCATCGCGCATTATCTGGAACATCTCATGTTCAAGGGCACCGACAGCCTTGAGCCGGGCGAGTTCTCGCGGATCGTCACGGCCAATGGCGGCAGCGACAACGCCTTCACCTCGTGGGATTTCACGGCCTATTTCCAGCGCATCGCCAGCGACCGCCTGCCCATGGTCATGGCGATGGAGGCCGACCGGATGGCGAATCTGAACATCTCGGATGATGACTGGCTGGCCGAACGCCAGGTCGTGCTGGAGGAACGCGCGCAGCGCATCGACAGCGATCCGCGCGCCCTGTTCGCCGAAGAACTGAATGCGGTTCTCTATGACAACCACCCTTACGGCCGCCCCATCATCGGCTGGCGCCACGAGATCGAGGCGCTGACCCTGGACGACGCGAAGGCCTGGTATGAGGCCCATTACGCGCCCGACGCCGCCATTCTGATCGTGGCGGGCGATGTCTCGGCCGAGGAGGTGCGTGCTCTCGCCGAGGAACATTACGGCCCCATCCCTGCGCGTGGCGACATCGCCCCCCGCCAGCGCCCGCAGGAGCCGCCCAAACGGGCCGACAGGCGCCTGGAAATGTCCGACCCTCGCGTGCCGCAACCGCAGATGACGCGCCGTATCCTGGCCCCCGCGCGCGAACCGGGCGACCAGCGCCAGGCGGCGGCGCTGACGGTGCTGGCCGAGTTGCTGGGCGGATCCTCGCAAACCTCTGTGCTGGGGCGCGAACTGGTGCTGCCGGGCAAGGCTCTTTTCGCAAGCGCGCGCTACGACGGGCTGTCGCTGGACCGCACCGACTTCGCTCTGTCGCTCGTGCCCGCCGACGGAGTGTCTCCGGCCGAGGCCGAGGCGGCGCTGGATGCTGCCTTGGCGCGGTTCCTTGAGGAAGGCCCCGACCCGGCCGATCTGGAACGGGTCCGGACGCGGATCAGGGCTGCGGAAATCTATGGCCGCGATTCCGCCCATGCGCGCGCCTATGATTTCGGGCAGGGCCTGGCGACGGGCCTGAGCGTCGAGGATGTGCTGGACTGGCCACGCATCCTGAGCGAAGTGACCGATGACCAGGTGATGCAGGCCGCACGGATGGTGCTGGACAATCCGGGCCGCGTGACCGGCTGGCTGCTGCCGGATGCAGCGCCCCATCCCGACAGCCTTGCCGCCGAGGCGCCCGCGACGACCCCCGCAATCGAGCCTCCCGCAACCGCCGAATCAGAGGTGCAAGGATGATCCGCGCCGCCCTTTTCTTGCTGTTCGCGGCCTTCGCCCTGCCCGTTAAGGCCATCGAGATCCAGGAGGTCACGTCGCCCAAGGGGATTGGCGCCTGGCTGGTCCAGGATGACAGCATCCCCTTTGTCGCGGTCGAGTTCCAGTTCCGGGGCGGGGCCAGCATGGATGCGCCCGGCAAACGGGGCGCGGTCAACCTGATGACGGCATTGCTGGAGGAAGGCGCCGGCACCCGTGACGCCACGGCCTTTGCCCAGGCGGTCGAGGATCTGGGCGCGCGCCTGTCCTTTGCAGCGGGCGACGACACGGTAAATGTCAGTCTGCGGGCCTTGACCGAGACGCGCGACGAGGCCGCCATACTGCTGGCCGAGGCGCTGAGCCAGCCCCGCTTCGACGATGCCGCGGTCGAGCGCGTGCGCGCGCAGGTTCTGGCGGCGATCCGGTCCGAGGCCAGCAACCCCAATGTGATTGCGGCCCGGGAACTGGCGCGACAGGCTTGGGGCGATCATCCCTATGGCAGTTCGGCCAATGGCACGGTGGACAGCGTCCAGGCACTGACCCGGCAAGATCTGGTTGCGGCCAAGAACCGGGTGTTGGCGCGCGACCGGGTGGTGGTCGGCGCGGCGGGCGACATCTCGGCCGAGGATCTGGGTCTGTTGATCGACAAGGTTCTGGCGGGCCTGCCCGAAGAGGCCACTGCCCCCTTGCCCGACGCGGTCGAGCCGGCATTGACCCGTGGCGTGACGGTGATCGACTGGGACAGCCCGCAGACGGTCGTCAGCTTTGCCGGACCGGGAATCGCCATCGACGATCCCGATTACTTTGCGGCCGTCCTGGCCAATCATATCCTGGGCGGCGGCGGTTTCAGTTCGCGCCTGATGGAGGAGATCCGCGAAAAGCGCGGCCTGACCTATGGCGTCGGAACCGGGCTTTCGACCGGGCTTTACGGCCAGATCTGGCGTGGCAGCATGGCCAGCGCCAATGCCACCGTGGCCGAGGCGGTCGAGCTGATCCGCACGGAATGGGCGCGCATGGCCGAGGGCGTGTCCGAGCAGGAACTGGCTGATGCCAAGACCTTTCTGACGGGCGAATACGCGCTGCGCTTCGACGGCAACGGGCGGATCGCCTCAATCCTGGCGGGGATGCAGTTGATCGGGCTGCCGGTCGATTACATCGAGACCCGCAACGACCGCGTCGAGGCCGTGACCGCCGAGGATGTGCGCCGCGTGGCGGGCGAATTGCTGGACCCTGACCGACTGCGCTTCGTGCTGGTCGGGCGGCCCGAGGGGATCGAGACCGAAGACGACCTGCCGCTGGCGGCGGAATAGCCGGCCCTGCGGGCCGGCGGTGGCGCCGCGGCCGGCACGCCGGCCGACCGCGGCGCGGTCGCGCCCGGGGTCGGGCGAATCTCTGGCAGGCAGGCAGGGGAGGTGCTAGATATGGGGGCATGAACACCCATACCCCCCATATCCGGCCTATCATCCGCCAGCTTGACGAGGCAACGGCCAATCGTATCGCCGCGGGCGAGGTGGTCGAGCGTCCGGCCTCGGCGGTCAAGGAACTGGTCGAGAATGCGCTGGATGCCGGGGCGAGCCGCATCGACATCACCATCGAGGATGGCGGGCGCCGCCTGATCCGCGTGGTCGATGACGGTTGCGGCATGACGGCGGACGACCTGCCGCTGGCCCTCTCGCGCCATGCGACCAGCAAGATCGACGGCAGCGACCTGCTGGCAATCAAGAGCTTCGGCTTTCGCGGCGAGGCGCTGCCTTCGCTTGGCGCGGTGGGGCGACTGGTCATCACCTCGCGCGCACGGGGGGCGGATGCCGCCCAGATCGCCGTGACAGGGGGGCGCGTCGCGCCAGTGCGTCCGGCGGCGGGCAATCCCGGCACTGTCGTCGAATTGCGCGACCTGTTCTTTGCCACGCCCGCCCGGCTGAAATTCCTGCGCAGCGACCGCGCCGAGACGCAGGCCGTGGCCGAAACCGTGCGCCGCCTTGCCATGGCCGAGCCCTTTGTCGGCTTCACCCTGACCGCTGACGGGCGCGAGATCTTTCGTGCCGATGCCGAACAGGGCGAATTGTTCGGCGCACTGGCCACCCGGCTCACGCGGATCATGGGCGCGGATTTCATCGACAATGCCCTGCCGCTGGACGCGACGCGGGACGGGATCGCGCTGACCGGCTTTGCCGCGCTGCCGACCTATTCGCGGGGGGCCGCCGTGGCGCAGCATGTCTATGTCAACGGCCGCCCGGTCCGCGACAAGATGCTGACCGGGGCCTTGCGGGCGGGCTACATGGATGTGCTGGCGCCGGGGCGCCATCCGGCGGCGGTGCTGTATCTGAGCTGCGATCCGCAACTGGTCGATGTCAACGTCCACCCCGCCAAGGCCGAGGTCCGGTTCCGCGATCCGCAGGCCGCGCGCGGGCTGGTCGTCAGCGCGCTGCGTCATGCGATGGCGGGGGCGGGGCACCGCGCCTCGGGCACGTTGGGCGCAGCGATGGCGGATGCCTTCCGCCCCGAGACGCCCGCGCCCCATCATCCCCACCGCACATGGCAGTCGGTGCCGCCCTCGACCGCGGCAATCCGGGCCGCGCAAGAGGCGCAGGCGCCGCTTCTGGCCTCGGGCTTTGCCGAGGCCAGCGCCTCGGCCCGGCTGGAGCCGGCGACCGAGGCCCCGGCGGATGCCCCCCTGGGCGCCGCGCGCGCGCAGATCCACGAGAATTACATCATCGCCCAGACCGCTGACGGTCTGATCATCGTCGATCAGCACGCCGCCCATGAACGGTTGGTCTATGAGCGGCTGAAGGCCCAGGCCGCCAGCCGCAGCATCACGACACAGGCGCTGCTGATCCCCGAGATCGTCACCTTGTCCGAAGCCGAGGCGGCCCTGATCCTGTCGCTGGCCCCCGATCTGGCCGAGCTGGGGCTGGTTATCGAGCCCTTCGGCCCCGGCGCCATCGCGATCCGCGAAATTCCCGCCCTGCTGGGGCGTCTGGACGGAGCAGCCCTGATCCGCGACATTCTGGACGATCTGGCCGATCAGGGCGTGTCCGACCGGCTGCGGGGGCGCATCGACGCGGTCCTGTCCTCGATGGCCTGCCACGGCTCGGTGCGGTCGGGCCGCCGGATGAGCGCGGACGAGATGAACGCCCTGCTGCGCGAGATGGAGCGCACGCCCCGGTCGGGTCAGTGCAATCACGGCCGCCCCACCTGGGTCCGGCTGGGTCTGTCCGATATCGAGCGTCTTTTCGGCCGCAAGGATTGACCCGCGCCGCCCTCGGCGCGACACTGGCGCAAAAGGAGGTGCGACATGCTGCAAATCGCCACCGACAAGATCGCCCATGTGATCATCCGCGCCCGCGACTATGACAGCGGGGTCAATCCCTGGGCCCATCAGGGCAGCCGTCGCCAGCACGGCACGCGCACCGAATTGCACGATTTCATCGATTCGATGAACGATGACGAACAGGCCAGCCTTGTCGCGGTCATGTGGATCGGCCGCGAAAGCTTCGAGCCCGAGGAACTGGCCGAGGCCATCGCCACCGCTCGCGCCGAACGGACCACCCCCACCGCCGACTACCTGATGGGAGAGCCGCGTCTGGCCGATCTGCTGGAAGCCGGGCTCGAGGCGCTCGGTATCTCGCCCGAGGATGTCGAGGACGCGCTGCAGAAGCCCGTCTGACGCAGGAACCCCGCCCGGAACGGGGCGGGGTTCGGCATCGTCATGCTGATCAGCCTTCGGGCGTCAGGCGGATCAGGGCGCCGTTCTCGTGGTCGGTGATGACCATCAGCGCGCCATCGCTGGCCACCTCGATTTCACGCACGCGGCCGATGCCTTTGGCATAGCGCTGTTCGCCGGTGACGCGGCCATCCTCGATGGTCAGGCGGATGATGTCCTGGCTTTGCAGGCCGCCGATCAGGGCATCGCCTTGCCAATCCGCAAACATTTCGCCCTCATAGAAGGCCATGCCGCTGATCGCGGGCGAGGGATCCCAGTAATAGACAGGCTGCTCCATGCCATCCTGCGCGGTCAGACCCTCGTTCACCTGCGAGCCCGCATATTCCACGCCATAGGTGATGACCGGCCAGCCGTAATTCGCGCCCGGCTGGATCAGGTTCAGTTCGTCCCCGCCGCGCGGGCCGTGTTCGTTGAACCAGATGTTGCCTTGCGAATCGATGGCACCGCCCTGGATGTTGCGGTGGCCCATCGACCAGATTTCGGGCAGCGCGCCGTCGATCCCCGCGCCGGCGGGGCTGCCGTCCTCGCGATTGATGCGGATGACCTTGCCCAGGGTCGATTGGGGATCCTGCGCATATTCGCGTGGCTCGGGGTCGGACCGCTCGCCCAGGCCGACAATCAGATGCCCTTCGTCGTCAAAGAGAATGCGGGCGCCGAAATGCTTGGTCGAGTCCCAGGCGGGCACCTGCTGCCAGATGCGCTGCACATCTTCAAGCGCGGTGGCGTCCTCGTTCAGGATGCCGGTCGCGATGGCGGTGGTGTTCTTGCCGTCCTCCATCGGTTCGGCATAGGTCCACCAGACGCGGCGCGTTTCCGCGAAATCGCTGGCGATGGCCACGTCATGCAGACCGCCCTGGTCGCGGGCATCGACCTCGGGCAGGCCCTCGATCGGGTCCGAAACCTCGCCATCCGGGGTGATGACGCGCATCCGGCCCGGACGTTCGGTCACAAGCCAGTTGCCATCCGGCATCTCGACCAGGCCCCAGGGATGTTCCAGCCCGTCGGCGATGACCTCTTGTGCAAGGGTCAGATCATCCTCGATCACCGGAGCACGGGTCTGGCCCTCGAAGGCAGGGGTCTGGCCGAACCGGGCGCCATGCGGCGGGGCGTCGTTGAAGTCCTGTGCAAAGGCGGCGCAGGCCAGAAGCCCCGTCCCCGCAGCAAGTGCCAGCGTGCTGATCATCAGGCCAGGAGCCTTGGGGCGCGCCTTCGTTGTCATCGTCGTCCTCCGTTCCGTCAGGCTGTGTCAGGGATCGAACAACCCGGCGCAGATTGCGTTCCGGTCAAAGCCGGACTGCGACTTCACGATGGCGTCAGAGGCGGGAACCGGAATGCCGGACGAACAGCGCCTTGGCACGCGCCCAGGGGGCGGTGAAGGTATCCAGCCCCTCCAGCACCGGCAGAAGCTGCGCGGCATAATCCTCGGAGCTTTCCAGCGGCAGCATCGAGGGCAGATTGTCGATCGCCATCACGTCCAGCACCGGGCTGTCAGCCACGCGCAGGACAGGCTGGTCCCAGCTGGTCGTTCGGTCATGGACCTTGATCGGAGAGAATTCGCTGGTCGGGTCGCAGGCCACATCGCCGATCACCGACAAGGCACGCGGCGCCGTCAGGGCAGATTGCGGCACGAAAACCGGTGCCCCGGGCCGGGCCAGGATCGCATTGACGAAGATGTCGTGCATCAGCACCTCGGGGAAGGGGCCGCCATGCGCGGTCTCGGCCATGTCCCAGCGGGTGACGGTCACACCCATCGCGGTCAGCAGATCGCAGGCACCGCTGCCCACGCGGCCCCTGGCGCCGATCACGATGGCGCGCGGGCGGGGCCGCCCCGTCGCATCCATCCGGGCCTGCAGATCGGCCAGCATCGCATCGCGTCCCGGCCAGGCGCGCACGGGCGGACAGATCGCGCCCGCCTGCTGCGCGACCCAGGCCGACAACGACACGGCCGCGCCCGCATAGCCGGCCCAATAGCCGAAGGCCGCCAGCCTGCGGCCGTCCTCGTCGGTCAGGTATTCCAGATCCAGAAGCGTCCCGCCGCCTTGGGCAAAGCGGCGCAGCAGGGCCTGTCCCGCGGGCTGGCCCTTGTAGGCATGGCCGAACATGATGTGGCGATGGTGCAGGGGGGTGCCGTCCTCGGGCAGTTCCTTGAGACCGAAGATGATCGCATCGGCGGGGGCGCCGGGCCAGCTGCCCTTGGGGGCGATGGCCGCGCCCGCCTTGACATAGGCATCGGCCGGGATGACGCGGCGGGGGCATTTCTCGACCGTGACGGTGAAACCCTGTGCAATCAGGCGCCGCACCCCGTCGGGCGTGATGCCCACACGCTCTTCGTTCGGCCTGCTTTCGGCCCTGACCCACAGATGCGTCATCCGTTACCCCCCCATGGCTACGCAATCCTTAGGTCAGCCCGCCACGGCCCACAACCCGGCAGGCAGCAGGCAACCCGAGGGCATCCCCGGTCGTTGCGCCAAGAGGCCAGGCCCGGGACAGGGCCGGCCCGCCGACCTTGCAAGGGAAACGCCATGATCCGAGCCCGGCCGCGTGACCCCGCCCGACCCGGACGGCACAGACTGATCCGGCGCGCCACGCTGGTTGGTCTGGCTCTGGCGGTGCTGGGGGCGGGGTTTGCGTTGTGGCCACATCTGCCCTCGGGCGGGGTCGATCTGACATGGGTCTATGACCAGGTCGCGCTGATCCGCAGCTGGCGCGACCGGAACACGGCGCTGGCGGCAGTGGTTTTCGTGGTGATCTTCGGCGTCGCGGGAACCCTGCCCCTGCCGGTGGTTACGGTCATGACCCTGGCCGGAGGCGCGCTGTTCGGCCTCTGGGCGGGGGCGCTGCTGTCGGTGGCAGGCACAACCCTCAGCGCGATGCTGGCTTTTCTGATTGCGCGGCATCTGATCTATCGCCCGCTCAGGCGTCGTCTGGGCCGCCGGGCGCAGGCGCTGGATCGCACCGTGGCGCGCGACGGCTGGATCGCGCTGCTCAGCCTGCGCCTGACCCCGGCCTTGCCTTTCCTGGTCATCAACCTGGCGGCCGGGATCAGCCGGATGCGGCTGGCGGTCTTCGTGCCGATCACGGCCATCGGGGTTCTGCCGAACAAGACGATCCTGGCGCTTGCCGGGACCAGCCTGGCCGAGATCGACGACATCTCGGACATTTTCGGCCCCCGGCTTGTCGCGGCCCTGATCGCGCTGGCGCTGCTGCCCTGGCTCGCGCGCTGGCTGCTGCGGCGCGCCCGCCGGGCTGGTTCGGCGGCCTAGAAAGGCGCAGGACTGGAAAAGCCCACCACCACGCCGCTGTCGGGGTGGCGCAGGCGCAGGGTCTCGGCGTGCAGCATCAGGCGCGGGTGGTTGGCGGCCGCGCCGCTGGCGTAAAGCGGATCGCCCAGAATCGGATGCCCCATCTCGGCCATGTGGACACGCAACTGGTGGCTGCGTCCCGTGACCGGCATCAGCCGCACACGGGTTTCCCGGTCATCGGCGCAAAGCACCCGCCAATCGGTCTGTGCGGGACGCCCCGCCTCGTGATCGACCTTCTGACGAGGGCGGTTCGGCCAGTCCACCGCCAGCGGCAGATCCACGCGCCCGGTCCGGGGCTCAAGCCGCCCGGCCAGCCGCGCGACATAGATCTTCTTGACCTGCCGGGCCTCGAACTGGCGGCCCAGATGGCGCTGCGCGTGCGGGCTCAGCGCAAAGACCATGACGCCCGACGTATCCAGATCCAGCCGATGCACCAGCAACACGGTCGGAAAGGCGCCGCGCAGCCGCGCGATCAGGCAATCGGCCCGATCCTCGCCGCGCCCCGGCACCGACAACAGCCCCGAGGGCTTGTCCACGACCAGGATCTCGTGATCGGCATGAAGCACGGTGACGCCCCCCTTGGGGGGCGTATAGACGAAATCGCTCATCGCGCGACAAGGCGCAGCGCCAGCCCGGCGAACATCACGGCGGCGATTCGGTTGACCAGACCAAGCCGCTTGCCGATGACCTGCCCGGCCACCCCGCCGACGATGCCGTAACCCATCGTCACCAACGTCCCGGTGAAGGCAAAGATCAGCCCAAGGCCCAGGATCTGCTGCCAGATCGGGCCCCATGCCGGATTGGTGAATTGCGGCAGGAAGGCCAGCATGAACAGGACGGGTTTGGGGTTCAGCGCGTTCGACAGGAAACCGCGCCGGATGATCGACCAGACGCGCACGCTGCCCCGCGCGGCAGGATCGACCTCGCCCGCGTTCCAGCTCTTCCAGGCCAGCCACAGCAGATAGGCCGCGCCCAGATACTTGATCGCCCGCAGGGCCTCGGGATGGGCGGCGACCAGCGCGCCCAGACCGACCGTGGCCAGCGTCACGTGCATCAGCACGCCCAGCCCTACACCGAACCCGGCCCATGCCCCGGCGCGCGGCCCGCCCTGGATGCCGCAGGCGCTGGCGAAGAATACATCCTGGCCCGGCGCGAAGTTCAGGACCAGCCCGCCCAGCACGAAGGCCAGCAGCTGGGCCGAGGGGATGGCGGCGATCGTCTCCCAGATCATCGGGACTCCTGCGTCAGAGATGGCCGAACACGTCGGCCAGAATGGCCGACAGCGCCTCGGCGTCGCGCGAATCGAATGCGGCGGGCCGGTCGCTGTCGATATCCAGAACTCCGATCAGCCGCCCGCCCGCGCCGAAAACCGGCAGGAGGATCTCGGACCGGGTGGATGAGGAACAGGCGATATGCCCGGGAAAAGCCTCGACATCATCGACCAGCTGCACCTCGCGCGTCCGCGCACAGGCGCCGCAAACGCCGCGCGAAAAAGGAATCACCAGGCAGCCGTGCCCGCCCTGATAGGGGCCGATCTTCAGCAGATCCGGCGCGACCACGCGGTAGAAACCCGTCCAGTCGAACCGCTCGTCCGAATGATGCAGCTCGCAGGCCACGGTCGCCATCAGCGCGACCTCATCGGTCTCGCCCTCGCAAAGCGCCCGGATGCGGGCGCGGATCTCGTCGTAATCGCTCATTCCTTCTGCATAGGGCCGACTGCGGAAACAGGAAAGCCCACCTCTTTGCCTCGACGTAAATATCCCGGGGGAAGTCCCCGCAAGGGACGGGGGGCAGCGCCCCCTGCCCGCTCTGACATGGGCGCGCCCGTCACGGCAGAAGCCTTCGCACGCCCAGAACCCAAACCGCGCAGCCATCAGGCCGAAAAGGCCACCCGAACCTGGCACGGCTCCGTGCGGTTGGGCGAACTGGACGCCCGAGGTCTCGACCCGTGACCTGGGCGTGCAGGGCTGGCGGCAGTGGTCGATGTGCCGCATTTCTGTGGGCAGCCGGGTCATGTCATGGTGCAAGAGCGCCCGATCGGGGACGGCGCGCGTGAATTCCACCGCGGCAAAGGGCCTCTGGCCTCCCCACCGCCACAGGTCTTGCCTCGAACATGGTTGAAGACCCAGGATGAGCATGGCGCTTTTGACCAATCGCAAGCGGTTCGACGACCTGACTCAGCAGGAGGTCGTCGCGCTGGCCATCGCCTCGGAAGAGGACGACGCCCGCATCTATCGCAACTGGGCCAGCTTCCTGCGCGCGGATTATCCCGCCACCGCCGCAATCTTCGACGCCATGGCGCTGGAAGAGGACGGCCACCGCCGCGCGCTTCTGGACCTGCATCGCGAGCGGTGGGGCGACGCGATCCCGGTGATCCGCCGCGAGCATGTGGCCGGCTATCCGATGCGCCGCCCGGCCTGGATGATGAAGACCCTGACGCTGGACCAGATCCGCAGCGAGGCCGCAGGGATGGAGCGTGACGCCGCCGATTTCTATGCCCGCGCCGCACAGCTCAGCCAGGATGCGGGCATCCGCAAGCTTCTGGGCGATCTGGCCGCCGCCGAGCGCGATCACGAGACCCGCGCGGATGAGCTGGCGGACACCTATCTGGGCGGCGACGCCCGCGCGGCCGAGGATGCAGTCGCCCATCGCAACTTCGTGCTGACCTGGGTCCAGCCCGGTCTGGCCGGGCTGATGGACGGTTCCGTCTCGACGCTGGCGCCGATCTTCGCGGTGGCCTTCGCCACGCAGGATCCCTGGACGACCTTCATCGTGGGGCTTGCCGCCAGCCTGGGCGCCGGGATCAGCATGGGCTTCACCGAGGCCGCATCCGATGACGGCGTCGTCTCGGGGCGAGGCTCGCCGATCAAGCGCGGCATCGCGGCGGGGGTGATGACCACGATCGGGGGTCTGGGCCATGCCCTGCCCTACCTGATCCCCGATTTCTGGACCGCGACCACGATCGCCATCATCGTGGTCTTCCTGGAGCTCTGGGCCATCGCCTGGATTCAGAACCGCTGGATGCAGACCCCCTTCTGGCGGGCCACCTTGCAAGTCGTGGTCGGCGGTGGTTTGGTGCTGGCCGTAGGCATCTTGATCGGGTCCGGCTGAGGCCCCAAAGGGGCGGCATGAAACATAACACCGCGCGCCATGGCTGAGGTCTTTTTGCAGACCTTGCCTTTTTTCGGGCTCATCGGGCTGGGTTGGCTGGCCGCTGCATTCCGTCTCTTTCCGCCCGAGGGTGCCGCCTGGCTGACCCGCTTCGTCTTCTACTTTGCGCTGTCGGCGATGCTGTTCCGCTTTGCCGCGGGGCTGAATCTGACTGCCATCTTCGATCCGCGCTTCGTCCTGGCCTATCTGACCGGCTCGCTTGCGGTCTGGGCTCTTGGCATGACAATTGCACGCGCGCGCGGTCTGTCCCTGCCCGAGGCCGCGATGGAGGCGCATTGCTGCATGACCGGCAATACCGGCTTTCTGGGCGTGCCGATGCTGGTCGCGCTGATGGGGCCGGTCGCCGTCGGGCCGCTCTTGATGGTGCTGGCCATCGACATGCTGGTCTTTTCGGCGTTGATCACGCTGATCGTCCACGGCGCGCGGCAGGGCGGTCTGCGGCTCGCGGCCGTCCTGCCGGTGCTGCGGGGGCTGGCGGGCAATCCGATGATCCTGTCGATGCTGGCCGGACTGGCCTGGGCGCAGTCGGGCCTGGCGATGCCGCGCCCGCTGGAGGAATTGCTGACGCTGCTGGGCGCGGCGGCGACGCCGGGCGCGCTCTTTGCCATCGGCGCGGGGCTGGCCGGGCGGCGGCTGGTCCGGGTGGCGGCGGCAGGCTGGCTATCGGCGGCCAAGCTGATCCTGCATCCGCTGGCCATCGCGCTGAGCGCTTGGGCCTTCGGCGTGCCGCCTGTCACGGCGGCGGTCATGATCGCCGCGGCCGCCCTGCCGGTCGCAGGCAACGTCTTCATGCTGGCCGAACATTTCCGCATCGCGCCGCAACGCGTCTCGGCTGCGATCCTGATCTCGACCGCGGCCTCGATCCTGACCATTCCAGTGGTCATGCTGCTGATCACGAACCCCTGACCGAAAGGAGCGCCATGAGACCCCTCGACCGGCTGGACCTGAACAACCTCAAAGTCGAACTGGATGCAGATGGCATCGCCAGCGTCATGCTGAACCGCCCGGCCAAGCGCAATGCGCTGGATATCGCCACGATCGAGGAGCTGATCGAGGTCTTTCAGGCGCTGCCCCGATCGGGCGCGCGGGCGGCGATCCTGTCGGGGGCCGGTCCGCATTTCTGCGCGGGCCTGGATCTGGTGGAACATCATCAGGCCAACCGCACGGCGGCCGATTTCATGCAGGTCTGCCTGCGCTGGCACGAGGCGTTCAACAAGATGGAATATGGCGGCGTCCCGGTGATCGCGGTCCTTCAGGGCGCGGTCGTGGGCGGCGGACTGGAGCTGGCCTCGGCGGCGCATATCCGGGTGGCGGGCCCCGACACCTATTTCGGCCTGCCCGAGGGGCAGCGCGGCCTGTTCACCGGGGGCGGCGCCACGATCCGCGTGGCAGACCTGATCGGCAAGGCGCGGATGATCGACATGATGCTGACCGGCCGCCTCTATCGCGGAGACGAGGCCCTGTCGGTCGGGCTCTGCCAGTATCTGGTGGACGATCCCGCCACGAAGGCACACGAGATCGCGCTGGCGGCGGCGGCGAACCCGCCCTTGTCGAACTTCGCGATCTGCTCGGCCATCAGCCACATGCAGAACATGAGCGCGCTTGACGCTGCCTATGCCGAGGCCGCAGTCGCAGGCGTGGTGAACACGCAAGAGGCCGCGCGTGACCGGCTTGCCGCCTTCGCCGACGGGACAGGGCCGCGCATCAAGCCGGGCGCCTGATTGCCGCGATGCGCTGCGCGCCTGTGCCGCAAGGCGCAGGGGCGGCGGCCGGGCGGGCCTCGATGGCCCGTCGGGCCGCGGCCTGCCGCAACGCGCTAGACGGTGCTGCCGTTGACGAACACCGTCACCCCGATGCCCAACCCGCCGATCATCACAAATCCCAGCAGCGTGAACAGCCCGTCCCGCGCCAGCATCCCGAAGGACAGAAGCAGCACGACCGTCCCCAGGATCGACGAGGTGAACGGCACCAGTTCCAGAAACGGCATCATCAGCCCGCAGGCCAGACACAGCGCCTGCGCGATCCACAGGACCGGCGGCCAGACCAGGACACGCAGCCGGTTGCGGGTGATCCGGTCCAGCCAGCCCGCAGGCCGCTTCATCCGCGTCGCGGCCGACAGCAGGCGCTTGCTGTCGATCTCTTTCTCCAGCAGCCAGCGCGGCAGCCAGATCCGCTGGCGCTGCGCCAGCATCTGCGCCGAGACCAGCGCAATGGTGATCCCGCAGAGCGAGGAAAACAGCGGCACGCCCGACAGGGGCGAGACCACCGCCAGCGCGGGGATCATCAGCTGCGGGATGAAGCTGTCCCGTCCAAGCGAGTCGATCACGTCGCGCAGGCACGTGCGCTCGCCCTTCTCTGCCACGGCCTGAACCCGGCCCATCAGCCCGGTGATCGTCTCGTCGTGGTGCATGGTCTCTCCGTCAAGGCCATGCAGCGAACGCGGCTCCACAGGAAAGGTTCACCCCGCCCGACGTGCTGCGCCCAGAACACGATCCAGCGTGGACAGAAAGCGCGCCCTCTCGGCCTTGCCGAAGGTGCCGCCACTGCCCGGATGAAACGGGTTCGCCGCCCGGAGATCGGCCATCAGGTCTCGGGCGGCAAGGCGGGGACCGATATTCGCGTCGCTCAGTTCTTCGCCAGCATGGGTGACGACCCGGGCGCCCGCCTTGATGCAGCGATCCGCCAGAGGCAGATCGCCCGTGACCACCACATCGCCCAGCCCGCAATTCTGGGCGATCCAGGTATCGGCCGCATCGGGGCCCTCGGAGACGATCTGCAGGCGCACCAGCGGATGCGTGGGCATCCGCAGCCCGCCATTGCAGACCAGCACCATCTCGACGCCCATGCGGACGGCCACCCGTTCGGCCTCGGCCTTGACCGGGCAGGCATCCGCATCGACGTATAGCGTCGTCATCCGTCGCGCAAAAGCTCGTTGACCGAGGTCTTGGAGCGCGTCTTTGCATCGACACGCTTGACGATCACCGCGCAATAAAGGTTCACGCCGTTCTTCGAGGGCATCGAACCCGAAACGACCACCGACCCGGCGGGAACCTCGCCATACATGACCGCGCCGGTCTCGCGGTCCACGATCCTGGTGGATTGACCGATATAGACGCCCATGCCCAGAACCGAGCCCTCGCGGATGATGCAGCCCTCGACCACCTCGGACCGGGCGCCGATGAAGCAATCATCCTCGATGATGGTCGGCCCGGCCTGCAGCGGCTCCAGCACGCCGCCGATGCCCACGCCGCCCGACAGATGCACGTTGCGGCCGATCTGCGCGCAGGAACCGACCGTGGCCCAGGTGTCCACCATCGTCCCCTCGCCCACATGGGCGCCCAGGTTCACGAAGGACGGCATCAGCACCGCGCCCCTGGCGATATAGGCCGAGCGGCGCACGATCGCGCCCGGCACGGCGCGGAACCCGGCCTGCCGCCAGTCGGCTTCGGTCCAGCCGTGGAATTTCGAGGGCACCTTGTCCCACCACTTGCCGCCCTGCGGCCCGCCCGACATCTCTTCCATGTCGTTCAGGCGGAAGGACAGCAGCACGGCCTTCTTGGCCCACTGATTCACATGCCATTCGCCCGTCTCATGGCGCTCGGCCACGCGCAGCGTGCCGTTATCCAGCGCGGTCAGGGTGGCCTCGACGGCGTCGCGGGCCTCGCCCCTGGTGGCAGAGGTGATGCTGTCGCGCGCCTCCCAGGCGGCTTCGATGGCGGCTTCCAGTGCGGCGTTGTTCATCTGCGGTCCCCCGGTCGGTTGTCGCAACCGGGATTAACGGGCTTGTCCCGCCGAGGCAATGGCGGGGCAAGACCGGGCCTTGACGCCGATCCGCCGGGCGCCGCCTGAAGTTCGCGACGCCGGACCATGTCTGCCAACCGCTGCGGAACGGCAACGGTTTGCCTCGGGCGCGCGCGCGCGTTACTGCTGGATGGATCAGCACGAGGCAGAACAATGCATGATGACAGCCGCAAGACCCCGTTCCGCCACAGCGGCGAGGATATCGAAGCCGCGCGCCATTCGCCCGATACGCCGCAGACGCGCGCGCCCTCTTACCGGCTGGCCTTTGCCGACACCGAATTTCTTCTGCGCGAGGAATTGCGTCCCGTCCGCCTGCAACTGGAACTGCTGAAGCCGCAGATGATCCTGGACGAACGCGGCATCGTCTCGACGGTGGTGATGTTCGGCGGCGCCCGCGTCCCCTCGCCGGAACGCCAGGCCCAGGCACGCACGCCCGAACTGGCGGCCCTGTCGAAATATTACGAACAGGCCCGCATCTTCGCCCGGCAGATGACCGAACGCAGCCTGACGACGGGCGGGCGCGAATTCGTGATCTGCACCGGCGGCGGCCCCGGCGTGATGGAGGCGGGCAATCTGGGTGCCGAAGAGGTAGGCGGCCAGTCCATCGGCCTCGGCATCGTGCTGCCGCATGAACAGGCCCCCAACCGGCATGTGACGCCGAACCTGTCGTTCAACTTCCACTATTTCGCGATCCGCAAGATGCATTTCCTGATGCGCGCCCGCGCGATCACGGTCTTTCCGGGCGGCTTCGGCACGCTGGACGAATTGTTCGAGACGCTGACCCTGATCCAGACGCGGCGCATGGCGCGCATTCCGGTCCTGCTGTTCGGCGAAGACTTCTGGGAAGAGATCATCAACTGGCGCGCCTTGGCCCGCGCCGGCACGATCAGCGAGGAAGACCTGGACCTGATCCGCTACGTGGAAACGGCCGAGGAAGCCGTCGCGATCATCGACGCCTTCCCCCCTCCGCAGGGCTAGGAGGCCTCGGCCTCGATCTGGGCGCGGGTCTTGCGGCCCCGCTCGGTCGCGGATTTCAGCTGCCCGCAGGCGGCCATGATATCCTCGCCGCGCGGCGTGCGGATCGGGCTGGCATAGCCTGCCTTGTAGATGATGTCGGCAAAGGCGCGGATCCGCTCGGGCGAGGATCGCCTGTAGGGGGCCCCCGGCCATTCATTGAAGGGAATCAGGTTGATCTTGGCGGGAATGCCCTGGATCAGCTTGACCAGGCGGCGGGCATCGGCGTCCGAGTCGTTCACCCCGTCCAGCATCACATATTCAAAGGTGATCCGCTCGCTGTTGCTCAGCCGGGGATAATCACGCAGCGCCTCCAGCAGGGTGGCGATATTCCAGCGCCTGTTGATCGGCACCAGCCGGTCGCGCACCTCGTCGGTGGTCGCATGGAAGCTGACGGCCAGCAGGCAGCCGATCTCCTGCGCGGTGCGGGCGATCTCGGGAACCACGCCGCTGGTGGACAGGGTGATGCGGCGGCGCGACAGCGACAGCCCCTCGCCATCCATGACGACCTTCATCGCGTCGCGGACATTCTCGAAATTGTAGAGCGGCTCGCCCATGCCCATCAGCACGATATTGCTGACCAGCCGCGTCTCGTCCTTGGGCGCGCCCTGGACGGGCCATTCGCCCAGATCGTCGCGCGCCAGCATCACCTGGCCCACGATCTCGGCCGGTGTCAGGTTGCGGACCAACTTCTGCGTGCCGGTATGACAGAAGGAACAGGTCAGGGTGCAGCCCACCTGACTGCTGATGCACAAGGTGCCGCGCCCCTCTTCGGGGATATAGACGACCTCGACCTCGTGTCCGCCGGCGATCCGAACCAGATATTTGCGCGTGCCGTCCCGGCTGATCTGCCGGGTGACCAGCTCGGGCAGAACGATCTCGAAATGTTCGGCCAGAAGAGCACGATAGTCCTTGGCCAGATTGGTCATGGCTGCGAAATCGCGCACACCCCAATGATAGACCCATTGCCAGACCTGGCCGACCCGCATCCGGGCCTGCCGCTCGGGCGTGCCGGCGGCGATCAGCGCCTCGTGCAATTGCGGGCGCGTCAGGCCAACGATATTGGTGCGGCCGGTCTGGGGCAGCTTGCGCGGAATGGTCAGCACATCCTGCGTGATCGGCGCAGAGGGGGTCTGATCGGTCATGGCACCACCGGCTCCGGGTCAAGGGGAAAGGCGCGAAAGGCCGCTATCTAAGCAAAAGCGAGCCGGAAATCAACCAGCCCGCCGCTTTGCCTCGGCCCGAAATATCCCGGGGGGAGTCCCCGCCAGGGGGGCGGGGCAGCGCCCCTGCCCGACCTCACTGACAGCGCGACCGCGCCGTATTCGTTGCCGCCGTCACGCCGGTCAGGCTGAACGTGTCCTTCGTCGTCGTGCCACGGGCCGAGCGACCGGTCACGACCGCGGTGGATCCTGCGCGCAACGCGGCGATCAACGCCTCGTCATCCGAGGGGCTGCCGGTCCAGGCGCTGTCACCCTCGGTGAACAGGTTGAACTTGCGCCCGCCCACATCGACTTCAACCGTCGAATCCGGGGCGAACGGATAGCCGCCGGTGAACGAGACTTCGCCGTTCTGGCCGGGGCGATAGGCAATATATAACCGGATATCGCCACGCGTCACCTCGGCGGGTTGCCCGTTGCGGGTGTTGATGGTCGAACGCGGCGGCGAAACCGCCCAGCATTCCCGCGGGTTGTCCGCCGCAAACACCGTCCAGTCGCCTTCGGTGGCGACGACATTCGTGGATTCCTGCGCCATGGCCGTCCCGAGCCCGGCGATCAGGACAAGGCTGGCGCCCAGTCCGCGCAGCGTGGTGGTCAACATGCTCTGGCCTCCTGCCATTCACTTTCGCCGTTTCGCCCGGCGTTTTCCCTTATTGCCATGGTCATTTCAACCATCTGGCTTCAGGATAGCGAAATTCGACCGCCAAGAAAGCCCGGCCTTGCATGATCGCGCGATTGTCACCCGGCCAGATCGAACAGCGATCAGACCGCAGGTCCGGTCCGAGGATGACCATGAATGCAGCAACCCTGATCGAACTCTGGCGCGGCAATCTGCGCGAGAGCCACCACACCGGACACGCCGTCATCTGCGACCGACGAGGCGTCATCGAGGCCTGGGGAAACCCCGGCACCACCATCTTTCCGCGCTCTTCCTGCAAGATGATCCAGGCGCTGCCGCTGATCGAAAGCGGCGCGGCCGATGCAGCGGGGCTGAGCGACCGCCAGCTTGCCCTGGCCTGTGCCAGCCATTCGGGCGCACGCATCCATGTGAAGGCCGTGCAGGACTGGCTGGCCGGGCTTGGCCTTGGCGATGACGACCTGCGCTGCGGCAGCCACATGCCGCAGGACCGCGACGAGAACCGCCGCCTGATCTGCGCAGACGAGCCCCCCTGCCAGTGCCACAACAACTGCTCGGGCAAGCATACGGGTTTCCTGACCCTGAACCGGCATCTCAGGGGCGGGCCGGATTACGAGAAGGTCGATCACCCGGTCCAGCAGGCCGTCCGCACCGCCTTTGAAGAGGTCACGGGCCAGACCAGCCCGGGATACGGAATCGACGGCTGCTCGGCCCCGAACTGGGCCTGTTCGCTCGAGGGGCTGGGCCGCGCGATGGCGGCCTTCGCCACGCCCGGCACCGATCGTCGCGGCCAGGCGATGCGGCGGCTGGTCGATGCGATGCGCGCGCACCCCGAGATGGTCGCAGGCGAGGGCCGGGCCTGCACCACGCTGATGCGCGCCTGCGGCGGCGCCGCGGCGCTGAAGACCGGCGCCGAGGCCGTGTTCGTCGCCATCCTGCCCGCGCAAGGTCTGGGCATCGCGCTGAAGATCACGGACGGGGCGACGCGGGCCAGCGAGGCCGCGATCACGGCGCTTTTGCGGCATGTCGGCGCGCTGGCCGCCGATGATCCGGTGATCGCGCGCTTCCTGCCGCAGCCGGTGCGAAACTGGCGCGGCATCGCCACGGGCGATCTGCGCTGCGCGCCGGGTTTTCCTGGCTGATGGTGGAGCTGCGTCATGAAATCGTTGCGCTTTGATGCTCTGATATGCGCCGGGCGCCCCCCGCGCCCTGACTGTCCCGTCCCGCCTCAGGATCCGGCGCCCCTTGGCAGAGGCGGCGCCGGAAGCCGGGTTCAGATCATCTGCCAGATCAGCCGCAGGGCCAGCGCAGTCGAGGTGACGACCAAGAGCGGCTTGATCAGCCGCGCGCCCACCCGCGATGCCGCCCGCGCGCCCAGCACCGCGCCCAGGATCTGCGCCGCGCCCATCATCAGACCGATCAGCCACAGGGGCTGGCCGACGGCCGCGAAGGCGATCAGCCCGCCGATATTCGAGGCGAAGTTCAGCAGCTTGGTATGCGCCGTGGCCTTCAGAACGCCGTAGCCGGCCAGCGTCACGAAGGCGATCATGTAGAACGACCCCGCCCCCGGTCCGATCAGCCCGTCATAGAATCCCACCAGCGGCACCGCGAACGCGGCGAATGCCCATGGCGCCATCCGGCGGACGCGGTCCAGATCATTCAGGCCGGGCTTCAGCGCGAAGAAGGCCGCGATGCCGATCAGCACGACCGGCAGGACCAGCCGCAGCCCGTCGGTCGGCACGCTGCTGATCAGCACCGCCCCCGCCGCGCCCGCCAGTCCCGCGATCAGAGCCAGCCCCCACTGGGCCCGCAGATCGACCAGCCCCTTTGCCGCATAGCTGATCGCTGCCGTCGCCGCGCCAAAGGCGCCCTGCACCTTGTTCGTGGCCAGGGCCTGCGCAGGCGGAATACCGGCCAGCATCAGGACCGGCAGGGTGATCAGCCCCCCGCCGCCTGCGATGGCATCGACAAAGCCTGCCGCGAAGGCCGCACCCAGCAGCAGGAGAATCAGGTCGATCGTGATTTCGGGCATGGTCGCCTTTCAAAGAAGGGGGCACCGTGGGGCTTCGCGCCCCACACCCTCGCGGGACATCTGGACCAAGGCAAAGGGCTGGTCCCGTGCGCTGTGGCCGTCAGGGAATGACAAATTCGTCGGCGCGGTAGCCCTGAAGGTAGAGAAGCGCGGTCAGGTCGCCGTGATTGATGCGAATCGGTGCCTGCGCGGCGACGGTGGGCTTGGCGTGAAGCGCCACGCCCACCCCGGCCAGCTGGATCATGCCCAGGTCGTTGGCGCCGTCCCCGACCGCGATCGCGTCTTCGGGGGTGGTGCCCAGCCGTGCAGCGATCTCGGTCAAGGCCTCGACCTTGGCTTCGCGGCCCAGAACAGGCAGGGCGACGTGACCGGTCAGCACGCCCTCTTCGGCCAGAAGCGTGTTGGCGCGGTGTTCGTCGAAGCCGAGTTGCCGGGCAACCGATCCGGTGAAGGCGGTGAAGCCGCCCGAGACCAGCGCCGCATAGGCCCCGTTGGCGCGCATCGTGGCGACCAGGGCCGCACCGCCGGGGGCCAGCGTGATGCGCGTGGCCAGCACCTCGGCGATGGTGGATTCGGGCAGGCCCGCCAGCAGCGCGACGCGTTCGATCAGCGCTTCGTGGAAGTTCAGCTCGCCATTCATCGCACGGGCGGTGATGTCGGCGACCCGCGGTCCCACCCCCGCCAGATCTGCCAGTTCGTCGATACATTCCTGCTCGATCACGGTCGAATCCATATCTGCGATCAGAATGCGCTTGCGTCGGCCCGCCTTGTGCTGGATCGCCATGTCGATGCCGATGGACTGGAGATCCTGCCAGACCTGCTGGCTGTCCTCGGGTGCCCGGGCCAGGTCGAATTCGGCCGCGATTCCCTGGGCCAGCCAGCGCGGCGCGTCTCCGCCCCATCGCGCGGCAAGGCCCGCGGGCAGGTCCGCATCGAGATTGGCGGCGCGGGGCGATGCGATCAGCGAAACGGTGAACATGCGCGGCATCCTTTGTCAGCACGGGCGGCGTCGGCCAGACGGGTCTAGGGCAAAGTCTTTTCTTGCGCCAGAGCGGGGGTTATCTGCGGCGGCGGGACACCCTTTCTCATCGAAGGGTCATGTTCACGCCATCTTTCTTTTGGACTGAATCGTATCGGCGTCTCGTCCGATCGGCCTTGCGACGAGTTTTGCGGCAAAGATGGCGTCGGCGATCATGCGATCCTTGATTGCGTGGGGGTCGTGTCCGAGGACGATACCCGCGTCTTTCCCACCGCCCATTTCGGCCAGGCTCCTGGTGTCCCATCCGGCGTGCAGCATCGCCGTGGCAAAGCCGTGACGGCGTCCATGCAGGGTAGTCCCCTTGATGCCCGCACCGCGAACAACGCTTTCCGCAGCGTTCGAGGTGCAGAGGCACGCACACCAGGACAAGGTCGCCGCTCCCCTTGATCCGCTGCACAAGCGCCGGGCTTTCCCGCCGCATGGCTTCCTCGCGGTTGAAGATGCCGCTGCCGCCCTCTGCCGCGATGTAGAGAACGGGGCCAAGTTTCTTTTCCCCGTCAGGGACGCGGTGCCCGTGCCAGTCGGCCCCTGCCGCGACATGGAACGCAAGGTCCATTGCAAAGCAAGATCCCTTGCAAAGAAGATCTTGGTGGCGTTGCTTTCACCAATGACCACGCTGAACGCGCCGCGATCTAGCCAGCCCTTCACCAGGTAACGGCATTGAGCGAAGGCTTGACGCGATCCAGCGGGCGGAACGCCGCCGCCAGATCGCCAGCGCGCCCGACAATAGCAGAGGCGCGGTTGAAGCCTGTTTCCGCACGGTGTTGCGCGTCCTGCGCCCCAAGGTTGGCAAATGCGTTCATGCGTCTGTCCCCCGTTGCACGTAGTTCAGGAAGGCCGCGCGATCCGCCACAGAGAGCCGGTTGAAGCAGGCAAGCGCATAGGCTTTGCGCTCGGCGGTCGAGGCCATGTCGGCCCAGAACGCCGCCTCGGCCATTACGCCGTCAAAGGCGGTGATCGGCTGGCCGGGTCGCAGAGCCTCGATAAACCGCTCCATCAAAGGAACGCGGTCTCGCGGGTCGCAGTCCAGAACGGCGGTCAACAGCGCCCTTGCGGAGACCTCCCGGTGAATGTTGACATTATTATCAACCCAATCCAGCCAAGGGCTTTTCGTCAGCTTCGGTTGCGCCCGCCTGCGCGCCGGGGTTTTCGTTTTCCCGCGCAGGAACGTGAACGGAACACGCTGTGTCAGATTTGTGCCACGGTTGCCCGCAGGTTCCGGCATCGTTCTGCACCGTCGTTCTGCACCGTCACGCGCGGACCGGCACGGCCCGCACCAATGGCACTTGCAGTCTTTTCAGGGGAAGCGTATGCCCCGCAGCGGGACACCCCTCCCCAACGAGGGGCTTTTAGCTGGAAGGCTAGTCACATGACCGATCATGCGATCCCGGCTGCGCGGCCGGAAAATCCGCGTTTCTCCTCGGGCCCCTGTGCCAAGATTCCCCGTTATTCGCTGGACATGCTGTCGGACGCGCCTCTGGGCCGCTCGCATCGCGCAGCCATCGGCAAGGCCAAGCTGGCCGAGGCCATCGACCTGACCCGCGAGGTCCTGTGCGTTCCGGCCGATTACCGCATCGGCATCGTTCCCGGCTCTGACACGGGCGCGGTCGAAATGGCGATGTGGAGCCTGCTGGGCGCGCGCGGTGTCGAAATGCTGGCCTGGGAGAGCTTCGGCGAGGGCTGGGTTACCGATGTCGTGAAGCAGCTGAAGCTGGATGCCACGGTGCGCAAGGCCGATTATGGCAAGATCGTCGATTTCACGCAGGTCGATTTCGACAAGGATGTGGTTTTCACCTGGAACGGCACCACGAGCGGTGTCCGGGTGCCGAATGGCGACGCAATCCCTGCCGATCGCGCGGGCCTGACCATCTGCGACGCGACCAGCGCGGCCTTCGCCATGGACCTGCCCTGGGACAAGCTGGATGTCGTGACCTTCTCCTGGCAGAAGGTGCTGGGCGGAGAGGGCGCGCATGGCGTGCTGATCCTGTCGCCGCGCGCCGTCGAGCGTCTTGAGACCTATACCCCTGCCTGGCCGCTGCCCAAGATCTTCCGCCTGACCAAGGGAGGAAAGCTGATCGAGGGCATCTTCAAGGGTGAGACGATCAACACGCCCTCGATGCTGGCGGTCGAGGATTACCTGGTCGCGCTGAAATGGGCGCAGTCGATCGGCGGGCTGCCGGCTCTGATCGCGCGGGCCGATGCCAATGCCGCCGCCGTGCGCGACTTCATCGCGGGCAGGGACTGGATCGCCGATCTGGCCGAAGATCCGGCGACGGCCTCGACGACCAGTGTCTGCCTGAAGTTCACGGATCCCGCCATCAAGGACGGCGCCGCCTTTGCAAAGGCAGTGGCCAGGCGGCTGGAAAAGGAAGGCGTCGCGCTGGATGCTGGCGCCTATCGCGACGCGCCGGCCGGTCTGCGGATCTGGTGCGGATCCACGGTCGAGACCGCCGATGTGGCCGCGCTGATGCCGTGGATCGAGTGGGCCTATCGCGCCGAACTGGCCGCACAGTGATCCGTCAGGTGCCGGGGGGCTTTGCGCCCCCCGCACCCCCCGCAGGGTATTTTTCCAACGAAGAAGCCGGACGTCAGCGTGGCCAGGCCCGGACGTTCCCAGACAAGGATGAATGACATGCCGAAGGTTCTCGTCTCTGACAAGCTGTCGGAAACTGCCGTCCAGATCTTTCGCGATCGCGGCGTCGAGGTGGATTACCTGCCCGACCTGGGCAAGGACAAGGAGAAGCTGGCCGAGGTGATCGGGCAGTATGACGGGCTGGCGATTCGCTCGGCGACCAAGGTGACGGAGAAGCTGCTGGAGCGCGCGAGCAAGCTGAAGGTGATCGGCCGCGCCGGGATCGGGGTGGACAACGTGGACATCCCCGCTGCCAGCAAGAAAGGCGTCATCGTGATGAACACGCCCTTTGGCAACAGCGTCACCACCGCCGAGCACGCCATCGCCCTGATGTTCGCGGTGGCGCGTCAACTGCCTGAGGCCAACGCCTCTACCCATGCCGGGAAATGGGAGAAGAACCGTTTCATGGGGGTCGAGCTGTTCAACAAGACGCTTGGCGTGATCGGGGCGGGCAATATCGGTTCGATCGTGATTGACCGGGCGCTTGGGTTGCACATGAAGGTTCTGGCCTACGATCCCTTTCTTTCGGAAGAGCGCGCCAGGGAAATCGGTGTGACCAAGGTCGAGCTGGACGAGCTGCTGTCCAGGTCCGATTTCATCACACTCCACGTGCCCTTGACCGAAAAGACCAAAAACATCCTGTCGCGCGAGGCCATCGCCAGGATGAAACCTGGCGTGCGGGTCATCAACTGTGCCCGTGGGGGTCTGGTCGATGAGGAGGCGCTGGCCGAGGCGCTGAAAGAGGGCCGTGTCGCCGGAGCGGCCTTTGACGTCTTTGCGGTCGAGCCCGCGACCGAAAGCCCGCTGTTCAACCTGCCCAACGTGGTGGTCACGCCCCATCTGGGCGCCTCGACAACCGAGGCGCAGGAAAACGTCGCCTTGCAGGTCGCCGAGCAGATGTCCGATTATCTGCTGACCGGCGCGGTGCAGAACGCGCTGAACATGCCCTCGGTCACGGCCGAGGAGGCCGCGATCATGGGCCCCTGGATCAAGCTGGCCGGGCATCTGGGCGCTTTTGTCGGGCAGATGACCGATGAGCCGATCAAGGCGATCAACGTGCTCTATGACGGTATCGCCTCGGAGATGAACCTGAATGCGCTGAATGCTGCCGTGATCGCGGGCGTGATGAAGGCCACGAACCCGGACGTGAACATGGTCTCGGCCCCGGTCATGGCGAAGGAACGCGGCGTGCAGGTCTCGACCACCACGCAGGACAAGGCGGGCGTCTTCGAGGGTTACATCAAGGTCACCTGCGTCACCGAAACGCGAGAGCGCTCTATCGCGGGGACGGTGTTCAGCGACGGCAAGCCGCGCTTCATCCAGATCCGCGGCATCAATGTCGATGCCGAGGTCGGACGCCACATGCTTTATACCCGCAACAGGGACGTGCCCGGCGTGATCGGTGCGCTGGGCTCGATCCTGGGCAATCTGGGCGTGAACATTGCGAATTTCACGCTTGGCCGGGCGGCCAGCGGCGGGGATGCGATCGCGATTCTCTATCTGGATGAGCCTATCAACGACGAGGCGCTGGCCGCGCTGGAAAATACCGGCAAGTTCCAGCAGGCCCGCCGGTTGCAGTTCGAGATTTGACCTCGGCACCGCGCCTCGTCATCAAGGGGCGCGGCACAGGCTTTGGGGGGCGACATGCGGCTTTACGCCATCGGCGACATCCACGGGCATCTGGACAAACTGCTGGAGGCCCATGACCGCATCCAGACCGAAGCGGGGCGCAACGCCGTCATCGCGCATGTTGGCGACCTGATCGACCGGGGCCCTGATTCGCGTGGTGTGGTGGAACATCTGATACGGGGCCGTGATGCAGGGCGCCCCTGGATCGTGGTGCGCGGCAATCATGACCGTTTCCTGCCGGCCTTTCTGGAACGGCCGGACTGGGTCGATCCGGGGCTGAGTTCAGGCCAGCACTGGATTGACCACCCCGGTCTTGGCGCGGCCGAAACGCTGGCATCCTACGGGGTCGATCCGGGCCTGGATCGCGCGGATCTGATGCGCGAGGCGCAGCGCGCCGTGCCTGCCGATCATGCGCGCTTTCTGGCAAGCCTGCCCTTGTGGCACCTGCATCCGCTGGCCCTGGTCGTTCATGCCGGAATCAGGCCGGGCGTCGGCTTGCTGGATCAGGTCGAACAGGATCTTGTCTGGATCCGAAAGGGCTTTCTGGGCAGCGACACGGATTTCGGCCCGCTTGTCGTGCATGGCCATACTGCGCTGGACACGGCCACCCATTACGGCAACCGGCTGAACATGGACGGCGGGGCAGGCTATGGCCGCCCTCTTTGCGCTGCCGTGATCGAGCCCTGGGGTGCGCATCTGCTGACCGCCAGGGGTCGCGTGCCCCTGGCGCCCGAAAGCGCAGCCTGAGCCTCAGGCACCCGACAACAGCAGCGTCAGCCACGAGGCTGCGCCGCCCAGAAGTGCCGTGACCGGCAGCGTGACTGCCCAGGCGGCGAGGATCGTGGCCACATGGCTGCGGCGGATCAGGCGGCGGCGGCTTTGTTCCTCTTCGGGAAGACCAGGGCGCGCGGCCTCGCGGCGGCGGCGATCCTGCCATTCCCGGGCAAAGCCAACGCCAAAGACGCCGCCCACCGCCACATGGGTCGTCGAGACCGGCACCCCGGTGCCCGAGGCCCCGATCACCACGATGGCCGTCGCCAGCGTCACGCAGAAGGCGCGGCCCGCATTCAAGCGGGTGATGCCGCTGCCGACCATGCTGACCAGCCGCGCGCCGAACAGCATCGTGCCAAGCGCGATGGTCATGCCCGCCGCCAGCAGGACAGCGCCCGGCACCAGGCCGTAGCCCCCGGTCCGCGCACCGCCCAGGATGACCGAGAGCGGCCCGGCGACATTGCCGACATCATTGGCGCCATGCGCGAAGCCCATGATCAGGACCGAAACCAGCAGCGCGGGGCGCAACAGCGTCTTGGCGGCAGATTTGCCATCGCGCGCGATCTCTGCCGTGATCCGCCCGAAGGTGGTGATCCAGCCGATGCCACCCGCCAGCACCGCCAGCGCGAGGCCCAAGCCGCCACGATCGAGTCCCAGACCCAGAAGCCGCATCAGATAGATGGTGAACAGCCCGCACATCAGCGCGACCATCCCCGGCAGCCAGAGACGAGCCGCACGGGCGCGGTCCGGCGCCTCAAGCACCTTGTGGCGCAACAGCATCACCAGCGCCCCGGCCAGAAGCCCCGCCAGAACCGGCGCCGCCACCCATGTCAGGGCGATCCGCCCGATCGCGCCCCAATCCACGCCCGCGAATCCATAGGCGGCCGTCCCCGCCCCCGCGATGCCGCCGACGATGGAATGCGAAGTGCTGACCGGCAGGCCGATGCCCGTGGCCAGTGTGATCCAGCAGGCCGCCCCGGTCAGGGCCGCCAACATGACCAGCGCGCCGGTTCCCGACGCCTCCAGCACGGCCGGGTCCACGATGCCGCCCGCCAGGCGCTGCGCCACCGCCCCACCCGCAAGGACCGCGCCCGCGATCTCGGCCAGGGCCACCAGGATCAGCCCCGGCACCAGCCCGATGGCCCCCGCGCCAACCGCCGGGCCAAGCGAGTTTGCAACGTCGTTCGAGCCGATCGCCAGACCCAGCCAGGCAGCGACGACCAGACCGGCGCCCAGCCAGACATAGGCCGCACCCGCGCCCGACAGACCGACCGCCAGCAGGATCAGCGCGACGAAGGCCAGCACCATCAGCCCCAGCCGCCAGACCGGGCGCATGGCGTGAAGCTGCGCGGCCTCGGCATGGGTGATGCGGCCCAGATCCTTGTCCAGCACGCGGAATTGCCCGCCGCGGCGGCCCGGCTGCGGCTCAGCCACGGGAAACCGGCGGCAGAGCCAGCAGGATGCGTTTCAACCCCGGCTCAGCGACCATCCGGGCGGCATCCTCGGGGGCGAACCAGCGGCGGCGGCGCTGGCAGGCTTCGGGGAAATCCTCGACCGCCTCGGTCACGTCCAGCAGGAAGACCCGCGTCTCGACAGGAATGGCAAAGCCTGCGTCCTGCGTCTTGTCATAGCGATAGCGGCCTAGCTCGGCGTTATGGACATGCCCACGCAAGCCGGCCTCTTCCCAGGCCTCTTGCGCGGCGGCCCCCGACAGGCTGCGGCCCGCCATTGGCCAGCCTTTGGGGATCACCCAACGGCCTGTATCGCGACTGGTCACAAGCGCCACATCCCCCGAAACCGGATCACGGCAGACCGCGCCGACCTGCATCGCAGGGGGGCGGCGACCAAGAACCAGTCTGAGCGAGCGGACCAGTGCGTTCATTCCTCGTCGTTTACCTTTCCGCGCAGTATCTTGATGCCGCTTCGTACAGCCTTGGCCTTGAGCCTGCGCCTCTGGCTGCCCAGCGTGGGGCGTGTGGCGATGCGGCGCTTGGGTTGAACCGCAGCCCGCCGGATCAGTTCCGCCAGCCTTTCGCGCGCAATGTCCCGGTTGCGCGCCTGACTGCGAGTGTCCTGCGCCAGGATCACTATGGCACCGTCCTGCGTCCAGCGGCGGCCCGCCAGATGCTTCAGCCGCCGCTTGACCGGATCGGGCAGGTTCGGGGAACGCGCCGCCTCGAACCGCAATTCGACGGCGGTTTCGACCTTGTTCACATTCTGCCCGCCCGGTCCCTGCGACCGGGTGAATTGTTCCGACAATTCCCATTCCGCTATCGCGATCTGATCGGTGACGTGAAGCATATCCGACGATATGTCGGTCCCGAATCCCAGTTAAAGCGCTTTTTGCGAATTCAAGATTAATTCTCTGGCACTTGGCGCAGAACGCGGCAGGCTTTCTGCTCGGGCCAATGGGCAAAGGGCAGGACGGCGCCTTCGGTCCGGCTGCGGCGGATGCGCGCGGGGTCGATGACGGCGCGAACCCAGCCGGGGGCGTCCATCGCACCTTCGGCGATGATGCCGGTTTCGGGCCAGAACCCGTCAGGCGGGCCGTAGATCGCAGCGCGGCCCCGGTTCTCGTCCAGAGCGGGCATCCAGGCGCAGGCGCCCACGGTCGGCGCCTGAACCACGACGCATTGGCTTTCCAGCGCGCGGGCCATGGCGCCGATCCGCACGCGGTTGAAGCCCGCGACCGTGTCGGTGCAGCTGGGGACCAGCAGGATCTCGGCCCCCGCCTCGGCCAGGGCGCGGCCCAGCAGCGGAAATTCGCTGTCGTAGCAGATCAGGATGCCGATGCGGCCAAGCGCGGTGTCGAAGACGCGCAGGCCCGGCGCGCCTGCGACATGCCATTCCTCGCGCTCGAACCGGGTCATGATCTGTTTGTCCTGATGGCCGATCCGGCCCTGCGGCCCGTAGAGAACCGCGCGGTTGAACGGCCGCCCGGACCCGTCGAAGACCGGCCCCGAGCCGGCCAGAATGTGACAGCCATGCCGCGCGGCCAGTTGCAGGTGCAGCGCCTCGACCGCCGGCCAGTGGCGGGCGACCTCGTGCAGACTGGCCTGAAGATCGGCCGCGACGGCCGCCCCGCCAAGCGAGGCCAGCTCCATCGCGGCATATTCGGGAAAGACCAGCAGATCGGCATCGGCCTCGGCCACCCAGGCCGACAGCTTGCGGGCATAGGCGTCGAAATCGGGCATGAATTCGACGGGATAGGCAGCAGCGGCAATGCGGATCATAGCGAGCGCATCCAGAATTGCAGGTCTTTCGTCGTATCCGAGGGCTGATCCAGGTCGCGCCACACGAAATGCGCGACCACGCCCGGCAGCGGTCGATAGCCGCGCCGCCTCCAGAACCCGTCCAGCGGGCGGTAATCGGCCGGTCTTGCGGGATGGTCCGCAGGCCGGATCACGCTGCAAAAGGCCGACCAGCGCGCACCAAGCGCACGGGCATGAGCCTCGCGCGCGTCAAAGAAGGCATGGCCCAGCCCCTGCCCGCGATAATCGGGTAGCAGCACCGATTCCGCGCAATAAAAGATCTGGTCCAGCGGTTCGGGTCGGTCGGCGAAGGCGGCAGCGAAATCGGCGGCGTGATCGGCCATCGGCGCGCCCGTCGCCGCCCCCACGATGCGCCCGTCATCCACCGCAACGACCACCACCGCACCGGGCGAGAGATAGGCGCGCAAATAGTCCCGTTCGTAGTCCAGCGTCCCGCCATAGAGATAGGGAAAGTCGCGAAAGACCGTGATCCGCAGGCGGGCGACATCATCCAGCGCCTCGGCCAGGGCCGTGCCGGTCAGGACGCGGGTCGTGACGCTCATCCGCCGACCTGCCGGATCCAGTCGGCCAGGTTGTAATAGGTCGTCACCCGCGCGATGCGACCATCGCGGATGGTGAAGAACGCGCCGGCAGGCAGACGATAGGTCTGGCCATCGGCCGGGGGCAGCCCCTCGTCGGTTTCCAGATAGGTGCCGTTGACCACGAATTCCGCCGCCGCGCGGTCCCCCGCCTCATTGGCGAAGACGACGATGTCGGTCAGCGTCTCGCGGTAGCAGCGGGTCATGTGCGCGTTGAAAGCCGCGAACAGGTCGCGCCCTTTGCGGACCTGGCCCTCGTTGACGTGATGCTCGACCTCGTCATGCAGCAGGTCCAGCATCCGGTCGGTCTGGCCCGCGTTGAAGGCGTCGTAATAGGCGGTGATCAGTGACTTGGCGTCCATCGTGAACTCCTTTTCCGGTGGGTCAGCCTAGCGGCCTTTCGCGCCGGGGTCACGTCGGCCGAAAGGCTGAGCCCCCGGACGCCTTGCAATCCCGAGTGAAGCTGTTAGCGCTAGGGTTGATTGACCAGCGAAGGGGTTCTTCAATGAACGAACGGGATCAGATGGGCAGGCGCGAAATCACCTGTTTCAAGGCGTATGACGTGCGCGGAGAACTGGGCAAGAACCTCGATCCCGACGTGGCCTATCGCATCGGACGCGCCTTTGCGCAGGCCCGCGCCGCCAGGCGCGTGGTCGTGGGCCGCGACAGCCGCGAAAGCTCGCCCGAACTGGCCAAGGCGCTGATCGAGGGCCTGACCGACGGCGGCGCGGATGTGCTGGATCTGGGTCTGGCCGGCACCGAAGAGGTCTATTTCCACACCGGCTTTCACAACACCGATGGCGGGATCGAGGTGACGGCCTCGCATAATCCGATCAATTACAACGGCATGAAGATCGTGGGTCGGGGCTCGGCGCCGCTGGACCCGGCGACCGAACTGCCGCCGATCGTCGAACTGGCGACCTCGGGCGATTTTGCCCCGGCAAGCAAGGGCAGCGTGACCGATTTCAGCCATGCCCGCGCCGAATATGCGTCGCGGATGGCGGATTTCGTCGATGTCTCGGCGCTGAAGCCGATGAAGATCGTGGTGAATGCCGGGAACGGCACGGCCGGCCCGACCTTTGACGCGATCGCCGCCGAGCTGGAGCGTCGGGGCGCGCCGTTGACCTTTGTGCGGATGCACCACGATGTGGACAGCAGCTTTCCGAACGGTATTCCGAACCCGCTTCTGCCCGAGAACCAGCCTCCGACCGCAGCCGAGGTCAAGGCGCAAGGCGCCGATCTGGGCGTGGCCTGGGACGGCGATTTCGACCGCTGTTTCTTCTTCGACGAGGATGGCCGCTTCATCCCGGGCGAATATATCGTGGGCCTTCTGGGCGCCGCGTTTCTGGAGAAGTCGCCGGGCGAGAAGATCGTCCACGATCCGCGCGTCATCATGAACACCCGCGCCATGATCGCCGAGGCGGGCGGCCAGGCCGTGGTCAGCAAGACCGGCCACGCCTTCATCAAGCGCAAGATGCGCGATGTCGGCGCGATCTATGGTGGCGAGATGTCGGCGCATCACTATTTCCGCGATTTCTACTATTGCGACAGCGGCATGATCCCTTGGCTGCTGATGATCGAGCTGCTCTCGCGCAAGGGCAAGACGCTGGCGGAATTGCTGTCGGAACGGATGCGGCTCTACCCCTCCTCGGGCGAGACGAACTATCATATCGACGATCCCGATGCGGCGATCGGGCGTGTGATCGCCGCCTATGAATCGCGCGCGGACAGCCGCGACGATCTAGATGGCGTGTCGCTGGATTTCGGAACCTGGCGCTTCAACCTGCGCAAGTCGAACACCGAGCCGGTGGTGCGCCTGAATGTCGAGGCCGACGGCGATGCCGCGCTGGTGGCCGAGAAACAGGCCGAACTGGCCGCCCTGTTGAAAGGCGAGGCCGCCTGAGAGGCGTTCGCAAGGGTCGAAACGAAAACCGCCCGCGCCTTTCGGGGCGCAGGCGGTCATCTTGCTCGAAGATCTGGGAAATCAGCCTTTTTTCAGAACCTTGTTGCCCAGCAATTCCGCGATCTGCACCGCGTTCAGCGCCGCACCCTTACGCAGGTTGTCGCTGACGCACCACAGGTTCAAGCCGTTTTCGACCGTGCCGTCCTGACGGATGCGGCTGATGAAGGTCGCGTAATCGCCCACGCATTCGATGGGCGTGACGTAGCCGCCGGGCTCGCGCTTGTCGATGACCAGGATGCCGGGGGCCTCGCGCAGGATCTCGCGGGCTTCGTCCTCATCCAGAAAATCCTCGAATTCGATGTTCACCGCTTCGGAGTGGCCGACAAAGACCGGAACGCGCACGCAGGTCGCCGTGACCTTGATCGCGGGGTCGAGGATCTTCTTGGTCTCGACCACCATCTTCCATTCTTCCTTGGTCGTGCCGTCATCCATGAAAACGTCGATCTGGGGAATGACGTTGAAGGCGATCTGCTTCTGGAACTTTTTCGGCGCGACCTCCTGACCGGGCACATACATGCCCTTGGTCTGGTCCCACAGCTCGTCCATGCCATCCTTGCCGGCGCCGCTGACCGATTGATAGGTCGAGACCACCACGCGCTTGATCCGGGCGCGGTCATGCAGCGGCTTCAGCGCCACCACCATCTGCGCCGTCGAGCAATTGGGGTTGGCGATGATCATCTTGTTCTTGTAGTCGTGGATCGCATCCGGGTTCACTTCGGGGACGATCAGCGGGATCTGCGGGTCGTAACGATAAAGCGAGGAATTGTCGATCACGACGCAGCCCGCCGCCGCCGCGCGGGGCGCGTGCAGCTTGGTCGCGTCCGAGCCGATGGCGAACAGCGCCATGTCCCATCCGGCGAAGTCGAATTGCTCGATATCCTGAATCTTCAGGGTCTTGTCGCCAAAGCTGACCTCGGTTCCCTGGCTGCGGCGCGAGGCCAGCGCGGCGATCTCATCCACCGGGAACTGGCGCTCGGCCAGGATGTTCAGCATTTCGCGGCCCACATTGCCCGTGGCGCCCGCGACGACGACTTTGTAACCCATTTCGGGGGGACTCCTTTTCTTGCGGTCGGGGGCGTTTAGCGCAAAACCGTGCGCAATGCCAGTGCGCGTTGCATGGGGTCTTGCGCAACACTCTTGCGCGGCCACCGGAGGGTGGGTCTTGAAATGCCGGGGAATTCGGCCGCATCGCGGGATGCGCAGCGGATCGGCCCGGCTGCGAACATCGCGCGCGGGGATCAGATCAGGCGCAGCCGCGGATCGGAAGCGACAAGGCCGCGAACCCATGCACCCTCGGCCCCGAAATCATGAGGCACCTGCGCAGCGGTGCGGCGACCTGACAGCGAGAGGCTGGCGAAGAAGTCGAACCCGTAGAGCGTCAGCGATGCCAGGGGCGCGCGCAGGCACAGGTCGATCATCAGCGCGCCCGTCGTGGGGGGCGCGCCAAGGCGGGCGGCCAATGCGCGGTGGTCGGCCTGCGGATGCAGGTAGAAGCCGGGCGAGGTCGCGCTGCGCCAGTCCAGCCGCTTGCGCTTGGGCGACATCCACAGGATCCGCGCCGGGTCCAGCCTTGCGCGGTCGGCATCGCCAAGGCGCGTGGCCAGCGCCAGCCAGTCGGTGCGGGTGCCGTGGCTGGCGGGGTCGGGCATCGGCGCGCGGTTGATGCGGATCACCAGATCGGCGGCGTCGATGGCCGCGCCGTGGCGTGTCCGTGCCAGCGCGCGGGCGTTGCCGATCAGCGCGACATGGCGGTCGGCCAGCGCCGCGAGCAAGTCGGATTGCGGAACCGAGAGCGCGGCCAGAGGCGCTTCGGCCCGCAGGGTGCGCGCGAGCAGAAAGCCCAGCCGCGTCACGCCAGCATCCGGCGGTAGAGGTCCACCAGCGCCTGCGCCTCGGCCTCGATGGCGTGGTTGGCGGTGACGTGGGCGCGAGCGGCCTGACCGGCCTCGGCGCGGGCCGCGTCGTCATCCAGCCAGCGCGCCAGAGCCGCCGTCAGGGCCGGGGCGTCGCCCGGCGGAATCAGGCTGCCGGTCTGGCCGTCGCGGATCAGCGTCTCGTAGGCGCCGACGCGGGCGGCGACAGTCGGCACGCCGCAGGCCATCGCCTCGAGCGGGGTGAGGCCGAAGCCCTCCCACCGCGCCGGGGCGGTGAACAGGTCCAGCGCCTGATAGTGGCGCACGACCTGATCCCAAGGGAGTTCGCCCAGAAAGCGGATGCGGTGCTGCAGCCCGGCCTGGGCGATCCGCGCCTTCAGCGCGTCGGCAAAGCCCTGCTGGTCCTGCGTGATCCGGCCCGTCATCAGGATCTGCGCGCGGGGCCGGTCGGGCAGCAGGTCCAGCCCCGCCTGCACCAGAAGGTCGATCCCCTTCTGCGCGCGGATGCGGCCGAAGCAGCCGATCAGCAGCGCGTCAGGGTCAAGGCCCAGCTCGCGGCGCAGGGCGGCGCGGTCGGGGGCGGGCTGGAAGACCTGCGTATCGACGCCGTGCAGGATCACCTGCGCGGGGCGTTCCAGATAGCTGGCCGCCTGTGGCGAGGTCGCCACCAGCGCGTCCTGTTGCCGGATCAGCCAGCGGGTAAAGCCCGTGTGCCTGCGCTGCGCGGCGGATGTGAAGAGCAGCCGGTATTTGCGCCGCAGCACATGGCGCAGGATCAGGCCAAGCGCCATTTCGGTGTTGCGCCGGGCGTGCCAGACCCGCCAGCGGTCGCGCGGGATCATGGCGGCGCGCATCAGCGGGATATGCGGCAATTCGGGCGGCAGGCCCGGCCCGGTCGCGGCGATGGCGATCATGCGCGCCTGCACCGGGATCAGCCGCACCACGGTCGCGGTGACGCCCGACAGGCGGCGCTTGAGGTTCGGGGCGACGATCAGCGGATCAGGCGTCGGGTCGGGCATCCGGGCGGGCCTCGGGGGTGCGGAAGTAGAACAGGAACCCGACCACCAGCGGGATCAGGAAGAACAGCCACAGCATAGAGAAAGCCTGCGCGGGGGGATAGGCCGCCTCGGCCGCGTAATAGACCGGACGAGAGGCGAATTGCATCGCCCCCACGCCTCCGATCGAGAACATGTTGAGGAAGGTCACGCCCCGCCCCACCAGATGCGGCGGCAGAAAGGACCGGCCATGCGCCATCAGCAGCGGATAGGCCGCGCCCGAGACACCCACCAGCGCCAGAAGCGTCACGGCAAGGCCGAGGCTGGGCTGCGGCACCAGCCACATCGCCGCCATCACCGCGATGGTGGCGGCGGTGAACAGCAGGATCGTGCGGCGCAGGCTGCCGATGATCCGCGCGGCGGGACCGACGAGGAAATTGCCCAGCACCATCGCCAGACCCATGGCCAGCGTCGCATTACCGATCGTGCGCGGATCGGCGGAAAAGACCTGATCCAGCCACGGCGCCGCCCAGAGACCGCGAATCGCCCCCGCCGCCGCGTAGTTCACCGCCAGAAGCGGCAGGATGAACCACAGCGCGCGCAGGGCAAGGATCTCGCGCAGCGAGCCCTTGGGCTGGTCGTCGCCCAGCCGCGCCGGGTCGCGCACCGTCCGCGCGATCATCAGCGCCACGCCCAGCGTGATCGCGACCAGCAGCCACAGCGTCGGGCGCCAGTCGATCGCCTCGATCACCCAGACCAGCGGCGCGGCGCCGAGGATGTTGCCCAGCGAGCCGAAGCCCACCACCGCCCCCGCCAGCGTCCCGAAGGCCGAGGCCGGGTATTCGCGCGCCAGGATATAATAGGACGCCATCAGCACCGGCGCGCAGCCGATCCCCAGAAGCGTCAGCGCGACATGCAGGTGCCAGGGCGCGGTGGCCAGGGCGAAGACCGTCGCGCCTCCGCCGCCGCCCAGGGCCAGCATCAGCGCGCAGGTGCGGCGCGGGCCGTAGCGGTCCAGCGCCTGCCCGACGGGGATCTGCATCAGTGCGAAGGCGATGAACCACAGGCCCGAGGACAGGGCCAGATCGCCGGGCGTGGCGCCCAGCTGGTCCTGCAGCACCGGCGACATCACCGCCAGGAAGGCGCGATAGAACTGGCTGAGCATGTAGGCCAGCACAAGGCTGACGATTCCGGCCGTGACGAGTGGCATGTAGTCCTCCGTTCCCCGGCCGCAAGCTGCGCCAAGGAGCGGAAAGCTGCAAGATGTGCAATTTCCGCCGCCCGGTGGGCGGGGCGGATCAGCCCTGCGCGGGCGTGGTGGCGCCGCCCATCGATTCCAGCCGCTCGATCAGCGGCGTCAGGGCCGGGCCGCGCGTGGCGCAGGCCTGCGGGTCGTCCATCACGCTGTAGGCGGGGCGGAAATATTCGCGGTCGTAATCCAGCGGGTCCAGCCCCAGCCGCGCGATCAGCCGGTCCGATGTGCCGTTCAGCAGCTGCCATTCGCCGTCGCTGACGGCGTAGTCGGGGCAGTTCTCGCTGATCACGTTCGCCTCGGCCAGTTCGCGGATCAGGTCGCGGGCGGCCTCGTCCGACAGGTCCGAGACATCGGGCAGCGGCACGACAAGCCGGTCGCCCGGCACGCCGTCGGCGCCCTGAGACAGGGCCTGACCGGCCAGCAGGAGACCGCCGGCCAGCACGGTTCCCAGCATGATCGCATCCCAGGTCTTCATCGCATTCCCCCTCTTGCGGTCGGTGCGCGGCGCAAGGTCGCCTTGCCGGCGGCCGGGTGCAAGGCAACTCGGCGTGAGGATGGCCGTGAACTTGACCCAATCGCAACGCTTGTCTAACCCGATCCTGCGCCGCACCTGGCGGCAGAAGACCCGCGCCAATCCGGCGCCCTCTGGAGGGTTCATGTCCGACCGTTATTCGCTTCTCATCCTGCCCGGCGACGGGATCGGCCCCGAAGTCATGGCCGAGGTCGTCAAGGTCATCGACTGGTTCAAGACGAACCGCGCCATGCCGTTCGACATCCAGCATGGCCTGGTCGGCGGCTCGTCCTATGACGCGCATGGCACGCCCCTGACCGACGAGACGATGGCGCTGGCGCAGTCGGTGGATGCGGTCCTTCTGGGCGCGGTCGGCGGTCCGAAATACGACGATCTGGATTTCGCGGTGAAGCCCGAGCGCGGCCTGCTGCGCCTGCGCAAGGAAATGGACCTGTTCGCCAACCTGCGCCCGGCCCAGTGCTTCGACGCGCTGGCCGATTTCAGCAGCCTCAAGCGCGAGGTGGTCGCGGGGCTGGACATCCTGATCGTGCGCGAACTGACCTCGGGCGTCTATTTCGGCACCCCGCGCGGGATCGAGGCCGATCCGACGCCGGGCAATGAGGGCGGCCGCGTCGGCATCAACACACAGCGCTACACCTCGGGCGAGATCCGGCGCGTCGCCCGTGCCGCCTTTGAACTGGCCGCCAAGCGTCGCGGCAAGGTCTGTTCGATGGAAAAGGCCAACGTCATGGAATCGGGCATCCTGTGGCGCGAGGAAACGCAATGGGTGCATGACAACGAATACAGCCAGATCGAGCTGTCGCACATGTATGCCGATAACGGCCTGATGCAGCTTGTCCGCAAGCCCGCCCAGTTCGACGTGATCCTGACCGACAACCTGTTCGGCGACCTTCTGTCGGATGCGGCGGCGATGCTGACCGGATCGCTGGGGATGCTGCCCTCGGCCAGCCTTGGCGCGCCGATGGCCAATGGCCGGCCCAAGGCGCTGTACGAACCCGTCCACGGCTCGGCCCCCGACATCGCGGGTCAGGGCAAGGCGAATCCCATCGCCTGCATCCTCAGCTTTGCGATGGCGCTGCGCTATTCCTTTGCCGAGGGCAAGGCCGCCGATCAGCTGGAAGCCGCCGTGCAGACGGTTCTGGCCGAGGGCGTCCGCACCGCCGACCTGATGGGCCCCGAAGGCGGCCAGCCGGTCAGCACCTCCGAGATGGGCGACCGGATCGTGGCGGCGCTGTCGGCCTGATCGTGGCTGCCTGATCGTGTCGGGCTGATCGTGTCGGACTGATTGCCTAGGGCTGATCCTGTCGGCGCGGCCTCGGGGCGCGCTGGCGGGGCTGGCCGGGTCAGGCGGCGGCCCGGCAGGCCCCGCAGGCCACCGGCGCCGCAACCGGACGCGAGGCCCGACCGACTGGATTCCCGGTCTCTGCAGGATTGACAATTGCGGCACGGATGCCTTGTGTTGGCGCCAACAGCGACATCGGAGGGACCATGGCCGCGAACAACCTGCGCGGCGCCGCACTGGCGCTTTTGGCGATGGGGATCTATGCGACCCATGATGTCGTCATCAAGGCGCTCGGCAGCACCTATCCGCCGCTGCAGATCCTGTTCTTCTCGTCGTTGCTGTCCTTTCCGCTGGTGACGCTGGTCCTGCTGCGCGATCCCAATCCGGGCACGCTGCGCGCGGCCAATCCGGGCTGGGTGGCGCTGCGGACGGTCTGCGCGGTGCTGGGCGGCATGGCGGGGTTCCATGCCTTCTCGAGCCTGCCTCTGGCGCAGGTCTATGCGATCCTGTTTTCCATGCCGCTGCTGATCACGGTCCTGTCGATCCCGCTGCTGGGCGAGCGCGTGGGCCGGCATCGCTGGTTCGCCGTGGCGCTTGGGCTGGTCGGCGTGCTGATCGTGCTGCGCCCGGGCGCGCAGGCCCTTTCGGTAGGCCATCTGGCGGCGCTTCTGGCTGCGCTGACTGGTGCCACGGCGGCGGTGATCATCCGCAGACTGGGCGGGACCGAGCGGCCGATGGTGCTGATGATGTGGCCGATGCTGGCCAATTTCGCCGTGACCGGCGCTTCGCTGGGCTTTGCCTATCAGCCCATGACCGCGGGCGCGCTGGCGCTGAGCGGCGCGATCGCCGCGATGGGGCTGGCGGCGGGCTTTCTGCTGATCCTTGCCTATCGCGCGGGCGAGGCTGCCATGGTCGCGCCGATGCAATATTCCCAGATCCTGTGGGCCACGGCCTATGGCTGGTTCCTGTTCGGGGAATCGGTCGATCTGCCGACGATCCTGGGCATCGCGGTGATCGTCGCCTCGGGCGTCTATATCGTCTGGCGCGAGCGGCGCGGCGGCAACTCCGCCAATAGCCCCGTGATCGAGACCCGGATGCGAAGCGAGACCGTGACCGCCCCCAAGACCACGATCCTGCAAAGATTGTGGGGTCCGCGCGGCTGAGGGGCTTGCATTCCCCCCGGGCTTTCGCTACCTGCCCAAGACACGGTCGGAGCGTAGCGCAGCCTGGTAGCGCACCTGCTTCGGGAGCAGGGGGTCGGAGGTTCGAATCCTCTCGCTCCGACCATGATGACCGCCGCGCGACGGTCACTCCCATTCCCGCCATCTCCTGATGCCATCGCGCCGGTCCGAGGCGCGATCATCCTTTTCCGCCCTCCTCCTCTCTCGGGGTGAAACCCCCTGGACGATCCTGCCGTATCTCTTCGGGCTTGGTCCGCTCATTGCTGCAAATTCGACGCGTTTCGGCGATGCCGGGCAAGGCTTTCTTCATGGCTTCCGGGCAGTTTCGGCGGGCATGCAGGATCAGGACGTTGGAGAAATGGGGATGGCGCAGGTGACGACGCTGGCCATGTGGGAACAGGTTCGGGTGGACACGCGGCGCGTGGCCACCATCGTCAACGAGCTGGGCGAGACCTCGGCCCGCAACGTGATCGAACTGGCGCTTGAACAGCTGGCGACGAAGCTGACGGCGGTGGATCAGGCCCTGCGTCAGGGCGATCTGGCCCAGGCGGCATCCGATGCCGAACGGGTCGCGCGGCTGGCATGGCAGATCGGCCTTCTGTCTCTGGCAGGGGTCGCGATGGATCTGGGCTCTTGCGCGGACCGGGGCGACCAGGTGGCGCTGGCGGCGGTGCAGGCGCGGCTGATGCGGGTCGGCAACCGCTCGCTGACGGCGATCTGGGACCGGACCGCCTTGGCCTGAATAGGCCGCCTGCAGGCTGCGGACTGGGGGCAATGGGGGGGGGTTGCAGGCCATGGCGCAGGCTGTAACCTTGCGCCGAACCGCGAACGGAACCGATGATGACCCCTGAATTCGCCCCGGCCTCGGCCGATACGCTTCCGCTTTGGCCCTTGTGGAAAGGGCAGGATCTGCCGTCCGAGGCTGGCGACTGGCCCCGCGCCTGCGGCTTTTCCGCCCGCGCGGGCGAAATCTGCCTGCTGCCCGGCGCGGATGGCGGGCTGGCGGGCGCGCTGCTGGGCCTGGGCGATCAGGCGCAGGCCGGGCGAGAGCGTTTCGCGCTGGCCCGCGCCCATGCCCTGCCCGCGCGGGATTGGCACATTGCCGCCCTGCCCAAGGGCCTCGACCCCGAGGAATCGGCCTTGGGCTGGCTTCTGGGACAATACCGCTTCACCCGCTACAAAGGCAGCCCCACGCCCGGCCCGCGCCTCGTCTGCCCCGAAGGGCTTGATGCCGACAGGCTGGTCGCCATCGCCTCGGCCGAGTTCCTGACGCGCGACCTGATCAACACCCCCGCCAGCGACATGGGCCCCGACAAGCTTGAGGCCGCCGCCCGCGCGCTTGGCAACAGCATCGGCGCAAGGGTCGAGGTGATCTGCGGCGCGGCGCTTGCCAAGCAGAACTTTCCGCTGATCCATGCGGTCGGCCGCGCCTCGGCGGTCGAACCGCGCCTGATCGACATGCGGCTTGGCGACGACGGACCGCTGCTGACCATCGTGGGCAAGGGCGTGTGCTTCGACACGGGCGGGCTGAACCTCAAGCCCGGCGCCTCGATGGGGCTGATGAAAAAGGACATGGGCGGGGCGGCGACGGCGCTTGGCCTGCTGAAGATGCTGGCCGCGACGGGTGCTGCGGACCGGATGCGCGTTCGGCTGCTGATCCCGGCGGTGGAAAACAGCGTGGCAGGCAATGCCTTCCGCCCGGGCGACGTGCTGGCCAGCCGCAAGGGGCCAAGCGTCGAGGTGAACAACACCGATGCCGAGGGACGGCTGGTCCTGGCCGATGCGATGGCCTACGGGGCCGAGGAAAGCCCCGACCTGATGATCACGCTGGCCACGCTGACGGGGGCGGCGCGGGTGGCGCTTGGCCCCGATCTGCCACCCTTCTACTGCGACGACGACGCGACGGCCGAGGCGCTGCAACAGGCCGGGATGCGTGTCGGCGACCCGATCTGGCGGATGCCCTTCTGGGCGCCCTATGAATCGCAGATCGAACCGGCCATCGCGGATCTGGACAACGCGCCCTCGGGGGGGATGGCGGGCTCGATCACGGCGGCGCTGTTCCTGCGCCGCTTCGCCGAAGGCGCGGGCCGCTACGCGCATTTCGACATCTATGGCTGGCAACCGACGGCAGCGCCAGGCCGGCCCAAGGGCGGCGTGGGCCAAGGGGCGCGCGCGATCCTGGCGGCGCTGCCCCGGATCATCGCATGAGCGACCGCCGCCTGACCCCCGCCACCGACCGGGTGGCGCTAAGCCGCCTGCGCGGCGTGCTGGACCGCCCGGAATGGACGGATGGCCAGCCAGCCCGCATCGCCCGCCCGGTCACGGACCTGCTGGCCCGACCGTGCGGGCCGCGCGACCGCCAGCTGCTCTGGGGCGCGGATGTTACCGTGATCGAGACACGGGGCGATCACGCCTTCGTTCAGTCAAAGGCCGACGGCTATTGCGGCTGGATCGACAACGCGGCGCTGACCGCCGACCTGCCTCCCCTGACGCACCGGGTCACGGCGCCGGCCACACATGTCTATTCCGAACCCGACATGAAGACGCGCGAAATCTGCAGCCTGTCGATCGGCAGCCGCCTGGCCGTCATCGCCACGCACGACGGCTTCGCGGCCCTTGCCACCGGCGGATATGTGCCCGTCCAGCATGTCGGCACGGACCCGGCCCCGGACCCGGTTCCCATCGCGGAAAGCCTGCTTGGCACGCCCTATCTCTGGGGCGGCAACAGCCGGTGGGGAATCGACTGCTCGGGCCTGGTGCAGATGGCGCTGACCGCCTGCGACCGTGCCTGCCCCGGCGACAGCGACCTGCAGCGGGCGGCTTTCCCGCCCATCGACAGGATCGAACGCGGCGACCTGCTGTTCTGGCCGGGTCATGTGGCGATGGCCGTCTCGGCGGACATGATGATCCACGCAACCGCTTGGGCCATGGCCGTCATCCACGAGCCTATCGTCAGCGCCATGAACCGGATCGAGGCCGCAGGCCAGGGCCCCTTCCTCGGCGCGCATCGCCCCTGACGCCCCTTCGCCTTGGCGCAAACATCCCGGAGGGGGCGCGGAACGCGACGGGGGGGACAGCGCCCTCCCTTGCCGGCCTCGTTGTTCAGTCCTGTCATCTGCTGGGTCGTATTGACGATCAAGCGGTGCTCGCTCTCGGTTGCCTCACAGATCATGTCGATCCCGAGCCGCAACGCCATCGAGAACAGCGCGGCCAGGATTCTCGAAGACCATCCCGGCGATCGGTTGCTGCGCTCACTTCCGGGCATCGAGCCTGTCAACGCGCTGGCCATGCTGGCCAAGGCCGGGGACTTCCAGCACTTGCGCAATCACCGCCAGTCCCCGAAGTTCTGGGGGAATGGACCTGTCCCCGGTGCCGTCAGGCCATTTCCGCAGCCGCAGCAGGGTCTTGAACTCGGTTCTGTCTGCATTCATGTGACCCCCTTGTGGGGTGAGTTCTGATTCAGGATCGAAACCGGAGGCGATCTTGAGCAGACGGCCATTGACGGACGCGCAATGGGCCCAGATCGAGGGGCTTCTTCCGGGCCGTGAGGGGCTGCCGGGGCAGAGCGGAGCGGACAATCGGCTTTTTATGGACGCGGTGCGTTGGCTGGCACGGACAGCCGCGCCTTGACGCGATCTGCCGCCTGAGTTCGGCAAGTGGACCGGCGCGCAGGCTCGCTTCCGACGCAGGGCGCTGGCAGCGGTATGGGAGCGCCTTGTCCATGAGTTGAGCGCGGACCCCGACTTCGAATATGCCCTGATCGACAGCACCATCTGCAAGGGTGCGCCAATGGAACGCCAATGGTCCAAGTGACATTGGCGAACGCAGATGCGACGGGCGGAAGGGGGGACGCAGGCTCACGGGATCGGGCGTCGCGTGGTAGCCTGACGACCAGGATCCACGCCGCCGTCGATGCGCTAAGGCTGCCGGTGCGACTGCTCCCGACGGCGGGCCAGCGCAGTGACAGCCCGCAGGCTGCCGCCCTGATCGACGGGCTGGACGATGTGGGTCATGTCATCGCCGATGCAGCCTTATGACTCGGGCGCCTTGCGCAAGAAGATCGAAGGAGAACTCGGGGCACAGGGCCCCATCCAGGCCACCCCGTCCCGCGCGATCAAGCCTTTCCTCGATCCCGACCTCTATGCCAAGCGTCACAAGGTCGAAAATTTCTTCCAACGGATCAAACGCTTCTGCCGCATCGCCCTGCGCTGCGAGAAAACGCTCGCCGGCTTCATGGGCTGGTCTTCCTCATCTCAGCCCTCGATTGGCTCAGGTGGATGAAGACGGAACCTAGAGGTTGAACACGCGCTCGGGCTGGACCATGCCACCCTGATAGCGCCCGATGCAGACCGGCCCGGCAGGGTCCGAGACCCAGACCAGCTCGCCCCATTCAGCCCCACCCGTCACCTGACCGGGATTGCCGTTCCGGATGCGGACCGCGCCTTCGGGCGTGGCGCGCAGCATCGGCAAGTCGCTCAGCCCGGTCTCCAGCGGTTTCAGCTGCGTCTGAAGCCAATCCTGCGCCTCGCGGTCCACGCGGTCGAAATCGACGCCCTCGGTCGCGTCGAAGGGGCCGGACCAGGTGCGGCGCAGATGCGCGACATGGCCCAGACAGCCAAGCGCGCGGCCCAGATCGCGGGCGATGGACCGGACATAGCCACCCTTGCCGCAGACCATCTCGAATCGTGCCGAACCCTCGGCCACTTCCAGCAGGGTCAGGCTCTCGACCCAGAGGGGGCGGGCGGCCAGTTCCATCTCGACCCCCTCGCGGGCCAGGTCATAGGCGCGTTCGCCTTCGACCTTGACGGCGGAAAAGGCGGGGGGAACCTGCATGATCTCGCCGGTGAAGGCGGGCAGCGCCGCCTCGATCGCGGCGCGGTCGGGGCGGGCATCCGCGCGGCGCACCACCTCGCCCGAGGCGTCGTCGGTCGTCGTCTCGGCGCCCCAGATCACGGTGAAATCGTAGCATTTCAGCGCATCGGTGACGATGGGAACAGTCTTGGTCGCCTCGCCCAGGGCCACGGCCAGAACGCCGGTCGCATCCGGGTCCAGCGTGCCGGCATGACCCGCCTTTTTCGCGTCCAGCGCCCAACGCACCTTGGCGACCACGGCGGTCGAGGTCACACCTGCGGGCTTGTCCACGATCAGCCAGCCATTGATGTCGCGACCCTTCCTGCGTCCCATGTCCCACCTTTCCGAAATGAAGGCGGCGGCATAGCCGGGCGGCGCCCCACGGTCAACAGGGCGAGGTCAGCCGTCCTGCCCCACCAGCCCGATGATCGGCCCCATCGAGCGGCCGAAATCCGCGCGCCGGACCGAGGGCGCATAAAGCCGCGACACCGATCCGTCGAAATAGAGCGCGTTCGGCACGCCCAACCCGTCGCGGAAGAAGCGGCCGAATTCGTGGAAGGTCACGGGACGATTCGAAATGGCGAACCAGGCCGTCTGCCCGTCGGCCGAGACGCCGACCCCGTTGCGGATGTAGCGGCTGGTCGAATCGACCAGAAAGCGGGGATGCAATTCGCCCTCGATCACCAGCATGGGGCCGGATTGGGTGGCCAGCCGGCAATCAGGGCGGGTCTGCGCGAAGGTGCGGCTTTCGATCACCGCGAAGGGCTGCGCGCCGCCCGAACAGAAGACGCCGTTGGGCAGCATCCCGAAATTGTCGTTGCTGGCGCCTGTCACGATAGGCGACAACTCGACCCCGTCGATGACCAGCAGGCCGACCGCCCGGTAATCAGCGTGGAACATCCCGGCATTCATCGCAAAGGCCAGCGACTCGCCCGGCGCCAGCACGCGGCGGAGATTGGCGAAGTGGCGCAGCGGCGCGCCGTCCGGCCCGTCCTGCCAGAGCCGCAGCGCGCCTTCCTGCGCAGCAGTCACCTCGCAGAGGACATAGCCCTGTCCGTCATGTTCGACCCGTTCGCAGATCGCGGCGGCGGCGGGCAGGGTCAGCGCCAACAGCATCCCGAAGGCCACGCCCAGACGGCGCGGCAGGTCAGCGCTCATCGTCATCCTCGGGGGTATCGCTTTCGACATCGCGGCGCACGCGCTCATCGGCGAACATGCGGCGCGTGTCGTCCAGCCGGTCGAAGGTCTCGTCCAGCTGAAAGCGCAGCTGCGGCGCGTATTTCAGCGACATCGCCCTGGCAACCAGATGGCGCAGTTCGGGCGCGTTGCGGCGCAGAGCGGCCAGCGCGTCCTGGGCCTCTGCGCCGCCCAGGGGCAGCACGAAGGCGGTCGCGATCTTCAGGTCGGGCGAGGTGCGGACCTCGCCCACGGTGATCGAATGCCGGTTGAGGTCGGGATCATGCACATCCCCGCGCAACAGCACGTCGGACAGGGTGCGCCGGATCAGTTCGCCCACGCGCAGCTGTCGCTGCGACGGGCCTGGTCCATGGGAAAAGCGGTTCTGTGCCATGCCGTCCGATGTAGGGGGTCGCGGCGCGGCCCGCAACGGGATATGAGCCACAGGACAGCCAAAGCGGAGAAGCCCGATGAGCGATTTCCAGAACAGCACCCAGCCCCAGCGTCCGGGCGTGGTCGTCACCGGGGCGTCGGGCCGGATGGGGCAGATGCTGATCCGGCTCTTGCTGGACAGCCCGGACCTGCGGCTGGTCGGCGCGCTGGAGCGGACCGGCCATGACTGGATCGGCCGCGATGTGGGCCAGGCGATGGGCGGCGCGCCGGTGGGCGTGACGGTCAGTGACGACGCGGTCGCGGCCATCGCGCGGGCGCAGGCGGTGATCGACTTCACCGCCCCTGCCGCGACCGTGGCCTTTGCCGAACTGACCGCGCAGGCCCGCGCGGTTCATGTGATCGGCACGACGGGGTTCGAGCCTGCCCATCTGGACGCGCTGCGGGCCGCCGCGCGTCATGCCCCGATCATCCGGGCGGGGAACATGAGCCTTGGCGTGAACCTGCTGGTCGGGCTGACGCGCAAGGTCGCCGCCGCCCTGGGCACCGATTGGGATATCGAGGTGGTCGAGGCCCATCACCGCCACAAGGTCGATGCGCCCTCGGGGACGGCGCTGATGCTGGGAGAGGCCGCCGCCGAGGGGCGCGGCGCCAGCCTTGACGATCTGCGCACCCCCGCGCGCGAGGGGATCACCGGCGCCCGGGCGCCCGGCAGCATCGGCTTTGCCGCCATTCGCGGCGGCGACGTGGTGGGCGAACATGACGTGATCTTCGCAACCGAAGGCGAGCGGATCGTGCTGCGCCATCTGGCGACCGACCGCGCGATCTTTGCGCGCGGCGCGCTGCGCGCGGCGCTGTGGGGGCAGGACAAGGGCCCCGGCGAATACGACATGCATGACGTGCTGGGGCTGTAACCCTCTTGCCAGCGGCCCCCGGCCCGGCGCAGCCTTGCGCCGTGCCAGCCGGAGGATGCCATGAAGGATTGCCTGTTCTGCAAGATCGCCCAAGGCGCGCTGCCCGCCCATGTCCTGCACCGGGACGATCACGTCATGGCCTTTCTGGACCTGCATCCGATCCGCGAGGGCCATGCGCTGGTCATCCCGCGCGCCCATCACGTCTGGTTCGAGGACATGCCCGCCGATCTGGCCGCCCGCGTGACCCATTGCGCCCAGGGCATCGCCCGCGCGATGAAGGCGCTTTACCGGGTCGAGCGGGTGTCGATGTTCTTCACCGGCATCCATGTGCCCCATGCCCATGCCCATGTCGTGCCGATGCATCATGTCCATGACGTGACCTCGGCCGCCTATCTGGCGGACGGGCCCCAGGCGTTCTCGGTCCCGCCGCGGGCGGCCGACGACCGCATGGCCGCCGTCGCGGCCGATCTGGCGCGGGCGATGCGCCTCTAGCGTGCGATGCGGCAGCAACCGGTCAGAAGCTCGGTCCCGTTCATCACCGCCATGGCGCGCAAGCCCATCACCCGGTCGGACATCCCGTCCGAGCAGACCTGCGGCGTGGCCGTCAGCGTGATCGGCCCGGCCACGATCGCACGCGCCGGGTCGCGGAAGACGCCGCTGTCGAGGATCGCGCCGATCCGGTGGCGCGTCTCGCCCTCGGGCGTGGCATGGACAAGGTCGCCGCCCTCGGCGTGAAGCGACCAGAAGGGCTCGGTCCCGTAACAGGAAAAGCCCTGCGGCAGCTGGCCCCATTCCCAGACATCGGTGCGGTAATCGAGATAGCGCATCGAGACCCAGCCCGAGATCTCGCCCGCATTCACGCGACCCCAATTGCCGATCTGTTCGACGACCTCGATCCCGGTGGCGTCCGGGGCCAGCGTGCCGATCACCGGGGATCGCGCATCGGGGCGCTGGCGGATGTTCAGCACGTCGTCCGAGGCCACGCGGGCCACGTCGAACAGCGTCGGCAGGATGTATTCCTGCGTCGCATGGGCGGGCGCGACATTCAGCGCCAGAAGGGCGGCAAGGCAGGCAGAGGGCAGCAGGCGCATGAGTGGCACTCCTTGAGGAACCGCGCCAGCCTATCGCGGCAGAGCCGCCGGCAGAAGCCGGGCGGGCTTCACGCTTTTGCGCGCGCCATTCGACCTTTTGACAAGTCGGCCTTTCCTGCGGAAAGGTCTAGACTGGCGGCTAACAGCGTCGCCAACGGGGGCCAGACATGGCAGACAGCAGGCACGAAGCCCAGAATAGCGCCGAAGGTTTCCGGTCGGCCCTGATCGTCGAGGACCATCCCCTGTTCGGTGATGCTCTGGCGATGACGCTTCGCTCGGTCTCGGGGATCGCGCATGTGACACATGCCGAAAGCCTGGCGCAGGCCTGCGGGCTGCTGGGGCCGGGCCATCCCTTCGACGTGATCCTGCTGGACCTGAACCTGCCCGATGTGGACGGGCTGGAGGGCCTGCTGACGCTGCGCCGCACAGCGCCGGGCGTGCCGGTCCTGCTGGTCACATCGGTCAACGAGACGCAGGTGATCCGTTCGGCCCTGGCCGGGGGCGCTGCGGGTTTCGTGCCCAAACATTCGCGCCGCGACGTGTTCCGCGCCGCCTTCGAGGCGCTGGCCGCGGGCGAGGTCTTCGCCCCCGACCTGCCCCCCGAAGCCGCCATGGACGAGGCTCCGGGCGGCCGTCCGACCCCGGAGGCGATCATGCGCCGCCTGTCGCAGTTGACAAGACAGCAGGCCAGGATCCTTGATCTGATCTGCGAGGGGCAGATGAACAAGCAGATCGCGCATGAATTGTCGATCGCCGAGACGACGGTAAAGGCCCATGTCACCGCGATCATGCGGAAGATGGGCGTGTCGTCGCGGACGCAGGCGGTGCTGATGGCGCGGGACGCGAATCTGAAGGGACGGACTGCCGATGGTGGAGGCACGGCATGATCTGACGGCACAGCATCGCGGGCAGGACGCGGCGCAGGAGGAGGCGCCGCGCCGGGCCTCGGTCGCGGCGGCACTGGCCGATCCGGCGGGCGCCCTGGCCGCGCGGCTGGGGCCTGGCCCGCACGCGCTGATCGTGCTGTTCGCGGGCGAAGGCGCAGCATTGCCGCAGGTGCTGGCCGGCCTGACCGCGCGCTACCCCCGGACCGAGATCCTGGGCTGCACCACGGCCGGCGAGATCGGCGAGAACGGCTATGCCGAGGGGCATCTGGTCGCCATCGCCTTTCCCGCATCCTCCTTTGCGGTCGAGACGGTGGTAATCGACCCCCTGTCGGCCATCGATTCGCGCCGGATGGTCGCGCGGCTTCAGCAGGCGCGGCTGGATCTGAGCCGCCATGCCGACCGGTTACGGCACGAGCTGGCGCTGCTGCTGGTCGATGGCGTCTCGGGCGAGGAAGAATTCCTGATCGCCTCGCTTACGGGCGGGTTGGGGCCGATACCCATTGTCGGGGGCTCGGCCGGGGACGGTCGCAATTTCACCCGCACGCAGGTCTTTCGCGGCGAGCGCGTGCATGACAACGCGGCCATTCTCTGCCTGATCCGCAGCCGGATGATGATGCGGACCTTTTCCTTCGATTCGACCATGCCCTCGCGTCGGCAGATGGTGGTGACGCAGGCCGATCCGGCCCGGCGCATCATCCTGCGGATCAATGACGAGCCCGCCGCCGCCGAATATGCGCGGCTTCTGGATTGCCCGCCCGACAATCTGGGCCCAGAGCTTTTTGCCACCCGCCCGGTTCTGGTGCGCGTGGGCGGGCGCCACTTCGTGCGCGCGATCCGCGATGTCGGACCGGGGCAATCGCTGGTCTTCTTCGGCGCCGTGGCCGAAGGGATGGTGCTGACCCTCTCGGCGGAAACCGACATCGCGGCCCATCTGGAACGCGCGCTGGAGGGCCTGTCGCGCGACGGGCCGCCCAGTCTGATCCTGGGCTTCGACTGCGTGTTCCGCCGCGTCGAGGTCGAGGTGCGCCAGCGTCTGGCCGAGGTCTCGGCGCTGCTGGCGCGTCACCGGGTTGCGGGCTTTTCGACCTATGGCGAGCAGATCAACGGGATGCACCTGAACCAGACGCTGACAGGCGTGGCCTTCTATCCCGACGGGGCAGGCTGGGCATGACGCGCGTTCCCGTCCTGCCCGACCTGCCCGCCGATATCGAGGCGATGCTGCGACCCGGCGACGATCCGGCCCGGCGGCATGAAAAGCTGGTCAGGATCGTACAATCGCTGATCCGCCAGATCGAGGATCTGCCCGACGATCACGGCGCGGGCTATGCCCAGTTCCAGCGCGCCGCCGTGCTGGAAGAGGAAGTCCGCGCCCGCACCGAACAACTGGAACATGCGCTGGACCTGTTGAACGCCTCGAACGCGCAGCTTTCGGCGGCCCTGGCCGAGAAGGAGGCTGCGCGGCGCAACCTGGCCTCGGCCATCGAGACGATGCACGAGGGATTCGCGCTGTTCGATGCCTCGGACGTGATGGTGATGTGCAATTCGCGCTTCAACGCGCTGCTGCCCGACATCCGCGACCGCCTGAGCCCCGGCCTGACCTTCGAGGAATATCTGGCCTTGGCGGCCAGTTCGCGCCATCTGGTTCTGCCCGAGGGCATGACCCGCGCCGGCTGGATCGAGATGCGCCGCCGCCGCCATGCCGAACGCCACTTCATCCTGACGCAGGGCATGGCCGACGGGCGGCTGGTGCAGGTCTCCGAGCAGCGGACGGGCGACGGCGGCACCGCAATCATCCAGACCGAGGTGACGGAGCTGGTGCGCGCCGAACGCGCCCTGCGCGGACGGATGCTGGACGATCAGGCCGCAATCCTTCAGGCGACGCTGGAACATCTGCCGCTTGGGGTCTGCCTGTTCGATGGCGGGCTGCGGCTTCTGGGCTGGAACAGCAACCTGTCGCAGATGCTGGCCTTGCCGCTGCCGCGCTTGCGGCGTGGGATGCATTTCGACGAATTGTGGCAACAGATCCGGCGGCAATTCGTCTTTCCCGCCGGGCAGGGGGCGCATTCGCTGCTGTCCTGGGCGCGGTCGGTCCGGCGCAAGGAAAGCTACCGGACCGAAGTGACGCTGGGCGCGGGCCGCACGCTGGCCATCTTTGCGCAGGAGATCCCCGATGGCGGCTTCGTCATGTCGCTGGACGACATCACCGACCACAAGCGTGCCCTCTACGAGATCAGCCGCGCCAACGAGACGCTGGAAACGCGCGTTCAGGAACGCACGATGGAGCTGAAGGACGCGCTGGCCCGCGCCGAACGCGCCAATGCGTCGCGCGCGCGCTTCGTCGCGGCGGTCGGCCATGACCTGATGCAGCCCCTGTCCGCGGCAACGCTTTACGTCGGTTCGCTGATGGAGGAAATCGCAGGCGCGGGGCCGCGCGCCAAGCTGGACAAGATCCAGCGTTCACTGGATTCCGTCAGCGGCCTGATCGAGGCGCTGCTGGACATCTCGCGCCTTGAGGCCGGACAGGCCGCGCTGACGATCGAGCCGGTCGCGCTGGCGCCGATGCTGGAACAGCTGCGCGCCGAATTCGCGCCCCTGGCCGAACAGAAGGGGCTGGAACTGGTGCTGCGCCCGGCGCGCGCCACGGTCCTTTCGGACCGGACCTATCTGCGGCGCATCCTGCAAAACCTGATCTCGAACGCGATCCGCTACACGGATCGGGGCCGGGTGATGGTCGCGGTGCGGATGCGGGGCGACCGGCTGCTGGTGCAGGTGCGCGACAGCGGGCGGGGCATCGCGGAAAAGGACCATCAGGTGATCTTTGCCGAGTTCCGGCGGCTGGATGCCAAGGCCTCGGCGGCCGAAGGTCTGGGGCTGGGGCTGGCGATCGTGGATCGGGCGGCCTCGCTTCTGGGACACAGGCTCAGCCTGCGCTCGGCGCCGGGCCGGGGCTCGACCTTCTCGGTCGAGATGGCGACGACGCGGCAAGGGGCCAGCGACGCGCTGGCCGGTCCGGTCGCGGCGGCGCCCGCGCAGGCCTTGTGCCTGACCGCGCTGATCGTGGAAAACGACCAGGGCATGACCCAGGCCCTGACCCAGCTGCTGGAGCAATGGGGGGTGGACGTGCTGGACGTCACCTCGGGCGAGGAAGCCGTCGCCCTGATCGAGGAAACCGGGGTCGAGCCGGATCTGTGCCTGTGCGATTACCAGCTGGGCGCGGGCATGGACGGGCTGGAATGCCTCAAGGCGCTGGCGGGGATGCTGCCGCCGCATTCTGGTCGCTGGCTGATGACCGCGAACCGGGCTGATGCGCTGGCGCAGGAGGCCGCCGCCCTGTCGGTGGAGTTGCTGACGAAACCGATCCTGCCCGCCACGCTGGCGCGGATCGTCATGGCGGCCGGGCGTCAGGCGCGGCCGGTCGAATAGCGCTGCTTACGCCTCTGCGTGCAGGCTGCGGCGCAGGATGGCCCGGGCGCGGTTCACGCGGCTCTTGATCGTGCCGATATCGCAGCCCAGCACTTCGGAGGCGTGCTGATAGCTTTCGCCGATCACCGCGACCAGAACCAGCGCCTCGCGGTAGTGAACGGGCATGTCGCGCAGCGCCTGCTGCATTTCCTGCGACGCCATGTGCCAGTCCTGCGCCGCCGCCACGACCGGCCCGCCCGAGACACAATCCTCGGCCCCCGTCCTTTCGCGCGCCCGCTTGCGGCAATCGGTATAGAAACGGTTGCGCATGATGGTAAACAGCCAAGCCCGCATATGGGTGCCGGGCCGATAGCTGTGGGCCTTCTCGATGGCGCGCAGCAGGGTGTCCTGAACCAGATCCTCGGCATCGGCGGCGTTGCCGCAAAGCGATCTGCCATAGGCTTTCAGCGCGCGAACATGGGCCAGGATGTCGTCGGACATGATGAGCTTTCAGGCCGGATTGAGGATCGCATGTGCCTCACCCAATGCCGCGCCTGACTGTTCGGTTCCGCGACCGCCAGGAACCGGCGCTCCAACGCCGATCACAACGCGATCCGGCGCGGGAACAAACGCGCAGCAGAGCTGTTTCAATCCCATCTTCCCGCGGCAGATATTCGGAGCAGCCCGATGAGCTTTCACGCCCTGACCGCCCAAGGTGGCAGCGACCTCCTGGCCCAGGCCGATCCGGTTCCGCTGGTCGGACCGGGGCGCAATTCGCCGCCTCGGATCCTGCGGCGCACCACGATTACCCTCAATCTGGAAATGCGCGATGACGGCGCGATTCAGGTGACTTCGGGCGACATGCCCTGGCTTGCCCTGTGCGAACATGACCCGCGCCGCCTGTTCCGCGATGTCTGCGGTGCTCTGCGCTACGAACTGCGCCGCCGCTTTCAGGGCTGAGGCCGCTTGCCCCGGGCGCGGGCCTGGGGCAGCATGGCCGCGATGCGCCTGACCGAACGCCTGTCTTTGACCCATCCCCTGTTCCAGGCCCCGATGGCCGGTGTCGCCACACCCGCCCTTGCGGCTGCCGTCAGCAATGCGGGCGCGCTTGGCGGGCTGGGTCTCGGCGCCGCCGGGGCCGAGGGCGCGGCCCGGATGATCCGTGACACGCAGGCCCTGACCGCGCGGCCCTTCAACGTGAACCTCTTCTGCCACGCCCCGGCCCGCCGCGACCCCGCGCTTGAGGCCGCCTGGATCGCCCGCAGCGCGCCCCTTTTCGCGGAGTTCGGCGCCCGCCCGCCCGAGGCGCTGGCCGAAATCTATCGCAGCTTTCTCGACGATCCGGCGATGCTGGCCGTGCTGCTGGATCTGCGCCCTGCCGTCATCAGCTTTCACTTCGGCCTGCCCCGCCCCGACCAACTGGCCGCCCTGCGCCAGACGGGCGCGGTGCTGCTGGCCTGCGCGACCGACCTTCCCGAGGCGCGCGCCATCGCCGCGGCCGGGCTGGACGGGATCATCGCGCAGGGCTGGCAGGCGGGCGGGCATCGCGGCATCTTCGACCCCGACGCCCCCGACAGCCGCCTGACGACCGAGGATCTGACCCGCCGCATCCGGGCCGAGCTGCCGCTGCCGGTCGTGGCGGCGGGCGGGCTGATGGACGGGCGCGACATCGCTCGCGCCCTGTCATGGGGCGCCGAGGCCGCGCAGCTGGGCACCGCCTTCATCGCCTGCCCCGAAAGCGCCGCCGATGCCGATTACCGCGCCCGGATGGCGGGCGGGCGGACGGTGATGACGCGGGCGATCTCGGGGCGGCCGGCGCGCTGTCTGGAAAACCGCTTCACCCTCTGGGCCGGGGACCAGCCGCAGGACGCGCCCGCGCCCTATCCCTGCGCCTATGATCTGGGCAAGGCGCTGAACGCCGCCGCCCGCGCTGCCGGCGAGACCGGCTTTGGCGCGCATTGGGCCGGGACCGGCGCGGCGCGGGCGCGCGCCCTGCCCGCCGCCAGGCTGGTGGCGGAACTGGCGCGCGAGGCCGCCGCGCCCTGACGCGCGGCCTGTTCCCCCGGCCCGCCGCTTTGGCTAGAACGGCGACATGGACACGCTGATCGCCGACGAGACCCTGACCGCCGGGCTGGCCCGGATGCTGGCCGCCACGACGCGCCCCGGCCAGACCCTGCTGCTGGAGGGGCCGGTCGGCGCGGGCAAGACCCATTTCGCCCGCGCCTTCATCCGCGCCCGTCAGGGCGATGCGGCCGAGGACGTGCCCAGCCCCACCTTCACGCTGGTCCAGACCTATGACGACCCGATGGGGACCGAGATCTGGCACGCCGACCTCTATCGTCTGACAGACGCCTCGGAATTGACCGAGCTGGGTCTGGACGAGGCGCTGGACGAGGCGATCTGTCTGATCGAATGGCCCGACCGGCTGGACCGCGTGCCGAAAGGCGCGATCTGGCTGCGGCTGGCCAATCTGCCAGACCCGGCCCTGCGCCGGATCGACCTTGCTGGCGACGATCCGCGCATTGCACTTTGCGCGGGCTTCCTGCACCGGGCGGGCTGGTCCGATGCGCGGGTGATGCCTTTGGCGGGCGATGCCTCGGCGCGGCGCTATTTCCGGCTGGAGGGCGCCGAGGGCCGGGCCGTGCTGATGGACGATCCGGGCGGCAGCATGGAGGCGTTTCTGGCCATGACGCATTGGCTGCGCGGCCACGGATTCGGCGCGCCCGCGATCCTGACCGAAGATGCCGCGCAGGGGCTGGCCCTGGTCGAGGATCTGGGCGACGACCTTCTGGCGCGGGTGCTGGAACGCCAGCCCGATCTGGCCCCCGTCGCCTATGCGCGCATCGCCGATCTGCTGGCCGGGCTGCACCGCCTGCCGGTGCCCGAGGGCGTCCCGCCCCTGAACGCGGCGGCGCTGGCCGATCAGGTCGGGCTGTTCGCGCAGTTCTACCTGCCCGCCGCCGGGGCCACGGCGCCCGATATTGCCCCGATCATCGCCGCCCTTCACCGCGATCTGGCCGAAGATGTCGCGCCCGTCGTCGCCTTGCGCGATCTCCATGCCGAAAACCTGATCTGGCGCGGCGCGGCGCCGCTTGGGCTGATCGATTATCAGGACGCGGTGGCCGCGCATCCGGCCTATGATCTGGTCTCGGCGCTGCAGGATGCCCGCCGCGACGTCGCCCCCGACATCGCCCAAGCCACGATCCGCCGCTATCTGGACGCGGCCGGCCACGACCCGGACGGCTTCGCCGCCGCCTATGCGCTGCTGGGTGCAGCGCGCAACCTGCGGATCCTGGGCATCTTCGCGCGGCTGGCGCTGCGCGACAACAAGCCGCGCTATCTGGGGCTGATGCCGCGGGTCTGGGACCATGTGCAGACGAACCTGCGCCACCCTGCGCTGGCGCCTCTGGCGCGGGCGTTGAAGGGCGTGCCGCCGCCCTCGGATGCGATGATCGAAAGGCTTTCCGCGCGATGACCCTGCCCCTGATGATCTTTGCCGCGGGCTTGGGCACACGGATGCGCCCGCTGACCGACATGCGCCCCAAACCCCTGATCGAGGTCGCAGGCCGAACGCTCCTGGACCGCGCGCTGGATCTGGGTGCCGAGGCCGGGGCCGCGCCCATCGTGGTCAACACGCATTATCTGGGCGCGCAGATCCGCCGCCATCTGGCCGGGCGCGACATCGCCATCAGCAGCGAGGCGGGCGCGATTCTCGATACCGGGGGCGGGCTGCGAAAGGCGCTGCCCCTGCTGGGACCGGGGCCGGTGATGACACTGAACCCGGATGTGGTCTGGACGGGGCCGAACCCGCTGGCGGCGCTGGCTGCTGCCTGGGACGGCGCCCGGATGGAGGCGCTGCTGGCGCTGGTGCCGCTGGACCGCGCCGTCGGGCGCCGGGGCGCGGGCGATTTCGCGCTGGATGGCGCAGGGCGCATCACGCGGCGGGGCGATCTGGTCTATGGCGGTGCGCAGATCATCCGGACCGAGCGGCTGGCCGCCATCCCCGACCGCGCCTTTTCGCTGAATCGCCTGTGGGATCTGATGATCGCCGAGGGCCGCGCCTTTGGCATGATCCATCACGGCGGCTGGTGCGATGTGGGCTATCCGCAAGCCATCCCGCTGGCTGAAGGGCTGCTACATGGTTGAGCCGATGCGTGGTCTCTATGCTCTGCCCTGCGGGGTGGATTACGCCGCCGAATTCGTGCGCGGCCTGCTGGAGCGGTTTCGCGGCCGGCCGCCGCAGGATCTGGCGCGGGTGACGATTTTCGTCCGTCAATCTGCGACCCTTTCGGCCATCCGCCGTGCACTGGACGATCGCGGCCCGCTGCTGCTGCCGCGTCTGCGCGTCGTGACCAGACTGGCGCCCGGACCGCTGGCCCTGCCCGACCCGCCCGAGCCGCCCCTGGCCCGGCAGCTGCAGCTGGCGCGGCTGGTGGCGGGCTTTGCGGCGACGCGACCCGATCTGGCGGCAAGCTCGGTTCCGGTTCTGGCGAAATCGCTGGCCGACCTGATGACCGAGATGCAGCGCGAGGGCCGCGACCCGGCTGCCCTGGAGGGGATCGACACCGGCGATCACGCGCGCCACTGGCAGAACGCGCTGGCCTTTCTGCGCATCGCGGCCGGGTTCTATCTGGACGGTGCCGCCCGCGATCAAGCCGCCCGCCAGCGGCTGGCGGCCGAAGCCGCCGCGCGCGACTGGCCGCTTGGGCTGAACCTGCCGGACGGACCCGTGATCGTTGCGGGCTCGACCGGCTCTAATGGGGCAACGCGGCTGTTCATGCAGGCCGTGATGGCCCTGCCCGAAGGCGCCGTTGTGCTGCCCGGCTTCGATTTCGACCAGCCGCAGGCGGTCTGGGACCGGCTGGACGAACGGTCCGAGGATCACCCGCAGGCCCGCTATGCGCCGCTGATCACAGGCGGGCTGCCGCGCCCCTGGACCGATCTGGCGCCACCCAGCCCCGCGCGGGCGCAGCTTGTGTCGCTGGCCCTCCGCCCCGCGCCGGTCACGGATCAATGGATCACCGAGGGCCCGTCCCTGCCCGACCTGATCATGGCAACCGACGGCCTGACCCTGATCGAAGCCGACCAGCCGGGACAGGAGGCCGAGGCCATCGCCCTCATCATGCGCGAGGCCGCCGAGACCGGGCAGGAGATCACCCTGATCGCCGCCGATGCCGGATTGATCCGGCGCGTCAAGGCCGCGCTGGACCGCTGGCATATCCGCCCTGATGACAGCGCGGGCCAGCCCCTGCCGCTGACCCCGCCGGGGCTGTTCCTGCGGCAGGTAGCGGCTGTGTTCGGCGAGGCTCTGACCATCGACCGGCTGCTGATCCTGCTGAAACATCCGCTGACCGCGACCGGGTCGGACCTGGTGGCGCGCAACGACATGCTGCGCCATACCCGCGATCTGGAATTGCGGCTGCGCCGCCGCGGCCCCGCCTTTCCCGATGCAGCCTTCCTGCGTGATTGGGCCACCCGGGGCGATACCAGCCGCAAGCTCTGGGCCGAATGGCTGGCCGGGATGGTCGAGCGGATCGCTCTCTTTGCCCGCGATCGCCGCCCCCGGCCCTTGCCCGACCGGCTGGCCGATCTGATGTCCCTGGCCGAAGCACTGGCGGCGGGGCCGGACGGCGATGCGGGCCGGTCGCGGCTGTGGCAGGACAAGGCGGGGCAATTGTCGCGCGCCGTGCTGGATCATCTGGCCGAGCATGCCGCACTTGGCCCGCCCCTGACGCCCGGCGATTTCTGCGCCCTGCTGATCGAGCAGCTTCAGACGGAATCGCAGCGCGAGGATATTACCACCGACCATCGCCTGCGCATCCGAGGCCCGCGCGAGGCGCGGATCTTCGGACATGGCACGGTGATCCTGTCGGGCCTGAACGAGGGGGGCTGGCCGCAGGCGCCCTCGCCCGATCCGTGGCTGTCGCGGCAGATGCGGCTGGCGGCGGGCCTGCCGGTGCCCGAACGCCAGATCGGGCTGGCCGCGCATGATTTCCAGCAAGGCATCGGCGCCGAGCGTGTCATCCTGACCCGCGCGCGGCGCGATGCCGAGGCGGAAACCATCCCCTCGCGCTGGCTGAACCGGCTGGTCAACCTGATGAACGGCCTGCCCGACCGCGGCGGGCCCCGGGCGCTGGCCGCGATGCGCGCGCGGGGGCAGCGTTGGCTGGACATGGCCGAGGCGATGGCCCGCCCCGAGACGCGCACGCCCCCGGCCCGCCGCCCGGCACCGGTGCCGCCGGGCAAACCCTTTGCCGAATTGCCGGTGACGGATGTGGCCACGCTGATCCGCGACCCTTACGCGGTCTATGCCAAGCGCGTTCTGGGCCTGCGCCCCCTGCCGCCGCTGCGGCCGCAGCCCGACGCCTCGCTGCGCGGGCAGGCGCTCCATGCCATCGTCGAAGCCTTGCTGCTCGGCAATGCGGACGTGACCGATCCGGTGGCGCTGAAGGCGCGCTTTCTGGCGCTGTCCGACAAGGTTCTGGCCGAACATGTGCCCTGGTCTGCTGCCCGTGCCTTCTGGTCGGCGCGGATCGCGGGAATTGCGGACCAGCTTGTCGCCGACGAGGTTGCACGCCGCGCCGAAGGCCGCCCCGTGGTAATCGAGAATGGCGGCCGGGTCGCCATCGAGGGCCTTGGCATCGTGCTGACCGCCCGGCCCGACCGGATCGACTTGCTGCATGACGGCCGCGTGATGATCTACGATTACAAGACCGGCAAGCCGCCCTCGGACAAGCAGATTGCGGCCTTCGACAAGCAGCTTGTCCTGCAGGCTGCGATGGCGCGGCGCGGCGGCTTTGCCGATCTGGGGCCGGTCGATGTCGCGGGAATCCGTTATATCCAGTTGGGCGAGCGCGGCGAGACCCATCCGCGCGAGCACTCCCCCGATCTCGAGCGCCGGAACTGGGAGGGGCTGATCGCCCTGCTGCGCGCCTATCTGACCGGTGAGGTGGGCTTTACCGCCATGCGCGCGCCCGAGACCCTGTCCTTTGCGGGCGATTACAACCATCTGGCGCGCTATGGGGAATGGGCGCTGACCGATGCCGCCGAACCGCGGAAGGTGGGCGATCATGGATGACGCGACACGAAACCAGATCGCGGCGGCAGACCCGCTGCGATCCACATGGCTGACGGCGAATGCCGGGTCGGGCAAGACGCGGGTGCTGACCGACCGGGTGGCGCGGCTTTTGCTGGCAGGCACAGCGCCCGAACGCATCCTGTGCCTGACCTATACCAAGGCCGCCGCGACCGAGATGCAGAACCGCCTGTTGTCGCGGCTGGGTCAATGGGCGATGCTGCCCGAACCCGCCTTGCGCGCCGAACTGGCCGCGCTTGGCGAGGAGGGCGCCCCCGATCTGGCCGAGGCGCGGCGTCTTTTCGCCCGCGCGATCGAGACGCCCGGCGGGTTGAAGGTGCAGACGATCCACAGCTTCTGCGCGGCGCTTCTGCGGCGCTTTCCGCTGGAGGCCGGCGTGCCGATGGGGTTCAGGGAACTGGACGACCGCAGTGCCGGCGCCTTGCGCGCGCGCATTCTGGAAGACATGGCCGAGGCTGGCGATCCGGCCATCGCGGAGCTGACGCGGCTGCATTCGGGCGAGGGAATCGACGGCTTTCTGGCCGGGCTGTCGGCATCCGATTATGCAAGCCCGCCCGATGCGGCGGCAATCTGGCGCGCGCTGGACCTGCCGCCCGGACTGACCGCCGAGGCGCTGCTGGCGCAGGTCTTTACCGGGTCCGAGGGCGATCTGATGGACGCGCTGCTGCCTCTGCTTCGGGGGGGCAAATCCACCGATGCCAAGCTGGCCGAGAAGCTGGCGCGGGGCAGATGGCGCAATCCCGGCCTTGACGATCTGGCGATCCTGACGGGCTGCCTCTTGTTCGGTGCCACCACCAAGGCGCCCTATGCCGCCAAGATCGGCGCGATCCCGACCAAGGATCTGCGCACGGGCCCCTGCGCGGCCCTGATGCCCGATCTGGACGATCTGATGATTCGGGTCGAACAGGCCCGGCCCTTGATGCACGCGCTGGCCACCGCCGAACACACGCTGGCGCTGCACCGCTTCGGCCATGCCTTCACCCTGCGGATGGAGGCCGAAAAGGCCGCGCATGGCTGGCTGGATTTCGACGACCTGATCCGCCGCACCGCCGCGCTGCTGGAGGAATCCAGCATGGCGCAATGGGTGCTGTGGCGGCTGGATGGCGGGATCGACCACATCCTGGTGGACGAGGCGCAGGATACCAGCCCCGGCCAGTGGCGCGTGATCCGCCGCCTGACCGACGAATTCACCAGCGGGGCGGGCGCGCAGGACAGGCCGCGCACGCTGTTCGTGGTGGGCGATCCCAAGCAGTCGATCTATTCCTTCCAGGGCGCCGACATCGCCGTCTTCGAGGAGATGCGCGACCGCTTCGACACCGCTTTTCGCGAGGCGCAGGCCCCGATGCAACAGCGCGGGCTGGCGCACAGCTTCCGGTCCTCGCCCGCGATTCTGCGGCTGGTCGATGCGGTGTTTCAGGGCGAGGCCGCGCAGGGTCTGGGCGATCAGCCGAACCATATCGCCTTTCGCGCGGGTCTGCCGGGGCGCGTCGATCTGTGGCCGCCGATCCCCGCCCCCGAAAAGCCCGAAGAGGGCGACTGGACCCGCCCCGTCGATGCGCCGGCCGAAAACGACGCCGAGGTGGTGCTGGCCCGCGCCATCGCCCGCCAGATCGGCGCGATGCTGGGCAGCCCGATCCTGGACGCCAAGACCGGCCAGCCGCGCCCGATCGGGCCGGGCGACATCCAGATCCTGGTCCAGCGGCGCGGGCGGCTGTTCGACGCGCTGATCGGGGCGCTGAAGGCCGCGAACCTGCCGGTGGCGGGGGCCGACCGGCTGAAGCTGGCCGCCGAGCTGGCCGTGCGCGACATCACCGTCACCTTGTCGGTTCTGGCCACGCCCGAGGACGATCTGGCGCTGGCCGCCGCCCTGCGCTCGCCGCTGTTCGGGCTGTCCGAGGATGATCTCTATCGGCTGGCCGTCAACCGCAAGCCGCGAGAAACAGTATGGGAGCGGCTGCGGCATTCGGCGCATCAACGCGCGCGCGAGGTGTTGAACGATCTGGCCGCGCTGGCGGATTTTCTGCGCCCCCATGACCTGATCGCGCGGCTGCTGACCCGGCATGGCGGGCGCGCCGCGCTGCTGGCCCGCCTTGGCCCCGAGGCCGAGGACGGGATCGACGAGCTTCTGTCGCAGGCGCTGGCCTATGAGCAGGTCGAGACGCCCTCGCTGACCGGCTTCCTCGTCTGGCTGGAGGGCGACGAGGTCGAGGTCAAGCGGCAGCTTCCCTCGGGGGCGGGCGGGCTGATCCGGGTGATGACGGTCCACGGCTCCAAGGGTCTGGAAAGCCCCATCGTCTTTCTGCCCGAGACACAGAAGCGCCGTGCGCCTGCGGGCGGGCGGATCGTCGATCTGGACGGGATGCCGGTCTGGCGCGGCAATGCGGCGGAACGCTGCGATGCGGTGGCCGTGGCCGTGGCCGATTGGGAACGGCGGCAAGAGGAAGAACGCAGGCGGCTGCTTTACGTCGCCATGACGCGCGCGGAAAGCTGGCTGATCGTGGCGGCGGCCGGCGAGGTGGGCGACGCGCTGGACAGTTGGCATTCCATGATCGCGGCGGGGGCGGCGCGCTGCGATCTGGCCCGCGCGCCCCTGCCTCTGCCCGATTTGCCCGACGGGTTGCGCCTGTCCTTCGGCGACTGGCCCGACCAGGCCGAGGCGGCGGCGCCCAGCGCGCCGGTGCCGGTCGCGCTGCCGGATTGGGCGCTGAGAAAAGCGGCCACCCCTCCGGGTCATGTCTCGCCAGTGCGGCCCAGCAAGTTTGAAGGGCTCAAGAGTATCGGCTCGGGAAAGGCCGACCGGGAATCCGCGATCGAGAGGGGTATCCGCCTGCATCTGCTGCTGGAACATCTGCCCCACCACGCGCGCGCCGACTGGCCCGCTCTGGCCCGCGCCCTGCTGGCCGGGGCCGAGGGCGGCCTGCCCGATGCGGTGGAACTGGACGACCTGCTGGCCGAGGCACAAGCCGTGATCGACGCGCCCGATCTGGCGCAGGTGCTGCGTCCCGCGCCGGGGGCCGAGATCCTGGCAGAGGTGGCAATCACCGCTCCTCTGCCCGGAATCGGCGTGCTGAACGGCGTGATTGACCGGCTGATCGTCGAGGAGGCGCGTATCCTGGCCGTGGACTACAAGACCAATGCCGAAGTGCCCGACGCGCCCGGCGCCGTTCCCCTGGGCATCCTGCGGCAGATGGCGGCCTACCGTGCGGCTCTGCGCGGCATCTGGACGGACCGCCCTGTCGAGACGGCAATCCTGTGGACGGCGACGCGCAGCCTGATGATCCTGCCCGACCCGCTGCTGGACGCGGTGATGGCCGGACTTGACCAGAGCCACCCGGGTCCATAGCTGTTGGAGATGATGCGTCGGCCCGCGCCGGCGACCCCATTTCCAGGAAGGAGCAGCGCATGGCCACCGTGCATGTGAACGACGCCGAATTCGATGCCGAGGTCCGTCAGGCCGACACGCCTGTCGTGGTCGATTTCTGGGCCGAATGGTGCGGCCCCTGCAAGCAGATCGGCCCCGCGCTGGAGGAACTGTCCGACGAATATGCGGGTCGGGTGAAGATCGTGAAGATCAACGTGGACGAGAACCCCGAACAGGCGGCGGCGCTTGGCGTGCGCGGTATCCCGGCCCTGTTCATGTTCAAGGGCGGCGAGGTCGTCAGCAACCGCATGGGCGCAGCCCCCAAGGCCGCGCTGAAAAGCTGGATCGACGAATCGATCTGATCGGGGCCTCGGGCTTCGGTCAGCCGGGCTTCGGTCAGCCGGGGGCGGCGGCCTGAACGGGCCAGCCGCCCTTTCTCATGGCCGCCAGCAGCCTCTGGTCGGCATCCGGCGCCATCATGTCCAGCGCCGTCCGGCGCAGGAACCAGTCGAGGAACTTCCCGGTCGGCGGGGCGTGGTCCGGTGCGCGGGCGATCGCCTCGTCTGCGCCGAGCCGGGCCGCGTTCAGGCAGACATGGTGGTAATCGGATTGCCCGAACAGCACCACCGGCTTGTCCAGGATCAGCCCGTCGAACCCCACCGAGGAATTCTGCGTCACGACAAAGGCGCAGTCACGCAGGAGGGCCTGCGTGTCGCCTCCGATGGTCAGGTTCGGAAATTCCCGCGCAAGCGCGTGCAGCGCCTCGTGGTCGGCCTGATCATAGGTCTCTTTCGGGTGAAGGGTCGCGATGCAGGGGCGCCCGCTGCGCGCAGCGGCGCGGATCATCTGGACAGGGCTGGCCGACTGAAAGCTGCGCTGGCGGCGGATATGGCCTTGCAGCGGGATCAGGATGTGATCGCCCCGCACCGGATCGGGGCCGGGCAGGACACGGTTCCGCAGACGGCGGGCGAAATTGGCCGCCGCGTCATCCTCGATCCGCGAGGGGTCGAAGCGCGCCCTTGCGATGGGCCAGCGCCAGCGTTCGGCCAGCCGCTCCAGCCGCCAATAGGGATAATGATAGGCCAGCCGGAAGGTCAGGGCGCGATCATGGGTAGGCCGCTCCATGTTGAACAGCGCATAGCCGGGCTGATGCGGCGCCTCGGCCCGGGCGTCCATGCCGGAAGGACGGATGTTGATCTGCCAGCCGCGCGGCTCCAGCACGGCGCGGATGCGGTTCAGAAAGCCCAGCTTGCCGGCCCGGGCCGTGTGCAGGATCGGGGGATGCAGATAGACGTTGAGGACCAGATCACTGCTCATGCGCGGCAGGCTAGGGAGCCGGGGGCCGCTTTTCAACGGGTTGCAAGCAGCCCGCGGGGTCCATATCTGACGCCCTGAACGATCATGCGGAGCGATCATGGCAGAGGACGGATTTCCCGGCTGGCACGGCACCACCATCCTGGCGGTGCGGCGCGGCGGCAAGGTCGTGGTGGCGGGTGACGGTCAGGTCAGCGTGGGCCAGACGGTGATGAAGGGCAGCGCGCGCAAGGTGCGCCGCCTCAGCCCCGGAGGGCGCGACGTGGTGGTGGGCTTCGCCGGTTCGACCGCCGACGCCTTCACCCTGCTGGAGCGGCTGGAGAAGAAGCTGGAGGCCGCGCCTGGCCAGTTGCAGCGCGCCTGCGTCGATCTGGCCAAGGACTGGCGGATGGACAAGTACCTGCGCAACCTGGAAGCGATGCTGATCGTCACCGACGGCGTGGACCTGCTGGTGGTGACCGGCGCGGGCGATGTGCTGGAGCCCGAACATGACGTGGCCGCCATCGGATCGGGGGGAAACTTCGCGTTGGCCGCGGCGCGGGGGCTGCTGGAAAGCGACCTGGACGCCGAGGCCATTGCCCGCAAGGCCATGCAGATCGCCGCCGATATCTGCGTCTATACCAACGGGCGGTTGACTGTCGAAACGATCGGTTGATGGGTATTTGGGCAACGGAGAAGGGGCCTGCGGCGTCGTGCTGCGGCCCCGTGGAGAGTGACATGACTGACCTGACCCCTCGCGAGATCGTGTCCGAGCTGGACCGTTTCATCATCGGGCAGAGCGAAGCCAAGCGGGCCGTCGCCGTGGCTTTGCGCAACCGCTGGCGGCGCAAGCGGTTGGGGGCGGATCTGCGCGACGAGGTCTATCCCAAGAACATCCTGATGATCGGGCCGACCGGCGTCGGCAAGACCGAGATCAGCCGTCGGCTGGCCAAGCTGGCCAATGCGCCCTTCATCAAGGTCGAGGCCACGAAATTCACCGAGGTCGGCTATGTCGGGCGCGATGTCGAGCAGATCATCCGCGATCTGGCCGATGCCGCCATGGTCGAGACCCGCGAGCGGATGCGCGAGGCCGTCAAGGCGCGCGCATACAAGGCGGCCGAAGATCGTGTGATCGCCGCTCTGGCCGGGGATGCGGCGCGCGAGGGCACCCGCCAGATGTTCCGCGACAAGCTGAAGCGCGGCGAGCTGGACGACACCGTGATCGAGCTGGAACTGCAGGACAATTCCTCGCCTCTGGGCATGGAGATTCCGGGCCAGCCGGGCCTGGCGGGCGGCATGGACCTTTCAGCGCTGTTCAAGGCCTTTGGCGGGCGGCGGGTGCGCCGCAAGGTCAGCGTGCGGGAAAGCTATGACCTGTTGATCGCCGAAGAAGCCGACAAGCTGCTGGACGATGAGACGGTCAGGACCGCCGCGCTGGAGGCCGTGCAGGAGAATGGTATCGTCTTCATCGACGAGATCGACAAGGTTTGCGCCCGGACCGAGGCGCGCGGCGGCGACATCAGTCGCGAGGGAGTGCAGCGCGACCTGCTGCCTTTGATCGAGGGCACCACCGTCAGCACGAAATACGGCCCCGTGCGGACCGACCACATCCTGTTCATCGCCTCGGGGGCGTTCCATGTCGCCAAGCCCTCGGATCTGCTGCCGGAATTGCAGGGCCGCCTGCCGATTCGGGTCGAGCTGCGCGCCCTGACCGAGGGCGATTTCATCCGCATCCTGACCGAGACCGACAATGCCCTGACACGGCAATATTCCGCGCTGATGGCCACCGAGGATGTCCACGTCACCTTCACCGAGGACGGGATCGCCGCCCTTGCCCGCATTGCCGCCGAGGTAAACGGCGCGGTCGAGAATATCGGCGCGCGCCGGCTTTACACCGTCATCGAGCGGGTCTTCGAGGAATTGTCCTTTGTCGCGCCCGATCGCAGTGGCGAGTCGGTCAGGGTGGATGCCGCCTATGTCGAGCAGCACCTGGGCGATCTGGCGCGGTCCACCGACCTGTCGCGCTATGTGCTATAGCGCCCCGCGCAGGCGGCGCAGATAGACGTAATAGGCGCCCTCGCCCCCGTGATTGTGATGCGCGGGGGTGGCCTGCTGCACCACCGCCGAAAGTGGGCCAGTATGCAGCCAGAACGGCACCTGATGGCGCAGCGCGCCCGGCCGCGTCGGCAGCGGGCCGTGATCGCCGCGCCCCTTGCCGGTGATCACCAGAACCAGCCGCAGCCCTGCGGCATGGCAAGAGAGGATGAACTCGATGAGTCGCGGATGGGCCTGGGCCAGGGTCAGCCCGTGCAGGTCCAGCCGCGCCTCGGGACGCAGCTTGCCGCGCGTCATGCGCCTATGCGTCTTGGGGTCCATTCGCAGGGGCTGAGCCGCCAGGGAAGCCGCCGGGCTGCGCGCGGTGCTGGTCTGGCGCAGCGGGTGCTGGACAAGCTGCCCTATGCGGAAAGCAGGAACCGCGCCCGGCTGGGGGCGCGGCGCGGATTTCGGCGGCATCGGTTCGGAGGCGGCGGGGGTCTTGGGGGGCTGGGTCAGCGGCCCCCGTGCCTTGCCGTCAAGCGGCGATGCCGTTGCCGCGATGCGCGCCCATAGTTCGGCCTCTTCGGGCGACAGGCCCCTGCGGCGGGGCATCAGCCGGTCGCGACAAGCTGCCAGTTCGGGTCATCCTGCCCCATGACGCGGGCGAAGGTCCAGACATCCTTCTGCTTGCGCGGGGCCTTGGGGTCGCCCTCGATCACATTGCCCTCTGCGTCGCGGGTGGCGGCGATCAGTTCGCCCACGAAGCGCACCGTTACCTCGGCCATGCCGGTCACGCGGTCGAATTCGGCCGAGACAAGCGCAGTCTCGCGCGTGCCCAGATAGCTGGCCTCGACGCTCTGGCCGTTCGCCGCGCGCTGGTCGATCACCGACTGGAAGGCCTCGGCCACGGGCTCGGCCAGGAAAGGCCGCACCTCGGACAGGTCGCCGCGTTCAAAGGCCATCAGGATCATTTCGTAGGCCACCTTGGACCCGCTGAGGAACTCGCGCACGCCAAAGGACGGTTCGACCTGCTTCATCGCGGCCAGCGCCTCGGCGGTCGGACTGCCCGCTTCGGCATGGTCGAGGATGTCGTGATCCACTTCCTCGGCGGTGCCGTCGATCACCTCGAAGCGGCGCGGCGTCGGGGCCGGATTCTCGACCTGCGGGGGCTCGAACCCGTCGCGCGTTCCCAGCACGTTCCGCAAGCGCAGGATCAGGAAAATGGCGATCCCCGCCAGAACAAGCAGCTGAAGAAGGGGGTTGGACATGAGGCAACCTTTTGTGCGATCGGGTCTGTTGGTATCGGACGGCGTGGCCCTTATGTAGGAAACGCGCCGGTGCAAGTCCAGTTTCAGCACCGCAAGGAGGGATCAGCGCATGTGGCTTTTCTGGCTGTTTCTGGCCGTCCCGATCATCGAGATCGCCCTGTTCATCCAGGTCGGGGGCCTGATCGGGTTGTGGCCGACGCTGGCCATCGTCGTGCTGACCGCGATCGTGGGAGCGGCGGTGATGCGCAGTCAGGGCGCCCATGCCTGGGCCGAGATTCAGCGCAGTTTCTCGGAATTGCGGGATCCGACGCGGCCCTTGGCGCATGGCGTGATGATCCTTGTCGCGGGGATGCTGTTGCTGACACCAGGCTTTTTCACCGATGCGGCCGGGCTGGCGCTTCTGGTGCCGGGCATCCGCGATCTGGTGCTGCGCCAGCTTGCAAGCCGCATCCGCGTGACGCGGGTGCAGGCCAGTCATGCGACGATGCGTCGCGACGATCATCGCCCGCCCTATGGCGAGGGCGTGATCGACGGCGAGTATTATGTGGCCGATGATGAGCCGCGCCCGCCCCAACCCGCTCCGCTGGACCTGCCGCCCCAACTGGACGAGCTGCCCCGCCGCGGACCTCGCCGCCCCGATGGCTCGGGCTGGACGCAGCATTGAGGCGGCCGGGCCTGCCTGATAGAAGCGGGCAAACGTCGCAAACGAGGAAGCAAGATGGCTGACGAAAACACCCCGAACGGCGCCGCGCCGCAACCCGCCGCACAGGCGCAGAATGCAGGCCAGCCGCAGCTTCGCATGCAGGTTCTTGCCCAGTATATCCGTGACCTCTCGTTCGAGAACGGTGTGGCGCAGAAGGGCGCGCCCGCCGGCGAGATCCAGCCCGAGATATCGGTGCAGGTCAGCCTGGATGCCCGCCGCCGCGGCGGCGAAAACCAGTACGAGGTCATCAACAAGTTCCGCGTGACCTCGAAGAACCGCGCCGATGGCGCAACGCTGTTTCTGGCCGAGCTTGACTATGCTGGGGTGTTCCAGATCGAAGGCGTGCCCAACGAGCAGATGCATCCCTTCCTGATGATCGAATGCCCGCGGATGCTATTTCCCTTCGTGCGCCGGATCATCGCCGACCTGACGCGCGACAGCGGCTTCCCGGCCTTCAACATGGACCCGGTCGATTTCGTGGCGCTGTATCGTCAGGAACTGGCGCGCCGCGCCCAAGCCCAGCAGGCGCAGGCCGAAGCCAAACCGTCCTGATCCAGCATGGCCCCGCGACCGCGCAGGGCCTGGCAGCGGATGCTGTCTGGCCGCAGGCTTGATCTTCTGGACCCGACGCCATTCGACATCGAAATCGAGGACATCGCCCACGGTTTGGCCTTTGTCGCGCGATGGAACGGCCAGACGCGCGGCGACTGGCCCTATTCCGTGGCAGAGCATTCGCTGTTGGTCGAGGAGATCTTCACCCGGCTGGAACCGGCTCTGCCGCCGCAATGGCGGTTGGCCGCCTTGCTGCATGACGCCCCGGAATATGTGATCGGGGACATGATCTCGCCGGTCAAGGCGGCGCTTGGGGCGGAATATGGCGCGATGGACGAACGCATCGCCGCTGCGATCCACCGGCGTTTCGGGCTGCCCGCCACGCTGCCCAAGCCGATCAAGGCGCGCATCAAGCAGGCCGACCGCATCTCGGCCCGGATCGAGGCTGTGGCGATTGCCGGCTTTGATCCGGCCGAGGCGCGGCGGCTGTTCCCGCTGCGGGACGAGCGCGCGACCGAGGGGCTGGAACTGGTCCTGCGCCCCCCTGCCGAAACACGCGCCGCCTATCTGGCGCGCTTTGCCAGGATCATGGCGCTGATGGATGCGGGCTAGGCGTCAGATCGGCAGGTATTCCAGCGACTTGCCCGCATTCAGGCTGTCCTGAACCCAACGCAGCTTTCGGCCCCGGCCGGGCCAGGTCAGCGAGGGGCTTTCGGGACGGGCGTATTTCGGCGCAACCTTGCCGCCTTTGCGCGGTGTGGCTTTGAACAGATCCGGCAGATCGAAGCCACGTGCGCGGGCGGTGTTCGCGCGGGCGGTGCTTTCGACGGTCCGGATCGCCTCGCGTCGGCGGCGATCCTCGCAACGGGAAATCGCGCGATCCGGCCTGTTCGGCAGATCGCGCAATTCCCTGGGTGACATCTTGTCGAAGTCTATTCCTTTCGCCTTCAGCAGATATGACCGGTCCGAAAGCAACTTCAGGCCCCCACGAAAAATCGCTCTGGCCGGGTGGCCGGGATGGAAGGCAGAGCACGGCAGACCGCCGGGGTGTGCCGATGGCGCAAAGGGGTTTCCTTGATCCTTCAGACCGCCATGCGGGCCTTGAAGCCAAGCGAGCCCGCTGGTCGAGATCGACGCCATCGGGCCGCTGCCGAAGAGTCACAACAACACGGCGATCAGGAACGGGGAGGTGCCCCAGGTCCGGGCGGGAGGTCCGGGCGGGCAAGCCCGCCATGCGCCCTTGATCGAGCATTTCTGCGGCGTCCAGTCCAACGGCTCGGGCGGGACGCTGGTGTGCCGCATCGGCCTGATCCGCGCCAAGGCCAGGATCGGGATGAGGAACCTCGCCGGGACGATGCGCCGTCTGGTCCGGCTGCGTCGCCTCAACCCGTGCCCGGCGTGACTATGGCACGACACTCTGGCCGCAGGGGCCGAAACCCGCCGCGACCAGGCGGAATGCTCTGCGATCAAACGCGGCGATCGTGTCCCTTGGAGTGGTGTAGCTGGCCGATGGCCAGCGTGATCTCCGGCGGGGCCGGGGTCAGCCTTCGACATGGGCGAGACTGACGATTGGACCGTCGCTGACGCTGGCGACGCTTTCATGCGTCATGTAGCGGGCGCGCTGGACGGCCCACTCGTCGTTCTGCTCAAGCAGAATGGCGCCGACGAGGCGTCGGATGGCAGCCTCGTTGGGAAAGATGCCGACGACCTCTGTCCGGCGCTTCAC
>NZ_JAHYSR010000090.1 GCF_019431455.1 Paracoccus bogoriensis
GCCGGTCATCGTGGTATGGGCCTGCGAGCAGTGAGACCCCGCTGAACCTGGCGCTGATGAAGCTGATCGATGCGCAGTTCATGGAGACGCCGTTCTACGGCAGCCGCCAGATGGCCCGACATCTGCGAAATCAGGGCTATTGCGTCAGTCGCAAGCGTGTGCGGCGGCTGATGGCGAAGATGGGTCTGCGCGCCGTCTATCAGATGCCGCGCACCACAGTGCCCCACCCGGA
>NZ_JAHYSR010000091.1 GCF_019431455.1 Paracoccus bogoriensis
GATGATGACGGCGACGGGGACGATCCGTCCGTTCTGGCGCACCTTCACGTAGGTCGCGTCGATCCAGAGATAGGGCCCAGTCCCCCTCGATCGGCCCGTTGAGGAAGGCGTCGGGGAATGTCCCGCCCGATGTTGAACTTCGTGGGATGAGAGGTGGCGTTGCTCTCCCTGAGCCGCAGGCTCGGGGTGTCCAATCCAAACGGAGAGCAACACCATGAAGACAGCTACC
>NZ_JAHYSR010000092.1 GCF_019431455.1 Paracoccus bogoriensis
CGCTATTGGTGGTGAGAAGCTGCCATGGTGCAGGCGATGCGGGCATGGCTGTCATGCTGGCTGTCGTTGATGGCTTGATAAGCTTGGCCCCCCGCATCGCCGCCTCGGCTCGACCGCTGATTACGCGATGCTCTCGATCGCTTTGTAATAACCTGTTCATAGTCTCTGTGGAATAGCAGATAATACGAGTATGAGACATCGTTACCCCAGCGACATCAGTCGT
>NZ_JAHYSR010000093.1 GCF_019431455.1 Paracoccus bogoriensis
TGAAACCTGAAGCCCGCCATACTTGCTCTTCCACTTGTAAAGCGTCTTGTCCGACATGCCATGCTTGCGGCACAGCTTCGAGACCTTCGCCCCGTTCTGCGCTACGATTGATCCCCCGGATCAATCGCTTAACGCTTGAACCATACTCCTGCAAAACCCCGACAATCTGTTCTTCGGTAAAACGTGATTTGCGCATCGTCTGTTCTCCTTGTTCTCA
>NZ_JAHYSR010000094.1 GCF_019431455.1 Paracoccus bogoriensis
GCGCCGCAGCTCGGGCGGCAAGCCCAGGCGGATCACGGTGAGGATCTCGTCGAGGCCCTCCAGGATGCTCTTCGACACCCCGGGCGCCTCGAGTTCCAGACGGCGGGCAAGGTTGCGCAGAAGCCTCTCGGCCTTCTCGGCGTCATCCATTTCCCAGGCCTGACGCAGTGCGCGGCGGACGGCGGCATGGAGCTTCGGGTCGATCCGCTCCGTGA
>NZ_JAHYSR010000095.1 GCF_019431455.1 Paracoccus bogoriensis
GGCGCGGGCGCTGGATGGACAATGTGATGATCGAACGGCTATGGCGGTCGCTGAAGTATGAGTGCGTCTATCTGCATACTTTCGAGACCGGCACCGCCGCGCGCAGGCATTGGCAAATGGATTGCCTTTTACAACACCGGGGATGTCCCGATGAATGTTGAAATCGGGTCGGGGCAGCGTTGCCGGGCTCATGGTTAGGCGGCCGCTGCGGTGT
>NZ_JAHYSR010000096.1 GCF_019431455.1 Paracoccus bogoriensis
CGAACCTGGTCAGCTCGCGCGCCCAATAGTGCGCGCTGGCGCAGGCTTCGATGCCGATCAGGCAGGGTGGCAGGCGCCGGAAGAATTCAAGCATCTGGCTGTGCCGCAACTGGCGACGCAAGACAGCCCGGCCTTCGGCATCGACGCCGTGCAGCTGGAAAACAGGCTTGGCCAGATCGATCCCGAGTGTGGTAATCCTGTCCATGGAT
>NZ_JAHYSR010000097.1 GCF_019431455.1 Paracoccus bogoriensis
CTGCGCATCGATCAGCTTCATCAGCGCCAGGTTCAGCGGGGTCTCACTGCTCGCAGGCCCATACCACGATGACCGGCCGATACCGATCAGGGCGCATTGCCGGTTCACCGGCAAGGACGGGTGGCGCTGACCTGCCCCTGTTTTAGGGCCACTCGTAAGTCGAGTTTGTTCTCTTTTTGTGTGCCATTATTCGGCGGCGTGAG
>NZ_JAHYSR010000009.1 GCF_019431455.1 Paracoccus bogoriensis
CACCCCGAGCCTGCGGCTCAGCGAGAGCAACGCCACCTCTCATCCCACGAAGTTCAACATCGGGCGGGACATTCCCGGTAAATGGCAGCCCGTAGGGGAATCGAACCCCTCTTTCCAGGTTGAAAACCTGGCGTCCTAACCGATAGACGAACGGGCCACTTTCCATTTCGCTTCCGACGCTTGCCGTCTGCGTGAGGCGGTAATTAGGCAAAGGCGGCGGGGGCTGCAAGCGGAAAAAACACGTCTGAGCGATTTTTTTTAAGCGATCCGCGCGGCAGTCGAAGCGCTCCTAAAGGCAGGGCCAGACAGCCTTGTCCTGATCCAGCCGGGGATGCGCCAGAACAGCATTACGACCAAGCCCGAGACGTTCGGCCTCGCCTCCGGCAATTTCCAGAACCATCAGGCGGGCAGGATCGGGGTCGCCCACGACGGCGCCGGGAATGGGGGTTTCGTCCAGCGGACGAGCCCTTGAATGCACATGACGCACGACGCCGGTTTCGTCGATGAAGATCAGGTCCAGCGGAATCAGCGTGTTACGCATCCAGAAGCTGACTTGCTGCGGTCTCTCGTAGATGAACAGCATTCCGCCCCGTTCGGGCAGCGACTGGCGGAACATGAGGCCTCGCGCGCGCGCAGCGGGCGTGTCCGCGATCTCGACCGAAAAGACCAGCGGGGTCTCGGCGCCGATGGCAAAGATGGCGCGGTCGTCGCGACATTCGACACGAGGCTCGACGCGGCGCGAATCCTGTGCCCCTGCCCCGCCCGCCGCAACGAGGGTCAGGACAATCACAACGAGGCGCGCCCTATTCAGCCACATGCGCCAACAAATCGGGCCGGTCTTCGCCCTGCGCAGCAGGGGCAGCCATGTCGGCTGCATTCACCGCGGAATGCCAGGGCGCGACCTGTGCTGCCATCAGCCCGCGCGGTCCTTCGATCACACGCAGGCAGATCGCTTCACCGATCGCGAGGTCAGCAAAACCGGAATGGCGCACGACCTCGATATGAACGAAAACGTCGTCAGGATGACCGTAGATGTTTGCGAAACCGAAGCCCTTGGCCTTGTCGAACCACTTCACCCGCGCGGGTCTCAGCGGCAGGGCGTCGAGATGCTCGATCAAGGCAATGTCAAGATCGGCAATCGGCGGCGTGCCATCGCTTGCCGGAGGCTTGATGAGGACGATTTCAACAGCTTGCAAACCCCGTGGCGTGGACTGGGCCATCACAACAATACGAGACTGGTCCGCGACCGAGCCTCGACCGAAATTCCGCAACACATTCGCATGAAGCAGAATGTCCGGACCGCCGTCCTGATCCAGTATGAAGCCATATCCCTTGGCGGGGTCGAACCATTTGACCAAGCCGGTCACACGCTTCAATGACACGTCTGGCATGATCTTTTCATATTCCTGTTCCTGAGCGGATTGTCTTCCAGCCAAAGTTAGAGATGCTTGACGCGATCCGCAACGGCCGACGAAGCTGGTGGCGTCCCTGGCCCGGTCGATCAGCACAGCCGTCGAAATGCAATCGCACCAGATCAGGGAGAGAGCCGCTGGACCCGCCACCCTCTGTCGCCATCGCGTTCCCAGGCAAATCTGTCATGCAACCGGAAAGCGCCATCCGCCCAGAACTCGATCCGTTCGGGCCTTATCCTGTAACCACCCCAAAACGCAGGGCGCGGCGGATTTGTTCCCAGCCGAAGGCCCATTCTTGCGGCCTCGGCCATCAGCGCGGCCCGGCTGGACAGAGGCTGGGACTGGCTTGAAGCCCAGGCCCCGATCCGGCTTTGCAGAGCGCGGCTGGCAAAATAGGCGTCGGCCTGGCCGCCATCCTCGCGGGTAACAAACCCGCGCACGCGGATCTGGCGGCGCAAGGATTTCCAGTGCAGCACGAAGGCGGCCTTGCCGCTGGCCTCGATCTGGCGGCCCTTGGCGCTGTCGTAATTCGTGTAGAAGACGAAAGAGCCGTCAAGCCCGGACCCGTCGATATCCTTCAGCAGGACCATGCGCACATCGGGCATACCGTCGGGATCGACAGTGGCCAGCGCGATGGCGTTGGGGTCGTTGGGCTCGGACGCCTCGGCCTCGGCCAGCCAGGCGCGCGTTATGGCAAAGGGGTCGTCGCCCGCGAATATTCCGGTCCGATCATCCATGGGTTGCATCCTGCGCGCTTGAAGCCCTGCCTTGATTGGCCTAATCACGGCTTGGTAACGTGTTGAAACCGCGAGGGACAGCCAATGTCAAGCGAGCAGGGGTGCGGCCTGATGTCAGGCAAGCGCGGCCTTATCATGGGGCTGGCGAATGACAAGTCGATTGCCTGGGGCATCGCCAAGGCGCTGGCCGATCAGGGCGCAACGCTGGCCTTCAGCTATCAGGGCGAGGCGCTGAAAAGGCGGGTCGAGCCGCTGGCAGCACAGGTTGGTTCGGATATCGTCCTGCCCTGCGACGTGTCCGACGAGGCCACGATCGACGCGCTGTTCGCAAGTCTTGCCGAACAATGGGGCAAGCTGGATTTTGTCGTCCACGCCATCGGCTTTTCCGACAAGGAGCAGCTGCGCGGCCGCTATGCCGAGACGACGCGCGACAATTTCCTGATGACGATGGACATTTCCGTCTATTCCTTCACCGCTGTCGCCCGCCGCGCCGCCGCGATGATGCCTGATGGCGGGTCAATGCTGACGCTGACCTACTACGGCGCCGAACGGGTCATGCCTCACTACAACGTGATGGGCGTCGCCAAGGCCGCGCTCGAAGCCAGCGTTCGCTATCTGGCCGAGGATTTCGGCAAGGATGGCATCCGCGTCAATGCGATCAGCGCCGGTCCGATCAAGACGCTGGCCGCCAGCGGCATCGGCGATTTCCGCTACATCCTGAAATGGAACGAACTGAACTCGCCGCTACGCCGGAATGTCACCACCGAGGATGTGGGCAAGTCTGCGCTTTATCTGCTGTCTGATCTGGGCAGCGGCGTGACCGGAGAGGTCCACCACGTCGATGCGGGCTATCATGTCGTCGGCATGAAGGCCGTGGACGCGCCCGACATCGCAACGGCGGTCAGAAAGGACTAGGTCCGCCAGGGCCGCAAGCGCCGCGCGATGCTTCAGATCACCTCTGCCGAAATGGCCGTCTTCGTGGCAACGCTGTCTCTGGCGATCCTGTCGCCCGGCCCCGGCGTCATCGCGGTCAGCCAGGGCGCCTTTGTCCTGGGCCGCCGCCATGCGCTGGCCTATGGCTGGGGCCTGGCGCTCGGAGCCTCGATCTGGTGCCTGTTCGCGCTGCTGGGCCTGACAGCGCTGTTCCGGGTCGCGCCCTGGACGCTGACGGCCATGGCGATGGCAGGGGGTGCCTATCTGGTCTGGATCGGGGCGCAGATGTGGCGCCATGCCTCCGCCCCTCTGCCCGATCCGGCGGGGGGCGCCATGGGCTTTGCGGCGGGCGTGATGCTGAACCTTGCCAATCCCAAGCCTGCGCTGTTCTATTCGGCGGTCCTGCTGTCGATCTTTCCGTCCGTGCTGAACCTTGCCGACAAGGGAGCCATCTACGCGCTGGCCTTGTCGGTCGAATTGTTCTTCTATAGCGCATTGGCCTGCCTGATGGCCCTGCCCCTGCTGCGGCGGTGCTATCTTGCCTCGAAATTCTGGATAGACCGGACGGCGGGTGCGGCCATTCTTGCGCTTGGAGTGTCGCTGATCCTGCGCCCCTGAAGGAGAAAAGACCGTGAATGACCGCCTGCCACACGAGAAAGGCTTTCATGTCAGCTGGGACCAGCTGCACCGCGATGCCCGCGCGCTGGCCTGGCGCCTGGATGGAACCGAATGGCGGGCGGTGGTCGCCGTGACACGCGGCGGGCTGGTCCCCGCAATGATCGTCGCGCGTGAACTGGACATCCGCACGATCGACACGATCTCGATCCGCTCCTACAAGGGCGTGGGTGCTGCGGCCGGCCAAGGCCAGCTCGAAGTGCTGAAAAGCCCCGATGCCGAGCTGATGCGCGATGGCGAGGGGATCCTGGTCGTCGATGATCTGGTGGATTCGGGCCGCACGCTGGAACTGATCCGGCAGATGTATCCCAAGGCGCATCTGGCCACCGTCTATGCCAAGCCCAAGGGCAAGCCGATGGTCGCCAGCTATGTCACCGAGGTCAGCCAGGATACCTGGATCTTCTTTCCCTGGGACATGGCGCTGCAATATGTCCAGCCCTTCCGCGGCGAGGACTAGATTCCCCGCGATCGGCGGCAGACTTCCGCCGATCGCGCGTCGCGCCTCTCGGGCCTGGAACCGGAATACGGGTCGTCGAATTGTATCCGCAATAGCAGCCCGACGGGCGCTCTTGTTTTCAGGAGGATACACCATGCGCAAGCTCATGCTGACCACTGCTCTGGTCCTGCCCTTTTCGGTCGCGGCCTTCGCACAGGACGCCACCGTCCCCGCCGATGATCCGGCGATGCAGCCCGCAGGCGACGCGACCGTTCCGGCCGATCCGATGGCCACCGAGCCGATGGCGACGGACCCCGTCGCCGATCCGATGGCCGACCCCATGACTGACGACGCAGCCATGGACGCCAACGACGCAGCCATGGACGCCGGTGCTGAAGCCAACATGACGGCGGCAGCCAGCGAAAAGGTCGTTCAGCAACAGGCGCCGAACGAATTGCGGCTTGACTGGATTACCGGCACCAATGTCGAAGCCCCGGATGGGACCAACATCGGCTCGATCAAGGATCTGATCCTCGATGGCGATACGGGTGAGCTGAAGGCCGCGATCATCGGGGTCGGCGGCTTCCTCGGCATCGGGCAGAAAGATATCGCGCTGCCTTGGGACGAACTGACGATCAACTATGACGCCCGCGAGATCACGGCCAACCTGACCCGTGAAGAGGCTGACGCGGCCCCGGAATACGTGTTCCGCGACCGCGAAAACGCACCTTCGGCGGACATGACGCCGGTCGGCTCTGATCCGGCGATGGCTCCGGCCAATGACCCGGCCATGCAGCCGATGCCCGGCGAAACCGCTCCGGCCCCGGCGAACTGATCCTTCGCGCTGTCGCCACGACGAATGGCGGTCCTTCGGGGCCGCCATTCTGCCGTGCGAAGGACTCGTGAGGCGCTTGCTTCGACTTGCCGGAATCATTTGACGGCACGGGCATATATGCTCAATTGAGCAGAGGTATCAGGTTGAGCGCGGGAAAGGTTGTTACATCATGATCCATGAGTGGGCGTTCATCGCCAATGCGTTGCTCTTCGGGGGGCTCACCCTGTTTCTGGCGACGAACCCATTCAGCAGCGACGACGATGACGGCTCGATACCGGGCCTGAACCTGACCGGCACCAACGGCGCCGACCGGATCGACGGCACCGATGGCGACGACATCATTCTGGCCCTGGGCGGCGACGATCTGATCAGCGGGTTTGGTGGCAATGACTGGCTTGAAGGAAATACCGGCAATGACACCATATACGGCGGAACCGGCGATGACAGCCTTGCGGGCGGAGGCGGCACCGATGTGATCTATGGCGGGCCGGGCAACGACGTCATCAGCTCGGATCGTCTGGATGCCGATGCGGACTGGGCGCGCGGCGGGGCCGAGCAATTGTTCGGCGATGCGGGCGATGATCAACTTCTCTTCTCGACCGATGACATCGTGTCCGGCGGTAGCGGAACCGACTCGTTCCGTATGGTCTATGACGTGCGCGGTGGCCCCGCACAAATCACCGATTTCGACCCGGCCGAGGACAGCCTGAGCCTCTATGCCGCGTTCGACGAGACGAATCCCCCCGTGATCACCGTCAGCGCCGATGAGGATGCGGCAATCACCAGCGTCGCCGTCGATGGCCGGATCGTTCTGACGTTGCGCGGCGTCTTTACCGCCGAGCAGCTGGCCGTGACGCTGCGCCAGCGCAGCCTGATCTTTGCGGATGCCGGCCTGCCCTCTTGACCGTCTTTCAAGGCAAGGTGATGCCGATGGCACGACATGCTGCCTGACATCGGCCCGGCAGCATGTTAGGCCGTGCTCAAGGCTTTGATCAAAGGAAGAAAGATCATGCAGAAGACAACCACGGCGCTGCTTGCCGCCCTTGCTTTGGCCGCCATGCCGGCATTTGCGCAGGACGCCGCCACCGACAGCCCCGCCGAGGCCGAGACCACCGCCCCCGAGCCCGAGACCCCGGCACCTGATGCCGACGCCGCCGCACCGGCCAACGCGACACCGTCGGAACAGGCGGCCGAGGAAGGCGGCCAGCCGCGCCTTGGCACCTATTACGCGCTGTCCGAGCATCAGGACTGGGTGATCCGCTGCATCCGCACCGATCAACCCAAAGACCCGTGCGAGATGTACAAGCTGTTGGTCGATGACGACGATAACGCCGTCGCCGAGCTTTCGGTCTTTCCGCTTCTGAATGGAGAACTGGCCGCCGGTGCGCGGCTGATCGCTCCGCTCGAGACCGATCTGCTGAATGGGCTGGGCCTTCAGATCGACAATGGCGAGGCGCGCGGTTATCCGTTCGGGGTCTGCACCCAGGTCGGTTGTGTCTCGCAGATGGGTTTCACCGCCGAGGAAGTTGCCGCGATGAAACGTGGCAACCGCGCGACGATCCAGCTTCTGCCCTATGGCGCCGATCCCGCGCAGCCGGTGAACCTGGTGGCCTCGCTGTCCGGCTTCACCGCGGCCTTTGATGCGCTGACCGCCTATATCGAGGCCGAGCCGGAGGCCCCCGCCGAGGATAGCGGGACGCAGGCCGGGGAACCGGCCGATGCGCCCGAGGAAGCGCCCGCCGAATAACGGCAACACCATACCTTGAAAACCTTGAAAAGCCCCCGCCTCGCCCGATGCGGGGGCCTTTTCATGCTGGCGCGTCAGATTCGCCGCAGCGCGATCACCGCGTTCAGTCCACCAAAGGCAAAGGCGTTCGACAGGACCGCATCGACCCGCGCCTCGCGCGCAACATTCGGCACGACATCCAGCGCGCATTCCGGATCGGGCTCTTCATAGCCGATGGTCGGCGCGATCACGCCCTCGCGCAGGGCCATGATACAGGCCAGAAGCTCGACCGCACCGGTGCCGCCAATCAGGTGGCCGTGCATCGACTTGGTCGAACTGATCATCAGCCGGTCGGCATGATGGCCGAACGCATGGGCCACCGCCGCGCACTCGGTCTTGTCATTGGCGGCCGTTCCGGTGCCATGGGCATTGATATATCCGATCTCGTCGCGGTTCAGCCCGGCATCCTGCATCGCACCGGTGATCGCGCGTTCTGCCCCCTGGGCCGAGGGCATGACGATGTCCTGCGCGTCCGAGGACATGGCGAAACCCACCACCTCGGCCAGGATGTCGGCGCCGCGCGCGCGGGCATGTTCGTATTCCTCGAAGACGAAGACGCCCGCGCCCTCGCCCTGGACCATGCCGTTGCGGTTGGCGCTGAAGGGGCGGCAGGCATCCTTGGACATGACGCGCAGCCCCTCCCAGGCCTTGACGCCGCCGAAGCACAGCATCGCCTCGGAGCCGCCCGACAACATCACCTCGGCCGCGCCCGAGCGGACCATCTGGAAGGCCAGCCCCATCGCGTGATTGGAACTGGCGCAGGCCGTGGCCACCGTGAATGAGGGGCCACGCAGGCCGAACTCCATGCTGACATGGCTGGCGGCGGCATTGTTCATCAGCTTGGGGACGACAAAGGGGTGAACGCGGTTCTTTCCTTCCTCATAGACGGCGCGATAATTCTCGTCCCAGGTGTTCAGCCCGCCCCCGGCCGTGCCCAGCACGACGCCCGAGCGGAAGCCCAGAGCGCCCTCGAAATGCAGGCCCGATTGCTCGACCGCCTGCTTGGCGGCGAGAAGCGTGAACTGGGTGAACTTGTCGTAAAGCAGGATCTGCTGGCGGTTGAAATACTGTTCGGGCTGCCAGTCATGGACCTGCGCGCCGATCTGGATGGACAGCCGCTCGACATCGCGGAACTGAAGCTGGGTGATGCCCGATCGCCCCTCGCGGAAGGCGTTCAGCGTCGAGGCCACGTCGGCGCCAAGCGCGTTGATCGTGCCGGCGCCCGTGATGACCACCCGGCGCAGACCGGACCGCGCGGTCAGACCGCCCGTGCCCTGCACCGCCGGCGCGGCGATGCCCGCATCGGCCAGCGCCTCGATATCGGCGGGCGGGGTCTTGTCCTTGTCTGACATCAGCCCTTTTCCGCCACCAGGCGTTCGACCGCGGCGATGATCGAGCCCATGGACGAAATGTCGAAATCCGATTTCTCGGGTTCGTTGGCATTGAAGGGGATCGAGATGTCGAATTCTTCTTCGATGGCGAAGATGGATTCGACCAGGCCCAGGCTGTCGATGCCCAGATCCTGCGGGGTCGCGTCGTCGGTGATCTGATCGGGTTCCAGCATGGCCTGTTCGGCGATGATGGCGCGAATGCGGTTCTTGATGTCGTCGGTCATATGGCCTCCTGATCAGCCCTTTTCCAACAGTCGTGTAACGGATTGCTGAAGTTTTGAAAGCTGTTCTGCGAAACGCGGCAGACGGCGCATGGCCTTCTGGATCTCCATCTGCGTTTCCATCTTCACGGCGGGATTGCCCAGGATCACCCGGCCCGAGGGGACGCGGGTGAAGATCTTGGTCGCGCCGCCGGCGATCACGTCGTCGCCGATCTCGATATTGTCGCTGACGCCAACCTGCCCGGCCAGCACCACGCGGTCGCCGATCCGCGACGAGCCTGCAATGCCTACCTGCCCGCAGATCAGGCAGTCGCGGCCCACCACGACATTGTGGCCCAGCTGCGCAAGATTGTCGATCTTGGTGCCTGATCCGACCCGCGTGGCGCGGATCGTGCCACGGTCGATCGTGGCATTGGCCCCGATTTCGACATCATCGCCGATCTCGACGCCGCCAAGCGAATGGATGCGCGTCCAGTGCTGCGCCTTGATCGCGCTGCGCTGGCCCAAGGTGCGGCGGATCTCTTCGATGCCGGATTCCTCGGGGGTGACGAAAGAGAAGCCATCGCCGCCGATCACCGCGCCGGGCTGGACAATCAGCCGGTCGCCCGCCGTCACGCCATGGGCGATGCGCACGCCCGCATGGATCAGCGCATCATCCCCGATCCGGCTGCCGCGCGCGATGCTGGCATGAGCGCCGATCCGGGCGCGCGCGCCAATGACAACGCCTGCCCCGATCACGACGAAGGGTCCGATCGAGGCGCCCTCGCCGATCTGGGCCGACGGGTCGATAACCGCGCTGGCATGGATGCCGGGGGCGATGTCGGGACCGGGATCGAAGGCCTGCGTCAGCCCGGCCATGACCAGCCGGGGCCGGGGCGCGAAGATCGCAGCCCGAACGCCAAGCGCCTCAGGGTCCATGCCCTCGGCCAGGATCGCCATTGCGCCGGGGGCCAGTGCTTCGGCATAGCGTGGCGCCATGGCCAGCGCGATGAGACCGGTCGAGGCGGCGCCTGCGGCTTCGGGCTCGGCGGCACCGGTGACGCTCAGATCAAGATCGCCCCATGCGCGGGCACCGAGGCTATGGGCCAGGTCGCGAATTGTAATCGGCATGTCGCCCCCTTTCCTGACGCGACTTAGCCTGTTTGGCCGCGCCGCGCCAGTCTGCCGACCGTGCCGCTGCGTCAGCCCCGCATGGCGTCCTGCAGCGCGCGCCAGATTCGGGCATCGCGGCCATAGACATCATCGAACAGCCGCACCCGCCCCTGATCGTCGGGCCAGGCGGTGAAATAGACCAGATGGACGGGGATGGCGGGCCGTAGGGTCAGCCACTGCTCGCGCCCGCTGTCGCGCGCGCGACGGAACATCGCGGCCGGGTCGTCGGTCTGGCGTGACAGAAGCTGATGAGCCAGATCGACCGGATCTCCGATCCGGATGCAGCCATTCGAGGCCGCCCGCATCCGGTTGCCGAACAGGCTCTTGTTCGGAGTGTCATGCAGATAGATGTTCCAGGGGTTGGGAAAGATGAACTTGACAATCCCAAGAGCGTTGTCGTCGCTTGGGCTCTGGCGAAGCCGATAGGGAAAGCCGCCCGACAGGTCGAGGGCCTCTCGCGGGACGACATTGCCACGACGGTCGATCACATCCAGATGCGGAAAGGCGTGGCGGTTCTGGCGCAGCTTGGGCAGATAGGTGCGCTGCAACATGCCTGGCGGCACAGTCCAGGTCGGGTTCACGACGATATGAGACAGCATGTCCGAGAATTCCGGCGTCCGCATCTCGTCGGCATGTTTTCCCACGACGGCGCGGGTGCGGAAGATCTCGGCTCCGTTTTCGACGATGCTGGTGCTGTATTCGGGGATATTCACCCAGACATGGCGCTGGCTCAGGTCATGCTTGCCCATCCAGCGCAACCGTTCCAGCGCGACGGCGATGGCGCGCTGCCGCCCATCCTCGCCCAGGGGCGCCTCGCCATTCAGTGCGCGAATCGTCCGAGGCCCGGCAATGCCGTCGGCAGGCAGGCCGGCTGCCTCCTGGAAACGCCGAACCGACAGCGCCAGTTCGGCGTCATACAGCGTGGGCTCGGCGCTTGGAGCGGCCAGGCCCATCGCCTCCAGCCGGGCACGCAAGAGCGGCAGGTCCGCCCCACGTGCGCCGATCCGCCACAAACCCTCGGGCACGCGCGGCAGATGGTGCGGGATGTCCAGATCCGCCGCGCCCGCGAGCGCCTGCTGAAGCGCGCGATAGGCGGGATGGGGCGGCGCCGCCGAGGCGATCACCGCGCCCGGATCCGCCGATTCGACAAAGCGCGCCATCAAGCCGGGAACGTCGCGGCCATCGCCCTCGCGCTTGATTTCGTGATCGACGCGCGACGGACGCAATACGCCCCCCGACAGGTCCGACAACAGGCGCGACAGGGCACGGGCATGGGCCAGTTCCGCCTCGATCCCCTCGGTTGCGGCCAGAAGATGCGGCGCGTAGCGGGCCGAGGCGATGGCATGACGCGGCGCTTCGGCGATGGCGCGGCGCAGCGCCTCGCGACGGGGGGCCGCCGATTCGCCCAGAAAGACGGGCCGCAGCCCGTGCCGCCCGTAGAAGGCAGCAAGATCGGGATCGCCCGCGACCGCTTCCGCCAGGGCCATCTCATCCGCGGTAAAGTGCAAACGCGGCGCATTCGCCACACCGAGCGAGGTCGCGCTGCCGTGACCGACCTGCGCGGATGAAGGCCCGGCCAAAACGGCCACGGTCAACAGCGGCACGGTTTTCATGAACAGACGCAGCACCATCGCCAACCCTCATACCCTGTCCCGACACTATCCGCCGCCCGAAACACTGTCACGGTCAAGCCACTGTTCGGTCTGGGGGAAACCGTCTCTGTGGCGGGGCTGACACAGGTAGATGCAGAGCGGTGACAGCGCATGAATATCGGCAAGAACCCGCCCAAAAGGCCCGATGCAACGTTCGCAGGCCAGAATCCGTTTCGTCCCATACGAGAATTTGACATATTGTTAGCACAGCGGGGCTACAACCCGGACGTGCCGCGCCATGCGTGGCGACCAAAAACGATGCAGGACAGGCGATCTGACATGACTTTGGACCTTATCTCTCGTCGTGGCATTCTCGGCGTGTTTGCGGCGACAAGCGTTGCGGCCGCGCCGGTCATGGCCAACGCATTCGGCTTTCTGCGCGGCAATGCGGGCGACATGCGGCGGATCCGCATGTATAACGGCCGGACCGGGGAAAGCATCGACACCGTCTATTGGATCGACGGCAAATATGTCCGCGAGGCGCTGAACGAGATCAACATCTTCATGCGTGACTGGCGCACGGGTGAGGTAATCGGCATCGACCCCCGCACCATCGACGTGGCGGCGGCCTCGGCTCGCCTGCTGCAGACGAACGAGCCTTACATGATGCTGTCGGGCTATCGTTCGCCGCGCACCAATGCGATGCTGCGGCGTCAATCGGGCGGCGTGGCGCAAAACTCGCTGCACACGACCGGCAAGGCCGCTGACTTGCGGCTGAAATCGCGTTCGGTGGCGCAGATCTATCAGGCCGCGCTGGCCTGCCGCGCGGGCGGGGTGGGCCGTTACACGCGGTCGAACTTCGTGCATATGGATTGCGGCCCCATCCGCACCTGGGGCAGCTGAGCCTGGTCGGCCACCTCGACATGCTGCGGCGCCCCGTTAAAGGCGGGCGGCTCGTTGCTGATCCTGACATTTCGCGCTTGCGACGACCCGCGCGGCAACGCAACGTGGGAGAGCAAGGACAGACCAGACGGAACGGCATGAGCCCCCAGGAAGCCAGACGCCTCAAGACGGCCAAGAAGATCCAGTCCGCCGCCGTTGCTCTTGCGGTGCGCGACGGGCTTGCCAATGTCACCACCGAGGCGATCGCCCGCGAGGCGGGGATCAGCACGCGCACCTTCTTCAATTACTATCCCTACAAGGAAGCGGCCCTGATGGGCCCGCCGCCCGATTATCCTGCCGATGCCGCCGAGGCTTTCATCGCGGGTCGCGGACGGCTGATCGACGACCTGTCGTGCCTGATCGAGGCGCATCTGTCGCGTTTTCTGGGCGAGCGCGAGATGATCGGCCACCTGCTGCGTCTTAGCGAGACCGATGCCAAGCTGGAGGCATTGCGCAACAGCGCGATGTTGGCCAGGCGGGCGCAGATGCGCAACCTGCTGCATCGTCGCCTGCCCGGCTCGGACCCGCGTCTGATCGAGATTCTGGCTGCCGCCATCATCGCCGCGACCAATGCCGCGACCAAGGATTGGGTTTCAGGCGAACGCCCCGACTTCATCGCCGCGGCGCATGAGAATCTGACCATGATCGTGGCAGCTGCCGAATTGCTGGGCAAATCTCAGCCCGCCTGATCACGGGGCAAGCAGACGGCGATAGAGATCTTCGGCAAAAGTCTCGGCCTCGGCGAGAGGGTCGCGCGAAGTGCCCAGAACCGCGCGGATCTGCGCGTCGAAATCCGCGTAATGCTGCGTCAATGCCCAGATCGAGAAGATCAGGTGGTGCGGATCGACGCGGCGCAGCCGCCCCTGCTCCATCCAGCCGGCCAGGATCGCGGCGCTGTCATCGACGATCTGGCGCAGACCGCCGCCCAGAACCTCGGTCAGGTGGGGCGCGCCTTGCAGGATCTCATAAGCGAACAGCCGGCTTTCGCGCGGAAAATCACGCGACATCATCAGCTTGGCGCGGATATAAGCCAGCACCTCGGACAGCGGATCGCCTTTCGGATCCAGGCGCCGCAGCGGGTCCAGCCACATCTCCAGAAGCGTGGTCAGCAGCGTCTTGTGAATTTCGTCCTTCGAGGCGAAGTAATAGAGGACATTCGGCTTTGACAGCCCCGCCGCCCTGGCGATCTGGTCGATCGTCGCCCCGCGAAAGCCATTGGCCGAAAAGGCCGTCAAGGCACCCTCGAGGATCCGGTCACGATTCTTCTGCTGGATTCGCGTCATGGGGGCCGATGAAGGCTCTGTCATCGCCTCGATCCTTCTGACATGCTCGGAAAACCGGCAGCGTTTCCGTATCGGTCCTGCGCCCCATCACGGCGCTTGACTGGCACTGGACCCGTGCTAGCCTGATCCTGACCGTTTGGTCAATATTCCGTGAGGACATCACCCATGCCGCTTGATCGCAAGCCCGCCCCGAATGACCTGCGCGCCTTCTGGATGCCCTTCACCGCGAACCGTCAGTTCAAGTCGGCGCCGCGGATGTTGGTCGCGTCGAAGGACATGCATTATACCTCGGCCGATGGTCGGCAGATCCTCGACGGCACGGCGGGCCTGTGGTGCTGCAATGCCGGTCATTGTCGCCCGAAGATCACCGAGGCCGTGCAGGCCCAGATCGGCGAGTTGGACTATGCCCCTGCCTTTCAGATGGGCCATCCACTGGCTTTCGAGCTGGCCAATCGCATCGTGGATATCGCCCCCGCTGGGATGGAGCATGTATTTTATTGCAACTCTGGCTCGGAAGCCGTTGATACGGCGCTGAAGATTGCGCTTGCCTATCACCGCGCCCGCGGCGACGGCGCCCGGACGCGCCTGATCGGGCGCGAGCGCGGCTATCACGGCGTGGGCTTCGGCGGCATCTCGGTCGGTGGGATCGTGAACAACCGCCGCCATTTCGGCACGCTGCTGGCGGGCGTCGATCACCTGCCCCATACCCACCTGCCCGAAAACCGCATGACCAAGGGCCAGCCCGAACACGGCGCCCATCTGGCCGATGATCTGGAACGAATCGTGGCACTGCACGGTGCCGAGACCATCGCCGCCGTGATCGTCGAGCCGATGGCCGGATCGACCGGCGTCCTGATGCCCCCCAAGGGCTATCTGGAAAAGCTGCGCGAAATCACCCGCAAGCATGGCATCCTTCTGATCTTCGACGAGGTCATCACCGGTTTCGGCCGCTTGGGCAGTCCCTTTGCCGCCCAGCATTTCGGGGTTGTCCCGGACATGATCACCTGCGCCAAGGGCCTGACCAACGGCGTCATCCCGATGGGCGCAGTGCTGACCTCGGGCGCGATCCACGATACCTTCATGCAGGGCCCCGAGCATGTCATCGAACTGTTCCACGGCTACACCTATTCCGGCAACCCGATCAGCTGTGCCGCCGCCATCGCCACACTGGACACCTATGCCGAGGAGGGGCTGCTGACCCGCGCCGCCAGCCTCGAGGCCTATTGGCAAGAGGCGATCCACAGCCTGGCCGACCACCCTCATGTCATCGACATCCGCAACATGGGGCTGATCGGCGCAGTAGAACTGAACCCGATCGAGGGCCAGCCGGGCAAGCGCGCCTTTGACATCTTCATCAGGGCCTTCGAGGCCGGAATCCTGATCCGCGTGACCGGCGACATCATCGCCATGTCGCCGCCCCTGATCATCAGCAAGGCGCAGATCGACCATCTGATCGGCACGCTTGGCGATGTGCTGAAAGCCGCCGCCTAAGGCGCGGAACCCATCAAGCCGACCCCGCGACAGAACGGGGCGGCACGACAGGAAGGACAAGGACATGAGCGACGCAAGCGCCATGATGAGTGCTGCCAATCTGGCGGTGGACGGTCAGAGGCTGTGGGACAGTCTTGAAGAGATGGCCCGGATCGGCCCCGGCATCGCGGGCGGCTGCAACCGCCAGACGCTGACCGATGCCGATGCCGAGGGGCGCGCCCTCTTCCGCCGCTGGTGCGAGGATGCCGGGATGGTGATGGGCCTCGACCGGATGGGCAACATGTTCATGCGCCACGAGGGAACCCAGCCCGATCTGGATCCGGTCTATATCGGCAGCCACCTGGATACGCAGCCCACCGGCGGCAAATATGACGGCGTGCTGGGTGTGCTGGCCGGGCTGGAGGTCGTGCGCTCGATCCGCGATCTGGGCATCCGCACGCAGCGCCCCATCGTGGTGGTGAACTGGACGAACGAGGAAGGCACACGCTTTGCGCCCGCCATGCTGGCCTCGGGCGTCTTTGCGGGCGTGCATGACGAGGATTACGCCAACAGCCGCACCGATGCCGAGGGCAAGCGGTTCGGCGAGGAGCTGGACCGGATCGGCTGGCGCGGCGACGAGAAGCCGGGCGATCGCCGCATCCATGCGATGTTCGAATATCATATCGAACAGGGTCCGATCCTTGAAGCCGAGGGCAAGCAGATCGGTGTCGTGACCCATGGTCAGGGACTGTGGTGGCTGGAGGTTACGTTGACCGGCAAGGAAGCGCATACGGGCTCGACACCGATGGGGATGCGGGTCAATGCGGGGCTTGGCATGGCGCGGATCATCGAGGCGGTGCACCGGATCGCGATGGACCACCAGCCCGATGCCGTGGGCGCGGTCGGTCAGGCGAATGTCTGGCCAAACAGCCGCAACGTGATCCCCGGCAAGGCAGTCTTTACCATCGATTTCCGCTCGCCCGATCCGGCCAAGCTGAGTGCGATGCGATCGCGGCTTGAAGCGGAAGCCACTGAAATCGCACGGGAACTGGGGCTGGGTATTCAGATCGAACCTGTCGGGCATTTCGAGCCTGTAACCTTCGATCCCGACCTGGTCGCCAGCGTCCGGCGCGCGGCGGAGGCCTTGGGTCTGAGCCATATGGATATCGTCTCGGGGGCAGGTCACGATGCCTGCTGGATCAACCGTGTCGCGCCTACGGCGATGATCATGTGCCCCTGCGTGGATGGGCTGAGCCATAACGAGGCCGAAGCGATCACGCCGGAATGGGCCAAGGCGGGCTGTGATGTGCTGCTGCACGCGGTGCTGGAGGCCGCCGGCATCGAAGATTGAGGGCGAGGAGCCGGGACGCGGGCGCCGGGGGCCAGCCCCCGGACCCCCGGGGTATTTGGACAACGAAGAAGAGGGAAGGCCATGAGCACGGTCATCAGGGGCGGCACCATCGTCACGGCGGATCTGACCCATGAGGCGGATGTGCTGATCGAGGAGGGCCGGATCGCGGCCATCGGCGCGGGGCTGGTGGGAGATCGGGTGCTGGACGCCTCGGGCTGCTACGTCATGCCCGGTGGGATCGATCCGCATACTCATCTGGAGATGCCTTTCATGGGCACCTATTCGGCCGACGATTTCGAAAGCGGCACGCGCGCGGCACTGGCGGGGGGGACGACGATGGTCGTCGATTTTGCCCTGCCCTCGCCCGGTCAGGGGCTGCTGGACGCGCTGCGGATGTGGGACAACAAGGTCAGCCGGGCGCATTGCGATTACAGCTATCACATGGCGATCACCTGGTGGGGCGAGCAGGTCTTTGACGAGATGCAGGCCGTCGTGAATCGGGGCATCACCAGCTTCAAGCATTTCATGGCCTACAAGGGCGCCCTGATGGTGAACGATGATGAATTGTTCTCCAGCTTCCGGCGGGTGGGCGATCTGGGTGGCCTGGCCATGGTCCATGCCGAGAACGGCGATGTCGTGGCCGAATTGTCGGCGCGGCTGTTGGCCGAGGGGAATTGCGGCCCCGAGGCCCATGCCTATTCGCGTCCGACTCAGGTCGAGGGCGAGGCCGCGAACCGCGCGATCATGCTGGCCGACATGGCAGGCGTGCCGCTTTATATCGTGCATGTCAGCTGCGAGGAGGCGCATGAGGCGATCCGCCGGGCGCGAGCGCAAGGCAAGCGCATCTGGGGCGAGCCGCTGATCCAGCATCTGACCCTGGACGAGAGCGAGTATTTCCACCCCGACTGGGATCATGCCGCCCGCCGCGTCATGTCTCCGCCCTTCCGCAACAAGGCCCATCAGGACAGCCTCTGGGCCGGGCTGCAATCGGGCAGCCTGTCTGTGGTGGCGACCGATCACTGCGCCTTTACCACCGAGCAAAAGCGGTTCGGCATCGGCGATTTCACCAAGATCCCGAACGGGACCGGGGGGCTTGAGGACCGGATGCCGATGCTCTGGACGCATGGCGTCGGGACGGGACGGCTGACGCCGAACGAATTCGTGGCCGTCACCTCGACCAACATCGCCAAGATCCTGAACATGTACCCGAAAAAGGGCGCCATTCTGGTCGGGGCCGATGCCGATCTGGTCGTCTGGGATCCCAAGGCTGAGAAGGTCATCACCGCCGATGCGCAGCAATCGGCCATCGATTACAACGTCTTCGAGGGCCAGCGGGTCAAGGGTTTGCCGCGCTTCACCCTGACGCGTGGCGTGGTCGCCGTGACCGAGGGCAAGGTCGAAAGCTGCGAGGGGCATGGCGAATTCGTCGCCCGCGCGCCCCGACCCGCCGTGAACCGGGCGCTGTCGGCCTGGAAGGAACTGACCGCGCCGCGCCCGGTCGAGCGGACCGGCATTCCAGCGACGGGGGTCTGAGTTGGACGCAAGCCCCCTGCCCCGGAACGCCGCCATCGCCCCCGCCGCCCCGGTCATTGAGGCGCGCGGCGTCAGCCTGACCTTTCAGACCGCGGATGGTCCGGTCCATGCGCTCAAGGATGTGGACCTGTCCATCGGGCGTGGCGAGTTCGTCAGTTTCATCGGGCCTTCGGGCTGCGGCAAGACGACGTTCCTGCGCAGCATCGCCGCGCTGGAGGCGCCGACCGGCGGCACGCTCAGGGTAAACGGGATGGCGCCCGATGCGGCGCGGCGGGCGCGGGCCTATGGCTATGTCTTTCAGGCGCCGGGGCTTTATCCGTGGCGGACCATTGCCGGCAACATCTCGCTGCCGCTGGAAATCATGGGCTTTTCGCGCGCCGAACGGGCCGAGCGGATCGCCCGCGTGCTGGACCTGGTCGAACTGTCGGGTTTCGGCGCCAAGTTCCCTTGGCAGCTGTCGGGGGGCATGCAGCAGCGCGCCAGCATTGCGCGCGCCTTGGCCTTCGACGCCGACATCCTGCTGATGGACGAGCCCTTCGGCGCGCTGGACGAGATCGTGCGCGACCGCCTGAACGAGGCGCTGCTGGAATTGTGGCGCAAGACCGGCAAGACGATCGGTTTCGTCACCCATTCGATCCCCGAGGCCGTCTATCTGTCCACGCGCATCGTCGTCATGTCGCCGCGTCCGGGCCGGATCACCCGCGTGATCGAAAGCACCCTGCCCGCCGAGCGTCCGCTGGACATCCGCGACACGCCCGAATTCATCGCGCTGGCCCATGAGGTGCGCGAGGGCCTGCGCGAGGGTCATGCCCATGATTGAGGCGTGGCGCCGCGCGGGGCGCGGCAATCTGGTGCCGATCCTGACCGTGCTTCTGATCATCATCGGCCTCTGGTATCTGGGCGCGATCCGCATGAATGCGCAATGGGAACGCGATCAGGCCGCCCGTGCGGGCATCGAGCTGAGCCTGCCCGAGCTTGTCTCGCGCACCCTTTCGCAGGACCGGCCCGTCCTGCCCGCGCCCCATCAGGTGGCCGAGGGGCTGTGGCAGGGCGTGGCAGGACAGGCCGTCACCTCGCGGCGGTCGCTGGTCTGGCATGGCTGGGTCACGCTGTCGGCGACGCTGGCGGGCTTTGCCATCGGCACGGCGGCGGGGATCGTGCTGGCCGTCGGGATCGTGCATAGCCGCGCAATGGATCAGTCGGTCATGCCCTGGGCCGTGGCCAGCCAGACCGTGCCGATCCTGGCCATCGCACCGATGGTGATCGTGGTCCTGGCTTCGATCGGGGTGACAGGGCTCTTGCCCAAGGCGATCATCGCGGCCTGGCTGTCCTTTTTTCCGGTGCTGGTCGGTATGGTCAAGGGGCTGCGCACGCCCGACGCAATGCAGCTTGACCAGATGCGCAGCTGGAGCGCGGGCAGAGGCCGGACCTTCTGGCATCTGCGCCTGCCCTCGTCGCTGCCCTATCTGTTCGCCAGCCTCAAGGTGGCCATCGCCGCAGCCCTTGTCGGCACCATCGTGGGTGAATTGCCGGCGGGCGCCACGGCGGGCTTGGGCGCGCGGCTTCTGTCGGGCAGCTATTACGGGCAGACGGTGCAGATCTGGTCGGCTTTGTTCGCCGCCGCGATCCTGGCCGCCACGCTGGTCGCCATCGTCGGCCTGCTGGAACGGGCCACCCTCAAACGCATGGGGCTGGCCCGATGAGCGCGATACCGATCCTGAGCGTCTGGCTGGCCGGGCTGGCGCTGAACCTGTGGCTGGCGCGCTTCGACACGCGCGCGACGCGCATCGCCGTCGCGCTGATCTTCGGAGCCACGATCATCCTGCTCTGGGAGATGACCGTCCGCATCTATCAGGTGCCGGCTGTCATCCTGCCCGCGCCCAGCCTGATCGCGGAAAGCGTCGTGGCCAACCGCTCGATCCTCTGGGCAGATTTCGTGCAGACGATCCTGAAGGGTGCGCTGTCGGGCTGGGTGATCGGGGCCGCCGCCGCCGTGGCGACCGCCATCGCCATCGACCGCAGCCCGTTCCTGCAGCGCGGCCTGCTGCCGATCGGCAATTTCGTCTCGGCCCTGCCCATCGTGGGGATCGCGCCGATCCTGGTCATGTGGTTCGGCTTCGACTGGCAATCCAAGGCCGCCGTGGTCGTGGTCATGGTGTTCTTCCCGATCCTCGTGAACATGGTCGCGGGCCTCAAGGCGACCGAACCGATGCAGCGCGACCTGATGTCCAGCTGGGCGGCGCCCTATTGGCCCGCCCTGTGGAAGCTGCGCCTGCCCGCCGCGATGCCGTTCCTTTTCAACGGCTTGAAGATCACGACGACGCTGGCCCTGATCGGCGCCATCGTTGCCGAATTCTTCGGCAGCCCCACGCGCGGCATGGGTTTTCGCATCTCGACGGCGGTCGGGCGGCTGGACCTGCCGCTGGTCTGGGCCGAAATTGTCGTGTCGGCCCTGGCGGGGACGCTGTTCTACGGAATTGTCGCGCTGATCGAGAAGAAGGTGACATTCTGGCACCCGTCGCAGCGCGGCTGACCGGGCCGTCAGGCCCACCAACAGGAGAGGACGCAGATGAAACGATTGATGATTTCGGCCGCAGGGCTGGCATTGATGGCGGGGGCGGCGCAGGCCGACGATCTGACGCTGCAACTGAAATGGGTCACGCAGGCCCAGTTCGCGGGCTATTACGTCGCCCTCGATCAGGGCTTCTACGAGGAAGAGGGCCTGAACGTCACCATCCTGCCCGGCGGCCCGGATATTGCACCGACGCAGGTTCTGGCCGGTGGCGGGGCCGATGTCATCGTCGAATGGATGCCCGCAGCCCTGGCCGCGCGCGAACGCGGCCTGCCACTGGTGAACATCGCGCAGCCCTTCAAATCCTCGGGGATGATGCTGACCTGCCTCAAGGAAAGCGGCATCGAGAACCCCCAGACCGATTTCGCGGGCAAGACGCTCGGCGTCTGGTTCTCGGGGAACGAATATCCGTTCCTGTCCTGGATGAACACGCTTGGCCTCTCTACCGAGGGCGGGGCGGATGGCGTGACGGTGCTGAAACAGGGCTTCAACGTCGATCCGCTGCTGCAAAAGCAGGCCGCATGTATCAGCACGATGACCTATAACGAATACTGGCAAGTGATCGACGCGGGCATCGCCCCCGAGGATCTGGTGACTTTCCGATACGAGGATCAGGGCGTCGCCACGCTGGAAGACGGGCTTTACGTGCTGGAATCCGCGCTGGCCGATGACGCGATGGTGGACAAACTGGCGCGCTTTGTCCGCGCCAGCATGAGGGGCTGGGAATTCGCCGCCGCCAATCCCGAACAGGCCGCCGGGATCGTGCTGGAAAACGACGAGACCGGCGCACAGACGCTGGAGCATCAGACCCGCATGATGGGCGAGATCACCAAGCTGCTGGAGGGCTCGAACGGCAAGCTGGACGAGGCCGATTACCAGCGCACGGTGGACACGCTGCTGTCGGGCGGCTCGGACCCGGTCATCTCGGCTGCGCCCGAAGGCGCATTCACCACCGCCGTCACCGACCGCGCCTTCCAGTAAGGCCGCATCGGAGCGAACGAACAGGGCCGTCCCGTAGGGCGGCCCTTTTTTTTGATCCCCGGATCGCGCGGCCCTATTCGGCGGGCTGAACCGCATTGCGCTGCGACTGCCGGCGCGCCTCGGCCCGTCGTGCCGCGCGGCGCAAGCGCCGCCGCCCGTCCCAGGCCAGCAGCGTCGGCGTCAGCAGCAGCGTCACCGCCGTTGCCACGACCAGACCGCCCGCGATCCCCGTCGAAAGCTGGATCCAGAACTGCCCCGAAGGCGCCCCGAAATAGAGATCGCGCCCCGTGAAGTCGATCGTCATGCCCAGCACCATCGGCATCAGGCCGATCACCGTCGTCGTCGCGGTCAGGATCACCGGGCGGAAACGCTCGGCCGCAGCGCGGCGGGCGGCGCGGTCGGGGTCCAGCCCGTTGCCGCGATGCTCGTTATAGGCGTCGATCAGGACGATATTGTTGTTCACCACCACCCCGGCCAAAGCCATGATGCCGACGCCGCTCATCACGATGGAAAACGGCTCCTGCCGGATCATCAGGCCCAGGAACACGCCGGCGATGGAAAAGATGATCGCGGTCAGGATCAGGAAAGCCTGGTAGAAGCTGTTCATCTGGATCAGAAGGATCGTGAACATCAGGAACAGGGCCGCGAAAAAGGCGCCGACCAGGAAGGTCATTGCCTCTTGCTGGTCCTCGATCTCGCCGCCGTAATTGACCTCGACCGTGTCGGGCAGATCAAGCGCCGCGATGGCCGCGCTGATGCGCTGCAATTCGACCGCCAGCGTCGTGCCGGGCGCCAGATCGGCGGTGAGCGTCTGTGTCTCGCGAGCGCCAACGCGGGTGATGGCGGCGGGCGCGGGGGCGGGGATGATCTGGACCACGTTCGAGATGGGCACCTGCCCTGATGGCACGCTGACACGCAGATTGGCAAGGTTCTCGAAATTGCGCTGCTCGGGCGGGTAGCGCAGGGTGATGTCCACTTCGTCATCGGCGAAATCGGGCAGATAGGTGCCCAGGCTCACGCCATTGGTCAGCAACCGGACGGCGGTGCCGATCGTTTCCATGTCCACGCCGTAGCGCGCCGCTTCCTCGCGGTCCACGATCAGACGGATCTCGGGGTTGGGGCGCGGCGTGTCATTGGCGATATCGACGAAGGTGCCCGCCTCGATCATCAGCTGCTCGATCGACTCTGCGGCGGCCTGCAAGGTCGCGCGGTCGCGGGCCGAAACCTCGATCTGCACCGGACGCGAGGCCCCCGGCCCAGCCGAGGCGGCCTCGACCTGGATGCCCAGCCCCGGCAGGCTTTCGGTCAGGGCGCGCATCTCGTCCACGATCTCGTCCGACGGGCGGCGGGTCTGCCAATCGGTGAACTCGACCTGGATCTGGCCGATCACGTCCGAGGACAGGTTGCCGCGGACCCGTTCCTCGACCGAACCGATGGTGCGGGCATAGACGCTCTCGATCCCGTCCAGCCCGATCAGGCGGCGCTCGACCATCTGCACAAGCTGATCGGCCTCTTGCACGGACAGGTTGCCATTCGCGGTGATCTGCACCTGCGCCCGCTCGGCATCGGTCGAGGGGAAGAAATCCACCCCCCGACCCAGGATCGAGTAGGCGTAAAAAACCGCCAGCAATCCCAGGATCGCCAGCCCCAGCGAGGTGCCCGGCCGCGCGATGGTCCAGCCCGAGAAGCGGTTCATCACCGAAGGCACCTCGGCCTCGTCCGGCGCCAGGTTGCCGTCGCCCCCCCCGCCCAGCACCGTGCCCGCCACCGGCACGAAGATCAGCGCCATCGCCAGCGACATCAGCAATGTGGCGATCATCGTGGCGGGCAGGTAGAACATGAACTGCCCCGCCAGGCCCGGCCAGAACAGCAGCGGAAAGAACACGGCCAGCGTGGTCGCGGTCGAGGCAACAATCGGCCAGGCCATGCGCTGCGCGGCCATGCGGAAGGCGTCGAACTTGCTGTGGCCCTTGGCAATCAGCCGCTCGCCCAGTTCGACGACCACGATGGCGCCATCGACCAGCATCCCCACGACAAGGATAAGCGCGAACAGCACGATCACGTTCAGCGTGAAGCCAAGCGCCCAGATCACCAGGATGCCGCCCAGAAACGAGCCAGGGATCGCCACCGCCACCAGAAGCGATGCGCGCGTGCCCAGAAACAGCACCGTCACCAGCATCACCAGCACCACGGCGGCGATGACGTTGTTTTGCAGGTCCGACAACAGATCGCGCATCTCGACCGACTGGTCGTTCATGAAATCCACCTGAACCTGACCGGGCCAATCGGCGGTGCTGCGGGCAACTTCGGCGCGCACGGCCTCGACCGTGTCGATCACATTCGCGCCTGCGGACTTGCGCACGTCGATGGCCAAGGCGGGCTGGCCGTCGATCCGGGCATAGCTGATCGGATCCTTGAAGGTCTGGCGCACCTCGGCCAGATCCTGCACACGCAGCACGGTCGGACCGCTGACCAGAACCGGAATCGACATGATCTCGTCCAGCCGAACGACCGTGCCGGGGATGGAGACGCCCAAACGCCCCGCGCCGGTATCGAAGCTGCCCACCGCGATCAGCTGATTATTGGCCTGCACCGCCTGCGACAACTGGCCGGGCGAAATGCCATAGGTCTCCATCGCCAAGGGGTCGATCAGAACCTCAAGCTGATCGTCGCGATCGCCCGTCAGATCGGCCTGGAGCACGCCGCTGACCGTCTCGATCCGATCGGCCAGTTGCCGGCCCAGACGAATCAGCTCGCGTTCCGGCACCTGGCCCGACAAGGCAACCGTCAGGATCGGGAACATGGATATGTCAATCTCGCGCACGAAAGGACCGTCGGCGCCCGGCGGAATGTCGGGACTGGCATCGTCCACAGCATCCTTGACCGATTGCAGCGCCTTGTCCTGATCGAAACCCGGACGGAATTCCAGCTGGACCGAGGCAAAGCCCTCGCTGGCCTTGGTCGTCATGCGCCGCAGCCCCTCTAGTGCGTTGACCTGCCGTTCGATCGGCTCGGCCAGCAGCTTGGCGGCATCCTCGGCGCTGACGCCGCTATAGGTGACGTTCACGATGAAGATGGGGATGTCCACCTCGGGCATCGATTCCTTGGGAATCGTCACATAGGCATAAAAGCCCGACAGAAGCAGCGCGACCATGATCAGAACGACGGTCCGCGAACGCGAGAAAGCCGCCGCAATCATCCCGTTCATCGCCGCCCCCTCAATTGCTGGCCGAGGGCGCAGGCGCCTCGGGGTCCATCGCGCCGATCAGGGCTGCTGCCGCATCGGCTGCAGTCGGGTCAGCCCCCGTCCCGGCCCCCATCCCTGGCGCGGGTGCCGGCGCTTCGCCGCCCAGCACGTTGCGGAATTCCTCGGGCGTCTCGGACACAAGCGCCCGCTGGCCGTCCTTCAGCGCCCCTTGCGAAATCGTCACGATCTGCACCTCGTCCGGCAAGCCGGTGGCCCAGATCGCCTCGGCGCGCGCCTGCACGATCTCGATAGGCGCGAAACGCAGCGTCTCGCCGTCAGGTTCGACGATCATCACGCCGATCCGCCCGGCATCGTCCAGCCGCACCAGCGCAGGCGAGATGCGATGCGCGACCCGTTCGGCCAGCGACAGGGCGATTTCCGCCGACAGGCCCGCAGGCACGGCGCTGTCGGGGTTCGGGATCTCGATCTCGACGCGGAAGGTGCGGGTTTCGGGCGTGGCCACGGGCGAAATGAAGCTGACACGTCCCTCGGCCTCGCGTCCGCCCTGAAAGGCGACTTCGGCCCGCTGGCCGAGCGTGACCGAGGTGATCTCGTTCTGGCGCACCTCGATCTGGGCGATCAGCGGATCGTTGTTCACGATCTCAAGCACCTCGCCGCCCGCTTGCACGAAGCTGCCCACCTCGGCCAGCACATTGCTGACCGTGCCGGTGATCGGCGCGCGAAGCCGCGTATTGTCCAGTTCCAGTTCGGCCGCGCGCAGCCCCGCCCGCGCGGCCTCCAGCGCGGCAAAACGCGATTGCAGTTCGGCCTCGGATGTCACACCGCGCTCGCGCAATTGCCGCGCGGCCTCGTGATCGCGCTCGGCCGAGCGCAGTTCCGCTTCGGCCCGCGCCACGCCCGCCTGCCGGTCATCGGCCGACAGCCGCGCGATCTGGGCGCCCTGCTCGACCGTATCGCCCTGACGCACGACCTCTTCGACGATGCCCGCCGTCCGCGCCCGCAGGATCGAGGTCTGGTTCGGCACGATATTGCCATACAGAACGACACGCGGCTGGATACGTTCGGCCGTGCTGAGATGGGCCGCGACATTCGGCAGCGGTGGCTCGACACGGACGGGCGGTTCGGGCGGCGTGCGATTCAGCATCCCCCCACCGATCCACACGACCAGCAGCGCAACGATGGCCAGAAAGACGAGTGTGGACGAGGATTTCAATCGCGACATTGGCAACACTCAGGCTCGGGGCACGAAGGCCGTTGGACAGGCGCAACCGCCCCACCAGATGGCTCCCGGACCGCGCAAGCAACAGATGGACAGCCGCGGGGGCAAGGTCAACCGCCGGAACCAGATACGCGGGCGCCTTTGCGGGTCGTGCATCACGTTTGCTTGTTCAGGCCCGATCGGCCGGCGATGGTGGCCCGTGAGAGATTCGAACTCCCGACCGGCCCGGTGTAAACGGGACGCTCTACCGCTGAGCTAACGGGCCATCCGCCGGTGCGCGCATCGAACCCCAAAGCGCGGCGAATGGCAAGCCCGCGATCAGCCACGATCCTCGGGATGGCGCAGCACCTGCGCCGCCCCGCCCCGCAGCGCCAGAACCCGGCCCTGTTCCAGCGGCGCCTCGTGCAGGCGCGAACGCCCCGCCCCGGTGACCAGCGCCCAGATCATCCGCAGCGTGACCCCGTGGCTGACGATCAGCGCAGGCCCGTCCAGGCCCGCCAGGAAGCCCGCCATCCGCGCCTCGAGCGCGGCCAGTCCCTCGCCACCCGGCAGCGCGTCATACCAGCCAAGATCGCCCGCCCCGAACAGGCCCGGCCTGTCGCGTTCCAGATCGGCCAGAAGCCGCCCCGCCGCATCGCCAAGGTCGATCTCGCGCAGGGCCGGATCGCAGGTGAAGCCGCCCGGAAAGACGATTCGCGCGGTCGCCACGGCCCGCCCCTGCGGGCTGGCCAGGCGCAGCCCCGGCAAGCCCGCGACCAGCGCCGCTTGCCACGCGGCCTGCCGCAGACCTTGCGCGGTCAGCGGCGAATCAAGCGCGCCTTGCAGACGGCCCTCGGCGTTCCAGACGGTTTCGCCATGGCGCATCAGCCACAGATCGGGAAAGGCGCTCACATCGGGCCCGGCGCGTGACGGAATGGGGGGATTGGAGCGGGTGAAGGGAATCGAACCCTCGTCGTAAGCTTGGGAAGCTTCTGCTCTACCATTGAGCTACACCCGCGAACATGATCCGCGTAACCCAAGGCCCGCGCAGCGTCAAGCCTCAGCGCAGCCCCATCTCGGCCAGGGCTGCGGCCACGGCGGGCGGCAGTGGCGTCTCGGCCTCGCGCGAGGCGGGAAGGTCCGGCGGCGCATCCCTGGCCTCCAGATAGCGCCAGCCCTGGAACGGCCGGCGCGGCACGGCGGCGACCGGCACCAGCGCGCGGTCCAGAACCAGAGCGCAGCGGCGCACGCCGTCGGCACCCTCGACCGGCTCCAGCGCCAGGATACGCTGGCGGGCCAGCATCACCCCCTTGAACACCCAGTAGATCGAGCCGCCTTGCAGCAATTCGTCATCGCGCTTGGGCCACATGCGGGTGACGTGGCGTGCGGGTGCGCGACCGAAATGGCTGGCCTGCCAGGCGGCCAGATCGGCAGGGCCATCGGCCCCGACGCACAGCTTCATCAGATGCAGTGTCGCGCTCATGCCCGACAGGTAATATCCCGGGCTGCGACACTCAAGCGCCAAGCCCACCATGGCCGACGGTGATGCGAAACGGGGCTGCATCGCGTGATGCAGCCCCGCCGGTCATTCAGTCGCACAGACGGTGTGAATCAAAGCTCGTCCAGCTTCTCGACGGCCTTTTCCAGTTCTTCCCTGGTCACGGTCTTTTCCTCGACCTTGGCCAGCGAGGCAATGTGGTCGATCACCTTGTCCTCGAAGATCGGGGCGCGAAGCTGCTGCTGGGCACCCTGATTCTGCTGGATGAACTCGAAGAAAGCGCGCTCTTGACCCGGATATTGACGGGCGGCACGCAGCACGGCCTGAGTCATCTCCTGGTCGGTGACGGTCACTTCGGCCTTTTGGCCGATCTCGGCCAGCAACAGGCCCAGACGCACGCGGCGTTCGGCCAGCTTCCTGTGCTCGTCCGTGGGTTCGATGGCGCCGTGATTGTGGTCGTGAACCTCGGGATTCTCTTCGTGCCACAACTGGTGGGCGATCTGCTGCGCCTCGGCCTCGACCAGCGATTCGGGCAGCGCGAAGCTGACCGCCGCATCCAGTTGATCCAGCAAGGCCCGCTTCATCACCTGACGCGCGGCGCCGGCATATTCAGCCTCCAGACGGTCGGAGATCTGCTTCTTCAGCGCATCGAGATCCTCGGCGCCGAACTTCTTGGCCAGTTCGTCATCAATCTCGGCGGGCTTGGGAGCCTTCACGGCCTTGACCTTGCATTCAAAGACCGCGTCCTTGCCGGCCAGATGGGCCGCGCCGTATTGCTCGGGGAACTTGACCTCGACCTTGACCTCTTCATCGGCCTTGACGCCGACAAGCTGCGTCTCGAAGCCGGGGATGAAGCTGTTCGAGCCCAGAACCAGAGGGTAATCCGTAGCCTCGCCTCCCTCGAAAGCCTCGCCATCGACGAAACCCTTGAAGTCGATCACGACCTGATCGCCCTCTTTGGCTTTCGAGCCCTTGCGGCGGTCCTCGAAGCTCTGGGCCGATTTGGCCAGGTTTTCCAGCGCCTCGGTCACGGCGGCCTCTTCGGCCTCGACCTTCAGCTTTTCCAGGCTCAGCGCCGTCAGATCGACCTCGGGGATGGCGGGCAGCGCCTCGTAGCTGACATTGACGACGACATCATCGCCTTCCTTCCAGGTCTCGCCGCCCTCCATTTCGATCTTGGGTTGGGTCGCGGGACGATCGCCCGAGGTTTCCAGATGATTGCGCAGCGCGCTGTCGATGGCTTCCTGCATTGCATCGCCCAGAACGCGGGGGCCGAACCGCTTCTTCAGCATGGCCATCGGAACCTTGCCCTTGCGGAAGCCCTTCATCTCGACCTCGGGCTGGGCCTCTTTCAGCTTGGCATCGACCGTGGCCGCCAGATCGGCAGCGGGCAGTGTGAACTGGTAGCCGCGCTTGAGACCTTCGTTCCGGGTTTCCTTGACCTGCATCATCGTCCTCATGTCTGAAAGGGCCACCGGCTGCGGCGGCCTGGAAATTTGCGCCGTTCTAGTCGCGCAGGGCCCGTGCTGCAAGCAGATAGAGGACGCGCGCCCCGCCAGCCCGCTGCGCGGCCTAAAACCGCAGCCCCAGAGCGAAATCGACACCCTGCCCGCCGATCCCGAACGAGGCCGCCCCGAATCCAAGCCCGATCAACATGCCGGCGGCGACCTGCCGGCCGTCATGCTGTTCCGCGCCGATGCGGCTTAGCGCCGTGACCGCCGCCGCCCCATGGACCGCAGCACCGGCCGCGGGATCGTCGGGCCAGCACTTGCCCGCCAGATCCGCCGCGCCGAACCCCGCCGCCGCCGCATGGCCAGAGGGGAAGCCCCGCCCCCCGCCATTCGGCCGTCTCCCGATTGGCCGCCCATCGGTCAATGATTTCAGGCCCAGGACCAGCCCGGCCTGCAGAATCCCGCGCAGCGCGAAATCCTCCAGCCTGTCGTCGCGATGCGCGCAGAGCGCGGCGGCGGCGGGCAGCGCGTATTTCATCACCGTGCCGAACCGCTCAACCCCGCTTTCGGGCGCGGGAGCGGGCGCGTCGCCGTGCACCAGCCCCAGCGGCACGACCGGACCGCCTGCGACATGGACGGAATCCGCCCAACCCGCTCCTGGCAGAGCCAGCGCGATCATCAGGGCAAGGCCGCGCATGGGGCTCAGCGCTGCAAGCTCTGGACGTAATCGGCCAGCGCGACCAGCCGCGCGGGCGTGGGCACGGTCTGGCCCGATCCGTCGTCGAACATGACCTGCGGGCCCTCCAGCAGGTCCGAGAATTGCGGCATCGGGCTTTCGCTGCGGCCCATCGTGTAGCCTGCGATATGGCCCATTACCTGGGCCTTGGGAAACACCCCGCCATTGCGGCGCGTGATCAGAGTGACATCGGCGGGCACAGGCTCCATCCCCTCGGCCAGAGGCCCGCCGCCGCGCCCGTCATTGCCGTGACAGGCCGCGCAATAGGCCGCGAAATCGGCCCGCGCGCCACCCGGCCCAGCCTCGGGTGCGCAGGCCGCGACCAGCGCAGCCAGCCCCAGGCCCGCCCCCAAAGTCAGAACAAGTGCCCGCATGTCTTTTCCGCTCCTGATCCTCTGCCCGCCGCAGGATGCCCGCAAGCCCGGCCCGCGGCAAGACCGCAATCCCTCTCACACCGGCACGCCCAGCCCGATCACCCGGTCCATCCGCGCGGCCAGCGCATGGTTATGCGTGGCGATCAGGGCCGACAGGCCGGTTTCGCGCACCAGCCCCATCAGCACGTCGAAGACCCGGTCCGAGGTCTCGGGGTCCAGGTTGCCTGTCGGCTCGTCGGCCAACAGCAGAGAAGGCCGGTTCGCCAGCGCCCGGCAGAAGGCCACACGCTGCTGCTCGCCGCCCGAAAGCTGCGCGGGGCGATGATCGGCGCGATGGCTCAGGCCCACCCGCGCCAGCAGATCGTCCGCCCGCGCCCTCGCCTCGCGCGCGGCCACGCCCTCGGCCAGCTGCGGCAGCACGATATTCTCGGCAGCGCTGAATTCGGGCAGCAGATGGTGGAACTGATAGACAAAGCCCAGATCCCGCCGCCGCGCAAGCGTGCGGTCGCGGTCGGGCAGGCCGGTCATGTCGCGCCCGTTCAACAGGATGCGCCCGGTATCCGGCGTGTCCAGCAGGCCCGCAATGTGCAGCAGCGTGGACTTGCCCGCCCCCGAAGGCGCGACCAGCGCCACGACCTCGCCCCGCGCGACGCTCAGGCTCAGGCCGCGCAGAACCTCGACCGGGGCCGGGCCGCCAAGCCCATAGGTCTTGCCGACTCCCTCCAGCGCCAGAACATCACTCATACCGCAGGGCCTCCACCGGGTTCATCCGCGCCGCCCGGCGCGCGGGAAGGATCGTGACGATGAAGGACAGGGCCAGCGACAGACCGACCGCCCGCCCGATATCCCACAGCCGCAATTCGGCGGGCAGACGGTAGATGCCGCGCACCTCGGGCTGCCAGGCCCCGCCACCGGTCAGCGCGTTCAGCGCCGCCATGATGCTCTCCACGTTCAGCGCCAGCAGAACGCCCAGAACCACCCCCGCCGCCGTGCCGATCACGCCGGTGAAGGCGCCGCAGAGGAAGAAGACCCGCAACACCGAACCTTGGGTCAGGCCCATTGTGCGCAGGATGCCGATATCGCGGCCCTTGTTCTTGACCAGCATGATCAGCCCGCTGGTGATGTTCATGGACGCGATCAGCACCAGAACCGACAGGATGACGAACATCACGTCATCCTCCATGTCCAGCGCCGCCAGAAACGAACCCGAGGCGTCGCGCCAGTTCCAGACCTGCGCCCCCTCTCCGGCAGCCTCCAGCAATGGCCAGGTCCAGTCATCCACCCGTTCGGGGTCGCTGACGAAAACCTCGATCTCGTCAGCCAGGCCCTCGCGGTTGAAATAGCTCTGCGCCTCGGCCAGCGGCATGTAGATCCGCGTCCGGTCGATGTCGTAGCGCCCGGCCGAAAAGACAAGGACGACCTCATAGGCATTCACCCGCGGCGTCGTGCCAAAGGCCGTGCGTGCACCCTCGGGCGCGATCAGCCGCACCCTGTCGCCCACGCCCAGCCCCAGCTCGCGCGCGATGCCCGATCCGATGGCGATCCCCTCCTCGAAGCGCGCCAGATCGCCCCTCAAGGTTGCCGGGTCCACGATCCGCTCCATCGCCTCCAGATCAGCGCGGCTGATCCCGAAGACCTCGGCCACGTTCGAGGCGTCATTGGCACTGGCCATGACCTGACCCCTGATCACGGCGGCAGTGCGCGTGACCCCCGGCACGGCGGCCAGACGGGCGGCCATTTCTTCGTAATCGCTGATCCGGCCGGGCACGATGTAAACATCGTCGGTAAAGGCGTTCGTCACCTGCTGCGGCGCCATATGGACGGTCGTATGGGCATTCGCGCCCAGGATCGTGTCCACGAATTCAGCCCGAAACCCGGCCCGGACGGCCAGCGTCGCAATCAGCGCCATCACGCCCAGCGCGATGCCGATCAGGCTGATCCAGGTCATGACGCTGACACCGCCCTCGGCGCGGCGGGCGCGCAGATAACGCCAGGCGATCATGAATTCGAAACGCGAAAAGGGTCTGGTCGCGGGCATGGGCTCAAGCCTCTGATAACTCGCGCGGACCCTGACCCCGTGGCAGGCGAAGATCAAGCCGACAAGAGCGTGAGGGCTTCTTCGTTGCCCAAATACCCATCTTGCGACCCCTGCTGCCTGGTGCGACATAGCCCTCATGGCGAAATCCTCATCGGCCTTCACCTGCACCGCCTGCGGCGCGGCCCACAAGAAATGGGCCGGGCGCTGCGATGCCTGCGGGGAATGGAACAGCATCATCGAAGAGGCCCCCCTGTCGCAGGGTCCGGGCCGCGGCCTTGGCGCGCACAAGGGCCGCGCCGTGCCCCTGTCGAACCTCTCGACCACCGAGCCGCCGCCGCCCCGCAGCCGTTCGGGGATGGAGGAATTCGACCGGGTGCTGGGCGGCGGCCTTGTCCCTGGCTCGGCGCTGCTGGTGGGCGGCGATCCGGGCATCGGCAAGTCCACGTTGCTGCTCCAGCACGCCGCTGCCCTGTCGCGGACGGGCCGGCAGGCGATCTACTTTTCGGGCGAGGAGGCCAGCGCACAGGTCCGTATGCGCGCCATGCGGCTGGGGCTTGCCGATGCACCGATGCGGCTTGGGGCGGAAACCAACCTGCGCGACATCCTCACCACGCTCGAGGCCGAACGCCCCGACCTGGCCGTGATCGATTCGATCCAGACGCTCTGGTCCGACACGATCGAGGCCGCGCCGGGCAGCGTGGCCCAGGTCCGCGCCAGCGCGCACGAGCTTGTGACCTTCGCCAAACGCCGCGGCGTCGCCGTGATCCTCGTGGGCCATGTCACCAAGGAGGGCCAGATCGCCGGCCCCCGCGTGGTCGAGCATATGGTCGATTGCGTCCTCTATTTCGAGGGCGAGCGCGGGCATCAGTTCCGCATCCTGCGCTCGGTCAAGAACCGCTTCGGCCCCTCGGGCGAGATCGGCGTCTTCGAAATGACCGGCAGCGGCCTGGCAGAAGTCGCCAACCCCTCGGCGCTGTTTCTGTCCGAACGTGGCCAGCCCATCGCGGGCAGCGCGGTCTTTGCCGGGATCGAGGGCACCCGCCCCGTCCTGACCGAGGTGCAGGCCCTGGTCGCGCCCTCGACCCTGGCCTCGCCGCGCCGGACGGTGGTGGGCCTCGATCCGGGGCGCGTCTCGACGATTCTCGCGGTGCTGGAGGCCCGCTGCGGCATCCCCTTTGCCGGGCTCGACGTGTTCCTGAACGTGGCGGGCGGCATGAAGGTCGTCGAACCCGCCGCCGACCTTGCCATTGCGGGCGCGCTGCTTTCGGCGCGCGAGGACAGCGCCCTTCCGCCCGAGGCCGTGCTTTTCGGCGAAATCAGCCTGTCAGGCGCGCTGCGCCCCGTGGGTCAGGCGGAAAACCGGTTGAAAGAGGCGCAGAAACTTGGTTTCACACAAGCGATTTTGCCCGCGGCCCAGAAGGTCGAGGGCCAGGCCGGCATGGCGCAAAGGCGCATCGCCGATCTGACGGGATTTGTGGGCGAGGTCTTCGGCGCCGGCTGAACCGCCTGAAATGCAAGCAGAACCGGCGCAGGGGCAGGTTTATGGACGGTTTCACGATCATTGACGCGGTGGTGGCAGGCGTCATCATCCTCTCGGCGATCCTCGCCTGGTCGCGCGGCTTCGTGCGCGAATCGCTGGCGATTCTGGGATGGATTGCGGCTGCGGTGCTGGCCTTCATCTTCGCGCCGACCATGCGCCCCTTGATCGCACAACTGCCTGTGGTCGATCGCTTCATGTCCGACAGTTGCGAATTGGCCACGATCGCGGCCTTTGCCGTGGTATTCGCCCTGGCACTGGTGATCTTTTCGATCATCACGCCGCTGTTTTCTTCGGTCGTGCAGCGTTCGGCCCTTGGCGGGGTCGATCAGGGCATCGGTTTTCTGTTCGGGGTCGCGCGCGGCATCCTTCTGGTCGCCATCGCCTTCATCGTCTATGATCGCGTGATGGTTACGCAGCAGGTTGCCGTGGTCGAACAATCGCGCTCGGCCCAGGTGTTCGAGCGGATGCGGCGGTCGATGGATGACAGCATCCCCGAGGACGCGCCGGGCTGGATCGTGAACCGCTATGAACAGATGGTGCGCGACTGCACCGCGCCCGCTGTCTCTGTCGCGCCCACGGCCACGCCGCCCGCCGCCGACTGAGCCATAGGCCAAAGCGACAGCATTGTGACGAAAAAGCGCCCTCGCCGCCCTGCGGGGGCGTGACTTGCGGCGCCAATCGGACTAAAGCTCCGGCGACAGCTAGCAGCCATCGAGGCCCAAGCCGATGCAACCTTTCCTGGCCCATCCCTTCGATTCGGACCGCCTGCACGAGGAATGCGGCATCTTCGGCGCGATCGGCGTGGCGGATGCGGCAAATTTCGTCGCGCTCGGCCTGCATGCGCTTCAGCATCGCGGGCAAGAGGCCGGGGGCATCGTCGCCCACGATCCCGAACACGGGTTCAACAGCGCCCACCGCTTCGGCTATGTGCGCGACAATTTCACCAAGCCCGACCTGATGGCGACCCTGCCCGGATCGCTGGCGATCGGTCATGTGCGCTATTCGACCGCCGGGTCCAAGGCCAATACTGCAATCCGCGACGTGCAGCCCTTTTTCGGCGAATTTCACATGGGCGGCTGCGCCATCGCCCATAACGGCAACATCACCAACGCCGCCGCGCTCCGCCGCGAGCTGATCGAGCGCGGCTCGATCTTCCAGTCCAGCAGCGACAGCGAATGCATCATCCACCTGATGGCGCGGTCCATCCAGCGCAACATCCCCGAGCGGATGAAGGACGCGCTGCGCCGGATCGAGGGCGCGTTCTCGGTCATCGCCATGACCCGCACCAAGCTGATCGGCGTGCGCGACCCCCTGGGCGTGCGCCCGCTGGTCCTGGGCCGCGTGGGCGAGGACGGCTATGTCCTGGCCTCCGAGACCTGCGCGTTGGACATCATCGGGGCCGAGTTCATCCGCGAGATCGAGCCGGGCGAGATGGTCGTGATCTCGAAGGGCCAGATCGAGACCTCGCGTCCGTTCGGGCCGTCCACGGGGCGGTTCTGCATCTTCGAGCATGTCTATTTCTCGCGCCCCGATTCGATCATCGGCGGGCGGTCAGTCTATGAGACGCGCCGCCAGATCGGCGTGGAACTGGCCCGCGAGGCCCCGGTCGAGGCGGATCTGGTCTGTCCCGTTCCCGACAGCGGCACACCCGCCGCCATCGGCTATGCGCAGGAATCGGGCATTCCCTATGGCATGGGGATCATCCGCAACCAGTATATGGGCCGCACCTTCATCGAGCCGACCGATCAGATCCGCAACATGGGCGTGAGGCTGAAGCTGAACGTGAACCGGGCGCTGATCGCGGGCAAGCGCGTGGTGCTGGTCGATGACAGCGTGGTGCGTGGCACCACGAGCCGCAAGATCAAGGACATGATCCTGGACGCGGGCGCCGCCGAGGTGCATTTCCGCATCGCCTCGCCGCCGACCGCATGGCCATGCTTTTACGGCGTGGACACGCCCGACCGCGAGAAGTTGCTGGCCGCGAACATGTCCCCCGAGGAGATGCGCGACTGGATCGGGGTGGACAGCCTGTCCTTCGTCTCGCTGGACGGGCTATACCGCGCCGTAGGCGAGGCCGGGGGCCGCAATGCGAAATGCCCGCAATATTGCGATGCCTGCTTTTCGGGCGATTATCCGGTCGCGCCCTTCGACCAGATGGAGCGCGGGTTCCGCATGAAGCCCGGGTCCGAGACCGCCGGGAAGATGGCGGCCGAGTGAATGCGCCCCGCGAGGGGCGGGGGCGCTTCGCCCCCGCCCCTCCGAGGATATTTGCAGCAAGGCAAAGATCAGGGGATGATGCGTTCCAGCGCGTCATAAGCGGCCGGCCCGTGGCGCCAGATCGTCCGGCACAGGCTGTCGGGCTTGTGGCGCAGCGCGGCCAGTTCGTCGCGCGTGACCCAACGGGCGCGGTTCACGACGCCTTCGGGATCCGTGAGAGTAAGCACGGCCGAGCCGGTCAGCGTGGCGCGGAAATGGATCTCGACCTGATGGAAGCCGCGTTCGGGATCGTGGAATTCGTTGATCAGGAAAGGCTGGCCCACCGCAATGGTCAGGCCGGTTTCCTCGGCCACTTCGCGGGCCAGGTTCTCGGGCAGCGAGGCATGGGGATCGACCCCGCCCCCCGGCAGGCACCAGAGGTCCGATGCCTGGCCGGGATAGGCGTTCACCACCAGAACCCGCCCCGCATCAAGGATCGCGGCGCGAACCGCAAGCCGGATCATCCGGTGATCCGGTTCACATGACCCATCTTGCGGCCCGGCCGGGCCTGGGCCTTGCCATAGAGATGGATCTGGGTGCTGGGCTGCGCCAGCAGCGCGGGAACGCGGGCGATGTCATCGCCGATCAGATTCTCCATCACCACATCGGCATGGCGCCTGCCATCGCCCAGGGGCAGGCCCGCGACCGCGCGGATATGCTGTTCAAACTGATCGACCGCGCAGCCCGCCTGCGTCCAGTGGCCGGAATTGTGCACGCGGGGCGCGATCTCGTTCACGATCAGGCCGCCCGGCGTCACGAAAAGCTCGACCCCCATCACGCCGACATGATCCAGCGCATTGGCAATCCGCGCCGCGATCAGGACAGCATCCGTGGTCAGCCGCGCCGGCAGGCCGCAGGGGATCGTTGTCCTGCGCAGGATGCCGCCCTCATGGACGTTCAGCCCCGGATCATAGGCCGCGGTCTGGCCATCGGCGCCACGCGCGATGATGACGCTGATCTCGGCCGAGAAATCGACGAAGCCTTCCAGAACCGAAGGCGCGCCGGTCCATTCGGCGGGACCGTCCCCGATGCGGACCTGTCCCTTGCCATCATAGCCCATCCGCCGCGTCTTGAGGATCGAGGGCCGACCGATCCGAGCGATGGCCTCGTCCAGTGCACCCTGATCGGGCACGTCGGCAAAGGGGGCGGTCGCCAGGCCGATCTCGTTCAGGAAGGTCTTTTCGGTCAGCCGGTCCTGCGACACGGCCAATGACCGCCTGCCCGGCCGGATCGGGCGCAGCGATTCCAGCAGGTCCAGCGCGCTGGTCGGCACGTTCTCGAATTCGTAGGTGATCACGTCCACGCTTTCGGCGAAGGCGCGCAGCGCGGTCTCGTCCTCATAAGGGGCCGTGGTCAGGCGCCAGGCCACGTCGCCCGCAGGCGCGGCGCCGGGTTCGTAGATATGGCAGCGCAGGCCAAGGCGGCTGGCCGCCGCCGACAGCATCCGGCCCAGCTGGCCGCCGCCCAGAATGCCGATCGTGCGGATCTCACTCATCAGCGGGCATCTCGGGGATCGAGGCCGACAGGGCCGCGCGCCAGGCGTCCAGACGTTCGGCCAGGCCGGGATCGTTCAGCGCCAGGATGCCCGCCGCCATCAGTCCGGCATTCGCCGCGCCCGCGGCCCCGATGGCCATGGTCGCGACCGGATAGCCCTTGGGCATCTGCACGATGGAATAAAGCGAATCGACCCCGGACAGGGCCTTGGTCTGGACCGGCACGCCGACGACCGGGATGCGCGTCTTCGAGGCCATCATGCCCGGCAGATGGGCCGCGCCCCCTGCCCCGGCGATGATCACCTTGAGCCCGCGCGACGCCGCCGCACGCCCGTAATCCCACAGCCGGTCAGGGGTGCGATGCGCGCTGACGATGCGCGCTTCGTAGGGGATGCCCAGCTCGTCCAGCACCTGCGCGGCCTCGCGCATGGTGGGCCAGTCGGACTGGCTTCCCATGATGATCCCGACCTCGGCCTGTCTTGCGATATCCGCCATGCTTGCGCCCCTCTGCCGCCTTGCGACCCCGCATAGCGCGACGGCGGGCCGGTCGCAATCAGGCGATGATATCGGGCGTGATCTCGTCCTCGAGCCGGGCGATCCGGTCCTTCAGCGCCAGTTTCTGCTTTTTCAACCTTTGCAGCGCCAGCGACGATGTCAGCTGCTGCTCCTGCAAGGCGGCGATCGCCTGATCGAGGTCACGATGCTCGCAGCGCAGCGCCTCGAGACGCGCGCGCAGGATGTCCTCATGGCTCATCGAATGCTGCATGTTCATCGGAAACGTCTCTGCAAGAGAAAGCCTCTGGCGTCAGTATAGCGCGACATTGCGCCGCTGTTAACGGAAACCGACGATCTCACGCCTCCGGCGCAGATCTTGCAAATCGCTGACAGGACTTCCATATCCTGGACATGAGGCCGCCGCTCCGGGGCCTCGGGATGCACAGTCGCTTTGACGAGAGGGCTGAGATGCCGAAGATGTCGCTGGGGTCGCACCCCTATCTGCTGGGTTTCGACCAGCTCGAACGCATGGTCGAGCGTGCCGCCAAGGGCGCCGACGGCTACCCGCCCTACAATATCGAGCATATCGCCCCGGACGGATTCCGCATCACCTTGGCCGTCGCGGGCTTTTCCGAAACCGAACTGAGCGTCACCACCGAGGATCGTCAACTGGTCATCCGTGGCCGCAATGCCGAGTCCGACGACAAGCGCGTCTATCTGCATCGCGGCATCGCCGCCCGCGCCTTTCAGCGCAGCTTCGTGCTGGCCGAGGGGGTCGAGGTGACGGGCGCCTCGATGGAAAACGGCCTTCTGCATGTCGAGCTTCGACGCATCCGACCGGAACACGTAGTTCAGACCATTCCGATCAGCCGCAAGTAAGGGGATCACGATGGACAACAAGATCGCATTCACCGCCAACCGTCTTGCCAACACGGTCTATATCCGCAAGATCGCGACCGAGACCCTGCCCCAGGAAATCCGCCGGCAATTGCCCGGCGTGGACGCCATGTATGCCGTCCATGACACCGACGGCGAAAGGCTGGCCTTGGTGCAGCAGCGCAGCCTTGCCTTCATGCTGGCGCGGCAGAACGAATTGACGCCGGTCAGTGTCCATTAGGGCTTTGGCGCATAGCGCATGAAGGCAAAGGCCCGACCATCGGGCGCCCAGCAGGGCACGTTGATGCTGCCCTGCCCGCCGAACAGGCTGACGACACGGCGCCGGTTTCCTCCGTCCGGCGCCATCAGCCACAGTGCCACATCCAGATCCCGGGGATGGCCCTCGGTGCCAGGCGGATAGGCCAGGTAAAGCACATGCCCTCCGCAGGGGGATGGATGGGGAAACCAGTTCACGTGATCGTCGCGAAAGACCGGTGTCGCCTTGGTGCCATCGCTTTGCATCCGCCAGATCTGGGCATGGCCGGTCTCGTCGGAATTGAACCAGATGAAGCCGCCACAGGCCGAAAAATCCGGACCGTCGTGATGCGCCGTGCCCGGCGTCAACACGGTTTCCCGCCCGGTCTCGAAGTCCAGCATGGCGATGCGCACCACCCGGTCGCCGCCCCGCACGCAGGCATAGGTCAGCCGCGAACCGTGCGCGCCATGCCACCAGCTGGGGCGCGGCAGGTCCAGCGGCGTGGTGCGGCCATCCTGCAACAGATGGATTCCCGCGCCGCTGCCGTCATGGGCCGAAAACACGATCCGGCCATCTGGCAGAACACCGTGATCGTTGTTGCAGCGCTCGTCCAGATCCATCGGGATCGGCTTCAGCCCGGACCTGTCCGCACGCCACAACCGCCCCTCGCCATTGACCAGGAACCACCCGTCCGGGTGCCAGTTCGGCGCCTCGATCAGCCGCGGCGTGCGCAGGATCACCTGGCAGGTGCCGGATGCCAGATCATAAACCTCAAGCGATGACCGCCACTCCGCCATGCCCATCTTCCAGTGCGGAAAGGCCCCGCCGAGGCGGGGCCGTGTGTCATGCCCGGGTCCGGATCACGCCGGACCGATCAGACCCATGCTCTCGAGCTTCAGCAAGACCTGGTGCGCGGCGCCGTCCACGTCGATATGGCTGGTGTCGATGCGCAGTTCGGGATTGGCCGGTTCCTCGTAAGGGTCAGAAATACCTGTGAATTCCTTGATCTTACCCTCGCGCGCCAGCTTGTAGAGCCCCTTGCGGTCACGGCGTTCGCATTCCTCGAGGGGCGTGGCCACATGGACCTCGACAAAGGCGCCGCCGGCCTCGACCATCTCGCGCACCGCGCGCCGGGTCGCCGCATAGGGCGCGATGGGCGCGCAGATTGCGATGCCGCCATTCTTGGTAATCTCGGAGGCGACATAGCCGATCCGCTTGATGTTGATGTCGCGGTGCTCTTTCGAGAAGCCCAGCTCGCTTGACAGGTGCTTGCGGACCACGTCGCCGTCCAGCAGCGTGACCGGGCGGCCGCCCATCTCTATCAGCTTGACCATCAGCGCGTTGGCGACGGTGGACTTGCCCGAACCCGACAGGCCGGTGAAGAACACCGTGAAGCCCTGCTTGGCACGCGGAGGCGAGGTGCGGCGCAACTGCGCCACGACTTCGGGGAAGCTGAACCATTCGGGGATCTCCAGCCCCTCGCGAAGGCGGCGGCGCAGTTCGGTGCCGCTGATATCCAGCACGGTGCAGCCTTCGGGAACCTCGTTGGCCGGATAATATTGCGCTTTTTCCTGCACATAGACCATGTGCTTGAAATCGACCATCTCGACGCCGATCTCGTCCTGATGCTGCTTGAACAGCTCCTGCGCATCATAGGGGCCGTAGAAATCGACGCCCGCGCTGTTCTTGCCCGGCCCGGCATGGTCGCGGCCGACAATGAAATGCGTGGCGCCGTGATTCTTGCGGATCAGGCCGTGCCAGACCGCCTCGCGCGGGCCCGCCATGCGCATCGCCAGGTTCAGAAGCGACAGCGTTGTGGTCGCGGCCGGATACTTGTCCAGCACCGCCTCGTAGCAGCGCACGCGGGTGAAGTGATCCACGTCGCCGGGCTTCGTCATGCCGACGACCGGGTGGATCATCAGGTTGGCCTGGGCCTCGCGGGCGGCGCGGAAGGTCAGTTCCTGATGCGCGCGGTGCAGCGGGTTGCGGGTCTGAAAGACCACGACGCGCTGCCAGTTCAGCTTCTTGAACATCGCGCGCAGCTCGTTCGGCGTGTTGCGGCGCGCCCGGAAATCGTAATGCGTCGGCGCCTGCAGGCCCTTGATCGGGCCGCCCAGATAGACCGGACCCGCGACATTGTGCAGGTAGTTCACGGCCGGATGGGCCAGATCGTCGGCGCCAAAGACCTTCTCGGCCTCGCGCGCCTTGTTGGGCACCCATTTGTCGGTGACGGACATGATGGCCAGGATCACGCCTTCCTGGTCGCGCAGGGCAATGTCCGTGCCTGGCTCGACCCCTTCGGCGAATGTTTCGCTGACATCCAGAGTGATCGGAATCGGCCACAACGCGCCCGAGGCCAAGCGCATGTTCTCGACAACGTTGTCGTAATCGGCCTCGGTCAGAAAGCCCTTCAGCGGGTTGAAACCGCCATTCATCAGCAGCTCGAGATCGCAGATCTGGCGCGGGGTCAGATCCCAGCTGGGCATCGCGCCCGCCTCGTCCTTCAGCGCGCGGGCGGCATCGGCCGAGACGAAAAGCTCGGGGATCGGCAAGTGGTTCGGATTGGTCATCTCTTCGACTCGGATATTGCCACGGAACACAGGGTGTGCGCGCCACCACGGGCAGCCGCGCTTCGGCACCGCTCTAGCGCGGCCACAAGCGATATTCAACCTTGGGAAAACGCCTCGAGCCGTCCTGTTACCGCAAAGCGTCATGGCGGTGCAGGAACTTAGCCCGGTCTGGGCCGTTAATGAGCAACCCACCAAAAAAGGAGGCATGTCATGACCCGTGACGCCCAACCCCACGACCCCGCCAGCCCCGCCGAACTGCGCGCCTTGTCGCGTGACGAACAGGAACTGGCCGACATGGCGCGCAACCCGGTTCTGGCCGGGCTCAGCGACCGAGAGCTTGGCGACCTGATCTCGCGCCTGCGCGAACGGCGCAACCGCGCCCGCGATATCGGCGACCGCCAGGGGCGCGAGGCCCGCGGCAAGCAGGCCCCTGCCGGCGCAACCATCGCCAGCAGCAATCACGGCACGATCAGCAAGCATGATTTCCTGTCCGAGGCGCTGGATCGTGCGATGCACGAACGCGAACGCCGCGGCGGGGAACATGGCGATCCGGTCACCGAGGGTGCCCATGGCCAGGAGAATCAGGCCGAACTGACCCGCAAGGCGCAAGCCATGGCGAATGAGGGACGCCGCGACAGCCATATGAAGGAAACAGGCGCCCCCCTTCATCCGAACGACCCCGATGCCAGCAACGGCAAGGCGGACCTTGAAGCCACCGCCCGCAAAACGGCGCCGTCGGGCGCTCTGGACCACGCGGGCGAGCTACCCTCTCGTGAGCGGTCGCGCACGCGCTACTGAGGTGGCCCTATCGCAGACCGGCCACTTCTGCGGCCTGGTTCCGCCGCCGAAGTTCGGCGGCGGCCTCGTCATAGAGAAACGGCAGGAACGCATAACGCCGCCCGCGCGTGACGGGATCAACCTGATGCAGCAGGCTGCATGAAAAGACGATGCCCGCACCCGGCGGTGCCGTGAAACGATCGTCGGAAAATTCCGGAAAGCGTAGCGCGCCCCCCTCAAAATCGCCATTCAGATTGATCGACAGCGCAAAGCGCCGATGCGCGGTGCCCGGTGTCGTGTTGTCGCGGTGGGCGCGGAAATGCCCACCCTCGGCCGCGTCGTAGCAGGCGACCAGATAACGCTCCATCCGCGTGACGGGGAAATGATGGCAGGCGCGGATCGCCGGCACCACGCGCGCGACGATGCGCGACTGGATCGTGGCGATCATCGCCGGATCGCTTACCACATGGTCGCGCCGCACCTTGTGGGCCGGATCGTGGCGCCCCACCGTGCGCCCGTCCTCGACCACCATGAAGCCCGACATCTCGCCCCCCGCCGCGTCATAGGCGGCGATCAGCGCAGCGCAGAGTGCGGGCTCGAAAAGATCGGGCAAGATCAGGACCGGAGCCCTGACCCCTAGACGATGGATTGTTGAAGCATTGGTCATGCCTCATCCTAGGCGCCTGAACGCTCGAATCCCAAGCGCCAAACGCGGACGAGTTTAATGATCCTCAGATCGCGGCGACCACAGCCTGGGGCGCGGGCTCGACTTCGCCCAGGGCGGCCAGGTAGTGCTCGGCATCCAGCGCGGCCATGCAGCCCATCCCGGCGCTGGTCACGGCCTGACGATAGACATGGTCGGTCAGATCGCCCGCCGCAAAGACACCGGGGATCGAGGTGCGGGTGCTGCCCGGCTCGACCTTCACATAGCCGCCATTGTGCAGTTCCAGTTGGTCCTTGACCAACTCACTGGCCGGAGCGTGACCGATCGCCACGAAGACCCCGTCGGCGGCCAGCATCCGCGTGCTGCCATCCAGCGTCGAGCGCAAGACCACACCACTCACACCCTTCGGCGCCTCGACACCCGTCACTTCGGTCAATTCGTGGTTCCAGATCACCTCGACCTTGGGGTGCTTTAACAAACGCGCCTGCAGGATTTTCTCGGCGCGCAGGCTGTCACGGCGGTGGACCAGCGTCACCTTGCTGGCGAACCTGGTCAGGAACAATGCCTCTTCGACGGCGGTGTTGCCGCCCCCGATCACCACGACCTGCCGGTCGCGATAGAAGAAGCCGTCGCAGGTCGCGCAGGCGCTGACGCCGAAGCCCTTGAATTTCTCCTCGGACGGCAGGCCCAGCCAGCGCGCCTGCGCGCCGGTGGCCAGAATGACCGCATCTGCCGTGACCACCCGCCCGCTGTCGCATTCCGCAACAAAGGGGCGCCGGCCCAGATCCAGCTTCGTGACCATGTCGGTCACGATATCGGCACCCATTGCGCGGGCATGGGCCTCCATCTTCGCCATCAGTTCGGGGCCCTGAATCTCGACCTCGCCGGGCCAGTTCTCGACCTCGGTGGTGATCGTCAACTGTCCGCCGGGCTGCATCCCCTGGATCAGCATGGGGTTCAGCATGGCCCGCGCGGCATAGACCGCCGCCGTGTATCCCGCAGGCCCCGACCCCACGATCAGAAGTTTGACATGCACAGCGTCACTCATCTTGCGCCCCGTTTGCCATTTGTGCATCAGGTAGCCCCTCACGGACCGAACTTCAACGGACTGCCTGCCCGCGAAAGAATATTGCGCGTTAGCGGCGGCTCATTGTAGCATTCGGCCAGGCCCGGAACGAACAGAACAAGCAGAACGAAAGAGCCCGGAATGGCTGGCGCCCGCCTTGACGACATCGACCGCAAGATCCTGGCCGAATTGCAGGCCGATGGCCGCATGACCAATGTGGAACTGGCGCGGCGGGTCGGTATCTCGGCCCCGCCCTGCCTGCGTCGCGTCCGCACGCTGGAGGAACAGGGCTATATCCGCGGCTATCACGCCCGCATCGACGCAAGCGCATTAGGGCTTGAGGTGCAGGTCTTCGCCATGGTGCGCCTGACCTCGCAATCGGAACGCGATCTGGCCGCCTTCGAATCGCGGGTGAAGGATTGGCCGATGGTGCGCGAATGCCACATGCTGAACGGCGAGATCGACTTTATCCTGAAATGCGTCTCGCCCGACCTGTCCAGCTTTCAGCGCTTCCTGACCGAGGCGCTGACCGCGGCGCCGAACGTGGCCAGCGTCAAGACCTCGCTGGTGATCCGCGCCGCCAAGAACGAACCCGCCATTCCCTTCGAGGTCGTGGAGGAACGCGCCCGCCAAACCGGCTGAGCCTGCAGCCTGCTGAGCCTGCAGCCTGCAACGACGCTTGCGCGTTGTGGCGCCCCGGTGCCTGGCCTTGGCTGGGCCGGGCGGCCATCTTCAAGCCGGTGCCGGCCTGTCTTTCCCCACTCGGCGCTCTTGCCGTCGCGCGGTCGCGCGGTCTTGCCGTCGCGCGGTGTCGTCACGTCCTGGACGCAGGCCAGCATGGTCACAGGGCAATGGCGCTGATCAGGCGGCCGTAATCGGCCTGCCCCTCATGTGTGGCGCGGCGATAGCTGAAGAAGCGGTCTGGATCGGCATAGGTGCAGTGACGCGTCCATTCGGCCTCGACCCCGGCTTCGCGCAGGCGCTTCAGGCCGAAGCCGGGCAGGTCGAAATGCGGGCTTCCCTTGGGGCCGCCGCTGAAGAAGCGTTCCGATTCAGGGTCTTCGGCCAGGAACTCGTCCATGAACGCATCGCCCACCTCGTAATTGCGCTGGCTGATCGTCGGGCCGATCACCGCACGGATCTGGCTGGCACCCAGGTTGCGCATCGCCGCGACCGTAGCCTCGATCACGCCCGCCAGCGCCCCGCGCCAACCCGCGTGGCAGGCCCCCACCACACCCGCGGCCGGATCGGCCAGCAGAATCGGCTGACAATCGGCAGTCAGCACCGCAATGGCCACGTCCCGCCGCGCTGTGACCAGAGCATCCGCCTTGATTTCCCTTATTCGTTCAAGATCGTCGCCTGGCGCAAGCGTCACCACATCGGTGGCATGAACCTGTTTCACCGTGGCCAGGCAGGCGGGCTGAACCCCCATCGCCACGGCTACGCGCGCGCGGTTGACCTGGACCATGTCGCTTTGATCGCTGGATCTGCGGCCGCAATTCAGCCCCGAGAACAGCCCCGACGAGGCGCCCCCCTTGCGTGTGAAGAACCCGTGGCGGATCGGCGATAGCAGCGGGTGGGTCAGGATTTCAAGCGTCGTCTGCATCAATGGATCAGCGCCTCGAAGCCGGGAACCGGAGGCGCCCCTTTCGGCCAGATTGCAAGGGTCTTGAACAGGTGACCCATTTCCTCTGGATGGGTCAAGCGCCGAAGCGCGACCATCGCCCCCGCGTCGCCCGCCTGCGCCAGACGGCGCGCCCGCGCCTCGGCGCCAAGCGCCAACAGCCAGTCGCCCTGCCGCCCCATCCGCGAGACGGCCGCCCCCGCCCGGACCGCGGCGGCGGCAAGAGGCGCGAAATCGACATGGGCGGTCAGGTCCGCCTCGCCCGGATGGGCCAGCGGATCGTCGGGCGCATGGCGGCGCAGGGCCTGGAACGTGTCGCCGCGCCCGTCCCAGCCGCCGTAATCGACCAGGATCGCAGCCCCCCCGTGACGCGCGATATGACGGGCAATGGCCTCGGTCGCGGCGACGGCGGCGGGGCAATCCTCGACGATCTCGCCGGGCTGGCCCTTGCGCGGCAGATCGACCACCGGCCCGAGGCCGATCGCCAGACGGCCCTCGGCATCCAGCCCGACCATGCGTTCGCGCCAGCCTTCCCCGGTCATCTGGAATTGCCGGATCGGCAGCGCGTCCAGAAACTCGTTCGCCAGCAGGAACAGAGGTTTGGGCGGCAAATCCTCGATCCGGTCGAGGTGCAGGACCGGCCCCAGCCGGTCCCGTTGAAGCTGCCGCAGATGGGGCGACGCCTCGATCAGCGCAATCTGCGCGGCCTCGGTCATGCCCGGGACCACGCGGATCGCGCGGCGCATATCCGCCATCAGCGTGCCCCGCCCCGGTCCCGGCTCGGCCAGCAGACAGGGCGCGGGACTGCCCTGATCCATCCAGGCCTGCCCCAGGGCAAGGCCGCAAAGCTCTCCGAAAAGCTGATGGATCTCGGGCGCGGTGGTGAAATCGCCCGCAGCACCAAAGGGATCGCGTGTGGCGTAATAGCCGTGACGGCTGTCCAGCAGGCAGGTCTGCATGTAGTCGGCCAGCGTGATCGGCCCCGTCGCACGGATGCGCGCCGCGATGATCCCGGCCAAGGCCGTCATGCGCCCGGATCACCCACAGGCGGGCGGCGCCGCGCCTGCCAGATCAGCGCCAGCCCGATCAGGACCATCGGCAGCGACAGGACTTGCCCCATCGTCAGCCCGATCACCGGCCCGCCGATCACATGGCCAAGCGGGTTGTCGGGCGTGATGAACTGCGCATCGGCCACGCGGAAGATCTCGACGAACATGCGCGCAAGGCCGTAGCCCGCCAGGAACACGCCGAAGGCCAGCCCCGGGCGGCGTAGCCCGCCCGCGCGGACCAGCAGCAGCAGGATCAGGCCCAGCAGCAGCCCCTCGAGGCCCGCCTCGTAAAGCTGGCTGGGGTGACGCGCGCAGGGACCGCTGATGCCGGGGCAATCCTGCGCGGCAGGACCGGGGAAGATCACGCCCCAGGGCAGGTCGGTCGGGCGACCCCACAATTCGGCATTGATGAAGTTCGCGATCCGGCCGAAGAAGATGCCAATGGGCGCCACGACCGCCATCGCATCGGCCAGGGGAAGAATCGGCACCCCGTTCCGCCGCGCCCACAGCCAGGATACGACGATCACCCCGGCAAAGCCGCCGTGAAAGCTCATCCCGCCCTGCCAGACCATCGGGATCTGCGCCGGATTGGCCAGGTAATGAGCCGGGTCGTAGAACAGCACGAAGCCCAGCCTGCCGCCGACGATGACGCCCAGGATGACCCAGGTCAGCAGGTCGTCCACCCGTTCGGGGGCGCAAGGCGGCCGGCCTCCCCAGATCGCCGGACGGCGCATCATCGCGACGATCAGCCGCCAGCCCAGGATCAGCCCGACGATATAGGCCAGCGCATACCAGCGCAGCGACAGCGACAGCCCGCCCACGTTCAGCGTGAAGATCTCGGGGGATATCTGCGGAAAGGGGATCATGGGGCCTCGGGCTGGATTCTGGTGCGCACGCTATCGGCCGGACGGGCGGTGTCAACCGCAAGCCATGCGCGAAAGCCGCATTGAACCGCGTCCTCGGCCGGACCATATAGAAGGCAAGTTCAGGATACGAGGTCAGCCATGACGACACAGAGCCGCTTTTTCGACGACATCTCCAAACTGATGACAAATGCCATGGGCGTGGCGCAAGGCGTTCGGTCCGAGGCCGAAACCGCCATGAAGGGCTGGATCGACCGCTGGCTGGCCGAACGCGATCTTGTCACAAGAGAGGAGTTCGAGGCCGTGCGCGAAATGGCGATCAAGGCCCGCACCGAGAATGCCGAACTGAAGGCCCGGATGGACGCGCTGGAAAAGTCTGCCAGCGCCGATCAGGGCGCCTGATCGGCCATGGCGCGGTCGCGCAGCGCCCCGGAGCGGTCGTAAAGCAGGATATCGCCCGCCTCGGTCACGACGACCAGCCAGTCGCGGGCAAAGGTGACGGCGGCCGGGCTTGCGCCCTCGGGCAATTGCACGCTGTCGGGCAGTTCAGGCGGGCCGGGCTGGGCCGGCTGGCCCAGACGCAGCCACAACAGCGCCACGACCGCGACCATCCCCAGCCCCATCACCAGCGCCAACCCCGTCACCAGCGTCTTGAGGAAGCGCAGTTCGGGAACCGCTTTCGCCTCGGCCTTCCAGTCGCTATCGTCGCGTCCCATGTCCATCCTTGTCGTCACGATCCCCGAGAACCCGCCCGAACGGCTTGATAAGGCGCTTGCGCTGGCTGTGCCAGAGGCAGCCGCCCTGTCGCGGTCGCGTCTGGCCCGCCTGATCATCGAGGGCGCCGTCACCGGCCCGTCTGGACCGGCCCGCGACGTCAAGGCGCGCGTGGCGGGCGGCGAGGAATACCGCATCGCCCTGACCGCCCCTGCCGAGGTCGAGACCCGACCCGAGGCGATCCCGCTGAGCATCGCGCATGAGGATGATGACCTGATCGTGATCGACAAGCCTGCGGGGATGGTCGTCCATCCGGCGCCGGGCAGCCCTTCGGGCACGCTGGTCAACGCGCTGCTGGCCCATTGCGGCGAATCGCTGTCGGGGATCGGCGGCGAAAGGCGGCCGGGCATTGTCCACCGGATCGACAAGGACACCTCCGGCCTGCTGGTCGTGGCCAAATCCGACCGCGCCCATCACGGCCTTGCCGCCCAGTTCGAGGCCCATAGCGTGCGCCGCCTGTATCTGGCGCTGGCCCATGGGGTCATCGACCCCGCCGATCCGCGGCTGCGCGGCATACGCGGTGTCAGCTTTGAACCCGGCCATGTCCTGCGGATCGCCACCCGTCTGGACCGCCATCCGACCGACCGGCAGAAACAGGCGGTCCATTTCGACAAGGGCCGCCATGCCGTGACGCGGGCACGCCTGCTGGAGGCATTCGGCACGCCCCCTTCGGCCATGCTGGTCGAATGTCGGCTTGAAACCGGGCGGACCCACCAGATCCGGGTGCATATGGCCCATGCCGGGCTGGGACTGATCGGCGATCCGGTCTATGGTGGCGCGCGCAAGGCCTCGCTCAAGGCGCTCGGGCCTGCGGCAGATGCAGCCTCGGCCTTCCCGCGTCAGGCGCTGCACGCGGCGCATCTGGGCTTTACCCATCCGGTCACCGGACAGGACATGGCCTTTGACAGCGCGCTGCCGCCAGACATGGCGGACCTGCTGGACGCCCTGCGCGGACAGCAGGTCCGCTTGACATCAACGTGAGCCGATTTGGGATTACAAATCGTTCCAGATCGCTCAATCTGGCCGCAAAGCGCCATGGCCGCCCGGGGAACCGAGGCGCGGCCGATGACGTTCTTCTGCATCCTTGAAAGGCCCTGATGATGGCAAGTTACAGCAACCTTCCGGCGCCCAGCCCAGAGCAGGGGCTGAACCGCTATCTGCAAGAGATCCGCAAGTTCCCCCTCCTTCAGCCCGAGGAGGAATACATGCTGGCCAAGGCCTGGGCCGATCATCAGGACAGCGAAGCTGCGCACCGCCTGGTGACAAGTCACCTGCGGCTGGCCGCCAAGATTGCGATGGGCTATCGCGGCTACGGGCTGCCCCAGGCCGAAGTGATTTCCGAGGCGAATGTCGGTCTGATGCAGGCGGTCAAGCGATTCGATCCGGACAAGGGCTTCCGGCTGGCCACTTATGCGATGTGGTGGATACGGGCCTCGATCCAGGAATACATCCTGCGGTCCTGGTCGCTGGTGAAGATGGGCACGACCAGCGCGCAGAAAAAACTGTTCTTCAATCTGCGCAAGGCAAAATCCCGCATCGGCGCGCTGGAGGATGGCGACTTGCGTCCCGAGAACGTGGCCCAGATCGCGCATGATCTGAATGTCACCGAACAGGACGTGATCGAGATGAACCGCCGCCTGTCGGCGGGCGATGCCTCGCTGAACGCGACGGTTGGATCAGGAGACGGCGAGTCGACCGCGCAATGGCAGGATTGGCTTGAGGATGAGGATGCCGACCAGGCCAGCGCCTATGCCGAATCCGAGGAATTGAATGCCCGACGCCAGATGCTGATTGCAGCAATGGATACGCTGAACGAGCGCGAGCGTGACATTCTGATGGAACGTCGCCTGCGCGACGAGCCGATGACGCTGGAGGATCTGTCCAGCCGCTACGGCGTCTCGCGCGAGCGGATCCGACAGATCGAGGTTCGCGCCTTCGAGAAACTTCAGGACCGGATGCGCAGCCTCGCCCGCGAAAAGGGCATGAGGATCGCCGAGGCCGACACGGTCTGACCTTTCAGGCATCCGGCCAGGCACGGGGGCGCGATTGACGCTCCCGGACCCTGCGCTATGGTCCGGGTAAGGCAGGGCAGATCCGGACCGATGACAGCGCTGAAACAGTTTCAACGGCTCGAAGCCCAAGGCGCGTGGCGAGAGACGCCCGACGCGCGCCTGCGCGAAGTCATCGTCTCGGTCGGCGAAGCAACGCTGACCCTCTCCGACCCGAAATCTGACCGTCCTTTGGCGCATTGGTCGCTTCCCGCCGTGGCTCGGCTCAATCCCGGCCAGATACCCGCGATCTATACCCCCTCGCGTGATATGCCCGACGAGATCGTCGAAATCGACGACCCGCTGATGATCGAGGCAATCGAGCGCGTGCAGGAAGCGATCGCAGCCCACCGCGCCCATCCCGGGCGGCTGCGCGGCGTGCTGTCGTTTCTGGCGGCGACGGTGATGATCGCGGGGACAGTGTTCTGGCTGCCCGACGCGCTGATCCGCCACGCCGCCAATATCGCCCCGCCCGCGCAGGCGCGCCAGATCGGTCTGGCCATCCTCGCCGATATGGAACGCAGCGGCGGGGCCGTCTGCACCCGAGCCTCGGGCCAGGCGGTGCTGGATTGGCTTGCGCCGCGCCTCGTCGGCTCCGAAGCGGTCATCAGGGTCATTCCCGGCCCTCTGAACGGCGCCAGGCGACTGCCTGGTGGGGTCTATGTGCTGGGGGGCGATCTGCTGCTGTCCTCGCCGGCGCCGGAAGGTCCGGCGGCTCATCTCGTCGCCGCCTCGCTGGCCGGCACCGAGACGCAGTTACGGATTGACGCACTGCGTCACGCAGGCCTCGGCGCGGTGCTTCGGCTCTGGACGCTCGGCGCTTTACCGCGCGAGGCAATGGATGGTTACGGAGAGATTCTTCTGGCTCAGCCCCTGCCACGCCCCGAGGCGCCTGCCCTGCTGTCGGCGCTTGCAGATCGCGGCCTGCCATCAGAACCCTACGCCCTCAGCATCGACCCCACCGGCGCCTCGGTCTTGCCCCTCATCGAGGGCGATCCGATGCGCCGTGGCGATGCGGCCCCTGCAGATCTTCTGACTGACCCGCAATGGATCGCTCTGCAACAGATCTGCGCAGGCTAGCCGTGATTTCACATGAGGTTGTTCACCCTTTCGAGGGGTGCTTGGCCGTTGAGTGCGGGATGTGGTCTTGATCGGTTGAACCAGTCAAGCCATCGCGGCATGTCTGCCTTCGGGCGTAAGGACGGGTGCGCGAGGCCGTAGGCCTGGCTTCGAGACGGTGCTCTTCGAGATGCCGTTCAGCCCCATCGCCTGCACCAGCGCGTCCATGCTGATGGACGGGTTTCCCGAGGAGTGGAAGTGCAGCAAGGCAAGTAGTCCAAAGGACGGGCGAACCATAGGTCTCTGACCGGAGATTGGCTGACGCGCTGACAGACCTCTCGCAGCACCTGGAGGCATGTCATATCCGGGTGATCTCGGATTGCAGCACAATGTGCTGTTCGTGTGGGGGGCGGTGCTCGTGCCCGTCAAGCAGCCCGAGACGCCGCTTGACATAGAACGTGACGGCTGCGCGCACCGTCAGATCAAGCTTGCCCTCCGACATCTGGTAGTCCTGCGTGACGACCCGCCCCTGGTGCTCGGTCAGGCCGGGATGCGGGACGATCCGCAGCACGCACCATGTCTGCCAGTCGGTATCCACCTCGGCCGTGGCAAGCGCCGCGCCCCCAAGAAAAGGCTCCGACAGCCGCGAGAGCAGGAAGTCCTTGAAGCGCCCATCGCCGGCATCATGGGCCCGGGCGTGCCACCGGAAGCCGTCGAAGACCAGCGCGTGCGGCGAGATACGCCGGCGCAGCACCTCGGGCCGCTGAAACGACACGTAATTCGCCTCGAGCACCCGTTGATCCCGGATCGCCCGGAGAACAGAGCAGAGCACAGCCGCATCGACTGCGCGCACCAGCGCGCCGGCGACCTCGACCGGCGGCGGACTCGCCAGGATCCCGGTGGTTCGCTCGATGATCCCCTCGGCGATCAGGCGCAGCTCGGCCAGAAGCCCGCTCGCCCCAGTCGGCGGATTGGAGAACGCGTCCGTCGGCACATAGGCCCGGCGCGAGACGTCATAGACGATCCCCTTTCCGAGCTGTTCGCGAAGCTGCGCAATGTCGGCCGTGGCCTGGGCCGGGGAGAGACCAAAGCGCCGGACCAGATCCTCACGCTGAAGCGTCCCGTCCCAGAACAGCCGGTCGGCGGCAAAGGCAAGCCTCCGAGCCACGCTCCATCTGCCATGTTCCGGGTTGCGCATGCAGGAGCCGCCTCTAGCCTCGCATCGTCTTGCGACTTGACCGAATCGCAAGACACCGCTTTTCATCAAGATACCAGTTTTTAGTATGTCTTTTGAGGGGCACGCCATGCAACTCGACGAATTTCGGCAGATGGTCGCTCAGGCTGCTGCCCTGCGCCGGCGGCAGCGGCTGCAGCCGGCGGGGGGCCCGGGCGACAAGCTCTTCCCTCCGACCTATCCGGGCGAGAACGGCCCCACCCATGTGTTCGAGCGTCGCCGGATCGACGGCGCGGAACGGGTCTGCGTCCTGATCGACAGCGTGCAGTCGCAGGCGAACCGGCTTGAAGAGGCGCTTCTGGCCGCGGCCGAGGCCGGGCGCATCCGCCTGCCGCGGCTGACGGTCGATTTCCCGGGCGCAGGGCTCAATTCGGTTGGTCCGATCAGCGTGCTCGAGGCCCCGCACCGGATCTTCGATGCCATCCTGCGCGACAGCGAGCTTGCCGGCAAACGCTTCCGCGACAGCGATCTGGGGCTGCGCCTGCGGCAGGCCACACCCGCCGATGCCAGCGCGATCCTCGAGGCTTCACCCGCGGCGCTTGTCTTCGGTGCCTGGAACTCGACGGGCGAGGGCGGGGGGCTCGGCGCCAAATTCGCCCGCGTGATCGTGTCCGAAATCATCGGGGTGGATGTGCCGGTAGAAGAGACGGTGGACCGGCGCACAGGGGAAGTCAGGCTGCACAGCGCCGGGCGTCGCACGGGCAGCCGGATCGACCCGCTGGGCGTTCCGCGGTCCATCGAGATTTTCAAGAAGGAAGGTGATTGGGGCTTTGACCAGAAGGAACTCGGCAAGGCCGCAAAGAAGGTCCGCCCTTCGGAGATCAATCACGGCAACATTGCCCCCAGTATCGAGCCGCTCGGCGTCACTTGCGCCTATGCGCTGCAGACGCAGGTGCTGACCTTCGCGGGGCTGAGGCGGCTTCGCTTCGGCACGGACGAAGCCAGAAACCGCGCCGGCCGCACCTATCTCGCCGCGCTCGGGCTTGTGGCGATGCTTGAGGGCAACCGGCAGGGCATGGCGCTGCGGTCGCGCTGCGATCTCGTGTGCGAGGGCGGACTTGCGCCGCTTGAGCTTGTTGCCTTCGACGGCAGCACGCAGGAGGTGGCGATCGACCCCGATACCGCCCTGCGCCTCTATGAAGAGGCGTTCGACGCCGCACGGGCGGCAGGTTTCGCGCCGAACCCCGAGCCCGCGATCTTGAGGCCGACTGACAACCTTATGGAACTCGTGCGCCGGTCGCAGCAGAAGGCCCTGGCCGACGAAGGCGGCGAGGCGGACGAGGGCTGATCCATGCTCTGCCTCGAGATCGCCTGGCTCACGGGCACGGCCTTCCTCGCGCGCGACCCCTCCGACCCTGCGCCCGACTGGCCGCCTCAGCCCGACCGCATCTTCTCGGCCCTCGTGGCAAGCTGGGGGCTGGGCGGCGAGGATCAGGGCGAGCGCGCGGCGCTCGAATGGCTCGAGGCGCAGGAGCCGCCGCAGCTCCATCTGCCCGAGCCGCACCACGACCGCCAGACGGTCAAGGTCTATGTGCCGCCGAACGATCCAAAGGGGATCGCAGTCCTGCCATCGCACCGCAAACGGCAGGAGCGGACCTTCCCGGCCTGCGTCCTTGATCCCGCCGCGCCGGTTCATCTCTCGCTTGTCTGGCACACGGTGGTGCCAGCCGAACACTGGCCTGCGCTCGATGCTTTGGCGCAGCGGACGAGCTATATCGGCCATTCTTCGAGCCTGGTGCGGGTGCAGTTTCGCGCGGCCGATGCGCCCCCAGGAACCCTGGAGGCTGCACGGCGCGCCCCCTACCGCGGGAGGCTTGCCGAGCTAGAGGCGCTGCACAAGCGCCACATGGCCGGCGATGGGCGCGCCCGCCCGCGCCCGGCGACACGGCGAGGCACGCCGCCCGCGCCGCCGGCCAAACAGCACCCTTTCGCCGCTGATCCCGCGCAATGGGCTGCTTTTGAACATGCAGGCGGGGAGCGGCCTGATCTGCGCGCACAGGCCGGGCTGGCCGAGGCCATGCGACAGGCGCTGATGGAGGCCTGGACCCGGGCCAGTGGCGAGCCAGCCCCCTCCTGGGTTTCCGGGCACGAGGCCGACGGGGCGCCGGCGCGCGATCCGCACCTTGCCATCCTGCCCCTGGCCAATGTCGGCTGGGACCATTCCGATGGCCGGCTCATGGGGCTCGCGCTTGTGCCCCCGGCGCGCGAGGCAGCCGCCTGGGCTCAGCCCGGCCCCGAGGGTTTCCTCCGCCGGCAGGGCTTCCGCCGCGCGCTCGAGCGGCTCGGCGAGAGCGATGCCCAGGGCCGGCTCATCCTGACCCTTGCACCACGGGGCGGCGGGGCCTGGCAGTGGCGGCTGACCCCGGCCGTCTCGGGCCTCAGATCGCTGGACCCGGTGCGGTATCTGCGCAAGGCCGCCGTCTGGGCCACGGTCACGCCCGTTCTGCTCGACCGGCATCTCAAATCCGCCGAGCCGCCGGAGCGGAGCGCGGAGGCCGAAGCGATGATCCGCGCGGCCTGCGCGCGGGGGGGCCTGCCCGATCCCGTATCAGTGAGGCTCGGCAAACATCCCGCCGTTGCCGGCGCGCCCTCGGCGCGGCCCGCAGGCGGCAACCCGCGCTGGCTGAACTGGGCCCGGCGGCCAAGCTTCGGGCAGCGCGCCTTCGTGCATGTGAGGCTCGTCTTCGACGAACCGATCCCGGGCCCGATCCTCCTCGGCGCGGGGCGGTTTCATGGGCTTGGCCTGTTCCTGCCGATCCGAGGGGGGCGGGAATGACCCAGCTGCCGCCGCTTGATGCCGGGGATTTCGCCGAGGTCTTCGCCGCCATCCATGGCCATGCGCCCTATGCCTGGCAAAAGCGGCTCTTCGAGACAATTGTCGCTGCGGGCCGCTGGCCGCAGGCCATCGCCGCCCCGACCGGTGCGGGCAAGACCGCAGTGCTCGACATCGCGCTGTTTCATCTGGCCCTTGAGGCCGAGATACGGCCGCGGACGGCGCCGATGCGGATCGTTCTCGCGGTCGATCGGCGGATCATCGCCGATCAGGCCTATGAGCGCGCCTGCCGCATCCGCGCGGTGCTTGAGGCTGCGCGCGAGGGCGCGCCTGCCCGGATGGCGGCCCGGCTCAGCGCGTTTTCCGGCGAGAGGCCCCTGCATGTGGCCGAGCTGCGCGGCGGCATGCCGCTTGAGCGCGACTGGGCGCGCCGGCTTGACCAGCCGACCATCCTCTGCACCACGGTCGATCAGCTGGGTTCGCGGATTCTGTTCCGCGGCTATGGCGTGAGCGGGTCGATGGCGCCGGTCCACGCGGGGCTTCTCGGCTGCGATGCGCTCCTGATCCTGGACGAGGCGCATCTGTCCCGCGCGTTTGAGGAGACGCTGGCCGCCATCGCCGCCCGCCGGCAGGCGGAAGGCGCCCTCGGTCTGCCCTGGGGCTTTGCCGCGCTTACCGCCACACCGCGAATGACCGGCGCCGATGTGTTTCGCCTGACCGGGGAGGAGCGCGGCGAAGCACCGATCCGCCGCCGCCTTGCGGCGCAGAAGGTGGTGGACCTGCGCCAGGAGCCGGCCGCGGATGCCGAAGCCTTCGCCACCGCCGCCCGAGACCTGCGCGCACGCCTCGCCGAGCGGGGCAAAGCGGCGCCCGTCATCGCGGCCGTGGTCAACCGCGTCATGCTGGCGCGACAGATCTTCGAGATCCTGCGTCAGGATCCCGAGGCCGAGGCGATCCTGCTCACCGGCCGCGTGCGCCCGATCGAGCGCGATCAGCTGATTGCGCAGTGGCGCGCACGGCTTGAAGGCCGCGCAACGGGCGAGCGCCCGCTGTTTGTGGTCGCAACCCAGTGCATCGAGGCCGGTGCGGATTTCGACTTCGATGCGATGGTCAGCCAGATCGCCCCTCTCGACGCGCTGCGCCAGCGCTTCGGTCGGCTTGCGCGCAGCGGCAATCGGGGCGATGCACCGGCCCCGGGTATCATTCTTGCCAGTAAGTCAGAGACGGGGGCCAAGGCGCAGGATCCGATCTATGGCCGCGCTGCCGCCGAGACCTGGGCCTGGCTTGAGCGGGTTTCAACCAAGCAGGGCAATATCCAGACGGTGGACTTCGGGCCGGACGCGCTCGACGCGCTGATCACGGACAGCCCGCCTGGCAAGGCCTGCACGACGCCTGCGCCCGAGGCGCCGCCTTTGCGCGAGGCTGATCTTGCCGCCCTGGCCATGACCGCACCCCGGCCTTTCCCCGACCCGGACCCGGCCCCCTTCCTGCACGGCGCTTTCCGGGATGAGGCCGAGGTCAGCCTCGTCTGGCGCGCCGATCTTCATGCGCTGCTTGATCGCTTCCGCGCGCCCGAGACCCGTGACGAGGCGCGCGCGGGGCTCGCCGAACTCCTCGCGCTTCTCCCGCCCCGCCCGGCCGAGGCCTTGCGCCTGCCGCTCTGGACAGCGCGGCGGTGGCTCACGCGGGCAGGCACAGAGGATGCGCTGGCCGATATCCCGATGGGCGCCGGCGACGAGACTGGCGAGGCACGGCAACCGTCGGCGGAGCCCGTTCTGCGCTGGCAGGGGCGCGAGCAGTTGGACCTTGTTTCGCCCACAGAACTGCAATCCGGTGACGTGGTGATCCTGCCCGCCGCGCGCGGCGGCTGCGACGCGTTCGGCTGGGCGCCCGGCAGCGAGGCGCCAGCTGATGATATCGCCGAGGATGCCGCCGCGCCTTATGCGGGACAACGCGCGGCGCTCAGGCTGCATCCCGCCGTCTGGCTTGAAGACGCCGCCCCTTGGCGCGACATTGCGGAGCGCCTCGAAGCGGGAGCCTCGGCAGGCGAGATCGCCCGCGCAACGGGGCTTGCCGATTGGGCGGGAGCCTCAGCGCTGACGCTGGCCTGGCCCTATGGCGGGGATCCGGCGCTGGGCGCTGTTCTCGTGGCGTCGAAGGGGCTTTCCGGCCGGGCGGCAACTGAGGCCGCCATACCTTCAACCGAAGAGGATGAGGGGTTGGTGGGCCCCGAACCCGTGCTGCTTGCAGATCATGCCCGCGCCGTTGCAAGGCTGGCGCGCGCCCAGGCTCAGACACTCGGTCTTGACGCTGCACTGGCCGAGACCCTTGATAGGGCCGGGCTCTGGCATGACGACGGCAAGGCCGACCCACGCTTCCAGCTCTGGCTCAAGTCGAACGACGGCCTGCCCGAGGACGGCCCGCCCATCGCCAAGACAAGTGCCCGGGCGAGCCCTGCCCGGCAGCGCACCCTGCGCGGGGCCGCGACGCTGCCCGAGCGCTGGCGGCACGAGGTGGCCTCGGTCCGAATTGCTGCCGCGCGTCTGGCTGAGGAGAAGGCCGAACTGGACCCCGATCTCCTGCTCTGGCTGATTGGCACCCACCACGGCCACGGGCGGCCGTTCTTTGCCCATGACGACGATTGGGACGCCTATGCGATGAGGCTGCTTGACATTGCGCTCCCCCCAGCCCCGGGCCCCGACAAGCTCGATTTCGACTGGCAGGGGCGCGACTGGGCGGGGCTTATGGCCGTGCTTCAAGAGCGCTACGGGCCCTGGGGCCTTGCCTTTCTCGAGGCCTGCCTCAGGCTTGCCGATCACCGCGCCTCTGCCGGGGAGGGAGCATGATGGCCCGCAAGGCAAGACAGGCCCCGTCACCCGGCTGGCAGCCCGACGTGACCGCCCCGGGCGAACGCCACCGGCTTGGCGGGCTCGAGCCCGACAACCTGCTCGCCGTCATGGCGCTCCTGGGACTGTTGCGGGCGCTTGAGACCGCCCGCCCCGATTGGCAGCCGCGCGCCTTCTGGGATGTCGAGACCCATCCCTGGCGCCCCGTCCTGACACTCGCCGTGCCGCAGACCGAGGCCGCCGTGGCCGAGGCGGCAGCTGAAGGGGTGCGGGCGGTCCTGGGTCCGGTTTCCGAGCTTTGCGCGATTGCCGCACAACAGGAGCAAGTCAACACCAGAACAAGGATCGAGGAAGTCGAAATAGAAATCGAGGCAGCCCAAAGGGAGGGGAAACAAATCAGCAAGCTCAACGAAGAATTGAAAAAACTCAAAGAACGCGAACAGGGTCCAAGGTTGCCCGAAAAGATCGTCCGGATAGCCTCATCCCCCGAAGAGCTTCGCAACTTTCTCGGCTCACAAGACCGCGAGCGGGAGGCCTGGATTTCCTGCCTGTCGGGCTGGGCATGGGGCCGAAACGGCGAGCCCGAAGCTCGGAATTCCCCCCTGAAATTGACAAGCGGCCAGCAGTCCTTTGCCGGCCTCTTCGTGACTCTGGCAAAGGCCTGCACGCACGACGAAATCGCCAAGTCACTCTATCGTCCTTGGGGTTACATGCATCGCGGCGACAGTTTCCGCCTCGACGTTGCTGAGGCACGCCGGTATGCCTACTTGAAAGGCGATCCGACGAACGCGGCGCTTTGGAAAATCAAAGGGCAAACCGGCACCGGTGTCGCCCCGAGCGAGCAGGGCGCGAACATCCTTGCCGCCGCGGCATTCAGATCGTTCCCCGTCATCTTCCTGCGAAAGGGCGTGGCAATCCCGGGAATGAAACAGAAGACGCATAACCTACTCCGTGTTCCAATTTGGACTGCAACGGGTGGTCGCGGCGCAACTCTCTCCGGGATCGAAGCCTTACTGCGCCTTGCTGGCCGCAGCGACCGGCCGCCCCCACACCCGGGTGTGGGGGGCTGGCAGCAGTTTCGCATCATCGAGGTCGGCGATTATAAATCCATTGCACGGGCTGGCTATATCGCCGCCACCCCGCCCACGCCATGACAGACCGGCAGCCCGAGCTGCCGCTCTTCGCCCCCCCGGCGGCGGCCGACGATGTGCTGGTGCCTGCCCGGATGGTCAATGAATGGATCTATTGCCCGCGCCTCGCGGTGCTCGAATGGGGCCACGGGCGCGCGCGTCGCGAAGAAAGACCTTACGCTGGTCATCTCGGTCGAAGGCGAAGATGACCGCGCCGTGCCACTAGAAGAAATCTCCGAATTCGTGCTCGCCGGCCCGGTTGCGCTGACCACCCCCGCCGTGCACGAGCTCCTGCGCCGCGAGGTGCCGATCGCCTGGATGTCCTCGGGTTTCCGGTTCCTGGGCTCGACCGGTCCGCATGGGCCGCGCTCGGCCGTCAGCCGCACCGCCCAATACGTCGCAGCTGTCGATCCTCTTCGCCGGCTCGCCTTTGCGCGCGAGCTTGTCGCCGCCAAGATCCGCAACCAGCGCACCATGCTGCGCCGCAACTGGCGCAGGCTGATCCATGTGCAGGCGCGGCTTCTTGCGCGCTTCCTGCTGGGTGAAATCCCCGCCTATCCGCACTATATCCCAAGGTGAGCCATGCCGCCCCGGCCATCCAATGCCGAACATGCCTATGTGGTGGTCTATGACATTTCCGACCCCAAACGCTGGCGGCGGGTCTTCAAGCTGATGCAGGGCTATGGGCGCTGGCTTCAGCTGTCGGTGTTCCACTGCCGCCTTGGCGGCAAGCGCAGGATCGAGATGGCCGCAGCGATTGAAGGCATCATTGATGCCACGGCTGACCATGTCGTGATCCTCGATCTCGGCCCGGCCGAAGAGGTGGCGCTTCATGTCGAGAGCCTCGGCAAGACCTTTACACCGATCGAGCGGCGTGCGATTGTCATCTAGTGCCGGTGGCTGGCGAGCGCTGTTATTCAAACAAAAGCGCCAGCACTGCTCGCAGGCGGACAAACATATGGAATCCCGTGTTCTTTTTGAATATTCGGTGCTTTGCATACCGATCCTGGCCCGCCCTGACCGGACTGTGCCGCAGACCCCTCGCAACTTGGTGAGCAAGCCTTTGACGGAAGTCGCCAAAAGCGAGGGGGCGTCTTCCCGGGCCTCCCCGCCCGGGCCTCATTGAAGCTACGCCACCCACCGCGCGGACCGTCCCATCTCCTGCGGTCTTCCCGGGCCTCCCCGCCCGGGCCTCATTGAAGCTTGTCAGCGCCAGTCGCCGCAGCAACCGCCGCCGGTGTCTTCCCGGGCCTCCCCGCCCGGGCCTCATTGAAGCCGCGCCGCCCGATGGGCGTGGATACCGGTCGCGCCATGGTCTTCCCGGGCCTCCCCGCCCGGGCCTCATTGAAGCACGAGATGAAGGCGCATTTGCGCGTTTCGCACGACGACGTCTTCCCGGGCCTCCCCGCCCGGGCCTCATTGAAGCTACCTGCGCGGCCTGCCGCCTCTGCGCCCGACACATGTCTTCCCGGGCCTCCCCGCCCGGGCCTCATTGAAGCTCGGCGTTGCCCGCGCCATCCTCGATCTGATCGCCGCACGCGGCGGGCGCGGACACATCCCCACGCAGCGCGGCAGAAAGGTGCGGCGCCCGGTCGATCCCGACCTCTTCCGCGAGCGCAACCGGATCGAGCGTTTCTTCACCAAGCTCAAGCACTTCCGAGGCATCGCCACACGCTGCGAGACATCCGCCTGCAACAACCTGGCCACCGTCCTCATCGCCTGAGTCCGGCTATGGCTCAGGCAAATGTGTCCACGCCCCAGGGGCTGATCGTCAGCCGCGCCGGGATCAATCCGCGCAAGGCATTGCCCATGAAAAGCCCCCCGCCCCGCAGGTCGTCCAGCGTCAGCGCGTGTTCTTGTGCGCGCCCGGCCGCCATCAGGCTGGCGCGCAGGACGCCGGGCAAGAGACCGGCCGACAAGGGCGGGGTCAGCAGCACCCCGCCCCGGTCCAGAAACAGGCTGGTGATCGTGCCTTCGCAGGGCTGGCCTGCCTGGTTCAGCAGGATCGCCTCGTCGCTGTCCGGCGGCAGGGCGGCCCGGGCCGCATCGTAAATCGGGCGATGCGTGGACTTGATGCCCAGCCAGGGATCGCCCGCATCCAGCCGTTGCCTTGCGATCACGACACGCCATAGGGCAGGGTTCGGCGGCAGCGGCGCATGGGTCAGCGACAGCGCGCCCACCTGATCGACGGCCAGCCGCGCCCGCAGCACCTGCCCGCGCGGCAGTCGCGCCAGCAGCGCCAGGGCCCTTGCCTCGTCCAGCGGAAAGCCCAGGGCGGCGCAACCGCGTCTGAGCCGGGCCAGGTGCAAGGGCCACAGAGCGATGCGCCCATCGGCTTCGGCGCGCATCGTCTCGAAGACGGTCAGTCCATCGGGAAATGGCCCAGGAATGCGGACTTGCACAGAGCCTCCTTCCATTCCGAACCGGCCTCGCTGTCATGGACGATGCCGCCGCCGACGTTCAGGCGCAAGCGGTCCGGGGCGCTGAGCCAGGGCGAGCGGATCGCCACATTGAAGCGCATCGGTCCCGCCGGATCGACCCAGCCCACCGCCCCGCAATAGACCTCGCGCGCGGCGCCCTCGAGTTCGGCGATGATCTCCATCGCGCGGATCTTGGGCGCCCCGGTGATCGAGCCGCAAGGAAACAGCGCGCCCAGGATCTGCACCAGACCCACGCGCGGCAACAGCCGCCCCTCGACGGTCGAGACCATCTGATGAACCGTCGCATAGGTCTCGATGGTGAACAGGTCCGGCACGCGCACGCTGCCCGGATGGCAGATGCGGCTGATGTCGTTGCGCAGAAGATCGACGATCATCAGGTTCTCGGCGCGGTTCTTGTCGGACAGGCGCAGGCCCTCGGCGCTGGCATGGTCGCTGGCCCGATCCTCGCCGCGCCGAGCGGTGCCCTTCATTGGCCGCGTCCGGATCATGCCCGCGTGATCGACGGAAAAGAACAATTCGGGCGAGCGCGACAGCACGACCGGCCCGCCCAGATCGACAAAGGCCCCCTCGGCCACCGGCTGACGCGCGACCAGCGCCGCATAGACGGCCAGCGGATCGCCGCTGACCTCGGCCTCGACCGGGAAGGTCAGGTTGATCTGGTAGCTATCGCCCGCCTCGATATAGCCATGAACCGCCGCCAGTGCCCGGTCATAGCGCGCCCTGTCCCAGAGCGGTCTGGGCACACCGATCCGGACGCCATCCGGCGCAGGCAAGGGCGGCGCGGGCCGGGGCGCGTCGAAGACCCCCATCAGGATCAGCGGCATCCGCCTTTCGGCAGGCATCAGATGGAAGAGACGCGGCGTCAGCGCATGGCCCAATTCATAGGACAGATAGCCCGCCAGCCAGCGTCCGCGCGCCTGCGCTTTCTGCATCGCGGCCAGGGCGGGGCCCACCCCTTCGGGCGTATCGGCGCGGATCACCGTTTCGGGGGAGGCAAACAGCGTGCCATCCCCCAGCGGGCCGGTGTCGAAGCGGATCTGGCCGGCGCTCATCCCCCGGCCTTTCCGGCAGCGCGGCCTTCGCGGACCTTGGCGGCCAGGTCGCGGGCCACGGCAAAAGCGCCCTTGATCCGGTCGGCATCGGTGACAAAGTCGCGTTTCAGCACAACCTTGTTGTCGATGACCCTGGCATTGCCGCGTTCGTCGGACAGGTATTCGACCAGCCCTGCCGGGTTCGGGAACTTGTCCATGTGGAACTGCACCGTGACCCCCTTGGGGCCGACATCCAGTTTCGAGATATTCGCGCGTTTGGCCATCGCCTTGATGCGGATGACCAGAAGCAGCGTGTTCACCTCGCGCGGCAGCGGGCCGAAGCGGTCGATCAGCTCGGCCGCGAAGCCCTCCAGCTCGACCTTGGTCGTCAGCTCGGCCAGGCGGCGGTAAAGGCCAAGCCGCACGTCCAGATCCGGGATGTAGCTTTCCGGAATCGTGACGGGCACGCCCAGGTTCAGCTGCGGCGCCCATTCATCCTCGGGCGTGCCCTCGATCTCGCCCGACTTGAGCTTGGCGATCGTCTCCTCCAGCATCTGCTGATAAAGTTCGAAGCCGACCTCCTTGATATGGCCGGACTGCTCTTCGCCCAGAAGGTTGCCCGCGCCCCGCAGGTCCAGATCCTGGGATGCCAGGTTGAAGCCCGCCCCCAGCCCGTCGATCGAGCCCAGGAACTTCAGCCTCCGCATCGCCTGCGGGGTCACTGGCACGCGCGGCTTGGTGGTCAGATAGCAATAGGCCCGGGCCTTCGAGCGCCCCACCCTGCCCCGGATCTGGTAAAGCTGCGCCAGGCCGAACATGTCCGCGCGCCAGACGATCATCGTGTTGGCGGTCGGAATATCGAGACCCGATTCGACGATCGTCGTCGCCAGCAGCACGTCATGGCTGCCGTCGTAGAAGGCATTCATCCGCGCGTCCAGATCCCCCGCCGCAAGCTGGCCATGCGCCACGATATAATTCAGCTCGGGCATGTTTTCCTGAAGCCAATGCTCGACATCCGGCAGATCCGTCAGGCGCGGGACGACGAAGAAGGACTGCCCGCCGCGATATTTCTCGCGCAGAAGCGCCTCGCGGATGGTGACGCTGTCGAATTCGCTGACATAAGTGCGGATCGCCAGACGGTCCACGGGCGGCGTGCCGATGATCGAGAGGTCGCGCACGCCCGTCAGGGACAACTGCAACGTGCGCGGAATGGGCGTCGCGGTCAGTGTCAGCACGTGAATGTCCGAGCGCAGTTCCTTCAGACGCTCCTTGTGGGCGACGCCGAAATGCTGTTCCTCGTCGATGATCAGCAGCCCGAGATTTCTGAACCGCACGCCCTTGGCCAGAACCGCATGGGTGCCGACCACGATATCCACGCTGCCATCCGCAAGGCCCGCGCGGGTCGCTGCCGCATCCTTGGCCGAAACGAAGCGCGAGAGGGGGCGGACATTGATCGCGGTGCCCCGGAAACGCTCGGAAAAGGTCTTGAAGTGCTGGCGCGCCAGCAGGGTCGTGGGTGCGACCACGGCGACCTGCATCCCCTGACTGGCGGCGATGAAGGCCGCGCGCATCGCCACCTCGGTCTTGCCGAAACCGACATCGCCCACGATCAGCCGGTCCATGGGGCGACCCGCGGCGAGATCCTCGATAACGTCCTCGATGGCCGACATCTGGTCGTCTGTCTCGTTATAGGGAAAGCGGGCGGCGAATTGCTGCCATTCGTGGTGGTCTGGTTCCAGGACCGGGGCAGGCCGCAGCATCCGTTCGGCCGCCACCCGCATCAGCTTGTCCGCGATCAGCTTGATGCGTTCCTTCAACCGCGCCTTGCGGGCCTGCCATGCCCCGCCGCCCAGCCGGTCCAGCAGCCCTTCCTCGTGGCCGTAGCGGGACAGAAGCTCGATATTCTCGACCGGCACGAACAGCCGGTCGCCTCCGGCATATTCCAGCGCCACGCAGTCGTGCGGCACCTTTATCGCCATGATCGTCTCGATCCCCATGTAGCGACCGATGCCATGTTCGACATGGACGACCAGATCGCCAGGGCTGAGCGTGGTCGTATCCTTGAGGAAATTTTCGGCCTTGCGCCGCTTTTTCGCGCCCCGGATCAGGCGGTCGCCCAGCACGTCCTGTTCCGAGATGACGGCGATCCGGCCAAGGGCCGCACCATCGGCCACAAACCCCTCGTCCAGGGGCCAGACCGCCAGGCCGATGGCGCCGGGCCGATCGGGCAGGTCGCGCAGATCGGCGATGGCAGTCGCGCCCGTAAGCCCCTCGTCGGCCAGAAGCCCCGAGAGGCGTTCGCGTGCCCCGTCCGAAAAACTGGCGATGACCACCCGATGGTCACGAGCCAGGCTGCGGACGTGATCGGCCAGGGCCGAGAACAGGTTGATCTGTTCGGCCTGCCGCTCGGGCGCGAAGTTGCGGCCCACGCGCCCCCCCGCATCCAGAACGCCCGGCCCCGGAGGATGTCTGAGCACCGAAAGCCGCAGCACCCGATGCGCGTCCAGCCAGCCTTGCCATTCCATGGGCGTCGGGAACATCGCGTCGGGGGGAACGGGTTTGTAGACGCTGTCGGCGCGGCCCTTGGCGGCCATCGCAGCGCGGCGCGCCTTGAATTGCTCGTCGATCATGCGGCGGCGCGCCTCGACCACTTGCGCCAGATGATCATCCAGCATCAGGGATGCGCCGGGTAGATAGTCGAACAGGCTCTCCATCCGCTCGTGGAACCAGGGCAGCCAATGCTCGGCCCCGGCCGTCTTTCGGCCCGCGCTGACGCTTTCGTAAAGCGGGTCGTTCTGGCCACCGCCATATTCGGCCCGGTAGTTCTGGCGGAACCGCGTGATTGCGGGCTCGTCAAGGATCACCTCGGACATGGGCGCCAGTTCGACGCGGGAAAGCGTCTCGGTGCTGCGCTGCGTCTCGGGGTCGAAGCGGCGCGCACCGTCCAGAACGTCGCCCCACAGATCCAGCCGCACCGGACCCGCGCCGCCCGGGGGAAAGATGTCGATGATCCCGCCCCTGATCGCGTAATCGCCCGGCTCGGTCACGGTGGGGCTTTGCTGATAGCCCATCCGCACAAGGAAGTCGCGCAAGGCGGCTTCGTCCACGCGGCTGCCCACGCTGGCCGAAAAGGCGGCGGCGCGGACCAGATCGCGGGGCGGCACACGCTGCATCACCGCGCTGAGCGTCGTCAGCAGCACGAAGGGGCCCTTGATCCGCCCCTGTGCCAGAGCCGCCAGAAGACCCATCCGCGCCGCCTGGATCTCTGGCTGGGGCGAAACGCGGTCATAGGGCGTCGTATCCCAGGCGGGGAAGTCCAGCACCGGCAGGTCGGGCGCCAGAAAGGCCAGGGCCGCGCGCATCGCGGCCATGCGGCGGTCGTCGCGGGCGATGTGGATGACGGGCGCGCCGCCGTTTTCGGGGCGGGTGGCCTCGCGGGCCAGAAGCGCCGCGTCATAGCCCTCGGGGGCGCCGGACAGGATGATCTGCTGGGTCATGGGCGCTGACCTAAGGGGCGGGTTGGCGGTGTCAAGGCATCCTCAGAAACCGAAGGGCCGGATCAGCATCCACATCATGCCCCAAAACAGCGTGACAAGCACCGAGGCGACCGACAGCGCCAGGTGCAGGATCCGGTGGCGGACCATATGCCGCACCGTTGCCGCCAGCGCATCCGGCAGCGGCATGACGCCCTGCTGCGCCTCTGCGAGGATCGGCGCCAGGTGTTGCGCCAGACGCACGCGCAGCCAGAACAGAAGCCAGAACGGCACGCCCATCAAGGTCAGCGCCTGCGCCAGTTCCAGCCCGAAGCCGAAGCCCAGCACCGCCAGCGAGGTCAGCCCGAAACTGGTCACGCCCAGAAACACCGCGCCTTCGCGCGGGCCAAGCCGCCAGCGCGGCAGGGTCAGAGACAGCCAGTCCATCAGCGCAATCGCCTCGGGGGCCTCGGCCGTGTCGCGGCGCAGCGCGGCGCGTGCGCGCGCCAGAACCTCGACCGGGACGCCCAGCACATTGCGCCCGGCTGCCGACCACAGGCCGATCAGCGCCAGCCAGAACCAGATCGTGCTGAAGGACCGGCTGGCGAGCACTCCGATCAGATTGTCGAATGGCGGCAAGAGGCTGTTCCTTGTCCTTGGACGACCGCGACCTTAGAACGGGTTTCGGCCGAGGAAAAGCGCCCTGCCGCACCTGCGCGCCGTGTCCGAAAGCCGCCCCAGCAGCAAGGAAGTCCCATGGCCAACCCGATCATCGCCCCCTTCCCCGCCACGCGCCTGCGCCGGCTGCGCCGCACCCCCAATATCCGCGCCATGGTGGCGGAAACGAACCTGACCCCCTCCAACCTCATCTGGCCGATCTTCGTGACCGAGGTGGCGGGCGCCGAGGGCGAGATCGCCTCGATGCCGGGGGTCGAGCGGCTGACGCTGGACGGTGCGCGCCGCGCGGCGGAACGGGCGGCGCGGCTGAACATTCCCGCCATCTGCATCTTTCCCCATTCCGACCAGGCGCGCAGGACCGAGGGCTGCGAACGTGCCTGGGATCCCGACAATATCGGCAACCGCGCCATCCGCGCCGTCAAGGAGGTCGCGCCCGATCTGGTCGTGATGACCGACATTGCGCTGGATCCCTACAACGCCAACGGCCATGACGGGCTGGTCGTCGATGGCGAGATCCTGAACGACGAAACGGTCGAGGCGCTGGTCCGCATGGCGCTGGTCCAGGCCGAATGCGGCGCCGACGTGCTGGGGCCTTCCGACATGATGGACGGCCGCATCGGCGCCCTGCGCCGCGCGCTTGAACAAGCGGGCCACAAGCATGTCTCGATCCTGTCCTATGCGGCGAAATTCGCCAGCGCCTTCTACGGTCCGTTCCGTGATGCGGTCGGCGCATCGGGGCGGCTGGTGGGCGACAAGAAGACCTATCAGATCAACCCGGCGAACCGGGGCGAGGCGATCCGCTGCGTCGCCCGCGATCTGGCCGAGGGCGCCGACATGGTCATGGTCAAGCCGGGGATGCCCTATCTGGACATCTGCCGCGCGGTCAAGGACGAGTTCGGCGCCCCCACCTTCGCCTATCAGGTCAGCGGCGAATACGCGATGCTGGAAACCGCGATCCGCAACGGCTGGCTCTCGCGCGAGGCGATGCTGGAAAGCCTTCTGGGCTTCCGCCGGGCGGGCTGCGACGGGGTGCTGAGCTATTTCGCGCCCATAATCGCCGAGATGCTGGCGTGATCCCTCGGCAATCGTTATTCTTGCGCGCCAAGGGGGCCGGTCAGAGCCTCCGCAACCAGAGAGGCGACAGATGAGCCATTCCCCCACCCTGACCCGCCGGGGCCTTCTGGCCGGTGGCGGCGCGGCGCTGATGCTGGTGGGCTGCACCAATGCGGTCGGCAGCAACGCGGCGGCGCAGTTGGATGCGCGGGTCGATCAGACGCACCAGTTCCTGATCTCGAACTATCCGGCCGCCGCGCCCCTGGTTCAGCAGGCGCGCGGCGTGCTCTACATGCCGCTGATGACCGAGGCCGCGCTTGGCCTTGGCGGCGCCTACGGTCAGGGCGCGCTGCGCATCAACGGTCAGACGGTCGATTACTATTCCGCCACGCGGGCGACGGTGGGCCTTCAGGCGGGGGCGCAGCAATATGCGCATGTGCTGATCTTTCAGACCGACGAAGCGCTGGCCGCCTTTCGCGGCGCGCCGGGCTGGGTGGCGGGCGCAGGCGCCTTCTACGCAATCCCCGCAGGCGGCATGGCGGTCGGCGCGGACACGTTCAGCGCGCAGTTCCCGGTTGTGGCGATGATCTTCGGCCAGGCCGGGCTGATGGCCGGTGCCGCGATCGAGGGCACGAAATACAACCGAGTCATCCCCTCGACCCTGGCCAATATCCGCTTTGGCGGAACGGGGCTGCCGCCGGGCTGAGCGGCCTTGCGTGCTAGCCGCGACCGTCCGGCCCGGTCAGATGGCGCAGGCCATGCGTCACGTCGGCCCGCACCGCCAGGCGCAACGCAGGTTCGTCACCCGCGCGCAAGGCCGCCAGGATCATACGGTGATGGCGCGGCGGCTCGTTGCGCTTGACGCGCCCGTAAAGCGCCCGCATCGTGGGACCAAGTTGCAGCCAGATCGTCTCCAGCACGGCCAGCATCGCGGGTGCCTGGGCACGCAGATACAGCATCCGGTGGAATTCCAGATTGCAGCGGATATAGCCCACCGCGTCATTGCGCTCGACCGCGTCGGCAATGCGGCCATTCATCGTGGCCAGGCGGTCGATCAATGCGAAATGCGCACGCGGCAGGGCACGGGCAGCCAGTTCAGGCTCGATGAGCGCACGCAGGGCGGCCAGTTCCTCGATCCGCTCATCCGACAGCTCGGGCGTGGCCACCCGGCCCGAGCCCGACAGCGTCAGCGCGCCCTCGGCCACCAGCCGGCGGACGGCCTCACGCGCAGGGGTCATCGACAGGTGGTATTCCTGAGCGATCCCGCGCAGGGTCAGCGGCTTGCCCGGCGGCAGCTCGCCCAACATGATACGCGAGCGAAGCCCACGATAGAGGCGCTCATGCGCGGCGGGATCGGCAGGGCGAAGAACGGTCATGCGGCCAAGCTGTGATCACGAATTCGCGCCCCGTCAATCATGAAAGCGCCACAGCATCAAGCTGGCGCCCTCGGCCCTGAGCCAGGCGCGGGGCGAAGCGTGGTCCGGCAGCAGCGTCTCGACCGTGGCCCAGAAACGTGACGAATGGTCCATATGCGCCAGATGCGCAACCTCGTGGGCGGCCACGTAGTCCAGCACATCGGGTGGCGCCATGGCCAGACGCCACGAGAACATCAGCCGGCCGTCATGCGTGCAGCTGCCCCAACGCGACCGCGTATCGCGCAGCACCAGCGCCCGCCACGGCCGCCCCAGCCGCGCAGCATGTCTATCGCAGGCGTCGCGCAGCCGCGCGGCGGCCAGCCCCCGCAGCCAGGCGGCAATGACAGGCCCCACCGGCCGCGCCTCGGGCACCAGCAGCGAATCGCCGCTGACCGCGACCGCGCGCAGGGGGGCAGGTGCGATCCGCAGTCCCCTCCCCTCGACCGGCAGGACCGCGCCTGCGGCCACCATCCGCGGCAACGGGCGGCGGCCCATCGCGGCGCGCAGCCAGTCGGCGCGCTCGTGGACAAAGGCGATGCCGTCGGCGGCGGCGGCGCGCTGCGGCAGGGTCAGGACAGGGGTGCCACCATCGCGCGGAACCCGCAACGTCATGCGCCGCGCCCGCGCCGAACGTTTGATCCGGACAGTCAGTCCGCCATTGATCGTAAAGGTTGTCTCCACGCTCTTGCCTTGGGTGACGGAGCCTGCCAGATAAAGCCTTTGACACCCTCAGGCCTCTGTGGCAGGGGGGCGCCGGATTTCCCCTAATCGCGGCTGAAGGAGATTACCATGCCCAAAGAGGAATGGGGCACGAAACGCCTGTGCCCGGCCTGCTCCACGCGCTTTTACGACCTGCGCAACGACCCCATGACCTGCCCCGCCTGCGGCCACAGCTTCACGCTGGAAAGCATGAACGAGGGCCGGGGCAAGGCGCTGGTCAACGAAAAGACCGCTGCCCGCGACGACGATGATCTGGTCGATGACGAAGACGACATCGCCGATGACGCCGGCGAACTGGACGATGACCTGCTGGAAGAGGACGATGACGATGGCGACGTTTCGCTGGATGACATCGCCGATGTCGCAGGCGACGACGAGGAGTGAGATGCCAGGGGCCACGGGCAACCGTGGTCCTTTTTTGTAGAGCCCAAGGTGCGGAGGCGAGGCGGCTGACGATGAGGGCAGGCGCCCGGTAATCGGGCCGCATCCGCGGAAGCGTTCACCGGCCTGCCGAAGTGGGCGCACAGCGCCATCCGACAAGCCGGTTGCTTGTGCTCAGATCCGGTGCATCTGCGCGTCCAGTGCGGCGGCAACTTCGCGGCGGATCACGATACGGAGATTGCGCGAGAAGCGTTCGCCCAATTCACCCAGCAACTCGCCCCGGATCATGTCGGACAATTCCGCACGGATGCCACTCTCGATCGCCTCGCGCAGGCAGCCCTGCACCTGCTGGCGCAGGAGGCCGGCCAAATCACCTTCAAGCTCTTGGCGCACGCCTTCGCGCACCTGGGCGCGCAAATCGCCCTCGATCAGCGCAGCCAGACGCTCGGTCAGGGCTGAGTCGCAGGTGGTCCTCACCGCCTCGTCCATCTCGGACTGGATCCGGGGAAGTGTGCGTCCAAGTTCCTGATGAATGCGTTCAGGCAGATCGCTCTCGATCTCGGTCTGCAGGGTCTCGCGCAAATCGCCCAGAACCACGTCGCGCAGACCCCGCGCAAGTTCGGACGCGATGCGGTCCGGCAGCAAGGCGTCGATCTCGGCCTGAGCGATCGCGGGTAGCGAAGCCAGCAACTCGGCGCGCAGATCCTGCGTCGCCAGAACCAGATCGTTGCGCAGCGTTGCGCTCCTTTCAGCCAGTTCGGCCCCAAGGGCACTTGTCGCGCGGGTCAGATCATCCGCGGTCGCGAAAACTTCGCGCAGCTCCTCACGCAGAGTCCCCGACATCTGGGCCAGATCCGACTGGATCCGTGCCGGCAGATCGTCGGATAGCGTTGCCTGCAAACGCGCGTCGAGACTTGTCCGAATCTCGGCCAGCGCGCGTTCCATCCGCTCCAGCGCCTCTTTGGTCTCGCGGCGCAAATCGCCCAGCATCGCCGATCCGATGTCGGCGAGGCGCGCCCGATCCAGATGCGCGTCAAGCGCCGGGGCCATATCGGCCGCAATCTGGTCGCGCACCATCCCGGATAGAATCTCGCGGATCTGCGCCTCTTCGTCGTCGGCCGGGTCGTCGGCCTGACCGACAGATGCGACCGCGGGACGGTCGGAAGGCTCGGGCGTCGCGGCCAGAACCATCTCGAAATCGGCCACGGTCGGATCGGTGTCGGGTCCGGGCTGGATGAAATCTTCGCTCAGTTCGTCGAAGAGGCTGCCAAGGCGGCGAGGCAGATCGTTTCGCGCGGACTCGGCGCGCGCCAGCTTCGGGCGGGGTGCGTCGGGTGCATTGGCAAGCCTGCCCAGAGGCCATTCATCCTTGACCAGAGGCTCTGTCGCCGTTGCGGCACCTTCGACCAGGTCAGACGCCATTTCGGCCCCTGCCAGCTGCCGCGCCAACGCTGCATTGCCGCCATGTCGGCGCGCCAGAAATTCGGCCGGATCCTCGTGCGCGACCTGATCGCGCAGCATTTGCAGGCGGTCCCGGGCGGCCGCCAAGGCATCATCCTCGGCGATCATGCGGCGGATGTTACAGAGCGTCTCGCCCAGATCCTCGGACCGGGCAGAGACGCGAAAGCGCGGGTCAGCCATGGTGCCCCCCGCAGCAGGGCGCGGGATCAATCCCGGCCGATGGCGCGCAGAACGCGATCGAGGCTTTCGCCTTGCTTGCTGGTATGCGGCGCGTTTCGGACCGCGTTGTAATACTGCGTCGGGTCATAAGTCGGGATCCCCAGGTTCAGGTTTTCTACCGTCAGGAGACCCATAGCAGCCAAAAGTTGATAATGTGCTAATTGCAGATTGCTCTCGGCCGTGATGCGGTTCGCGCGTGCCTCAAGCAGGGACTGTTCTGCATCCAGCACGTCCAGAGTCGTGCGCGCGCCCAGCAGCGCCTCTTCGCGCACGCCCTCATAGGCCTGCTGGGCGGCGCTGATCTGCTGGTCGATCGCACGGATCTGCGCCCGCGCGACATCAATGTTCGCCCAGGCCTCGCCGACCTGAAGCACCACCTGCCGCGAGGTGTTCAGCAAGGCCGCGCGCACCTGATCGCGCTGCGCCAAGGCCTCGCGGTGCAGCGACGGCAGCCGACCGCCGGAATAAAGCGTCTGGCGCATCTCGATCCCGACCGACGAGGAATTGCGCGTGTCGTAATCGCCCGTGATCTGGTTCAGACTGCGCGAGACGCCAACGCCCGCATTGCCGGTCAGCGTCGGATTGCGTTCCGCGGCGGCGGCGGCAACGGCAATCTCGGCGGCGGCAGCCTGGCGCTGCGCCTGCCTGATTGCGGGGTGATTGCGCTGCGCCAGGGCGCGCGCCTCTTCCAGCGTGGCGGGCAGCCTGGGCAGGGCGGGCGGCGCGGCCAGCCTGCCCGGACGCAGACCCGTCACGGTCGTGTAATTCTCGCGTGCGATCTCGAGCTGACCCTGCGCGGCAGCAAGACTGGCCTGCGTCGCGGCAAGCTGGGCATCGGCCAGCGCAACATCGGTCACGGTGATCTCGCCGACCTCGAAGCGGTCCTGCGCGGCCTGACGCTCGCGGCCCAGAACCTCGACCGAGTTCTGTTGCAGCGAGACCTGCTGTGTCGCCTCACGCAGGCTGAAGAAGGCGCGCGCCGCGGACAGAAGCACATCCTGTTCGATTGCCACCAACGCCTCGCGGGTGGCAAGAACCTGTTCCTTGGCGCCGTCGATGGCCAGCCGCGAGCGGCCGAAATCGAACAGCGTAAGCTGCGCGCCGAGCGTCACGGAACTGCTGCGTATCGTCGTGCCGCCCTCGGGGCGCTGCGCCGAATGGCTGGCGATCCATTGCACGACCGGCCGCAGCGCCGAGATCGACTGGGCCACGTTCTCGTCAGCGGCTCGCAGCACGGCGCGGTTCTGTTCCAGCAGCGCGGAATGGCGATAGGCGGCGACCATCGTGTCGGCCAGAGATTCGGCCAGCACGGGCGCGGCCGGCGCAAGCGCCAGAACCGCCGCCAGGGCCAGGCGACGCAGCGCGCTCACAGGCTGAACCCCGGGGCGCGGCCGAAGCCGTCCAGAACCGGGGCCTTTGCATTGAAGGCATAACGCCAGGACAGGCGGCCGTTCACCTTGTGCCCGATCCGCGCCACGCCCAGAGCGCCCTCGACGAAGATCGCTCCGATGCGGCCCCCATCGCGAAGCTGTTCGGCAATGGCATCGGGCACATGCTCGACCGCGCCCTCGATCAGGATCACGTCATAGGGCCCCTGGCGGGGCGCACCCTCGGTCAGCGCCGCGCAAAGGACGGCGGCATTGTCCACCCCGGCCTCGGAGAGACGCCGCTCGGCCTCGGCAACCAGTTCCGGTTCGGCCTCGATCGCGACGACGGCCTGCGCCAGACGCGCGATCACGGCGGCCGAATAGCCATAGCCGCAGGCCAGATCCAGGACCAGCTCGTCGGGCTGGATCGCCAGCGCGTCCAGAAGCTTGGCCAGCGTGCGCGGCTCCAGCAGGACGCGGCCATGGCCGATATCGAGGTTCTCGCCGCAATAGGCGACGGGGCGCAACGCCGGGGGCACGAATTCCTCGCGGGGGACTGCCAGCATCGCGGCGATCACGGGGAGGCTGGTGACATCATTGGGGCGCACCTGGTTATCGACCATCATCGTGCGCCGCGCGGCAAAATCGGTCATGTGGGGGACCTCTGCTCGACCATTTCGAGCCTATTGCCACGTTTCCCCGGCATCGGCAACGCCGCTTGTTGCCTGCGGGCGGGCGGATGCTCGTGCACCTGACATCTTGCGCCCGCCCGGGCTTTGGTCTAGACGAGGTGCACTCTCGACGGCGGTGGGTTGGCGGAGAGGTTACGCACCGGATTGCAAATCCGTGAAGACCGGTTCGATTCCGGTACCCACCTCCACGATGTCCGACGCGAGGGTTGCGCCCCCATGATCCATGCCGCCACGACCCGGATCGCCGAGGCCGCCTTGCGCCTGCGCGCGCATCTGGGCGGCAGTGCGGCGCTGCGCCAGCGTCTGGCGCTGGATGCCCTGCCCGGCCCCGCGACGGTGTGGGTCCATGGCGCTTCCGTGGGCGAACTGACCTCGGCCCGGTCGGTGATCGTTGCGCTGGCCGAGTGCGTGCCCTTGCAGATCACCGCCAACAGCGAGACAGGGCGCGATCTGGCGGCGGGCTGGGGCCTGCCGGCGCGGCTGGCGCCTCTGGATCTGCCCGGCGCGCTGGACCGGTTTCTGGGCGCCGTCCGGCCGCGCCTGCTGCTGACCATCGAAAGCGAATTCTGGCCGCTGCGCTCGCGGCTGCTGGCGCAGCGCGGCATCGCCCATGCGATGATCGGGGCGCGGATGTCGGAACGCTCGGCCGCGACCTGGGCGAAGCTGCCGCGCATCATCGGGCCGATACTGGGGCGCATCGCGGCGCTGTCGGCACAGGATCAGGCCAGCGAGGCGCGGCTGTTGCGGCTGGGCCTGCCCGCGGCGGCACTGCTGCCGCGGCTGGACCTGAAGCTGATCGACCCCGCCCGGATCGCCCCTCCGCCCCATGACCCAGACCGCGACGCGACGGTGTTGGCGGCCTCGACGCACGAGGGAGAGGACGCGCCGATCCTTGACGCCTTTCTGCGGCTGCGTGCCGACCATCCCGGCGCGCGGCTGATCCTGGCACCGCGCCATCCCCACCGCGCCGAGACGATCGCAGCGCTGGTGACGGCGCGGGCGCTGCCGCTGAGGCAACGCAGCCGGGGCGCCGATGCGGCACCCCGGGGTGGCGTTCTTCTGGCCGATACGTTGGGCGAGATGGCTTTGTGGTATCGCGCGGCGGGAATCTGCCTTGTCGGTGGATCGCTGGTCGAACGCGGCGGCCATACGCCATGGGAGCCCGCCGCCCATCGCTGCGCCCTGCTGCACGGGCCGCATGTCGAGAATTTTCGCGAAAGCTTCGACCATCTCGACGCCCATCGCGCGGCGCAGCAGATCGGCGCGGATACGCTGGCCGCAACGCTCTCGGAACTGCTGTCGCGGCCGCAGCGGATACGGTCGATAGGCGATCGGGCGCGCGCTGCTCTTGACGAGCGCGCGGGCGATCCGGCTCCGCTGGTCGCCTACCTTGCGGGTCTTGCCTCGGGCGGGAAGGCGCCCGATATGAAGTCCATGTGACAGGAGCTTTCGCATGATCCGCTATGCCATGCGCTGCGACAAGGGGCATGAATTCGACGGCTGGTTCCGGTCGTCCGACGCCTGGGAAAAGGCGCGCAAGGCCGGCGCGCTGTCCTGCACCCATTGCGGCAGCATCCGGGTCGAAAAGGCGCCGATGGCACCGAACATCGTCTCGACCAGGGAAAAGCCCAGCCTGACCGCCCCCCGATCCGAGGTCGAGGCCGCGCTGGAAAAGCTGCGCCGGCATATCGAGGAGAATTCCGATTACGTCGGGCTCAGCTTTGCCGAGGAGGCTCGGGCAATGCACGAAGGCCGCCGCGCGCCCCGCGCCATCCACGGCGAAGCGCGGCCCGACGAGGCGCGCAAGCTGATCGAGGATGGCGTGCCAGTCGCCCCCCTGCCCTTTCTGCCGCGACGCAAGGCGAACTAGACCCGCGGCCTCTTGCGGTTTGTCACGACCGACCCTAGAAGCCCGCCCAATGGTCAACCCCTGGGCAGGAGGCTTCGGATGCCCCTTCTGGTGATGAAATTCGGCGGAACGTCCGTGGCCGATCTGGATCGGATCCGGAACGCCGCCAGGAAGGTGCAGCGCGAGGTCGAGCGCGGCTATGATGTCATCGTCATCGTCAGCGCCATGTCGGGCAAGACGAACGAACTGGTGGGCTGGGTCGAACAGACCTCGCCGCTGTTCGATGCGCGCGAATATGACGCAGTGGTCAGTTCGGGCGAGAACGTGACCGCCGGACTGATGGCGCTGACGCTTCAGGAAATGGGTGTGCCCGCGCGCAGCTGGCAGGGCTGGCAGGTGCCGATCAACACGACCTCGACCCATTCGGCGGCTCGTCTGGTGGACATCCCGCGCGCCAATATCGACCAGAAATTCGCCGAGGGCATGAAAGTCGCTGTCGTTGCAGGCTTCCAGGGCCTGTCGCCCGAGGGCCGCATCACCACGCTTGGCCGGGGCGGGTCCGACACGACCGCCGTGGCCTTTGCTGCCGCCTTCGAGGCCGAGCGCTGCGACATCTACACCGATGTGGACGGCGTCTATACGACCGACCCGCGCATCACCTCCAAGGCGCGCAAGCTGCCCCGCATCGCCTTCGAGGAGATGCTGGAACTGGCCTCGCTTGGCGCCAAGGTGCTACAGACCCGCTCGGTCGAACTGGCGATGCGTTACAAGGTGCGGCTGCGGGTGCTGTCCTCGTTCGAGGACGGCGACGAGACGTCAGGCACGCTGATCTGCGATGAGGATGAAATCATGGAATCGAAAGTCGTCAACGGCGTCGCCTCTTCGCGCGACGAGGCCAAGATCACCCTGGTCACGGTCGAGGACCGGCCCGGCATCTCGGCCGCCATCTTCGCGCCGCTGGCGGATGCGGGCGTCAATGTGGACATGATCGTCCAGAACATTTCGGAAAAGGACTATGACGATCACCCCGGTTCGGTGACGGACATGACCTTTTCGGTGCCGATCAATCAGGTCGAGCGCGCCAAGCGTGCCATGGAAGAGGCCCGTCAGTCCGGCCAGATCACCTATGACGAACTGGTCGTCGATACCGAGGTCGCCAAGGTTTCGGTCGTGGGCATCGGGATGCGCAGCCATGCGGGCGTCGCCGCGCGCATGTTCAAGGCCCTGGCCGACGAGAACATCAACATCAAGGTGATCTCGACCTCGGAAATCAAGATTTCCGTGCTGATCGACCGGAAATACATGGAACTGGCCGTGCAGGCGCTGCATGATGCGTTCGAGCTGGAGCAGGCGTGAACCCGAGGGGTTTCCCTGAACCGAACCGCGCGCCCCGGCATCGGGGTGCGGGCAGGCAAGAGGCGGGCGGACGATGCAGGATCGCACCGATAGCGACTCGCGCAAGCTGCTGCGGCGGCTCAAGGAAATCCTGTCGGCGCCCGGTGACGGGCAAGACCGGCTTGACAGGATAACCCACCTGATCGCGGATTCGATGGGGACCGAGGTCTGCTCGATCTATCTGTTCCGCGATCCCGAGACGCTCGAACTTTGCGCAACCCAGGGTCTGCGCCCCGAGGCCGTCCATCAGACGCGGATGCGTCTAGGCGAAGGTCTGGTGGGCCGCGTCGCCCGGACCGGGCGCAATGTCAATACCGCGAACGCCCCCGCCGAGCCCGGCTTTCGCTACATGCCCGAAACCGGCGAAGAGGTCTTTCCCAGCTTTCTCGGCGTGCCGATCCAGCGGGTCGGGGAACGGCTGGGGGTGCTGGTCGTGCAATGCCGCGATGCGCGCCAGTTCAGCGAGGACGAAATCTACGGCCTCGAAGTCGTGGCCATGGTGCTGGCCGAGATGACCGAACTGGGCGCCTTTCAGGGCGGCAGCAGCGAGTCGATGCCCCGCGCCCACCGCTTTCCGCAGATGTTCCGCGGAACGACCGGGCAGGAGGGCGCGGCGGCCGGCCATGTCTGGCTGCACGAGCCGCGCGTCGTGGTGGCCAACCCTGTAGGCGACGACCCGGAAAAGGAACTGGCCCGCCTGCACGAAGGCGTGGACCGCCTGCGCAGCACCGTGGACAGGATGGTTGCCGCCGCCGACATGGGCGGCGAGGGCGACCATGCCGCCGTGCTGGAAGCCTACCGGATGTTCGCCCATTCGCGCAGCTGGCTGCGCCGCATGGAAGAGGATATCCGCCTTGGCCTGTCCGCCGAAGCCGCGGTCGAAAAGGAACAATCCGCCGCCCGCGCGCGACTGGAAATGGCCGCCGATCCCTATCTGCGCGACCGGTTGCACGATCTGGACGACCTGTCGAACCGGCTTCTGCGGATCCTGACGGGACAGGGTCAGGACACCGGCGCCGAGATGCCCCCCGATCCGATCCTGGTCGCGCGCAATATCGGCCCGGCCGAATTGCTGGAATATGGCCGCCGCCTGCGCGGGGTCGTGCTGGAGGAAGGCTCGGTCGGCAGCCATGCCGCCATCGTCGCCCGCGCATTGGCCATTCCGCTGGTCATCCACGCCGCCCGCATCACCACCGAGGCGCTGAACGGCGATCCGATCCTGGTCGATGGCGATCAGGGCGTGGTGCATCTGCGCCCCGAGGAAAGCGTCGCCAAGGCGTTTCTGGACAAGATGGCCATGCAGGCCGAGGCGCAGGATCGCTATGCCAGCCTGCGCGACCTGCCCGCGACCTCGACTTGCGGGACGAATGTGCAGCTCTACATGAATGCGGGCCTGATGGCCGACCTGCCCTCATTGGCGGGATCGGGGGCCGAGGGCGTGGGCCTGTTTCGCACCGAATTGCAGTTCCTGATCCGCAGTCATGTGCCCAAACGCGCGGAACTGGCCAGCCTCTATCGGCGCGTTCTGGACAATGCGCAGGGCAAGCCCGTGCATTTCCGCACGCTGGATATCGGCTCGGACAAGGTGCTGCCCTACATGAAGCCGCAGGACGAGCCGAACCCCGCGATGGGCTGGCGCGCGATCCGGGTGGGCCTGGACAAGCGCGGCATCCTCAGGATGCAGCTTCAGGCGCTGATCCGTGCCAGCGTCGGGCGCCCGCTGCATGTGATGTTCCCCTTCATCACCGAGATCACCGAATACGAGGCCGCCTATCGCATCCTCATGGAAGAAATGGCCCGCGAGCAACGTCTGGGCCACGAAATGCCCAGCGATATTCGTGTGGGCGCCATGCTGGAAACGCCTTCGCTGGCCTTTGCACCCAGGAAATTCTTCGAGATGTGCGACTTCATCTCGGTCGGCGGCAACGACCTCAAGCAGTTCTTCTTTGCCGCCGACCGCGAGAACGAGCGCGTGCGCCGCCGATACGACACGCTCAGCCTATCCTTCCTGACGCTGCTGCGCCAGATCGTCGAGCGCTGCAACGAGGCCGGCGTGCCCCTGTCCTTCTGCGGCGAGGACGCGGGCCGCCCGATCGAGGCGGCGGTCCTGGCCGCCCTGGGCTTCCGGCGTCTGTCCATGCGGCCGGCCTCGATCGGGCCGGTCAAGCACCTGATCCGCCGCATCTCTCTGGTGGAATTGCGCCAGGTCATAGACGATGCCGTCGAGGCGGGTATGCCCTCGATCCGCGGCCCGGTCACGGCCTGGCTGGCCCGCCAGTAACGCCCGCTGCTCTGCACGCAAAAGCGCCTTTTGCCGCCGATGCGGTGACCAAGGCGGCAAGGGCGCTTGCTGCGCTACGACAGCAGCCTTATGATACACAAGGATTTTCGGAACATCGGTGAGATGAAGCGTCGTCAATTTCTCAATGCAGCCACGGCGATGGCTGCCGGTGGTGCAGTTCTGGCCGCATCGGCCGATGCCCAACCCGGCGCCGATCCCGCCGCCATCGGTCCGCAGCCCTTTGTTTTCGAACATGTTGCCGCCATCGCTGCCGAACGCGCGACACGGGTCTATCAGCAGCCGATTTCGCAGCTGGTCGGCAGTTTCGCCAATCTGAACTACGACCAGTATCGTGGCATCCGTTTCCGGCGCGACCGCGACCCTCTGGGGGCAAGCGGCGCCTTCGGCATGGACTTGCTGTCGCCGGGCATGATCTTTTACGAACCCGTCCGGATCAGCATCATCCGCAACGGCGTGGCCCGTCATCTGCCCTTCGACCCTTCGATGCTGGAATTTGACGGCCGCTATTTCCCCGACGGACCGGACCTGACCAATATCGGTAACATGGGCTGGTCGGGCTTTCGCCTCCGGACCGCGCTGAACCGGCCCGATGTGATGGATGAGTTCCTCGTCTTTCAGGGTGCCAGCTATTTCCGGGCGGTGGCGCGCGGCACACTCTACGGTCTGTCCGCGCGCGGCCTCGCGATCAAGACCGGCAGCCCCGATGGCGAGGAATTCCCGCTTTTCACCGATTTCTGGATCGAACAGCCCCAGCCGGGCGATGGCTTCATGCGGATCTACGCGGTGCTTGACAGCCGTTCGGTCGCGGGGGCCTACGAGTTCATTGTCCATCCCGGCGCCACGACCATGATCGAAACGCGCATGGCGCTGTTCCCCCGCGTCGATCTGCGCGAGACGGGACTGGCGCCGCTGACCTCGATGTTCTGGTTCAGCCCTGCGTCGCGTCGGGAAGTCGATGATTACCGCCCCGCCTGCCATGACAGCGACGGGTTGCAGATGCATACCGGCGCCGGTCAAGCCCTGTGGCGCAGTCTGACGTCTCCGGGCAAGCTCCAGATCAGCAGCTTCGTGGACAACAACCCCCGAGGCTTTGGCCTGGTCCAGCGAGCCCGCGATTTCGAGGCATTTCAGGATGCCGAGGCGATGTATCACCTGCGCCCCTCGACCTGGATCGAGCCGATAGGCGACTGGGGCGAGGGCGAAGTCCGGCTGGTCGAGATCCCGGTCGAAAACGAATTCAACGACAACATCGTCAGCTACTGGCTGCCCAAGGCACCGATCACGCGCGGCCAGCGGCACGAATTCCGTTACCGGATGGGCTTTTCGGCGCTGCCGCCCGCCGACATGCCCTTGGCGCGCGTCCGGCAGGTGCGTTCGGGGCGCTCGATCAATGTCGAGACCACGCGCAGCTTCATCATCGACTACGACCTGCCGATATTCGCCGAGGAACTGCCCCAGATCCAGGTCAAGGCCTCGGCCGGAGAGATCGTCCACGCCTATCTGAAACGGCTTCCCGACCAGCAGGCGCTGCGTCTGGCGTTTGAATTCGCACCGGGTCGGGCGCAACTGGCAGACCTTCAGGCGGTGCTGACCGATGCCGGGGGACGCGCGCTGTCCGAGACCTGGCTGACCCGCTGGACCGCATGAACAGGCCGCCGATGACAATTGAACAGCCGCCCCTTGCGGCCTCTTGTCGCACTGCGAAAGGCGCCTCCGATACCGCGCTTGCGGCCATGCCGCCCGAGGCGCCGCTGGCCATGCCGGTCCAGGATTTCCGCTCTCCGCCACGCGGAGGGCCTGCACGGCACATGAACAGCCTGCGTGTCTGGCTGGCGCGTCTGGTGGCCTTCGGTGGCACGGCGGCCATCGCGGCTTTGGGCTTTCGGCAGATGCTGGCGACCTTCGGCACTGATCCGACCTTGATGCAGATCGCCTTTCTGACGCTTTTCGTGCCGACCTTCGCCTGGGTGGGCTTTTCCTTCTGCGCGACGGTCGCGGGTTTTCTGGCCCCCCGCCTGACCACGCCCGACGATCCCGGCAACGCGCGGCTGGCCGTCGTCATGCCGATCTATCACGAGAACGCAACCGCCAGCATCAGCCTGCTGGTCGCCCTTGCGCGCGAGATCGCCACCGAAGGCATGGCCGAACGCACCGAGATCTTTGTTCTCTCGGACAGCCGCGACGCCTCGATCGCGGTTCAGGAAAGCCAGGCGCTGGCCGCCGCCCGCGCGCTGTCGCCGCTGCCGATCTGGTATCGTCGTCGCGCCGACAACGAGGACCGCAAATCCGGCAACATCGCCGAATTCCTGCGCCGTTGGGGCGGCCGCTTCGACCAGTTCGTGGTCCTGGACGCCGACAGCGTGATGACCGGCAAGACCATCCGTGAATTGTCCGCCCGCATGTCCGCCGACCCTTCCGTAGGCCTGATCCAGACCATGCCCATGCTGGTCGGAGGCGAAACGATCCTGGCGCGTCAGACCCAGTTCGCCGGCCGCGTCTATGGCCCGATGATCGCGCGCGGCGTCTCGGCCTGGTCGGGCGATACGGGCAATTACTGGGGGCACAACGCGATCATCCGCACCGAGGCTTTCACCCAGGCCTGCGGCTTGCCGCGCCTGCCGGGGCGTCCGCCGTTCGGCGGCACGATCCTCAGCCACGATTTCGTCGAGGCCGCGGCGCTCTGCCGGGCGGGCTGGAAGGTGCGACTGGATCACGACCTGCGCGGCAGCTACGAGGGCTGCCCGCCCACGCTGATGGACATGGCCGCACGCGAGCGCCGTTGGGCGCAAGGCAACCTGCAACATGCGCGACTTCTGGGGATGCGCGGGATGCGCGGGATCAGCCGGGTGCATTTCGTCATCGGCATGATGAGCTTCCTGATGAGCCCGATCTGGCTGGCGCTGATCCTCGTGGGCCTGGTCCTGTCGGCGACGGTGCTTCTGTCCACGCCCGAATATTTCCCGAACGCCTACCAGCTTTTCCCCGAATGGCCGGTCTTTGACAGCCGCCGGATGCTGTGGCTGTTCGCCATCGCCATGGCGCTGCTGTTGCTGCCCAAGTTCATCGCGACCTTCCGGGCCTGGGCGCGGCCTCTGGCCCGCAATTCGGGCGGGCGCGTGCGGATCTTTGCCAGCGCCCTCTTCGAGACGGTGCTGTCGGCGCTGATCGCGCCCGTGCAGATGCTGGTCCAGACCCGCCAGATCGCCGAGATCCTGCGCGGCCGCGACAGCGGCTGGAACCCGCAGATCCGGGCCGGCCATGTCCCGGGCTGGGGACTGGTGCTGCGCCACCACTGGTCCCATGTGTTGCTGGGGCTGGGAACGCTGGTCGTACTGTGGCAATTCTCGCCGCCGCAGCTGATCTGGCTGTCTCCTATCCTGGCCGGGCTGATCCTGTCGCCGCTGACGGCGCGGCTGTCGGCCAGCGCGGTGCTGGGGCGCTGGACGCGGATGCGCGGCCTGCTGGTCACGCCCGAGGAACGCGACCCGCCCTCGATCCTGACCGAGGCCGCCGCCATCGCCCGCGCCCTGCCCGCGCCCATCACCGGGCGCGAGGCCCTGCTGCGGCTGGGGCGTGACCCGCAGGTGATGCGGAACCATCTGGCCGCCCTGCCCCCATCCGAGGGCGAATTGCCGACCGCTCGGGCGCTGCTGCGGGTGACGGCGGGCGCCAAGATCGACCATGCCCGCAGCCAGTCCGAGGCGCTGGATTATCTGGACCCGGCGGAAACCGACGCGCTGGTCTCGGACCGGGCGCTTCTGGCCCGCTGGAGCGCGCTGCCCGCATGAACCGCATGATCACGCTGGACATGCTGCGCGGCTATGCGCTGCTCAGCATCATGGTCAACCACATGCCGGTCTCGGTCATGCGGGGGGTGACGCTGCCGAATTTCTCGATCTTCGACGCATCCGAATTGTTCGTGCTGCTGTCCGGGTTCCTGGTCGGCATGGTCTGGCGGTCGGTCGAACGCCGCGAGGGGCAGCGCGCCGCGCAATGGCGCTTTGCCCGCCGCGCCTTCGAGGTCTGGCGCGCGATGATCCTGATCGGCGTGCTGATGGCGCTGCTGTCGGCGGCGCTTCTGGCGGCAGGGATGAGGCACACGGCGATCTGGAACCAATACGCGGTCTGGGTGATCGAGAACCCGCTTGGCTATGTCGGTGCGCTGGCCTCGATGTGGCTGCAACCCAACATCGTCGATGTTCTGGCGGTCTATGTCGTGCTTCTGGCGGTGACGCCGGTCATCGTGCCGCTGATGCTGCGTTGGCCGTTGGCCGTCGCGGTCGCCCTGGTCGCGATCTGGTGGCACGGGCCCGAACTGAACAGCCTGCTGCCGAACCATCGCCGGCAAGGCGGATTTCTGTTCAACCCCTTCGGATGGCAGCTTCTGTTCTTTTCCGGCGTGGCGATGGGCCTTTTCCGGGACAGGATCATGGCCGCGCTTTTGCCGCGCCGCCATCTGGTGACGGCCCTCGCGCTTGGCATGTTCGCCTTCGGTTGCGCCATCGTCATCGCGGCCCGCATCGGAGAACCCGCTCTGGCCGTCAGGCAGGCGATGCGGATGGTCTATGGCACGATCGACAAATGGAGCCTCGACGGCACCCGCTATCTGGCGATCATGGCGGCGGCCTGGCTGGTCGTGGTGCCGCTTGGCCCCGTGATGGCGCGGATCGCCGCCAGCAGACCGGGCGTCTGGATGCAGCAGATCGGGCGCGGCGGCCTGTGGTCCTTTGGCGCCTGCGTGCTGTTGTCGGTGCTGGGCGACGCGCTGCAGATGAACCCCGAAGGGCAGTCCGTCGCCGCCCGGCTGGCGGTGGATATCTGGACCTGCATCGCCCTGTGGTGGCTGGCGGTGCTGTGGCTGCGCCACGGCGATCCCTGGCGGCGGGCACGAAGGGCCCGCCGAGCCGAAAGGCGGCTGGCGCGGGCAGCGGCGCGGGGATGACGCAGCGGGGGTGACGCAGCGGGGGTGACGGGCGCAAGGAAATCCTCTAAATCGCCTTCACGAAACGGTCACATCAGCTGACGACGGGTCACGAGAAGGCGCGGCATCGCCCGCCATCGCATCGGAGGAGGAGCCGAGTTGCTGGACGATACCCTTATCCGCCGCGAGCTTGCCGCGCATTACGATCTGGCCCCGTCCGAGACGCTGGCCCGCGAGCTGGCGCATCTGCACGCCCCCATGGCCCGCGTCATGCCCTATCCCGACTGGGTCATGGCCGCGCCTTGGGTCGCCGCGATCAACCGGCTCAAGGCTGAACGCGGCGCGGTGGTGCTGGCCCATAACTACATGACGCCTGACATCTATCATGGCATTGCCGATGTCGTGGGCGACAGCCTGCAACTGGCGATCGAGGCCACGCGCGTGGATGCCGACATCATCGTGCAATGCGGCGTGCATTTCATGGCCGAGACCTCGAAGATCCTGAACCCGGCCAAGACGGTTCTCATGCCAGACATGGAGGCCGGCTGCTCGCTGGCCGAATCGATCACCGCCGAGGGGATCGCGCAGATGCGCGCGCGCTATCCCGGCGCCCAGGTCGTCAGCTACGTCAATACCACGGCCGAGGTAAAGGCGGCGTCAGACATTTGCTGCACCTCGTCCAACGCCGCGCAGATCGTGGCGGCCATGCCGGGCGACACGGTCATCATGACCCCCGACAAATGGCTGGCGCAGAACGTGGCCAAACAGGTGCCGCAGAAGCGCATCGTCTGGTGGGACGGCGCCTGTATCGTGCATGAACGCTTCACCCCGCAGGATCTGCGCGATTTCCGCGAATGGCATCCGGGTATCCGTATCATCGCCCATCCCGAATGCCCCCCCGATGTCGTGGCCGAGGCCGATTTCGCGGGATCGACCGCTCATATCATCGACTATGTGGGCCGCGAGCGCCCCGAAAAGGCGATGCTGGTCACAGAATGCTCGATGGCCTCGAACATCGCCGACGCCCATCCGGGGGTCGAGTTCCTCGGGCCCTGCAACATGTGCCCCTACATGAAGAAGATCACGTTGGAAAAGGTGCTCTGGTCGCTGCACACGATGACCGGCCGGATCGAGGTGGACCCGGCCATCGCCGCCTCTGCCCGCCTGGCGGTCGAGCGCATGATCGACCTGTCGCGCAAGCTGGCGGCATGACCCGATGATCCCCAATGACCGCGTGGTGATCATTGGCGCGGGGCTTGGCGCGCTCTATGCAGCGCTTGCGCTGGCGCCGCGGCCGGTCCTGATGATCTCGCCCGATCCTCTGGGCCAGGGTGCCAGTTCGGCCTGGGCGCAGGGCGGGGTCGCGGCGGCGATGGCCGCGCCCGACAGCCCCGATCTTCACGCCGCCGATACCATGCGGGCGGGGGCGGGTATCGTGGATCGGGCCGTCGCGCGCATGGTTGCGGACGAGGCGCGGGCGCATATCCTTGCACTGACCGATCTGGGCACGCCCTTCGATCGCGATGCCAAAGGCGGCTATGTCATGTCGCGCGAGGCCGCGCACAGCCTGGCCCGCGTGGTGCGGGTGCGCGGCGATCAGGCCGGCGCCGAGATCATGCGCGCCCTCATCGCCTCGGTCCGCGCCACGCCCTCGGTCCAGGTTCTGGAGGGCTGGCTGGCCACGGGCCTGCGCCGCGACCGGGACCGCATCGCCGGGATTGAATTGATGCGCGCCACCGGATCGGCCACGCTTGCGCTGGCCGCACCGGCGGTGCTGATTGCCGCCGGCGGCGCGGGCGGGCTTTATGCCGTGACCACCAACCCGCCCCGCATCCGGGGCGAGGCGATGGGCATGGCCGCCCGCGCGGGCGCGGCGATTGCCGATGCCGAGTTCGTGCAGTTCCACCCGACCGCCATCGCCACCGGCGCCGATCCTGCGCCGCTGGCGACCGAGGCGCTGCGGGGCGAGGGCGCGGTTCTGGTCAATGCCGCAGGCACACGCTTCATGCTGGGCCTGCACCCCGATGCCGAACTGGCACCCCGCGACATCGTGGCCCGCGCCGTCTATGCCGAAACACAGGCCGGGCGCGCCCCCGCGCTGGATTGCCGCGCCCTGCCCGATCTGGCCCGGCATTTCCCCGCCGTCTTTGCCGCCTGCATGGCTGCGGGGATCGACCCTGCGCGACAGCCGATCCCGGTCGCAGCGGCGGCGCATTACCATATGGGCGGGATCGCCACCGATGCCGAGGGCCGGTCCAGCCTGCCGGGGCTCTGGGCCTGCGGCGAGGCAGCCTCGACCGGGCTGCATGGCGCGAACCGGCTGGCCTCGAATGGTTTGCTGGAAGCGCTGGTCTTTGCCCGCCGCGCCGCGCTGTCGATTGCGGCCGAAATGCCGCTGCGCGACGCCGGGCCGGTCCGCCTGCCCGATCCGGCACCCGCAGCCCCACCGGACCCCGCCCTGATCCGCGGCCTGCGCGCCGCCATGACCCAAGGCGCGGGCGTCATCCGCGATGCGGCAGGGCTGGGCCACGCGCTGCGACGGATCGCCACCATCGAGACCGAGGGCATGGCCCATCCCCGGATCGCCAACATGACTGCCGCCGCCACGCTGATCTGCGCCGCGGCCCTGATGCGCCGCGAAAGCCGGGGGGCGCATTGCCGCAGCGATCATCCCGATACCCTGCCCGAGGCTCGCCGCAGCCGCCTGACTCTGGCCGAGGCCATGACCCTGCGCGACAGCCTTGCAACCGAACCGGAGCCGACATGATCCCGCCCCTGCCCGACCTGGTCCTTGAACCCCTGATCCGCGCCGCCCTGACCGAGGATCTGGGCATGAATGGCGACATCACGACCCGCACCGTGATCCCGGCAGGCATCCAATGTCAGGCCGCGATCCGCGCGCGCGAGGCGGGCGTGGCCTCGGGGATGCAGCTTGCTGCGCTCGCCTTCCGGCTGATCGACCCTGCCCTGCGCTTCGAGGCGCTCTGCCCCGACGGCACCCCCTTCGCGGCGGGTGACACACTGGCGCGGATCGAGGGCGAGGCCGCCCCGATCCTCTCGGCCGAGCGGGTGGCGCTGAACTTCGCGGGCCGCCTGTCGGGCATCGCCACGATGACGGCGGCCTTCGTGGGCAAGACGCGGGGAACTGCCGCGCGCATCACCTGCACCCGCAAGACCACGCCGGGGCTGCGCCTGGTCGAGAAACAGGCCGTGTTGCATGGTGGCGGCTTCAGCCATCGCCTGTCGCTGTCTGATGCGATCCTGATCAAGGACAACCACATCGCAGCAGCGGGCGGCATCCGCCCGGTCCTTCGGGCGGTCAAGGCGCGCGCCTCGCACATGATGCGGGTGGAAATCGAGGTGGACCGGCTGGACCAGTTGGCCGAGGTGCTGGACGAGGGCGGCGCCGATGTCGTTCTGCTGGATAACATGGACAGCCCGACCCTGCGCCAGGCGGTGACGATGGCCGATGGCCGCGTGGTGCTGGAAGCCTCGGGAAACATGCGTCTTGACCGCATTGCCGAGGTCGCGGCGACGGGCGTGGACTACATCTCGGTCGGCGCATTGACCCATTCCGCGCGAACGCTGGATCTGGGTCTGGATTTTTAAGGGAAAACGAGGGGCGCGCGGCCCCTCAATTGTCCATTTTCAGCGCCTGGATAAAGGCCGTCTGCGGGATCTCGACCTTGCCGAATTGCCGCATCCTCTTCTTGCCGGCCTTCTGCTTTTCCAACAGCTTCTTCTTGCGCGTGGCATCGCCGCCATAACATTTGGCCGTCACGTCCTTGCGCATCGCCGACAGCGTCTCGCGCGCGATCACGCGCGAGCCGATGGCCGCCTGGATCGGGATCTTGAACATGTGCCTCGGGATCAGTTCCTTGAGCTTCTCGACCATCGCGCGGCCACGGCTTTCGGCGCGGTCGCGGTGAACCATGACCGCCAGCGCGTCAACAGGTTCGTCATTCACCAAAATCGACATCTTCACCAGATGATCTTCGCGATATTCGCTGATCTGGTAGTCAAAGCTGGCATAGCCCTTGGTGACGGATTTCAGGCGATCATAGAAGTCAAAGACCACCTCGGCCAGCGGCAGGTCATAGACGACCATCGCGCGGCTGCCCGCATAGGTCAGATCCAGCTGGATGCCGCGCCGGTCCTGGCACAGCTTCAGCACGTCGCCCAGATATTCGTCCGGCACCATGATCGTGGCCTTGATGCGCGGCTCTTCGATATGATCCACATGGGTCAGGTCGGGCATGTCGGCAGGGTTGTGCAGGTCGCGCACCTCGCCGTCGCGCATATGCAGCTTGAAGACCACGCTTGGCGCAGTCGTAATCAGGTCCAGGTCATATTCGCGTTCCAGGCGGTCGCGGATCACCTCCAGATGCAGCAGCCCCAGGAACCCGCAGCGGAAGCCGAAGCCCAGGGCCGCCGAGGTCTCCATTTCGTAGCTGAAGGACGCGTCGTTCAGCGCCAGCTTCTCGATCGCGTCGCGCAGCGCCTCGAAATCGTTGGCATCGACCGGGAAAAGGCCGCAAAAGACCACCGGCTGCGCGGGCTTGAAGCCCGGCAGAGCCTCTGCCGCGGGTTTTTTCTCGTGCGTGATCGTGTCGCCCACGCGCGTGTCGCGGACCTGCTTGATCGAGGCAGTGAAGACGCCGATCTCGCCCGGCCCCAATTCCTCGATATCCTTCATCGCGGGGGTCAACACGGCCAGCTTGTCCAGCCGGTAGGTCGCACCGGTCTGCATCATCTTGACCTGATCGCCCTTGCGGATCACGCCGTCCATGACCCGGATCATCACGACGACCCCCAGATAGGCGTCATACCAGCTGTCCACCAGCATCGCCTTGAGCGGCGCGTCCCGGTCGCCCTTGGGTGCGGGCAGGCGCGTGACAATCGCCTCCAGCACGTCCGGAATCCCAAGGCCGGTCTTGGCGCTGATCGGAATTGCGTCCGAGGCGTCAATGCCGATCACATCCTCGATATTCTCCTTGACGCGCTCGGGATCGGCTGCGGGCAGGTCGATCTTGTTCAGGACCGGCACGATTTCGTGGTTCGCGTCAATCGCCTGATAGACATTGGCCAGGGTCTGCGCCTCGACCCCTTGGCTGGCATCCACGACCAGCAGCGAGCCCTCGACCGCGCGCATCGACCGGCTGACCTCGTAGGCAAAGTCCACATGTCCGGGCGTGTCGATCAGGTTCAGGATATAGGTCTTTCCATCCCTGGCCGGATAGTTGATCCGCACGGTATTGGCCTTGATGGTGATGCCGCGTTCGCGCTCGATATCCATGCTGTCCAGCATCTGGGCCTTCATGTCGCGTTCGGCGACAGTCCCTGTCAACTGGATCAGCCGGTCGGCCAAGGTGGATTTGCCGTGGTCGATATGGGCCACGATCGAAAAATTGCGGATCAGGTCAAGCTCGGTCATGGCCGGGCTATACAAGGGCGCGGTCCGCGCGGAAAGAGGGTTTCGCGGCCCTGCGCGCTTTGGTGTCAGGGCATGGCCGGGCGGCGGGCGGCTTCCAGCATCAGCCGGGCGACCTCGGCTGAAGAGGCCGGGTTCTGGCCAGTGATCAGCCGCCCATCCGCGATGGCAAAAGGCTGCCAGTCGGGGCCATGATGATATTCGGCGCCCGCCGCCTTGAGGCGATCGGCCAGAAGGAAGGGCACGATATCCGACAAGCCGACCGCATCCTCTTCGCTATTGGTAAAGCCCGCCACGCGGCGCCCGGTCACCAGAGCCCGACCATCGGGCAGGCGCGCGGCCAGCAGGCCCGCCGGGCCATGGCAGACCGCGCCGATGATCGCCCCCGACTGCCAGGCATCGGCCAGCAGACGGCCCAAGGGCGCCGAATCCGGCAGATCCCACATCGTTCCGTGCCCGCCGGGCAGAAAGACGATATCACAACCGCTTGCAGCCACATTCTCGACTTTCTCGGTGTGACGCAAGCGGTTCATCGCGGCTTCGTCTGCCATGAAACGGCGCACGTCGTCATTCAGCGCGTCCCCTTCGGCCGAGGCGGGATCGGCGGGCGGTTCGCCTCCTCTGATGCTGGCCAGTTCGACCGTCCAGCCCGCGTCGGACAAGGCCCAATAGGGCGTGGCAAGCTCTTCCCAGTAAAAGCCGGTGGGTTTGCCGCTGTCGCCCAGATGGGCATGTGAGGTCAGGATGAACAGGGCGCGGGGCATGGCGGTCTCCTTGTGTTCTGGCTTGCCCCACAACCGAAATCACAAGCGACGGGTTCCCCGGCACGAGAAACCGCTTGGGCGCAATGTCCCGCGCCCAGAAGACGAGGGCATGGGCCTTGGTCGTCTTTTCCGCCAGGATCTCGACCAGCGCGAAATGCCCGGCCGATCCGAAGAGGCGATCCCGCGCGGCTGATCCTCCGGATGGCTTCTGGTGATCAGGATCAGCCACCGCACCGCCATTGCAACCAGCGCGCGCCATCCAGCACAGGCCGTCCCGACCGGGCGGTCAGGCCTTTGTCAAGCCGCTCCGCCGCACCCGGTGATTGAGCCGGTGCCGCTTATCTGCTATGACCCGATGATGTGGGCCTTTCGAGACCGGGAAAACCGGCGTGCCCCGCAGATGCGAGGATCAGGACCGGATCGACCGGAAACCCGAGGAGACAGTCCATGCCAAGGCAGACCATCCTGAACAGGCTGATGATCGCGGCAGCCGCGGTGGTAATGACCGCACCGCTGGCCGTGGCCGGCCCCATCGACAACGCCTGTATTCGTTCCGACCGCGCGCGTGGCAATGCGGCGCTGTGCGGCTGCATCCAGCAGGTTGCGAACCAGACCCTGTCGCGTGCCGACCAGCGCCGCGCGGCGCAGTTCTTCCGCGATCCGCACCGCGCGCAGGAGGTCCGCACCTCCAAGCGCAGCAGCGACAACGAATTCTGGCGGCGCTACCGGCATTTCGCCTCTCAGGCCGAGGTGCTGTGCCGTCGCTGACGCGGCGTCCTGCCTTGGGTCGTCTGGTCCTTGCGGGGCCGGCAGGCGCTTAGCCGATGCGGGCCAGGATCTCGTCCGTCAGGGCTGCGATCTCGTCCTGCGCAGCGCCGGCGCTGCTGCGTTCGACGACGCCAAGCCCCTGCCCCAGGGTCTCGGCATAGGCCACGCGATTGGCGACCCGCGTGTCGGCCACAGCCGCACCCAGTTCCGCGGCCCGTTCGGCCACATCAGCCGACAGGCGGGTATTGGGGCGGGTGCGGTTCAGCACAACCAGAACTTCGGCTTTTTCGCGCCGCGCCAGATCCAGCACGCCCTCGGTCGCCCATAGATCGACATGGCTGGTCGCCACTGGCACCAGAACCAGATCGGCCACCCGCAACGAAGGGCGCAGATCGCTGTCGATCTTGGGCGGGGTGTCGATGATGACGAAATCGAACCGCTTCTTCAGCTTTTCCGATTCGTAGCTGGCGCCCCAGGCCGACGAGGTCGAGAAATCCAGCGCCTCGTCCTCGCCCTGCGCGGCCATGCGTTCCATGAACCAGCGGCCCATGCTGCCCTGCGGATCGGTATCGACCAGCGCAACCGAATAGCCGCGCCCGTGCAGCGCCACCGCCAGATTGACCGCCATTGTCGTCTTGCCGCTGCCGCCCTTCTGTTGGGCCACGGTGATGATCCGCCCCGCCATCAAGATCCTCCGGTTCCTTTCATACAGCCTAAAAGGCGCGGCGCGCGAATGCACCACCTTTCTGCATCTGCAGCATCAGGGATGGACCGACTGCACCTCGTACATCACGGGCTCGAAGCTCTTGCACATGGCGTGGATCTCGCGGTTGCGGCGACGCATCTCGGGGTCGCGCAGCATGGCCTGATAATCGCGCCGGTCGCGCCATTGCGAATAGGAGGCGATGCGGGTCTGAGCGTCGTTCAGATGGATCGCGCCGCCAAGGCAACCGGGCTGACGACTGATCACCTCTGCCCAGGCCGAGGTCAGCAGGTCCAGCACGTCATGCGCGCTGCCGGGCGTGACCTCGAAGGTCGTGATGACGGTCTGGCCGTCGAAATCAGGCGTGATGCTGAACATGGTGCGGGCCTTTCGCTGGCTGATGGTGCCAGCCTAGCGCGCCCCGGCGCGCGCGCAAAGCGCATTGCGACACGCTTGCAGGATGTGCATTCTGCAACCGAACCGACCGGAGCCTTGCCATGATCCCCATATTCGACGGCCATAACGACATGCTGCAACGGCTGGTGGCCGCCGGCCCCGATGCCGCAAGGCTGTGGCAGCAGGGCGATGGCACGGGCCATCTGGACCTGGCGCGCGCGCGGGCGGGCGGTCTGGTGGGCGGCTTCTTTGCGATCTGGGTGCCCTCGCCCGCCCATCCGGATGAGGCAGCCCATCTGCACCAGATGGAAAACCCGCCCTTTGCCCTGCCCCTGCCGCCCGAGATCACACCCGAGGCTGCCCTGCCCCCGGCCTTTGCCCAGGCCGCCACGCTTCACCACCTGCACCGCGCGGGCCTTTTGACCATCGTCACGGGGGCTGAGGATCTGCGCGCCACCATCGCGGCGGGCGGCTTCGCGGCCGTCATGCACATGGAAGGGGCCGAGGCGATCCGCGACGAGGACGCGCTGCATCTATGGCACGCGATGGGGCTGCGTTCGGTGGGGCCGGTCTGGTCGCGGCCCACGCGGCACGGTCATGGCGTGCCCTTTGCCTTTCCCGCCTCGCCCGATCTGGGCGGGCCGCTGACACCCGCCGGGCGCGCGCTGGTGGCAGCCTGTAACCGCCTGGGGATCATGCTGGACCTGTCGCATCTGAACGAGGCCGGGTTCGACGACATTGCGCGCCTGTCGGATGCGCCGCTCGTGGCCAGCCACAGCGCCGTCCATGCGCTTTGCCCCAGCAGCCGCAACCTGACCGACCGGCAATTGCGTCAGATCGCCGATAGCGGTGGTCTTGTGGGGCTGAACTTCGCCTCTGGCTTTCTGCGGACCGACGGGCGGCGTCTGCCGCTTGAGGATATCGGCATGATGCTGCGCCACCTGGATCACCTGCTGTCGATCCTGGGCGAAGGCGGGGTGGCTTTCGGATCGGATTTCGACGGTGCGCTCATGCCGCGCGAGGTGCCGGATGCGGCGGCGCTGCCGCGCCTGATCGCGGCGATGCAGGATCACGGCTATGGCGACGCGCTGATCCGGCGCATCGCCTGCGAGAACTGGCTGTCGGTGCTGGAGCGGACCTGGCGCTGAGGGCCGATCACTCGGCCGTCTGCTGCTCGGCACTGGCAACCGAAATGATTTGCGCCAGTTCGGGATCGGCGTTCAGATCGGCCAGTGCAAAACGCTCGGTCAGGCTGGAAGGAGCAAGCTCGATATTGCTGACGACCTGAGCGCCGGGCGCGACCGGGCCATAGGTCTGGCCATTGATCGCGAAATAGACCGCGCCGGAATTGCCGGTTCGCAGACGCGGCGCCTCTTCCAGCTTGGGCAGGGCGAAGCGCTCGCCCGCATCCATGATCTTTTCCAGAAGGACGGTGCCATCGGCGGATGTCACACGCACCCAGGCCGGACGGACGGCCAGCAATTCAAGCTGCGGCGCGTCCGGGGCCAGTGTGCGGACCCCGCCGACCCCGCCTTCGGCAGGGAGGGAATCGGCGACCATGGTCGCGATATCGCTTGGCACGCCCAGATCTGCCGGCATCAGCGGCCCGAAGCCCGCGGCCTGCGTTGCATCCTGGGGCGGTTGCGGCATCGCCACGCTGCCCAGATCCGCGATTGCCGTCGCCGCAGTTTCGGTCAGACCAGGATCGATCGCAGCGATCGGCCCATCGCGCGCGGTCAGGACAGGCGCTTCGAGAATCTGCGGACGATAGAGCCGGTCCAGCGCCTCGGGCTGAGGCAGGCGGCGCGCAATCTCGGCCGGATCGCGCGTTTCCAGATCGGGGCTGGCCAGGCCCGCGCCTTGGGTCGGGTCAAGCTCGGTCACAAGCTGCGGCAGGTCGTCCCCGGGCATCAGCGTCACGCGCTGCACCTCTTGCAGCAATGCATAGCCGCCATAGGCCAGCCCCGCGATCAGAGCGATCAGAACGACAAGCGCCCCGATGGCGCGCGGCTCCAGGTCGGCCCAGAAGCTGCGTTCCTGAGGGATGAACAACGCACGCGGATTGGCCAGGGCCTCGGCCGGGTCCGAGGGGCGACGCACGGGTTTCGGCCCCGCCGCCGCGGGCGCCATGCCATGTGTCGGCTGAAACCCGGACTCGGCGCAGAAACGGCGGAAGGTCCAGTCCGGGTCCATGCCCAGATAGCGCGCATAAGAGCGCACATAGCCCGAAATGAAGCTGGGCGCGTCAAAGGCCGAGATGTCGCAATTCTCGATGGCGGCGACATACGAGGCACGGATGCGCAGCTCGCGCTGCACATCCAGCAGCGATTTGCCAAGCGTTGCCCGCTCGCCCCGCATGATATCGCCGAGGCGAGTATCATCGTCCAGGAAATGCTGAACATCCCCGATCTGAACGATATCTTCTGCCGGGTGTTGTGCCCGCAGCCTGCTCATCCGAATTGCCTCTTACGCCCGCCAGTCGAGCGGTCCGAATCACCGCCCTCGTCTCTTCTTTACCCGGACGTTATCACGCGGGCGAGAGCAGTTCATCCAAGAACGGGATCAGGCGCTCAATTCGGCGCGATTCAGCGCGCAATGCGACCAGAGGCGATCCATCGCCCGGACCAGGTGGTCGATCTGCCCGAGATCGTGCACCGGCGAGGGCGTGAAGCGCAGGCGTTCGGTGCCGCGCGGCACGGTCGGGAAGTTGATCGGCTGAACATAGATCCCGTGGTCGCGCAACAGCATGTCCGACAGCGCCTTGCAATGGACCGGATGGCCCACATGCACGGGCACGATATGGCTGCCATGGTCGATGATCGGCATCCCGAGCGACTTGAGCCGCATCTTGAGGATGCGCGCGTGCAGCTGCTGGGCATCGCGCAGCTTCTGCCCTTCGGCGGTCTTCAGCAGCGCGATCGAAGCCGCAGCCCCCGCCGCGACCGAAGGCGGCAGCGAGGTCGTGAAGATGAAGCCCGGCGCATAGGAGCGGATCGCGTCGCACATCTTCGCGCTGGCCGCGATATAGCCTCCGAACACCCCGAACGCCTTGCCCAGCGTCCCGTTGATGATGTCGATGCGATGCGCAAGCCGGTCGCGCTCGGCCACGCCGCCACCGCGGGGACCATACATGCCGACCGCATGAACCTCGTCCAGGTAGGTCAGCGCGCCGAATTCCTCGGCCAGATCGCAGATTGCGGCGATCGGCCCGAAATCGCCATCCATCGAATAGATCGACTCGAAGGCGATCAGCTTGGGCGCGGCCGGATCGTCGGCCTCGATGAGCTGACGCAGATGGGCCACGTCATTGTGGCGAAAGATCCGCTTGGCGCCGCCATTGCGCTTGATACCCTCGATCATCGAGGCGTGGTTCAGCTCGTCCGAATAGATGATCAGGCCGGGAAACAGCTTGGGCAGGGTCGAAAGGGTCGCGTCATTGGCGATATAGGCCGAGGAAAAGACCAGCGCCGCCTCTTTCTGGTGCAGATCGGCCAGTTCGGCCTCCAGCCGTTTGTGATAGACTGTCGTGCCGCTGATATTGCGCGTCCCGCCCGAACCGGCGCCGGTTGCGTCCAATGCCTCGTGCATGGCCGACAGGACGGCCGGATGCTGGCCCATGCCCAGGTAATCGTTCCCGCACCAGACGGTGATTTCCTGCTTTTCACCATCGGGCCGGTTCCAGATCGCCTGCGGAAAGCGCCCCCTGGCACGCTCGATGTCGATGAAGGTGCGATAGCGCCCCTCATCATGAAGACGAGCAATGGCCTGGTCGAGGGCGGCATCATAATTCATTGCGGGCGTTCCCTTGCATAGCTGGCTGGGTGCAATCATTGTCAGATCGCGCGCGGCCCGACTTTGATAGAGGTCAAGGCGCAAAAAGGACAGGCCAAAAACGTCGGACCAGACGAAAGAACAACGTCCCGTGCCGGTCGATGACAAGGGAAAGATAGGAAAAATGACGGATTCGACAAGATTGGAGGACATCCTGACGCAGCTGGAGGCGGACCGGGATGCGGCGCTTGAAAGGCTGATGCAGTTCCTGCGAATCCCGTCGATCTCGACCGACCCGGCCCATGCGGGCGATGTGCGGGCTGCCGCGGAATGGCTGGCGCGCGAACTGACCGAACTGGGCTTCGAGACGCGAATTCACGACACGCCGGGGCATCCGATGGTCGTGGCGCGCTCGGCCCCGGGCGGAGCGCGCCGGCTGCTGTTTTACGGTCATTACGACGTGCAGCCGGTCGATCCGCTGGCGCTCTGGGACCGTCCACCCTTCGAGCCTGCAATCGAGGACACGCCTTTGGGCCGGGTGATCCGCGGGCGCGGCGCGTCAGACGACAAGGGCCAGCTGATGACCTTCATCGAAGCATTCCGTGCCTGGAAGGCCGTGCACGGCGCCCTGCCCTCGGACCTGGTTCTGCTGTTCGAGGGCGAGGAGGAATCCGGCTCGCCCTCGCTGCGCCCTTTCCTGCGCGATCATGCCGAGATGCTGCGCGCCTCGCTGGCGATGATCTGCGATACTGCCCTTTATGCCGATGGCCGCCCCGCGATCACGACGCAATTGCGCGGCCTTGTCGGGCAGGAAGTCGTCATCCGTGCCGCCGATCGCGACCTTCATTCGGGCAGTTTCGGCGGTCTGGCCGCAAACCCGATCATGATCCTAGTGCAGGCGCTGGCCGCCCTGAAGGACGAGACCGGGCGCGTCACCCTGCCTGGTTTCTATAACGGGGTCGAGGATCTGACGCCCGAACAGGCGCGCGACTGGCAGGCGCTGGATTTCGACGCCGCCGCATTTCTGGGCCGTGTGGGCCTGTCGCAGCCCGTCGGCGAACAGGACCGCACTCCGCTGGAGATGGTCTGGAACCGCCCCACGGCCGAGATCAACGGCATCGCGGGCGGCTATGCGGGCGACGGCTTCAAGACCGTGCTGCCCGCCGAGGCGCGCGCCAAGGTCAGTTTCCGCCTGACGGGCCGGCAGGATCCGCAGGCAATCCGCGCGGCCTTTCAGGATCACGTCCGCCGCTTTGTCCCCGCCGATTGCCGGGTCGAATTCCACGACCACGGCGCCAGTCCGGCCAGCGTCATGGATGTGTCCGACCCGGCCTTTGGTCTGGCGCGCGACGCGCTGAGCCGCGAATGGGGCCGCGAAGCCGCCTTTATCGGCGCGGGCGGCTCGATCCCGATTGCGGGCGACTTCAAGGAATTGCTGGGAATGGATTCGATGCTGATCGGCTTTGGCCGAGACGACGATCGCATCCATTCGCCCAACGAGAAATACGATCTGGAAAGCTTTGCCAGGGGCGCGCGGTCCTGGGCGCGGATCCTGGCGGCCTTGCGCTGACAAGGATACGCGCGGCCCCGTGGCAGGCCGCGCCGTCGAGTCCGATGATATCGTGCTCAGGCGTCGCCGCGGCAATAGCTTTGCGACGAGGTCCAGGCGGCGATGTCTGCACGTTTGGCAGAGCTGCGCAGCGGCGCCCAATCGCGCGCGACACCGCGCCAGCCGCTGCCATCATGCGCCACGGCATTGTCGCGCGCCACCTGCCGCGACATGATCCGCACCGCGCAGGCCATGTTGTCAGCGCCGTTACGGATATTGCCTGTGCAGCCGTAATGCCGCCAGGTCGCGGGCGCAATCTGCATCAGGCCAAGCCAGCGGCCGCCACCCCCGGCCGCGTTCGGATTGTAGGTGCTTTCATGTTTGGCCACCGCCGACAGCAGCCCGGCCCAGAAGGCGCGGCGCCCGGTCTCGTCCAGGGCGGCGTATCGCGGGCAGAAGGTCTGCACGTCTGCCGGCACGCGCGACAGGATCGTGGCGCCCTCGCGGTCCAGCGCCGCCAGCGTCGCCTGCGTCCAGGCATCCGACCCCTGTCGGGAACCCCACCGCATCGGAGGCGCCGATGCCAGCGACATCTGCCGTGCTTCGGCGTGATTTTCGACCTCGGTTCTGGCGGAAGGGGCGCAGCCGGCGATGACGGCGATCGTGGCGAGGGCAAGCGCAAGGCGCATCGGCAACCCATGGCGTTGTTTCGGTCCTGTTTCCGATGCGGCGCTTTGTCGATCCGCGCAATGGCGACGCCACAAGCCCCCCTTTCATCGGCAGAATCACGCCAGAGCCCACGGACGCCGATGGGGGATTTCCGCCGATTCAAGCCGGGATCACGACCATGTGGAGAAAAGTGCATATGAAACAGCATCTTTCGACGGAGGCAGGACGATTCGCGCAGCCCCGCCCGTCTCGCCGCCCCGTGACAAGAACCGTCGCCTGTCCTACAAGGCACCAAAGACCGGAACGACCGACGAAAAGGCCCGCGCGATGCTTGACCACCTGACCTATGCCGCACCCCAGCCCAAGGTGATCCAGGGCGCCAAAAGCGATTGGGAACTGGTGATCGGGCTCGAAGTGCACGCCCAGATTGCCTCGAAAGCCAAGCTGTTCTCGGGCGCTTCGACCGAATTCGGGGCCGAGCCCAACAGCAATGTCGCCTTTGTCGATGCCGCGATGCCGGGGATGCTGCCGGTCATCAACGAATTCTGCGTGGCCCAGGCCGTGCGCACCGGCCTTGGGCTGAAGGCCGCGATCAACCTGCGCTCGGCCTTCGACCGCAAGAACTATTTCTATCCCGACCTGCCCCAAGGCTACCAGATCAGCCAGCTCTACCATCCCATTGTCGGCGAAGGCGAGGTGATCGTGGACATGGGCCCCGGAATCGCCCGCCGCGTCCGGATCGAGCGCATCCATATCGAACAGGATGCCGGCAAGTCGATCCATGACATGGACCCGAACATGTCCTTTGTGGACCTGAACCGCACCGGCGTCGCCCTGATGGAGATCGTCAGCCGCCCCGACATCCGCAGCCCCGAAGAGGCCGCCGCCTATGTCGCCAAGCTGCGCCAGATCATGCGCTATCTGGGCACCTGCGACGGCAACATGCAGAACGGCAACCTGCGCGCCGACGTTAACGTCTCGGTCTGCAAGCCCGGCGATTACGAACGTTTCATGGAAACCGGCGATTTCAGCCATCTGGGCACGCGCTGCGAGATCAAGAACATGAACTCGCTGCGCTTCATCCAGGCGGCGATCGAATACGAGGCGCGCCGCCAGATCGCCATCATCGAGGATGGCGGCACGGTCGTGCAGGAAACCCGCCTCTACGATCCCGACAGGGGAGAAACGCGCTCGATGCGGTCCAAGGAAGAGGCGCATGACTACCGCTACTTCCCCGACCCCGACCTTTTGCCGCTGGAGATCGATCAGGCCTGGGTCGATGACATCGCCGCAGCGATGCCGGAACTGCCCGACCAGAAGAAGGCCCGTTTCGTCAAGGATCTGGGCCTGTCTGAATACGATGCGGGCGTGCTGACCGCCGAGGTCGAGAATGCCGATTACTTCGAGGCCGTGGCCTCCGGGCGCGACGGCAAGATGGCCGCGAACTGGGTCATCAACGAACTCTTCGGCCGCCTGAACAAGGAAGGGCTGACCATCGCGACCTCGCCCGTTACGGCGGCGCAGCTGGGCGGCGTGATCGATCTGATCGCCAAAGGCGACATCTCGGGCAAGATCGCCAAGGATCTGTTCGAAATCCTGTGGACCGAGGGCGGCGATCCCGCCGCCATCGTCGAGGCGCGCGGCATGAAGCAGGTCACCGATCTCGGCGCGATCGAGGCGGCGGTGGACGAGATCATCACCGCCAATCCCGCGCAGGTCGAGAAGGCCCGCGCCAATCCCAAGCTTGCGGGCTGGTTCGTGGGTCAGGTGCTCAAGGCCACCGGCGGCAAGGCTAACCCGGCGGCCGTGAACGCGCTTGTCGCGCAGAAACTGGGTCTTTGATCCCTGGGGCGCGGCACCGGGTCGCGCCCGCCTTCCGGCCCATCACCACAAGGACCGCCCGATGCGCTATGAATATGCCGTCATTCCCGCGCCGACCCGGAGCGAGAAGGCCCGCGACGCCAAAACGCCCACCGACCGTTATGCGCTGGCGCTGGCGGCGGAACTGAACCGCATGGCGGCCGATGGCTGGGATTACCTGCGCGCCGATGTTCTGCCCAGTGAGGAGCGCAGCGGCCTGACCGGGCGCAGCACCATTTATCACAACCTGCTGGTCTTTCGTCGCGCCAAGCCCGAACCGGCCCCGTTACCCCGGTCGCGTCCCGAGTGATCCGATCAGGCGGCGGCGCTGAGCGTTTCCGGTTCAAAGGGCAGGCTCTTGAACCGCTCGCCCTCGAAGATACAGAAGCTGCCGGGCGGAACCTCCTGCCAGTCGGTTTCATCGGTCTCGAGTGGCTCGGAGACGACGGCCCAGCCTCGCCGCGTGGCGGACCAGCGATGATACAGCGATGGCGCCTGATCGTCGCTGCTGTAGCGCAGAACGTAGAGACGCCGCCCGTCCGACAGGGCACAGGCCGCACGGACATGCGGCGTCTCGCCTCGCTGGCGGGCCAGCGCCGTCAACTGCCCCACGGCCCGCTCCATCGCGCCGCGCGGATCGTCCTCCAACCCCTCGCCCAGGGCGATCAGGAACAGCGCCTCGCTGTCCGTTGCGCCCTTGCGATGAGGATAGAACTCGTCCCGGATCAACACATCGGCATGGCGCCGAAATCTGTCATAACCACCGAACTGGCCGTTATGCATGAAGCTCCAGCGCCCGACGGTGAAAGGATGACAATTGTTGCGGCTGGTCGCCGTCCCGGTCGAAGCGCGCACATGGGCCAGAAACAGCCCGGAGCGAACCTGTCCGACCAGAGAGCGCAGGTTGGGATCGGACCAGGCGGGCATCACATCTCGATAAAGACCGGGCTCGGGCCGCTCTCCATACCAGGCGATCCCGAAACCATCGGCATTGACCGGCGTGTGGCACCGCATTGCGCCCTGACTTTGGCGAATCAGCGAATGCGCCGGTTTGCTGACGATGTCTTCCAGAAAGATCGGTTCGCCCAGATAGGCGGCCCACCGGCACATGCCCTTGCCCCTTTTAGGTCTCTTTTGTGACAGGCTTAGCACGAAAGAGCAAGGACTTCATCTACTCCGTCGGGGCTGGCGCTTCCTCGACAATCACAAGGTCGCGTTCGCTCGCGCCTTTGGCATGAGACAGAGCCGCCTGATATTCTCTGCTGTGATAGCAGGCAACTGCCGCCTCCAGCGACGGGAAGCGCGCCACGACATGACGGGCGCGGTCGGCGCCTTCCAGCACGTGATAGCGCCCTCCACGCGCCAGGAACACACCCCCGTGGGCTGCGATTGCCGGCCCCGCGGCTTTGGCATAAAGGCCATAAGCCTCGGGGTCCGTCACATGCACATGGGCAATCCACAAGGCTGTCATTTGCTGTCCTCGATGATCTTGCGCGCGTCCTGGAACGCCGTTTCCGCGGCCGCAAGCGAGGGGGCGCCGCCCTGCGCACGGTCGGGGCGGCCGCCTCCGCCCTTGCCGCCAAGGGCAGCCGTCGCGGCCTGAACCAGCGCCACGGCACTGATTCGCCCGGTCAGGTCCGGCGTCACGCCCGCCGCGACCGTTGCCTTGCCACCATCCTCAGCCAGCAGCAAAACCGCGCCGCTGCCCAGCGAAGCCTTCATCTCTTCGACCAGCGCGCCCAGCTCCTTGCCGCCCACGCCCTCGACGCGGCGGGCAATGAACCTGACACCTGCGACCTCCTCGGCTTCCGAGGCCCCGCCGCTGCTCATGGCCAATTGACGCTTCAGTTGCGCGACCTCATTGGCCAGCGCCTTGCGTTCGTCTGCCAAGGCGCGAACGCGGTTCACCACATCGGCGGATTGCGCCTTGAGAATCCCCGCAATCTCGCCCAGACGGCGGTCCGCCGCACGCAGATGATCCAGCGCGGCCTGCCCCGTCAGCGCCTCGATGCGCCGCACCCCTGCACTGGAGGCTGCATCGCCCAGAAGGACAAAAGCCCCGATATCGCCCGTCCGCGCGACATGCGTGCCGCCGCACAATTCCAGCGAATAGGCCGCGCCATCTGCTCCCTTGCCGCTTCCGGGATGGACGCCCATCGAGACCACGCGCACCTCGTCGCCGTATTTCTCGCCGAACAGGGCCTGCGCCCCAAGGGCGCGCGCCTCGTCAGGCGTCATCAGCCGGGTCTCGACGGGACTGTTCTGACGAATGAAGCTGTTCACCTCGGCCTCGATCCGAGTCATCTCCTCGGCGCTGAGCGCACTGTTATGGCTGAAATCGAAGCGCAGCCGGTCGGGCGCGTTCAGGCTGCCCCGCTGCGCGACATGCTCGCCCAGGACACCGCGCAGCGCCTCGTGCAGCAGATGCGTGGCCGAATGGTTCGCCCGGATCGCGCCGCGGCGCTCATGGTCCACCGCCAATTGCGCGCCCTGCCCCCGGCTGATGACGCCCGCCGTTACCTCTGCCTGGTGCAGGAAGACGCCTGCGACCTTCTTCGTGTCGGCAACGCGCGCTGCCCCCGTTTCGGTCCGGATCAGCCCCGCGTCGCCCACCTGACCGCCGCTTTCGGCATAGAAGGGCGTCTGGTTCACCACGATCGTGACCTTGGTGCCAGCCGCGGCCTCGGCAACCTCGGCGCCGTCGATCACCAGGGCCATGACCTGCCCCTCGGCCTCTTCGGTGTCATAGCCCAGGAACTCGGTCACACCGTGCTTATCGGCCAGCTCGAACCAGATCCTGGCGTCTGCCGCCTCGCCCGATCCGCTCCAGGCCGCGCGCGCCATGCGCTTCTGTTCCGCCATGGCTGCGTCGAAACCCTCGATCTGCACGCCACGCCCCTTTTCGCGCAACGCATCCTGAGTAAGGTCCAGCGGGAAACCGAAGGTATCATAGAGCTTGAAGGCCGTTTCGCCCGGCAGATCCGCCCCGTCGGGCAACTTCGCCAATTCGTCGTCCAAAAGCCGCAGGCCCCGGTCCAGCGTCTGGCGGAACCGCGTCTCCTCGGACCGCAGCGTCTCCTCGATCATTGCCTGAGCGCGCGTCAGCTCCGGATAGGCCGCGCCCATCTGGCGCACCAGTGCCGGCACCAGCTTGTGCATCACCGGGTCAGTTGCCCCCAGCATATGCGCATGACGCATCGCACGCCGCATGATCCGGCGCAGCACATAGCCACGCCCCTCATTGCTGGGCATCACCCCATCCGCAATCAGGAAACTGGTCGAACGCAGGTGGTCGGCAATCACCCGGTGATGGACCTTGCCCGGCCCATCCGGATCCACACTGGTCACATTCGCACTGGCTTCGATCAACGCGCGCATCAGATCGGTGTCGTAATTGTCGTGCTTGCCCTGCAAAAGCGCGCCGATCCGCTCCAGCCCCATGCCCGTGTCGATGGACTGCATGTCCAGCGCCCGCATCGAGCCGTCCTCGAACTGCTCGTTCTGCATGAAGACCAGGTTCCAGATCTCGATGAAGCGGTCGCCATCTTCATCCGCCGAACCCGGAGGGCCACCCGGGATCGAGTCGCCATGGTCAAAGAATATCTCGGTGCAGGGGCCGCAAGGTCCGGTCGGCCCCATCTGCCAGAAATTGTCGCTGGTCGGGATACGGATAATGCGGTCATCCGACAGCCCCGCGACCTTCTTCCAGATCGCCGCTGCCTCGTCATCGGTATGATAGACGGTCACCAGCAGCCGGTGCCTGGGGATGTCGAATTCCTTGGTCAGCAACTCCCAGGCAAAGGGAATGGCGCCTTCCTTGAAGTAATCGCCGAAGCTGAAGTTTCCCAGCATCTCGAAAAAGGTGTGGTGCCGCGCCGTATAGCCCACATTATCCAGGTCGTTGTGCTTGCCGCCCGCGCGAACGCATTTCTGCGCCGTGGTGGCGCGCTGATAATCGCGTGTCTCGACGCCGGTGAACAGGTTCTTGAACTGGACCATGCCGGAATTGGCGAACATCAGCGTTGGATCATTGCGCGGCACCAGAGGGCTGCTCTCGACCACGCGGTGACCGTTCTTCTCGAAATAGCCAAGGAAGGTTTGACGAATGTCACTCAGACTGGGCATGGCGGGCCTTCATCGCAAAACGGGTCTGACCGGCACCGCCGGCTTGGAAAACGATCTAACCGCGCCCTGCGGCACTGTCCAGCAATGCAGGGTGCAGACAGCCCTGTAGCCGGTGCGCCGCACCGGCTACAGGGAGAAAGGTCTTGCGTGCAGGCTTGCCTGCGCGCGCCGCAAGGTTGCGATCAATCCTCGGCCAGGACGTCGTCCTCGCCGCTCCCGACCGCGAAATCCAGACCGTGGCTTGCGCGGATCTTGTCCTCGATGGCCAATGCGATTTCGGGACGGTCGCGCAGGAACTGCTTGGCATTCTCGCGGCCCTGGCCGATGCGCTCGTCGCCATAGGAATACCAGGCGCCCGATTTTTCGACCACGCCGGCCTTGACCCCCAGGTCGATCAATTCGCCGACCTTGCTGATCCCCTCGCCATACATGATGTCGAATTCGACCTGCCGGAACGGAGGCGCGACCTTGTTCTTGACCACCTTCACGCGCGTCGTGTTTCCCGTCACCTCGTCGCGATCCTTGACCGCGCCGGTGCGGCGGATGTCCAGACGGACCGAGGCATAGAATTTCAGCGCGTTGCCGCCCGTTGTCGTCTCGGGATTGCCGAACATCACGCCGATCTTCATGCGAATCTGATTGATGAAGATCACCATGCAGTTCGACCGCCCGATCGAGGCGGTCAGCTTGCGCATGGCCTGGCTCATCAGGCGGGCCTGGCTGCCCATCTGCATGTCGCCCATATCGCCTTCGATCTCGGACTTGGGCGTCAGGGCTGCGACAGAATCAACCACCACCAGGCTGACCGCGCCCGAGCGCACCAGCGTATCGACGATCTCCAGCGCCTGCTCGCCCGTGTCGGGCTGGCTGATCAGCAGTTCGTCCAGGTTGACGCCCAGCTTCCTGGCATATTGCGGGTCCAGCGCGTGTTCGGCATCGACGAAGGCGCAGACGCCGCCCTTCTTCTGTTCCTCGGCCACGACATGCAGCGTCAGCGTGGTCTTGCCCGAGCTTTCGGGCCCGAAGATCTCGATGATCCGGCCCTTGGGCAGCCCTCCGATGCCAAGCGCGATGTCCAGACCCAGAGAGCCCGTCGATGTCGCCTCGATCTCGGCCACGGGGCTGTCCTTGCCCAGCTTCATGATCGAGCCCTTGCCGAATTGCCGCTCGATCTGCGCCAGGGCGCTGTCGAGCGCCTTCTGCTTGTCAGCGCTGCGCTTGTCACTCATGTCGAAAATGCTCGCCTGTGCCATGTCCTTACCCTGTTATTTCACAGCCCTCCCGGCGGGGCAATCGCGGGACCGGCCGAATGTTCGTGCCTTGTTCGCAATAATTGGACCAGTTCCCCCCCGGTTGCAAGCACCCCGACGCATGAAATCGATTCGCCCAAGGCAAAGCTTCATCCCGACCCGGTTAACAAATCGTTTACAGCTGCGCGACGGCGCGTTATTCCCCGCTGGGAAAACCATCTGCAACACGGACCACGCCAGCCATGTTGATCTTCTGGGAAAAGCGACTGGTCTTTCTGGCAACGCCCAAGACGGGATCGACGGCGATCGAGATGGCGCTGGAACCTCTCGCCTCGGTCTCGCTGCAACGGCCCGAGGCGCTGAAACATACCGGCATCGCAGGCTATCATCGCCACCTGGGGCCCTGGCTGACCGAGCAGACCGGAGAGGCCTTCACCACTGTCGCCCTGATGCGCGAGCCGCTGGACTGGCTGCGCAGCTGGTATCGCTTCAAATTGCGTGACGACAGCGAGGATCCGGCCCATCCGATGAGGGGCGTCAGCTTCGCCGATTTCGCGCGCCGTTACGTCGCGCCGGGCGGGCGCGCGGCCTTGGGCATCGGCAGTCAGGCCGAGTTCCTCGCAGACGGCCAGAAGCGGACGGATCGGATCTTCCGCTATGAGCGGATCGATGCCTTCATCGACTTTCTGGAAACGCGACTGGATTGCATGATCGAATTGCCGCGCATCAATGTCCCGCCCAGTGTCGATGTCCGGCTGACCCCCGAGGACGAGGCATCCCTGCGCGACGCCATGGCCGAGGATCTTGCACTCTACAACAGCCTCCGAGATTAGCGGTCCACATGACCCAGATCGCGCCCCGGCGCGATCACGTCACGCAAACGTTGCTTGATCTCGGCGGCGCCAGGAAAGCCGCCATCCGCCTTGCGGTCCCAGATTACCTGGCCATCAACCGCGATCCGGTAGATGCCGCCGTGCCCCGACACCAACGCAACCTCGGCCAGATCGGCGCCAAAGGTCTGCAGCAATTCCTGCGCCATCCAGCCGGCCCGCAACAACCAGTTGCAGCCCGTGCAATAATGGATCTCGACCCGGGGCCCATCTCTCATGCTCACCAAGCTAGGACGCGGCGCGAACGGCGACAAGAGGGGCCCTTGACCCCACCTGATCCGCGCGCAAGGGTGCCGTGCCAGCAATCGCCAGCCATCCCGCATTCAGCACCCCCAAGGTCAGGAGCCAAAGATGTTTCTTGCGATGAACCGCTTCACCGTCCCTCTGGAAAATGCCGAGGCATTCGAGGCCCTCTGGCTGAACCGCGACAGTCGCCTGCACGAGATGGACGGTTTCGTCGAGTTCAACCTGCTCAGGGGCCCCGAAAACGATGGCCACAGGCTCTATGCCTCGCACACGGTCTGGCGCGACGAGGACGCCTTCCGCGCCTGGACGCGCTCGGAGCAATTCCGCGTGGCTCATGCAAATGCCGGCGAGACGCGCAAGCTGCATAGCGGCGCGCCGCAATTCGAGGCCTTTCACGCGATCCAGACCAGGACCGCCAAGGGCTGAACGCCGCCCGATTGAATACCGCCCCCCATGGCGCAGGACGGACAAGCCCTGCCCGTGCCCGCCTGGCAGGTGCGGCGACCTGTTCATGAAGCCGCATGGCAGGCGGCTCTGACCGGCCACGCGATCTTTCCGGTCACGTCTGTCAATCTGGTGCCATTTCCCGGATGGCCTGAGGGTATGATCAGGCGGCTTTCATGGTCATGCTGAGAATGGGGTCGATCTCCTCCTTGTCGATCTGGGCGAGGGCCTCGACCATCATGGAGCGGCTGGCGGGCTGCCATTCGTCGATCTGCTCAAACTGCACGGCGCCGATCAGGCGCAGGATCGAGGCCTCGTTCGGGAGTGAGGCCATGATTGCCGCCGGTCCGAAGGAATGCCCGAACGCCGACGATGGCGGCGCGGCGCTTCACCTCCTTGCTCAGCCGCTTGATCGGGTTCGTGCTGTGAAGCTTGGTGCGGTGCTGGCGCGGGAAGAACATCAAGGCCAGAACGTCGTGCTCGCGAACGTCCATCAGGTCGGCGAGCCTGGGCCAGCGCGGGCGCAGTTTCTCGGACACCTTGCGCCAGGTCTCTCCGGCATGGGCGCGATCGGGCTGGTCGAAGGCCTGCCGGAACGAGCCATTGCCCGCCCCTGATGAGGTGGATGGCCGCGCTTGCGGCATCGCGATGTGCCCTGTCGGGTGCTTTGAGCATCGCCAGCAAGGGGAGCTATCCATGAACAGGATTACCTCACTCGGGATCGATCTGGCGAAACCTGTTTTTTAGCTGCACGGCGTCGATGCCGAAGGCCTGGCTGTCTTGCGTCGCCAGTCGCGGCACAGCCAGATGCTGGAGTTCCTCGACCGCCCGCCGCCCTGCCTGTTCGGTATGGAAGCCTGCGCCAGCGCGCACGACCGGGGCGGGAAGTGATCAAGTTCGGGCATGATGTCCGGCTCATGCCGCCCACCTGCGTGAAGGGCCATGTCAAGCGCG